>NZ_JBGNUU010000012.1:0-298958 GCF_041950485.1 Nonomuraea sp. ATR24
GGCCCACCCAGCACACCCCCCCACCCAGCCCCACCCGGGACTCCCGGAGAAGGGACCGCCGCCAGGGACGGGGCCGCCGCGGACGGGGCCGCCACCCACCCAGGCCCGTCCGGGGTCGACGGGGCGGGGGTGCGGGCGGCGGTGTTGGAGTCGGTGCGGTTGTGGCCCACCACGCTGGCGATCCTGCGCGACACGACCGGCCCCACCGAGTGGGGCGTCCCCGAAGGCAGCCTCGTGGCGATCTACAGCCCGTACGTGAACCGCGCCGAGGCAGGCGACCACTACCGCCCCGGCCTGTGGACCGGCGACGACGCCTGGGACGACGGCGAGCCGCTGGACGGCGGCGGCGCGTGGGCGGGCGGCGACGCGCGCACCGGGGTGCCGTTCAGCGCCGGGTTCGCCCGGTGCGCGGGCCGCGACCTGGTGCTGTTCACGGCGTCGAGCCTGCTGGGCGCGTTCCTGCGCGAGCGGGAGGTGTTCGCCTCGGTGCGCCTGGAGGGCGCGCTGCCCGCCTCGTTCGACCACACCGGGCTCCGCTTCGCCGTGCGACAAGGGGACCTGTAGCGTTCGTGCCATGCGACTCGGCGTGCTGGACATCGGCTCGAACACCGTCCATCTTCTCGTCGTGGACGCCCACCGGGGCGCCCGGCCGATTCCCGCCTTCTCCCACAAGGAGGAGCTGCGCCTGACCGAGCACCTCGACGAGCGCAACCACCTGTCGGGGGAGGGCGTCGAGCGGCTGGGCGCGTTCGTGGCGGAGGCCGTCCGGCTGGCCGAGGACAAGGGCGTGGAGGACCTGGTGGCCTTCGCCACCTCCGCCGTGCGCGAGGCGGCCAACGGCGATCAGGTGCTGGCCGAGATCGACGCGCGCTGCGGCGTGCACATCGAGGTGCTGTCGGGCCGCGACGAGGCGAGGCTGACGTTCCTGGCGGTGCGGCGCTGGTTCGGCTGGTCGTCGGGCCGGCTGCTGGCCTTCGACATCGGCGGCGGCTCGCTGGAGATCGCCTGCGGCGTCGACGAGGAGCCGGACGTGGCCGTGTCGCTGCCGCTCGGCGCGGGGCGGCTGACGCGCGACCGGCTGAGCGCCGACCCGCCCGGCGCCGACGAGGTGCGCGCGCTGCGCCGCCACGTACGGGCCGAGATCGCCCGCACGGTCGGCGACGTGGTCCGCTTCGGCGAGCCCAACCGGGCGGTGGCCACCTCCAAGACGTTCAAGCAGCTCGCCAGGATCGCCGGCGCGGCTCCCAGCAGCGAGGGCGTGTACGTGTCGCGTTCGCTGTCCCGGCAGGACATGGCCGACTGGGCGGTCAAGCTGACCACGATGGGCTCGGCGGAGCGCGCGGAGCTGTCGGGGGTGTCGGAGGGGCGGGCCATGCAGCTCGCGGCGGGCGCGATCGTCGCCGACGCGGTGATGGACCTGTTCGAGGTGGAGCGGCTGGAGGTGTGCCCGTGGGCGTTGCGCGAGGGGGTCATACTGCGCCGGCTCGACCTGCTGCCCGGCCGCCTCGACACCACCGAGTAAGGGCGAAATATCGTCATATAACGACCAACTGGCCGCGCTGAACTGCATCAAATGGTGTTATGCGGGCAATCGTTGCCAGATGTGGTCACTGCTCAGCGCGGTCGCGTCCCTGGCGATCGCCCTCTCCCTGTCGTTCCTGGCCGTGATCCTCATCTCGGTGGTCGTGCTCGTCTGGCTGGCGCTGCTGGCGAGCCTGACCGCCAGGGAGTCATGACGCCAGGAACTGCCCCGCCGCCCCCGGGCTGTAGCGCAGCCTCTTCTCCAGGCACACCACGGCGCCGTCCTCCGGCTTGTTGACGAACCGCACGTCGTCGGCCAGCGCCCGCATGATCTGCAGCCCCCGGCCGTGCTCCGCGCCCGGTTTCGGGGGCCGTACCGCCTCGGGGTCGAAGCCGTCGCCGGTGTCGATCACCCGGATCACGCACAGGTCGTCGCGCACGCCCGCGGTGACCGTGTACTCCTCGCTCGGCTCCGCGTGCCTGATCACGTTGGAGCACGCCTCGGAGAGCATGAGCTCGATGTCGTCGCGGATCTGCGGCTCGACGCCCAGCGACCGTAGCGTGCCGTCGAACAGCCGCCTGATCAGCGGAACGCTGGCCGCGTCCCTCGGCAGCCGGAGCGCTATCGTCGCCTCCACGGCGTCTCCTCCCGTCTCGACCGTGGAAGCCCTCTGCCCGTGATCCGGCGGCCCAATCCGCGCCCCCTGCCGGGTCAGGCGGCGACTCCCTGCTCGGGGCCGGAAAACCCGTTCGTCAGTCGGCCGGTTCCAGCAGTCGCAGCGCCACCTCCAGCGAGGCCGCGGCGGCCTCCTCCTCGCTCAGCGTGTCGTCGTGCCGGATCCACTTGGGCGCGTGCAGCGTGAACAGCGCCATCGACCGGCTGACCCGGGTGACCGCCGGGGTGCCCGGCTCGCTCATCGCCGCGACCATCTCCAGCAGCACCTCGCGCAGCCGCAGGATCTTCGGGTGGTCGCGCAGCGCGGTCTGGTTGCGCTCCAGGAACCGGGCGACCTCCAGGTAGCGCGGGTGGCGCAGCCGGTCGGCGTAGCGCAGCACCAGCTCGCGCCGCATCTGCGGGGTCTTCGGCTGCGCCCTGGCCCACTCCAGCAGCTCCTCCAGCTCGGCCACGCGCAGTTCGGCCAGGCTGGCGACGATGTCGTCCTTGGTCTTGAAGTGGTAGTAGAGGGCGGCCTTGGTGACGCCGAGCCGTTCGGCGATCTCCCGCAGCGAGGTCGCCTCGTAGCCCTGCTCGATGAAGAGGCCGAGCGCGATCTCCTGGATCCGGGACCGGGTGTCTTCCCGCAAAACGCACCTGTCTTGACTGTACGGGGGTGTTGGGGTCCCAGTTTAGGAGCCCAACTAGCCGGTCGGCAAGTAAGGAAGATCGGTCAGCCGGGCGGCAGGCCGAACAGCCGGTCCAGCGCCGTCATCTTGAGCAGCCCGCGCAGGTAGGGCGTCACCGCGACCAGGCGCAGCTCGGCGCCGCTGGCGCCGGCCCGCTGCCACAGCCGCACCAGCGCGGCCAGCCCGGAGGAGTCGACGAACGTCAGCCCCGACAGGTCCAGATCGAGGCGCTGCCAGCCGTCGGGCAGCTCGGCCAGCTCGCCGGCGGTGTCGTGGTCGAGCTCGCCGCTGAGCGCCACCCGCGTCGCCGTCGCGTCGAGCGCGACGACGTCCACGGTCAGCGGTGTCTTCTCGGACATCCTTCCAGATTAGACCCGCGACAAAATTGGGAGGCGGGCGGCACGCGACTTGTGCAGAATCACCGCATGCACACCCTCAGCCGGCCGCGTCCCGAGGACGCCGCCGCCATCCACGAGCTCGTCGCCGCGCGCGACGTGGCGGTGCTCGGCGTCCCCGACCTGACGCTCGACGACGTCCGGGGCGAGCTCGCCGAGCCCGCCTTAGACCTGGAGGCGGACGGCTGGCTGGCCCGCGACGCCGACGGGGGCCTGGACGGCTGGGCGTGGGCGTGCGCGCCCGGCGACGGCGACGTGGTCGACGTCGAGGTGGTCGTCCGCCCCGGCGTGACCGGGCTCGCCGAGCGGCTGTGGCCGCTGGTGCTCGGCCGCGCCGCCGAGCTGGGCCGCGCCCGCGGCCACGCGACGGCCTCCGCCTCCGTCGGCGTCTACCGCACCGACCAGCCCCAGCGGGCGCTCGTCCAGGGCTACGGCTTCGAGCCCGGCACCAGCTTCTACCGCATGCGCGCCGACTTCGACGGCCCGGTCGAGCCGCCGCCCGTGCCCGCCGGCGTCACCCTGGAGACGGGGGAGAGCGACGACGTCCGCCGCCGGGCCCACCGCGTCCACCAGGACGGCTTCGCCGGCCACTACGGCTTCACCCCCACCGGCTACGACCAGTGGTACGAGCGCCGCCAGGCGCACGCCACCACCGACTGGAGCCAGCTCACGCTCGCCAGCGTCGGCGGCGAGCCCGCCGCCGTCTGCCTCGGCAACGACCAGTTCGCCGCCGACGAGGGCTGCGGCTACGTCGCCCTGCTCGCGGTGCTGCCCGCCTTCCGGGGCCGCGGCCTGGGCCGGTTCCTGCTGCGGCACGCCTTCGCCGCCGACGCCGCCCGCGGGCGCAAGGGCACGATCCTGCACGTCGACTCCAACAACACCACGCCCGCCCTGGGCCTGTACGAGTCGGCCGGCATGCGCCCCGTCCTGATCATCGACATGTGGCGGCGCACCGTCTGAACGTCGTGTGAAGGCGGTCAGACCCGGTGCCGCGCCAGGTGGTCCAGCACCGCCTGGTTGGCCTCCCAGCCGTCGGGGAACTTCACCGGCGCCCCCAGCCGCACCGGCTCGGCCGACGGATGGGCGTCGAGCAGCTCGGCGATGCCCGCCCTGGCCACGACCACGCAGGCGTGCCGGTGCCGCGACGCCAGCACGCACAGCCGCCCCGACTCCAGGTGGAACGCGGTGGCGTCGCGCCGCCCCGACAGCGGGTGCAGCACGATCGTCACGTCGTACTCGCGGCCCTGCAGCCGGTTGGCGGTGTCGACGGTGATCTCCGGTGGCAGCCCGGCCGCGCGGATCGCCGCCACCTGGTCGCGGTGCGCCGCGCCGACCGCGATCCGGTCGGCGGTCACCGGCCGCTCGCCCTGCTCCGAGCCCGCCACCGCGCCGCGCTGCAGCAGCCGGGCCGCCAGCAACGCCACCGCCTCGACGGCCTCGCCGTCGGTGCGCACGGTGTGCCGGTTCGGCAGCTCCAGCAGCGCCCACCCGGAGCGGGCGGCCTCCTCCAGCGCCCGGTCGTGCACGGTGCCCATGCCGCCGGTGGTCAGCTCCAGCCGCCGCTCGCCCGGCCCGGTGCCGGAGCGGAACCCGGTGAACGGGTAGAACGCCCGCGACACCACCGGCGCCGCCGACGCGGGCAGCCGCCACGACACCGGCAGCCGGTGCACCGGCAGGTCGGGGTTGTGCCGCAGCAGCACCGACACTGCGCTCTGCAGCGGGTCCCACGACAGCCCCGACCACCGGTCGCCGTCGACGACGGAGAACGGGTCGAGCTGCCCCGGGTCGCCCACGAACAGCGCCCGGTCGAACAGGGCGGCGATGCGCAGCAGCTTGTCCGAGCGCATCTGGTACGCCTCGTCGACGATCGCCCACGGCCAGGTCCGGCCCGCGATCCACGCCCACTTGTCGGCGGTGGCGATGATGATGTCCGGGTCGCCCAGGTCCTGCACGCGGGTGCCGACGGTGACGCCGGGCAGGTCGAGCAGCCGCGCCGGGGTCACGTAGCCGCCCGCCGACAGCCGGCCGACGGTCAGGTGCGGGTGCTTGTCGCACAGCCGGGTCACCAGGTCGTCGACCTGCTCGTTGGTCTGCGCGACGATCATCAGCGGCTCGCCGGTCGCGGCGATGTGCGCGGCGGCCCGTACGACGAGGGTGGACTTGCCCGCGCCCGGCGGCGAGTCGACCACCACGCCCCGGTGGCGCGGCAGGTCGGCGAGCACGGCCGTGATGACCTGCTCGGGCGTGAGCTCGGGAGCGGCCTGCGTCATGACCATTCCTCCACGGCGTCCTCGTCGGCGGGCACGTAGGCGGGCGGCGGGCCGCCGTGGGTCCACGGCGTGGCCTCGGCCTCCGGCAGCGCGGGCGCGCCCTGGAAGTCGTCGGTGAGCGAGGTGTAGCAGACCCGCTCGCCGGGCTCGGGCACCGCGCCGGGCGTCGGCGTCCGGCCCCGCCCCATGCCCTTGGTGATCTTGAGGGTGACCAAGCCGCCGTCCGCCGACACCAGCTCCGCGCCCTGCCCGCGCCGCTGCGGCGTGCCCAGCGACGTGCCGGGCGGGATCCGTACCGGATCGTCGGTCTTGACCACCACGAGCGGGCGCAGCTTGCGCGAGCGGCCCTCGCCCTCGGTGTTGTCCGGGACGGTCTCGACGACCTCGCCCGCGAACGCCTCACCGGTCAGCCGGTATTCGGCCATGACGAGCGGGTCGTCGTAGGCGCGCTGCACGTCGTAGGCCGCCTGGGCGCGTTCCATGCGCGCCAGGCGGGCGGCGGCGGCCACCGCGCCGTCGCGCCGCGCCTGCGGCGGCGCGCCCTCCTCGATCTGCGCCGCCATGCCGCTGAACGAGGCCCGGTCCTGCTCCCACCGCTGGGCGACGCCCGCGCCGGGCTCCAGCGCGCGCAGCAGGTCGACCGCCTGCCACATGAGCCGCCAGGTGGGGGCGAGCTGCGTGCGCAGCGCCTCGGTGACGCGCTCGGCGGACTCGCTCTCCATCGCCGGCGCCAGCACCTCGGCGTCGAACCCGGGGTCGGTCGCCGGGCCGGCCGGCGGCCAGACCAGCGGGTCCTCCGCCTCGTCCGACGGCCCGGTGGTGATCCAGGCGACCAGCGCCGCCAGGTTGGCGTCCTCCAGCGCGCTCTGCCCGCTCGCCCAGTGGCGGGCCAGCTCCTCCGTCGCGGCCATCGCCAGCGACGAGCCCGGGTACGCGGCCCGCTCGGCGAAGTACGTCAGCCACCGGCCCAGCAGCGGCACCCCCTGCGGCACCGGGTAGGGTCCGTCGGTGCGGCGGAAGCGGGTGGAGCGGCCCAGCAGCCGGGTGAACGCCACGCCCGCCCGGTTCGGCAGCAGCAGCTGCGGCGCGTCCAGCGCCCGCTCGTACGGGTCGGCGTTGCGGCGCTCGACCGTCTCCGTGCTGCCGAGGAAGCTCTCCACGTACGGCACCAGCACCCCGGCCAGCTCGGCGGCCCAGGCGAAACGCAGGTCGCGGTTGCGCGGCTGGGTCACCACCAGCAGCCGCGGCGCGTCCCGGTCGGTGCCGAGCATGGCGGCCAGCGGCGCGGCGGCCTCCCCGGCGAGCTTCAGCGGGATGAACACCATCGGCCGCTCGGACAGGTGGCAGTGGCGCACGGTCGCGATCGGCTGCGCCCGGCCCGCTTCCACGGCCCGCAGCCGGGCCAGCGAGGTGAGCAGGCTCACGTCAGGCACTCCCTGCGCAGCCGCTCGGCGCCGCGCAGCAGGCGGGCGATCTCCTCCTGGCCCTCGGCCGGGGCGCGCGCCCCGTCGGCCAGCGCCAGCGCCTCGCCCACCGAGGCGACGCCGCCGAGCTCGTCGCGGACGTGCCGGCCCAGCAGGTCGGAGGCGCCCTCCTGACGGGCCTCGTCCCGGCAGAAGAAGCACAGGTCGCAGGTGGACAGGCAGTCGGGCGCGTAGCGGGCCGCCGCCCCGCGCACCGCGTCGGCCAGCTCGGCCACCGGCCGCGACGGCAGCCCGTCCTCGTCCGGCATCAGGTCGAACGTGAGCCCGTCGGGCAGCGCGTCGATCAGCCGGTCCAGGTCCGTCATGCGGGCGAGCTGGCGGCGCAGCACCGCGAGCTGGCGGCGCACGTCCACCAGCGTCGCCACCGGCCGGTTGGCGAAGTTCTCCGGGCAGACCAGCACCACCTCGTGCGAGACCCGCAGCGGGTCGTGCCCCAGCTCCTCCAGCAGCCCGCGCAGCGCCAGCACGTAGACGGCCGCCTGCCGGGCCGCCGCCGCGGCCGCCGCCGGGTCGGCCTGCCCGTCGATCACCGCGAACGACTTGATCTCCACGATGTGGAAGCGCCCGCCGAGCTGGAAGGCCACCACGTCCGGCTCCAGGTAGGCGGTGTGCCCGGCGATCTCCAGTGTGAACAGCGGATGGTCGTAGACGGTGCCCGCGTCCTCCTCGCGCACCGCGCGGTCGATCAGCGCGCGCGTGTGGGTGTGGCGCAGGTGCGCGCCGACGTTCTCCACGTCGTGGTAGGCCACCTCGGCGATCGGCAGGCCGAGCAGCTCGCGCAGCATCCGCAGCAGCTCGGCGCACCCGTCGGCCTTCACCAGCGCCTCGAACGCGTTGCCGCGCGTGATCGCGAACGGCGACTGCCCGAACGGCGCGGGGAAGCCCAGGTGGCGGGCGGCGGCGCCCTTGTCGATCCCGGCGCCGTCCATCAGCGCCCGGCGGGTGCAGCCGGGGTTGGCCGCCAGCGCGGCGATCGCCCGCGCGTCATGCGGCTTCGGCGGCGTGGTGCCGCGCAACGCGTCAAGCCGGTTCATCGTTCTCCTGATCTTGCGACGGTGTTCAGCGTAGCGGCGCCGAACAGCCTTGCCACGTCACCGAGCTGGGATGTCGCGCGACCGGCCAGCTCCGCCCGGTCCAGCGCGTCGCGTTCGGCGTGCACGGCCAGCTCCCGCCGGGCCGCGTCGGCCACCCGCGCCGGGTCGGGCGGGCCGAGCCCGTCGCCGCCCGCGCCCGGGATGTTGCGCGCCATCCTGGCCAGCAGCCGCTCGCCCTCCGGCGGCGCCTGGCCGAGCCCGGCCAGGTGGGCGGCGATCCGGGCGGCGCCGGTCAGGAAGTCGACCCTCGGGCTGAGCGGCCCGACCACCCGGCGCTCCACCGGCCAGGTGCTGAGCGTGAGCAGGGCGCGCGCGGGGGAGAGGCGGTCGGTCAGGGCCGCGCACAGGTAGTACGGCCTGCCGTACGGCGAGGAGCGGAACGAGCGCTCCTCGTCGCGGCGCAGGCTGGTGAGCTGGGCGCTGCGGATCGTGCCGGCGAAGAACGCCTGGCTCACGGTGACGATGAGCCGCGGCTGCGCGGGCGCGTCGAGCAGCGCCAGCGCCTGGTGGACCTGCTCGCGCACGGTGACCAGCCGCAGCCCGTCGCCGCGCCCCTTCGCCGGGCCGCTCCGCGCGGGCTCGCCGGGGGCGCTGACCAGGGCGTCCCAGGCGCGCTCGGCGGCACGCAGCTCGGCGCGGAGCCCGCGCGCCGTGGCCGTGTCCCGGACGCGCATCGCCGTACGGACACCGGCCCGGAGCTCGTCGATCCGCCTTTCGAGATCGTCCAGCCGGTCACTCATGGCGCGACTGTAGCAAGAGTTCCAGTAATCTCCAGCAATTTCAGGACATCAGAGGCCGTACGCCTCCAGCAGCCGCAACCACACCTCGCTCACCGTCGGGAACGACGGCACCGCGTGCCACAGCCGCTCCAGCGGCACCTCGGCGGTCACCGCGACCGTCGCCGCGTGCAGCAGCTCGGCCGTGCCCGGCCCGGCGAACGTGACGCCGAGCAGCACCCGCCGGTCCTCGTCCACGACCGCCTTGGCCCGCCCCCGGTAGCCGTCGCCCAGCAGGTAGGCGCCCGCGACCGAGGCCAGGTCGTACTCCACCGCCCGCACCCGGAACCCGTCACGCCGGGCGGCGGCCTCGGTCCGGCCGACGGAGCACACCTGCGGATCGGTGAACACTACCTGCGGCGCCCCGAAGCCGTCGGCGCTCGCCCGCAGCGAAGGCAGGTCGTCCGGCTCGCCCTTGGCGCGGGCGGCGATCACGTCACCGCACACCCGGCCCTGGTACTTGCCCATGTGGGTGAGCAGGTTGCGCCCGTTGACGTCGCCGACCGCGTACAGCCAGTCCAGGCCGGGCACCCGCAGGCTGTCGTCCACCTCGACCGGCCCGTCGGCCAGCCCGACGCTGTCCAGCCCGAGCCCCGCGGTCGCCGCCCGGCGGCCGGTGGCCACCAGCAGCTCGTCGGCCTCCAGCGGCGGGCCTTCCGCCAGATGCACGGTCACCGGGCCGCCCGGCACCGGCCGCTCGACCCGGGCCGCCTCGGCGCCGGTGCGCACGTCGATGCCGGACGCGGCGAACGACGCGGCCACCAGCTCGCCGGCGAACGGCTCCATCCGCTCCAGCAGCGAGCCGCCGCGCACCAGCACGGTCGTCCGGCGGGCGCCGAGCCCGTGCATGGCCTGGGCCATCTCGCACGCCACCACGCCGCCGCCGATGACCACCAGCCGCTCGGGCACGGACGTGGCCGCGGTCACCTCGTGGCTGGTCCACGGCTTCGCCTCGCGCAGGCCGGGCACCGGCGGCACCGACGCCGTCGTGCCCGTGGCCAGCACCACGGCGTGCCGCGCGGTCAGCACCCGCTCCCCGCCGCCGGGCGTGGCGACCCGCACCCGCTTGGGGCCGTCGAGCCGGCCGCGCCCGCGCACGTACGCGGCCGGCAGGCCCTCGATCCAGCCGACCTGGCCGGAGTCGTCGTAGCGGGACACCGCCTCGTCACGGCGCGCCAGCACGGCGGCGGCGTCGATCGGGCCCAGCGTCAGGCCGGGCACCCGCCCGGCCTCGCCGGCCAGCTCCACCGGCCGCAGCAGCGCCTTGCTGGGGATGCACGCCCAGTAGGAGCACTCACCGCCCGCCAGCCGGTCCTCCACGATCGCCGCCGACAGCCCGCCGCGCACCGCCCGGTCCGCCACGTTCTCGCCGGCCGGACCGGCGCCGATCACGATGACGTCGTACTCCTCGGACATGACCACCTCCAGAGCGCCCAGTCTTTCAGGCGTCCGGCACCGCCTTCAGCCAGGCCCGGTCCTCGGTGAGGAACCGGTCCAGCCGCAGCCCCGCCTCCGCCAGCGCCTCGCCCAGCCGCTCGTCCGTCAGCAGGCGGGAGGTGAACGACTGCGTCCACACGCGCCCCTCGTGCGAGTAGCGCATGGTGGCGTTGACGACGCCGGGCGCGACCTCCTCCTGGGCCGCCAGCTCCAGCCGCAGGCCGCCGTCCGTGGTGCGGCCCTGGCCGACGGCCGCCTTGCCGTGCCGCTCCGGCGGCGTCCACTGGATCAGCACCGACCCGCCGGGCGCCACGTGCCGCGCGCACGTCTCCAGCAGCCCCCGCCGGTCCTGGTCGTCGGCGGTGTGCACGAGCTGCGAGGCCAGCAGCACGCCGTCGAAGCGCCGCCCGAGATCCAGGTCCTGAATGCGCGAGCGCACGGTCCGCGCGCCGCGCACGTGCGCCAGCATCTCGGCCGACTCGTCCACCGCGACGACCTCGTAGCCGAGCTCGATCAGCGGGTGCGCGATCCGGCCGACGCCCGCCCCCAGGTCCAGGACCGACCCGCCGGAGGGCACCACCCCGGAGATGATCTCCGGTTCGCCGTTGGCGCCCATCAGCAGGTAGAAGGAGACGGGCGAGCCGTCGGGGGTGATCGAACCGGTTCCGGTGCCGCTGTTCGGAATGATCGCCATGATCCGACGCTAACCGAGCGCCTCACGGCTGTCAGTCCAGCATCCGCAGAAGGTCCCACTCGTTCTCGCACACGCGCCGCCCGATCGCCGCCAGCTCCACCGACCGCTCGCCGCCGCGCAGGTGCCGCATCGCCTGCATCACGCAGATGACACCCCACTTCAGCACCCCGAACGTCTCCCACCAGCGCAGCGCGTCCCGGTCGACGGGCCGCCCGCCCGCCCGCTCGTACGCGCCGATCAGCTCGTCGTAGTGGCCGAACCCGCCCACCGGCGGCGCCGCCCCGAACCGCCACGCCCGGACGCACAGCCAGCCCAGGTCCTCCAGGGGGTCGCCGGCGTGGGCGAGCTCCCAGTCGAGCACAGCCCGCAGCCCCTCGGGGCCGACGACCAGGTTGCCGTTGCGGAAGTCGCCGTGCACCAGCACGCGCCCGGCGGGGGCGGGACGGGTGCCCGCCAGCCGCCGGAAGGCCAGCTCGAACACCGGGTGCGGCTGCCCGGTGAGGTCGAGCAGGTCCCGCCACCGGCGCAGCGGGTCGGCCGCCTCGCCGCCGGGCACCGGCATCCGGTGGATCGCGGCCAGCGCCTGCCCGCACTGCGCCGCCAGCCGGGACCGGGCGTCGCGGTAGAGGTCGTCGCGCAGGATGCGGCGCGGGATCGTCTCGCCCTCGACGCGCGTCATCACCAGGTACGCGTCCGTGGCGGCGACGACGCCGGGCACCGGCACCCCGGCCCGGCCGGCCTGCCGCATCAGCTCCGCCTCCCCGCGCAGCCCGCCCTCCAGCTCGCCGCCCAGGCCGCCCTCCGGTCCGGGACCGGAGGCCAGCCGCAGCACCAGCGCGTGCCGCCGCCCGGCGGCGTCGGCCACGTCCACGGACCACGTCTCCCGCGACGCCCCGCCGGACAGCCTCGCCCGCGCCACCACCCGCGCCGCGCCGCCGAACACCTCACGGACGACGCCGCCGGGACCGGTCGTCTCCCGGCCGTCCGTCACCGGAGCCCGAACTCCCACGTGCCGCCCGCCGCGTACACGCCGAGCACCCGCCGCCCCACCGAGTCGATGTGCACCTCGTCCGGCCCGTCGTAGATCCGCCCGGCCCGCGCGTGCCGGTACATCCGGTCCAGCGGCGTGTCCGGCGTGAGCCCCGCCGCCCCGTGCACCTGGATGGCCCGGTCGATCACGTTGTGCAGCATCCGGGCGCCCACCACCTTGATCGCGCCGATCTCCACCCGCGCGTCGCCCCCCGAGTCGACCACCTCGGCCGCGTGCAGGGTGAGCAGCCGGGCCGCCTGGATCTCGGCGTAGGAGTCGAAGACGTGCTCGCGCATGAGCTGCTTCTTGGCCAGCGGCTCGCTGAACGCGGTCCGCTCGTGCAGCCGGCGGCACATCAGGTCGAAGGCCCGCTGCGCCTGCCCGAGCCACCGCATGCAGTGGAAGATCCGCCCCGGCCCGAGCCGCCGCTGCGCGATCACGAACCCCTGCCCCCTGGCCCCGAGCAGGTTGCCCGCCGGCACCCGCACGTCCTCGTAGCGCACCTCGCAGTGCGCCCCGCCGAGCCCCAGCACCGGCGTCTCGCGCACGATGTTGTAGCCGGGCGTCGCGGTCGGCACCAGGATCATGGAGAAGGCCAGGTGCGGCGGCGCCTGGTCGTCCTCGGTCCGGCACATCACGGTCGTGTACGCGGCCTGCGAGGCGCCGGTGGTGAACCACTTGTGCCCGTTGATCACCCATTCGCCGCCGTCGAGCACCGCCGTGGTCATGATCTGCGTGGGGTCGCTGCTGGACACGTCGGGCTCGGTCATCGCGAAGCTGGGCGAGATGTCGCCGCGCACCAGCGGCATCAGGTAGCGCTCCCGCTGCTCGGCCGAGGCGTGCTCGTGCAGCATCAGCGAGTCCTGCAAGGTGTACGAGCCCAGCACGAGCTGCCCGAACTCGCTGCGCCCCTGCACCTCGTTCACGTACACGTAGTCGAGGAACGGCAGCCCGCCGCCGCCCAGCTCGCGCGGGTGGCCGAGCGCCCACAGGCCCTCCTTCTTGGCCTCCTCGCGCAGCTCGCGCAGGGTCGCCGCGGCCGCCTCCCCGCCCTCGTGCAGCACCCGCTCCGACGGCTCGACCCGCTCGGTCATGAACGCGTGGACGGCGTCGCGGACCGGCCGGACGCTGTCGGGTACGGCGAAGCTCATGGCCCGATCCCAGCCGAAAACGGTTGCGGGGTCAACGGCCCGGTCCGGGAGAATGCGGGTCATGACAGGTGATGGGCGCGGCCCGCACGACGCCCCCTCGGCCGCCGAGCTGGTCGCCGCCGTGCGCGAGTTCCTGACCGCCGACGTGCTGCCCGCCGTCGAGGGCCGTACGCGCTTCCACGCGCGGGTCGCGGTCAACGTGCTCGCCATGGTCGAGCGTGAGCTGCTGCTGGGCCCGGCGCAGGCGGACGAGCACGCCGCCCGCCTGGCCGAGCTCGGCGTGGGCGACGACGCCGAGCTGGCGCGGGCCGTGCGGGAGGGCCGCTTCGACGGCGACGACCGGCGGGCGGAGCTGACCGAGCTCCTGACCCGCGCGGTGCGCGCCAAGCTGGACGTCGCCAACCCCGGCTACCCGGCCGGCTGAGCGACGCCGGTCACCCCTGCCCCGGCGGCGGCTGCCGCAGCAGCGCGACCGCGGCGACCGCCAGCACCGTCACGACGGCGGCCGCGACCCCGGCGGCCAGGTTCAGCCCGTCGGTGAACGCCTCCCGGGCCCGCTCCAGCACCTGGGCGGCCACCGGGCCCGGCAGGTCCGCGGCCACCGCGCCGGCGAGCGTGTCGCGCACGGTCTCGGCCACCGGCCCCGGGAGGTTCCCCGGCAGCGTGCCGCCGAGCTCGCCCCGGTAGACGGCGGTGACGGCGCTGCCCAGCCCGGCGACGCCCAGCGCGATGCCGAACTCCATGCCCGTCTCCGACATCGCCGCGGCCGACCCGGCCCGGTCCGGCGGCGCCGAGCCGACCACCAGGTCCGTGCCGAGCGCCATCAGCGGCCCGATGCCGGTGTAGACGAGCACGAACCCGGTCACCAGCAGCGGCAGGTCGCCGGTCCCGACCTGGCTGATCATCACGTACCCCGGCGCCGAGAGCAGCAGCGCGCCGCCGAGGACGTGCCCGGGACGCAGCCGCCGGGTGAGTGCGGGCGTCAGCGAGGAGGCCGCGGTCACCGCCACGGCCGCGGGCAGCAGCCACAGGCCCGCGACGATCGGCGACAGCCCCGCCACGAGCTGGAGATACTGCGTGACGAACAGGTACAGCCCGCCCATCAGGCCGAGGCCGAGCAGCAGCACCAGCAGCGCGGCGCTGAACGCCCGGTTCGCGAACAGCCGCAGGTCCAGCAGCGGATCGGCCAGCCGGCGCTGGCGCAGCACGAACAGCGCGCCGAAGACCACCCCGGCCAGGACCGCCCCGGCCGCCAGCGGGCCGGGCCCGTGCTCGGCCAGACGCTTGACCCCGTAGATCACCGGCAGCACCGTGAGCAGGGACAGCACCACGCTGGCCAGGTCGAGCCGGCCCGCCCCCGGGTCCCGGTACTCGGGCAGCAGCAGCGGCGCCGCCACCAGGAGCAGCGCCATCACCGGCAGCGCGAGCAGGAACACCGAACCCCACCAGAACCACTCCAGCAGCGCCCCGCCCAGGACCGGGCCGACGGCGACGCCGACGGAGAAGCAGGTCACCCACACGCTGATGGCGACCCCGCGCTGCCGGGGGTCCTTGAACATGGTGCTGATCAGCGCCAGCGTCGAGGGCATCAGCGTCGCGCCGGCGATGCCGAGCAGCGCGCGGGCCGCGATCAGCATCTCCGGGCTGGTGGACACGGCGGCCAGGGCCGAGGCGAGACCGAAGCCGAGCGCCCCGGCCATCAGGAGCCTGCGGCGGCCGATCCGGTCGCCGAGCCTGCCCATGGTCACCAGGAAACCGGCGATCATGAAGCCGTAGACGTCGACCGCCCACAGCAGTTCGGCGCCGGTGGGCTCCAGGTCCGCGCCGAGGTGGGGGACCGCCAGGTTCAGCACGGTCGCGTCCAGGGCCAGCAGGACGGTGGGCAGCGTGAGCACGAAGAGCCCCAGCCACTCCCGGGGCCCGGCCCTGAGGTCCGCCGGGGCGGGGGACACGGGGGACACGCTCGTCATGGAAGATCCTTCGTGGTCGTGAATCGCGGGTACGCGCCCAGCCTGCGACGGGGCGCTCTCGACCGGCTCACGTCCCGCTCTCGGCCGGCTCCCGGCACGTCCCGGCGCTGCACTACCGTGGATCTCATGCGATTCGGGGTGCTGGGGCCGCTCGGCGTGTGGCGGGCGGACGGCAGCCCGGTCACCGTGCCCGGCCCCAAGACCCGCCTGCTGCTGGCCGTCCTGCTGGCGTACGAGGGCCGTCCCGTGTCGGCGGACCGGCTCGCCGGCGAGGTGTGGGCGGACGGCGAGGCCCCCGGCGACCCGTCCGCCGCGCTGCAGACGCGGATCTGGCAGCTGCGCAAGGCGCTGGAGAGCGCCGAGGAGGGCGGCCGCGACCTCCTGGCGCGGCGCGACGACGGCTATCTGCTGCGCACCGCCCCAGAGGACGTCGACATGGGCCGCTTCGCGATGCTCACCGCCCACGCCCGCGCCACCGACGACCCCGGTGCCCGGGCGGGCCTGCTGTCCGACGCGCTCGCACTGTGGCGGGGCGCCGCGTTCTCCGGCTACGCGGACGCCGCGTTCGCCCGCCCGGTCGTCACCCGGCTCGAGGAGGCCCGCCTGGCCGCCCTGGAGGCCCGCGCCGACGCCCTGATCAGGCTGGGCCGTCACCTCGAGGTTGCCGAGGAACTGCACGAGCTCGCCGTCCGCCACCCGCTGCGCGAGCGGGTGCACGTCCTCCACCTGCGCGCGCTGCACGCCGCCGGGCGCACGGGCGAGGCGCTGGCCGCCTACGGGGAGCTGCGCACCCGGCTCGCCGCCGAGCTGGGCCTGGACCCCGGGCCCGAGCTCGCCGCCCTGCACCGGACCCTGCTGGAACGCGACCCGTCGCCCGCCCCCGCCCGCCGCCCCGCCACGAACCTGCCCGCTCCGCTGACCGAGCTCGTCGGCCGCGAGGGCGCGGTGCGCGAGGCGGCGTCCGTGCTGGCCGCCGCGCGGCTCCTGACGCTGACCGGGTCCGGCGGCGTCGGCAAGACCAGGCTCGCGCTGGAGACGGCGGCCCGGCTCGGCGGCGGCTTCCCCGACGGCTCCTGGCTGGTCGAGCTGGCCCCGCTGACCCCTGACGGCGGCCCGGACGCCGTGGCCCGGGTTGCCGAGGCCGTCATGACCGCGCTGGGCGTCCGCGAGGGCGCGGGCACGGCCGAGCTCGCCCCGCCCGCGCTCGGCCTGGCCGGAACACTGGCCGGCAAGCGGCTGCTGCTGCTCCTCGACAACTGCGAGCACCTCGTCGGCGCGGTCGCCGAGCTGACCGCGCTGCTGCTCCGGCGCGCCCCCGGCCTGCGCGTCCTGGCCACCAGCCAGGAGCCGCTGGGCATCCCCGGCGAGGTCGTCCTGGCCGTGCCGCCGCTGGAGCTGCCCGCACCCGCCGCCGAGCCCGATCCCGGCACGCTGGCGCGCTCCAGCGCCGTCGAGCTGTTCGTCGCCCGGGCCGCCGCCGCGGCGCCCGGGTTCAGGCTCGACGCCGGCAACGCCCGCGACGTGGCGGAGATCTGCCGCCGGCTCGACGGCATCCCGCTCGCCCTCGAACTGGCCGCCACCCGGGTCCGGGCCCTCGGCGTGCGCGGGCTGATCAGCCGCCTCGACGACCGCTTCCGGCTGCTCGCCACCGGCTACCGGGGCGCGCCGCCCCGCCAGCAGACGCTCCGGGCCACGATCGACTGGAGCTGGGACCTGCTGACCGGCCCCGAGCGCGCCGTGCTGCGCCGGCTCGCCGTGCACGCCGACGGCAGCACGCTGGAGGCGGCCGAGGCCGTCTGCGCCGGTCCCGGCGTGCCCGCGCAGGACGTGCTCGACCTGCTCGCCCGCCTCGTGGACCGCTCGCTGGTCATCATGACCGAGCACGCCGACGGGCCCCGCTACCGCCTGCTCGAATCGGTCGCCGACTACGGCCTGGCCCGGCTGCGGGAGGCGGGCGAGGAGGACGACGTACGCGGGCGCCACCGCGCCCACCACATCGGCCTGGCCCGCCTGACCGCGCCGCTGCTGCACGGCCCCGAGCAGGGGCGCGGGCTGCGCCTGCTGGACGCGGAGGCCGCCAACTTCGGGCGCGTCCTCGACGACGCCGTCCGCCGGGGCGCGGCCGGGGACGCGCTCGCCCTGGTCAACGCGCTGAGCTGGTACTGGTTCCTGCGCGGCAGGCTCCGGGCGGCCGGCCGGTCCCTGGACGCGGCGCTCGCCCTGCCCGTCCGCGACCCGGCCGCCGAGGCGTCCCCCCGTGCACAGGCCCGGGCGTGGCGGGCGGGTTTCGCCGCCCTCGTCGGCGACGGCGCCGGGCGGATGCCGTACGGCGACGTCGCGGAGCTCCTGCGCGGCGTGACCGGCCCGGGCGAGCGGGCCAGAGCCCGGTGGTTCCTCGGCTTCGCCCTGTTCGGGGTCGGCGACCAGGCCGCCAGCGAGGAGCTCGTCGACCGGGCGCTGGAGGAGTTCGGCGCCCTGGGCGACACCTGGGGGACCGCGGCGGCGCTGAGCGTGCGGGCCAACCAGGCGCACGTGCGCGGCGACCTCGACCGGCTGGCCCGCGACGGGCGGCGCAGCGCGGAGCTGTTCACCGGGCTCGCCGACGCCTGGGGGCGGCTGCAGACCGCCGAACCGCTCGCCGCGCTGGCCGAGATGGCGGGCGACTACGAGCACGCGGCCCGCCTGCACCGGGAAGGGCTGCGCCTGGCCGAGGACCTCGGGCTGTGGCCGGAGGCCGCGGACCGGCTGACCAGCCTGGGCAACGTCGCCATGCTCACCGGGGACCACGCCAGGGCGCGGGAGCTCCACCGGCGGGCGATGCGCCTGGCCGCCGAGCACAGCTTCAAGCCCGGGGAGATCCACGCCGAGGTCGGGCTCGGCCTCGGCGCCCGCCGCGAGGGACGGCTCGACGCCGCCGAGACCCACATGCGCCACGTGCTGACCTGGCAGGCCGCGATGGCCTTCGAGCCGGGCCGCGCCCTCGCCCTGGCCGAGCTCGGCTTCGTCGCCGAGCTGCGCGGCGACGCCGAGCGGGCCCTGCGCCTGCACCTGGACGGGTGGGCCGCCGCCCGCGCCACAGGCGACCCCAGGGCCCTGGCGCTGGCCCTGGAGGGCCTGGCCGGGGCCCAGGCCCTCGCCGGACGCCACACGGGCGCGGCCGTGCTGCTCGGCGCCGCGCACGCCGCCAGGGACTCCGTGGGGATGCCGCTGCCGCCCGCCGAGCGGGGCGACGTCGACCGGATCACCGCGTCGATCCGCCGGCACCTGCCCGAGGACGCCTACCGGGCCGCCCACCGGCGCGGCGGCGAGCTGACCCCCGAGGAGGCGCTCGCCGCCGCCGTCCCCGAGCGCGGGGCCGGCCGCCGGGTCAGTGCGTCCCGGTCAGGTCCATCGGCTTGACCTTCGCGTCGCCCTCGTCGGCGAAGTAGTCTCTCCGGGCCGTCGCGTCCTTGCCGTCGGCCACCTTCAGCGCCCGGAACAGGTACGTCCCCAGCACCGCCACGACCAGGTTCACGGCCAGCGCCAGGAAGCCCGCGTAGATCGTCATCTTGGTGTCGAACCCGAGGTTGCCCAGCGAGAACGCCGATCCGCCGAAGTGCGCCTTGCCGCTGGCCGGGTTCGGGATCAGGTAGAGCATCCACAGGCCGGCGCCGAGCCCGGCCGCCCACCCGGCGATCAGCCCGCCCTTGTGGAACCAGCGCGTGTAGAGGCCCAGCCCGACCGACGGCAGCGTCTGCAGGATGATGACGCCGCCGATGAGCTGCAGGTCGATGGAGAACTGCGGGTCGAGCATCAGGATGCACAGCACCGCGCCCACCTTGACGACCAGCGACACCAGCTTGGAGACCTTGGCCTCCTGGGCGTCGGTGGCGTTCTTGTTCAGGTACTCGCGGTAGACGTTGCGGGTGAACAGGTTCGCCGCGGCGATCGACATGATCGCGGCGGGCACGAGCGCGCCGATGCCGATCGCGGCGTAGGCGACGCCCGCGAACCAGTCGGGGAACATCTGGTCGAACAGCGCGGGCACGATCGTGTTCGTGTCCGCCTTGCCGTTGGCGCCCACGACCGGCTTGGTCCCGGCGGCGATGGCCATGAAGCCGAGCAACGCGATCAGGCCGAGCAGGAAGCTGTAGGCGGGCAGCGCCGACATGTTGCGCTTGATCACGGCCCGGTTCCTTGACGCCAGGGCGCCGGTCAGGCTGTGCGGGTACAGGAACAGCGCCAGCGCCGACCCGAAGGCCAGCGTGATGTACTGGAGCTGGTTGGAGGCGTTCAGCGTGATCCCGTCCGCCGGGTTGGGCGTGGCGGCGAACTTCGCCGCGGCGGCGTCGAAGATCGACCCCCAGCCGCCCAGCTTGGCCGGGATGTAGATGACGGCCGCCAGGATCACCACGTAGATCAGCGTGTCCTTGACGAACGCGATCAGCGCCGGGGCGCGCAGCCCCGACTGGTAGGTGTAGGCCGCCAGGATGGCGAACGCGATGATGATCGGCAGGTGCCCGGTGATGCCCATCGTCTTGAGCACCGCCTCGATGCCGACGAGCTGCAGCGCGATGTACGGCATCGTCGCCACCAGGCCGGTGATCGCGATGAGCAGCGCCAGCGTCGGCGAGCCGAACCGGGCCCGGACGAAGTCGGCCGGCGTGACGAACCCGTGCACGTGCGACACCGACCACATCCGCGCCAGCACGAGGAACACCAGCGGGTAGATCACCACGGTGTACGGCAGCGCGTAGAAGCCGAGCGCCCCGGCGCTGAACATGAGCGCGGGCACGGCCACGAACGTGTAGGCGGTGTAGAGGTCGCCGCCCACCAGGAACCAGGTGATCCAGGTGCCGAAGTTGCGCCCGCCCAGCCCCCACTCGTTGAGGCTCTCGATGCTCTCGGGCCGCCGCCATCGGGCGGCGACGAAGCCCATGCCGCTCACGAGCAGGAACAGCAGCGTGAAGACGACCAGTTCGGTCGTGTGCGCGCTCACTTGGTCATCCGGTAGACGAGCGTGGTGCAGCCGACGCCGACGGCGATGAAGGCGATCTGCAGCCAGTAGAACAGGGGGAAGCCGAGCAGGCGGGGCTCGTCCGCGTTGAACAGGAACGTCAGCAGCGGCAGCACGATCGGCACGAACAGCAGCCAGTTCCACGGGCTGCGGTCGGTCCGCGGCTCGGCGTCTCGGGGGGTGGTCATCGGTGTCTCCCGTGTCCACGTCAGGAGCCAGGGGCGCGGTGACCGGGCCCGTGACTCGCGGTCAGTGGTGGGAGAGTAACGCTGCGGGGATATTAACCCCAACGTCACCTTTATCACGATTTAGCGTAGAAAGTCCGGGTCTAGGCCGGCCGCCGCCACCGGGCCGCGACGAAGCCCGTGCCGCGGCTCTGCCCGGCACATTAACCACGCCCGGAAATCGGGTCAGGTCACCGATCGGCGAATGGTCGGCTCCCCGCGACGAACGGGGAAAACATGACAGGGGATGTCCTCTTACCGGAACAGGGTGGCCGCATGATTGCTTTGGTGGCGGGCGCGACCCGCGGCACAGGACGGGGCATCGCGGTCGAACTGGGCGCCGCAGGCGCGACCGTCTACTGCACCGGCAGGTCCACGCGCGAGGGACGCTCGGAGATGAACCGGCCGGAGACCATCGAGGAGACCGCCGAGCGGGTGAGCGCCGCCGGCGGCACCGGCATCCCGGTCCGCGTCGACCATCTGGACCCGGCCCAGGTCAGGGCGCTGGCCGAGCGGATCGACCGCGAGCAGGGCAGGCTGGACGTGCTCGTCAACGACGTCTGGGGCGCCGACGCGCTGTGGCAGTGGCACACCCCCGTCTGGGAGCACGACCTGGACAAGGGCCTGCGCCTGCTCCGGCTGGCCGTCGACACCCACCTCATCACCAGCCACCACCTGCTGCCGCTGCTCATCCGCAACGAGGGCGGCCTGGTCGTGGAGGTGACCGACGGCACCAGCGACTTCAACGCCACCCGCTACCGCGAGTCGATCTTCTACGACCTGGCGAAGACGGCCGTCAACCGGCTGGCGTACGCGCAGGCCGAGGAGCTGCGCCCGCACGGCGGCACGGCGGTGGCGCTCACGCCCGGCTTCCTGCGCTCGGAGGCCATGCTGGAGAACTTCGGCGTCACCGAGGAGACCTGGCGCGACGCCGTCGCCGGCAACCCCACGTTCGGGGTGTCGGAGACTCCGGCGTACGCGGGCCGCGCGGTCGCCGCGCTGGCCGCCGACCCCGGCCGGGGCCGCTGGTCGGGCCGGTCGGTCTCCAGCGAGGAGCTGGCGCTGGCGTACGGGTTCACCGACGTCGACGGCAGCAGGCCGCAGGTGTGGCGCTACATCGCCGAGGTGCGCGAGGGCGGCAAGGACGCGGCCCCCGAGGACTACCGGTAGCGGTCCTGCCCGGCCCTACCGGCCGGGGTCCGCGCGGTAGAGCTCCGCCGTGCGGGCCGCCGCGGCGGCGACCAGGGCCCGCAGCTCCGGCGGGCCCAGCACCTCGGCCTCCGGCCCGAACCGCAGCACCTGCGAGAACGCCACCTCGACCGACTCGACGGCCAGCCGCACGGTGCCGTCGGGCCGCAGCGAGGCGAGCGCGCCGGGCAGCGCCGCCGGGTCGGCGACGTGCCGCAGCATCCGCACCCCGAGCGGGCTCAGCCGCAGCGTGATCTCCTCGCGCAGCAGCGACCGGGTGAACTCGGCGGACCGCGCGGCCCAGAACGCGGCCAGGTCGAAGCCGGGGTCGCGGTCGAACCGGCCGCCGTCCTGCTCGACGCCGCCGAACCGGTCCACCCGGTAGACGAGGAACCGGCCGCGCGAGCGCGCGGCCAGGTACCAGGAGCCCGCCTTCAGCACCAGCCCGTACGGCTCCAGCGCGCGCACCCGTTCCTGGTACGACGCGCTCACCGTGCGGTCGTTCCACACGGCCCTGGCCAGCGGCGCGAGCGCGCCGGGCGGCGGGTCGGCGGAGGCGAACCAGCCCGGCGCGTCCAGGTGGAAGCGCTGCGCGGCGGTCGCGGGGGCGTCGCGCAGGCCGGGGGCGAGCGCGGCGGCGGCCTTGAGCCGGGCCGTCGCGGCCACCTCCTGCAGCCCCATCTCGCGCAGCGCCGCCGGCACCCCCGACAGGAACAGCGCCTCGGCCTCGGCCCGGTCCAGCCCCGTCAGCCGGGTGCGGTAGCCCTCCAGCAGCCGGTAGCCGCCGCCGCGCCCCCGGTCGGCGTAGACCGGGACGCCCGCCTCCGACAGCGCCAGCACGTCGCGGTGCACGGTCCGCTCCGACACCTCCAGCTCGCGCGCCAGCTCCGCCGCCGTCATCCCGCCCCGGCCCTGCAGCAGCAGGACCAGCGACATCAGCCGAGCGGCGCGCACAGCGGGAGGATCACGGCGGACGGGTGCGCGGGGGAGCGGAACACCTCGACGTCGGCGGCCACCATCGGCCCGCCCTCGCCGAGCGGCCGCCCGGTGCCCGGGTTGCGGGCGATCGTCGGGTACGCGCCGGCGGCCACGTGGACCCGGATGCGGTGGCCGCGCCGGAACCGGTGGCCCACCGGCCACAGATCCACCAGCACTCTCCGCACATCGCCCACTTTATCGAGCATTTCCGAATTATCAGGCAGCTCCGGCCGCAGCCTCCGCACGCCCTCGCACACGTTCATGGACTTCCCGCCCGGACGCACGTCGCACACCCGCACCACCACGTCCACGTACGGCGTGCTGGACCGGACGAACAGCTCGGCCGAGACCGGCCCGATCGCCTCCACGTCCGACTCCAGCTCCGCCGAGGAGTAGACGAGCACGTCGCGCCGCGCCTCCAGGCGCCGCTGGTCGCGCGGCCGGGAGTCGGCCAGCAGCACCGGCCCGCCGATCACCGGCGTCGGATGGTCCGGGTGGTAGCGGAAGCGGTCCGCCCCGCCCGCGCGCGGCGGCTCCCGCTCCAGCCCGCCGTCCTCGCGCAGGTGCCAGCGCACCTGCCGCGAGCCCGGCACCGGCCAGTCGGGATAGTCGCGCCACTCCCCGGCCCCCGTCACGTACAGCCGCACCGGCTGCTCGCGCAGCCCCGACGGGTCGCCGAGCAGGTGCGCCCGGAACCAGGCCAGCGACTCGGCCAGCGCCACCCGCCCGTGCCGTGCGTCCACGTGCCACCACGGCCCGATCGTCAGCTGCGGCCGCCGCCCCGCCGCCCGCAGCGCCAGGTAGTCCTTGAGCTGCCACGGCAGGAACACGTCGTACCACCCGCCGAGCATGGTGACCGCCGCCTCCACCTCACCCACCCGAGGGGAGAAGTCACGCTTGTCCCAGTACGGCACGGCCGGGTCGGCGTGATGGGCCAGCAGGTCCCGGTAGAAGCGCAGCGGGCGGCCCGCCGAGGCCAGGTCCAGCTCGGACACCGGCCGCCCCGACAGCCCCGACAGCACGGCCCGGCGCGTCAGCCGGGGAGCCGTCAGCGGCGCCGCCGCCCCGCCGAACCGGCGCGACATCGCGTCCGTCAGCGTCGTCCAGCTCAGCGCCGACTCCAGCGCGAACGCCCCGCCCACATAGGCGGCGTCGCGGAACTGGGAGGCGGTGATCTGCGTGGCCATCGCCTTCAGCTCGGGCCCGGCCTCGGCCGCCACCGCCCACTGCGTGTAGCCCAGGTAGGAGGGGCCGAACATGGCCAGCGACCCGCCGTACCACGGCTGCCCGCGCAGCCAGTCAAGCGTGGCCAGGCCGTCGTCCCGCTCGTCGCCCAGCGGGTCGAGCTGCCCGCCGGAGCCGAACCCGCCCCGGCAGCTCTGGATCACCACGTGGAAGCCGTTGCGGGCGAAGCCGCGCCCGTACACGAACCCGAACACGCCCCGCCTGCCGTACGGCGAGCGGATCAGCACCACCGGAGCCGGGCCGCCGCCGGGCGCCTCGTAGCGGTCGGCGAGCAGCACCACGCCGTCGGGCATCTCCACGGGAAGATCGCGATGGATCCGCACACGTCGCATGACCCACCAGTAACAGATGCCGCCCGGGCGGTGGTAGCCCGGGCGGCATCAGCTGTAAACGGCGCTGATTACGGCGCGGTCTTGTCCGGCCGCTCGGAGACGCGGATCGCGTTCACGATCGTCGCCCCCTGCCGGGTGGCGAAGCGCACGTTGAGCTGGCCGTCGCTGACGCGGACCGTGTACTGCCTGCTGACCGCCGTGTACGTGCCCGCCTCCAGGGCCAGGTCGAGCGCCGGGATGGCGAGCTGGCCCTCGACGAGCACGTCGAACACCCGCCGGCCCATGTCCATGCCGCGGATCTCGGCGAAGTCCAGCTCGACCGTGTAGACGCCGGCCGGCACCCCGTCGAAGCGGTACTCCAGCATGCCCTCGCGGGCCGTGCGGAACAGCGTCTGCTCCTCGGTGCCCTCGATGGTCCTGCGGGTGTCGCGCTCGCGGGTGCCGCTGCCCACGTACCCGTGACCGCCCTCCCGGTAGCGGGCGTCGGGCGTCCAGGCGTCACCGGCGGCGTCGGTGGACGCGCGGCGCGCCCCCACGTCGACGGCCACCTGGTGCTTGGGCACCACGACTGTCACCGTCACCTCGATGACCGGCTGCCGGCCGCTGGCGGACTTGATGACGAGCTTCCCGGCGCGGGCCGTGCCGGCCGCCACGCCGTCGCTCGACACCGTGACCTCCAGCGTCGCCTTCTGCCCCTTGGCCAGCTCGCCGGAGGCCGGCGTGACGCCGAGCCACCCGCCCGCCGGGTCGGCGGTGACCGTGTACGGCGTCGGCGAGCCGAGGTTCGTCAGCTCCAGCGTCCGCTCCCTGCTCGCGTCCGCCGGCATCACCACCGTGACCTCGGCCGTCGAGGCGGCCACCCGGCCCGTCACCAGCGCCGTGTCCACCTGGGTCACCGTGGCCGGGGCGACGGTGACCGCCTGGGTGAAGGTGCCGTAGTGCTCCTTGGACACGACCACCTCGTAGTCGCCCGCCAGGAGCTGGCCGTAGAAGCCGCCGTCGGCCCCCGTGGTGAACGTCGCCACGTCGCCCACCTTGACGGTCGCGCCCGGCAGCGGGTCGCCGTCGTTGGCGTCGGTGACCACGCCCGTCACCAGGCCGTGGCGGGAGGCGCTGAACGTCAGGCCCTGCCCGGTGGCCAGCGCCGGCTCCTCGTAGAGATACTGCAGCGCGTCGTCGCCGGCCGCGTTCTCGATGCCGACGGTCCCCGCCGCGCCCTGGTCGCGCTCGCTCTCGACGTCCTTGTACCGGTAGCTCACCGTGCCGTCCTCGCCGAGCAGCGCCGCGAACGACACCCGCTGCGTGGCGTCGGCGTAGAAGCGGACGTTGCGCCACTCGACCACGAACTGCCGGTGCGGCGCCGTCCCGGTGACGCCCGTGTAGACGCCGGCCTGCGCGTCCACCACGAAGTCGTCCCAGAACGGGAAGACGGCGTTGTTCGGCGTGGCCGTCGCGGGCAGCCTGCTGTTGCCCGCCGCCACCACCCGGTCGGCCGCGAACGTGACGAACCCGTTGGTCGCCACCCACGCCCGGCTCTGGCCGGCGCCGTAGAACGGGACCGCGAACGGCAGCGTCACCTGGAGCGCCTCGTCGTCGCCGGTGAGCGCCAGCTTGTCGGTGCCCGCCACATAGGGCGCCGGGGCGCTGCGGCAGGTGTAGCCGAAGTCGTCGCCGCGCAACGGCAGCTCGACGTCCTCGGTCACGTCCCCGGACACCGTGACGGCCGCCGTCGCGGGGCTCGCGCAGCGCGAGGACGGCGTGACCTCCAGCACGTGCTCGCCGTGCGGCAGCGTCAGCTCGTAGCGGCCCGAGGAGTCGGACACCGCGCTCAGCGGGGTCCCCCTGGCCGCCACGCGGGCGCCGGGCTCGGGCGTGCCGGCGGTGCTCACGACGCCCGACACCACGCCGGTGGCCTGCTGGACCAGCGTCACGTCCGCCGTGGTCGTCGCGCCGGCGGTCACGGCCGCCGTCGCCGTGGCGGCGTCGTAGCCGAACTTCTCCGCCTTCACCCGGTAGTCGCCCGGCAGCAGCCGGACGAACGCGTACGTGCCGTCCGCGCCGGTCACGACGCTGCGCGAGGTCGGACCGTCCGTCGTCACCGTGACCCCGGCCAGCGGCGCGCCGCCCGAGGTGACCGTGCCCGACAGCCCGCCGAGGCCGTCCTGCGGCGCGGCCTGGACGGCGGCGTAGGCGTCCAGCCTGCCCTCGCCCCAGATGTTGTTGTCGGCCGCGGTGCCGCCGCAGGCGGTGTCGGCCACGTCGATCGCGGTGCTGTCGAGCAGCGGCCGGGTGGCGTCCACGTCACCCTGGAGGCTCGGCGCCGCCGACCAGATGAGCGCCACCGTGGCCGCCACGTGCGGCGAGGCCATCGAGGTGCCCGTGTAGGAGGCGTAGGAGCCGCCCGGCACCGAGGAGCGCACGTTGACCGCCGGGGCCGCGATGTTCGGCTTGATCTCGCCGTCCTCGCCCTCGCCCTTGCTGGAGTTCGTGTACAGCGCGTTGTTCACGTCGAAGCCGCCCGCGCTGTAGCTGACCCGGTACTGGCCGGGCGAGCCGCTGGTGTCGCAGGCCGGGCCCTCGTTGCCGTTGGCGAACATGGGGAAGATGCCGGCCGCCACCCACGCCTCGACCGTCGCCTTGTACCAGGGGTCGAAGCCGTCGCCGCCCCAGGAGTTGTTGACGATGTCCGGCGCCAGGTCCGGGCGCGGGTTCTCGCCGTTCAGGTCCGTCGGCGCGAGGACCCACTGGCCCGCTGCCAGCAGCGAGGCGTCGGTGCAGGAGTTGGTCTCGCAGCCCTTGGCCGCGATCCACCGGGCGCCCGGGGCCACGCCGATGCCGCCGGCGCCGACCATCGTGCCCATTACGTGCGTGCCGTGCCCGTTGTTGTCGCACGGGGCCGCGCTCGGGCAGACCCGGCCCGGGTCGAACCAGTTGTAGTCGTGCCGCAGCGAGCCGTCCGGGGCGCGGCCGCGGTAGGCCGCCGCCAGGTCCGGGTGGTCGAACTGCACGCCGCTGTCGATGTTGGCGACCACGATGCCCTCGCCGCGGTTGCCGAGCTCGCTCCACACGCGGGGGGCGCCGACCCGGTCGACGTTCCACTCGGCCGCGTTCACCTTGACCTCGGCCTTGCCGGGGACCGGCTTGGGCAGCGATACGGTGCGGATCGGGTCGATCCTGTCCACCTCGGGCAGCTTGGCGATCTCGGCGGCCAGCTTCGGACCGGCCGTCACCTTGACCGCGTTGACGATCCAGAACGGGGTGTGGTCGGCGCCGTTGGACTCCAGCAGCTTGCGCAGGGCCGCCTGGGACGTCCTGGCCCGCGCGGTCTTGGCCTCGTAGACGCGCTCGGCCTTGGCCTCCTTGGAGGTGGCCCGGCGCGCGCCGCCGAGGTCGGCCTCGCCCTTCATGCGCACCCAGAACGTCGCCTTGCCGTCACCGTCGAGCTGGGCCTGGACGGAGTCGCTGATCTTGCCGGGATCCGGGGCGGCCTGGGCCACGCCGGGCGGGATGACGAGACTTAACGATGCGATCGCTCCCACCAGGAGCGCACGCCAGCGGGGGGTGCTCGGCACAAGTTCTCCTTCACCGCGATGGTGCAGAGGTGATCTTTACGCCTCTGTGGAGAAGAGTGAAGAGATGATGTTGAGAATGCAAGGGGCATTCTCCAACAAAAATTGACAAGTTCTGAAATGTAATCTGGTCAGCTGAAATGTCGCCAATTGTGCCAGGTGGCGCTCCAGGGCCGCTCCAGGCCGCGGCACAACCACACCCGCATGCCCGCCTCCTCGTTCTCGATCCCGGCCCGGTTGCCGACCCGTCCCTTCTCCTCGCAGGTGGCGAACTGCCCGTCGCGCAGCCGCCTGCCGATGTTCATCAGGACCGCCACGTCCCCGCTCTCGGGCGGCGGCCCGTACTGCCAGAGCTGGTTGTGGCCCGCGTACACGCGCGGGACGCCCGCCCGGGCGAGCGAGCCGTGCTCGCCGTAGTTGCCGGCGATCACCACGGCGCGGGCGCGCTCCTGCGGCGTGAGCGTGGACAGGACGTCGGTCACGGTGGCGTTCAGCTCCGGCCAGCCGACGGACTCGCGGGCCACCTCGTTGACCGCCGGCACCGGCGTCGAGGCCAGCACCGTCAGCGGGATCAGCGGCAGCGCGAACAGCGCGCACCCGGCGGTGTTGACGCCCAGCGACACCAGCGCGTCACGCCGCCGCCCGGCCGCCTCGGCGGCCACGCAGCCCGCCGCGAACAGCATCAGGACCAGCCCCGCCGAGTAGTCGAACCGGCCGCCGCTGATCAGCGTCAGCCCCGCCGCCACCGGGTAGGCGACGGCCGGCGCCCGCACCCGCCGGTCACGCCACAGCCGCACGAACCCGAACGCCGCCATCACCGCGACCACCGGCCCGAACAGGACGACCTGCATGGGCACGAACAGCGCCCGCATCTCCGCGCCCTTGTTCTCGCTGAGCGCCGCCGCCATCTCCAGCTGCGGCCACCCGTGGGTGATCTGGTAGACCAGGTTCGGCGCCGCCAGCACGGCCGCCACCAGCGCGCCCGCCCACAGCCACGGGCTCGCCAGCACCCGGCGCGGCCCCGCCGTGACCAATCCGGCCGCCAGCCCCAGCACGAGCAGCACGATCAGGTGCTTGTTGTAGCTCGCCACCCCGATCACCGCGCCCGCCGCGAGCCACCAGCGCGGCTCCGCGCGCAGCAGCGCCCGCAGCGCGAACAGGATCGCGCCCGACCACAGCGCCAGGTCGAAGCTCAGCGTCAGCAGCACGTGCCCGGCGATGAGCGTGAACGCGCCGCCCGCCGTGCCCAGCGCCGCCATCGTCTGCGCCGCCGCCCCGCCGCCGAGCTCGCGGGCGATCAGCGCCACCAGCACCACCAGCAGCGCCACCGCCAGCGCGGGCGGCACCCGCAGCGCGGTCAGCGTGTCGCCGAACGCCCAGATGGCCAGCCGGGCCATCATCGGCGTCAGCGGCGGCTGGTCGACGTAGCCCCAGTCGGGGTGCTGTGACAGTACGCGGAAGTACAGCTCGTCACGGTGGTAGCCGTAGCCGCCGCTGACCGCCAGCAGAACGCCGGACAGCAGGACCGCGATCACGGTGATCGACCGCCACGCCAAGGGCCGCTCCATGACTGCCCAACCTAGATCCTTACGGCGCTCCTGTCAGGTGGTCCGGTATCCCACCTGTTCCAGCATGCCGACCAGATACGCCTTCATCTCGGCTGGTTCGCCGCCGTCGGGGTGAAAGCCCAGGTGGTGCAGGATCGCCCCGTTGAGCAGTTGCTGGACGGCCGTCAGGTCGCGCTCGGGCGGCAGCCGCCCCGACTCGGCCGCCCGCCGCAGCGTCTCGCGCACCGCCGAGGCCCGCAGGCCGCCGTTGGCCGCCAGGTAGGCCGACAGCAGCTCCGGGTAGTCGTCCACCGACCCGTACAGGCGGCGCAGCAGGCGGCGGTGGCGCGGCACCGACAGGTAGGCCGCCCAGTCGGTCAGCATGTGGTCGACGTCGCGCCACTCGGGCGGCGGCTCCTCGTCGTGGTGGGCCGCCACGATCGCCCGGACCAGCAGCTCGGTCTTGCCGGGGAAGCGCCGGTAGACCGTGGCCCGGGTGACGCCGGCCCGCTGGGCCACCCGCTCGATGCTCGTCTCGCCCGCGCCGCGCTCGATGAGCAGGTCGAGCGCGGCGGCGAGGATGGCGGCGTCGGCCTCCTGGCTGCGTGGCCGCCCGGCCGGCCGCTGGACGCCGCTCACTCCCACGTCACCGGGAGCGCGTGGACGCCGTAGATGAGCATGTCGGTGCGCAGCGGCACCCGCTCCGGGGCCACCGCCAGGCGCAGCCCGGGGAAGCGCTCGAACAGCGCCGGCAGGCCCGCCAGCAGCTCGACGCGGGCGAGCTGCTGGCCCAGGCACTGGTGGATGCCGTGCCCGAACGCCAGATGGCCGCCCGCCGCGCGGCCCAGGTCGAGCAGGTCGGGCTCGGCGAAGCGGAGCGGGTCGCGGTTGGCCGCCTGGATCGACACCGTCACCGTCTCCCCGGCCCTGATCGTGTGGCCGTCCAGCTCGACGTCCTCCAGCGCCACCCGCAGCAGGAACGGGATGACGCTCAGGTAGCGCAGCAGCTCCTCGACGACCTCCGCCGGGTTCGTGCGCAGTGCCCGCGCGCGTGCGGCATCGGGGTCGGACAGCAGCGCGAACACGCCGAGCGCGAGCTGGTTGGCGGTCGTGTCGAGCCCGGCGCCGAGCAGCGTGAAGCCGACGCCGGCCAGCTCGTCGTCGGTCAGGTCGCCGGCCGTCAGCCCGCTGAGCAGGTCGTCGGCCGGCGCCGCCCGCTTGGCCGTCACCAGCTCGCGCATCATCTCGCGCAGCTCCAGGTAGGCGGCGACCTGCTCCTCCCGCGTCACCTCCAGGCTGGACAGCGCGCGGGCCTGCCGCTGGAAGCGGTCGCGCCCGGAATCGGGCACGCCGAGCAGCTCGCAGATCACCAGGGCGGGCAGCGGCCCGGCGAACGCCGACACCAGGTCGGCCTCCTTGCCGCCGGCCTCCATCGCGTCCAGCAGGCCGGTCGCGAGCTCCTCGGTGCGGCCGGTGAGCTGCCGCATGCGGCGCACGGTGAACTGGCCGGTGAGCAGGCGGCGGTAGCGGGTGTGGTCGGGCGGGTCCATGGAGGTGAACATGCCGGGCGGCGAGGGCTGTCCCGTCCCGCCGGCGGCCGGGCCGGGGACGGGGTGGTGGCGCAGCTCGGGCCGCGAGCTGAAGCGCGGGTCGGCCAGCACGGCGCGCGCCTGCGCGTGGCCGGTGACGAGCCAGCCCTCGTGGCCGTCGGGGTAGGCCAGCCGCGTGACGGGCCGCTCGGCGCGGATCTCCGCCAGCGCCTCGGGCGGGTCGAACGGGCTGGTCCGGGTGGTGGGCAGCGTGCCGATCATTCCAATACAGTACAACACTGTATTGTAAATGCAAGGCGTGTCGCATTGCGCGATCTTGATGGGACGGAGTAGCCTGTTCCCATGCGAAATCGCGCCCGGCTTCAGTGGTGGCGCCGCTCCTAGGCGGCGCGGGATTCGCATACCTCAAACGGACGGCCGCCCCGGTTGGCGGCCTTTGTCGTGTTCGCCCCGGGGCTTGTGACATTCAAAGGGGCAGCAGTGGAGACGAGCGGATATACCACCGCCGGGGGCGTCGGCGTCGAGCGCGAAGTGCGCGAGGTGTCCGAGGACGCGCTCGAAGAGATCGTGACGGCCCTCGGCGAGCGGCGCGGCGGCGCCTTCTCCTCGGGCATGGACTACCCGGGCCGCTACAGCCGATGGGCCTTCGGCTACGTCGACCCCTGCCTGGAGCTCGTCGCCAAGGGCCGCGTCATCTCGGCCAGGGCGCTCAACGAGCGCGGCCGCGTCGTGCTGCCCGCCGTCGCCTCCTGCCTGCTCGCCGCGGGCAAGCCCGTCGAGGAGCCCACCGCCGACCTCGTCCAGGTGCACGTCCCCGAGTCGGAGGACCTGCTGCCCGAGGAGATGCGCAGCCGCCGCCCCACCGTCTTCACCGCCATCCGCGAGGTCATCGCCGCCTTCAAGGGCGACGACCCGCACCTCGGCCTCTACGGCGCCTTCGGCTACGACCTGGCCTTCCAGTTCGAGCCCATCAGGCAGCAGCTCGTCCGCCCCGACGACCAGCGCGACCTCGTCCTGCACCTGCCCGACCGGCTCGTCGTCATCGACCGGCAGCGCGAGACCTGCCGCGAGCTGCGCTACGAGTTCACCGTCGACGGCGCCACCACCCGCGGCCTGGAGCGCACCGGCGAGACCACGCCCGCCGTCGCCCCGGGCGAGCTGCCCCCCGACCCCGTCAAGGGCGAGTACGCCAAGGTCGTCGCCGCCGCCAAGGAACGTTTCAAGCGCGGCGACCTGTTCGAGGTCGTGCCCGGCCAGATCTTCCACGCCACCTGCACCGACCCCGCCGCCTTCTACCGCGGCCTGCGCAAGAGCAACCCCGCCCCGTACGAGTTCATCATCAGCCTCGGCGAGGGCGAGCACCTCGTCGGCGCCTCACCCGAGATGTACGTGCGCGTCAGCGGCGACCGCGTCGAGACCTGCCCCATCTCCGGCACCATCGCCCGCGGCAGCAACCCGGTCGAGGACGCCGAGGCGATCCGCACCCTCCTGTCCAGCGTCAAGGAGGAGTCGGAGCTGACCATGTGCACCGACGTCGACCGCAACGACAAGTCGCGCATCTGCGTCCCCGGCACCGTCAACGTCATCGGCCGCCGCCAGATCGAGCTCTACTCCCGCCTCATCCACACGGTCGACCACATCGAGGGCAGGCTGCGCCCCAAGTTCGACGCGCTCGACGCCTTCCTCACCCACATGTGGGCCGTCACCGTCACCGGCGCGCCCAAGACCTGGGCCATGCAGTTCATCGAGGACCACGAGGCCACCACCCGCCGCTGGTACGGCGGCGCCATCGGCTTCATCGGCTTCGACGGCTCCATGAACACCGGCCTCACCCTGCGCACCGCCCAGATCAAGGACGGCATCGCCATCGTCAGGGCCGGCGCCACACTGCTGTTCGACTCCGACCCCGAGGCCGAGGAGCGCGAGACCGAGCTCAAGGCCAGCGCCCTGCTCGGCGCGCTCGCCGCCGTCAACCGGCCCGGCGCCGAACCGGTCGCCGAGCCCAGGCCGCAGCCGGGCCAGGGCATGAAGGTGCTGCTCGTCGACCACGAGGACTCCTTCGTCAACACCCTCGCCGACTACTTCCGGCAGGACGGCGCCGACGTCGTCACCCTGCGCCACGGCTTCCCGCCCGCCATGATCGACGAGATCGGGCCCGACCTCGTCGTGCTCTCGCCCGGCCCCGGCTGGCCGACCGACTTCGGCATGTCGGCGCTGATCGACCAGATCTACGCGCGCGACCTGCCCGTCTTCGGCGTCTGCCTCGGCCTGCAGGCCATGGTCGAGCACGCCGGCGGCTCCCTCGAACTGCTCGACTACCCCGAGCACGGCAAGCGCGGCCGCGTCTCCCGGCTCGGCGGCAGCGCCCTGCTCGACGGGCTCCCCGAGGAGTTCACCGCGGCCCGCTACCACTCGCTGCACGCCAAGGTGCCCGGCGTCGTCGGCTTCACCGCCACCGCCGTCACCCCCGACGGCAACGTGATGGCCCTGGAGGACACCGCCAACCGCCGCTTCGCCGTCCAGTTCCACCCCGAGTCCATCCTCACCGCCGAAGGGGGCGCGGGCGCGAAGATCATCGCCAACGTGCTGCGGCTTTCCCGCAGGTGAGGCCCTTTCGTCGGTAAAACGTCCACGGGGGCGTGCGGAGAACGCCTAGAGTTCCCCGCATGCTCCCCGTAGACCTGCCGGACACGGTGCGTGAGGCCCTGCTCGCCCCGCTCGTCGACCACGCCTGCCACGGGGTGCGCCGCGACGAGCTGTCCCGGGCCCGCTTCGAGCTGCTGATCAACGACGACACCAGCCCCGCGCCGCCCGGCACCACCCACTTCGACACCCCCGCCGGCGCCGCCATCCGCCGCTGGTGCGCCCCCGTTCTCGGCCTCGAACCGCACGCCGCCCCCTCCCTCTACCTCGCCCGCCGGGCCGAGCTCGGGCCCGCCGAGGCCAACCGGCTGCTCCTGCGCGCCGCCGGCATCGTCGCCTTCCTCGTCGAGAGCGGCGCCGAGAACCTCGGCCTGCTCACCGCCGGCGAGATGGGCCGCGCCGGCGCCGCCGCCGCCGACGAGATCCTCCGCGTCGAACACGTCGAACAGGACGTCGCCGAGACCGCGAGCGTCGCCCTCGACTACCTCGACAGCCTCGCCGACGAGCTCGCCGCCCGCGCCGGCCGCGCCGTCGGGCTCAAGACGACCGCCGCCGCCCGCCTCGGCCTCGCCTTCGAACCCGCCCGGCCCAGCCGCGGCTCCGTCATCGCCGCCGCCAACCGCCGCCTGTCCAACCCCAAGCAGTCGCTCACCGAGCCGGTGCTGCTGCGCCACCTGCTCTGGACCGCCGCCGACCTGGCCCGCGAACGCGGCCTGCCCCTGCAGTTCCACACCGGCGCCGCCGACGCCGGCACCCCCCTATGCGGTGCCGACCCGGCCGCGCTCACCGGCTTCATCCGAGCCCTCCAGCCCACCGGGGTGCCGATCGTCCTCCTCAACTGCTACCCCTACCAGCGGCACGCCGGCCACCTCGCGCACGTCTTCCCGCACGTCTACCTCGACGCCGGCCCCGCCCTCGCCCGCACCGCCTCCGGCTCCGGCCGCGTCCTCGCCGACCTCCTCGAACTCGCCCCCTTTCACAAGATCCTGTACGGGTCGGGCACCCGGGGCGTCGCCGAGACCTGCCTGCTCTCGGCCGTCTACTTCCGCCTCGGCCTCGCCCGCGCCCTCAAGGAGCGCCTGGACGACGGCGAATGGAGCCCCGCCGACGCCGCCCGGATCGCCTCCATGATCGGCTCCGGCAACGCCCGCCGCATCTACCGCCTCTAACCCCACCCTCAGGCCCCCAGCCCGAGGCACCCAGCCCGAGGCCCCAGCCCAGGCCCCGCCCGCCCCCCAGGCCCCGCCCCAGCCAGGGCCCCGCCCCAACCCCAGGGCCCCGCCACACCGCGTCCGCCGCACCCCAGCCCGCCACACCCAGGTGGGTCCACCCGGGAGAGGCCGCCCCGCGGTACGCCCGTCAGGGGCCGCGCCCGTGAGAGGCGCCTGCGGGGGCCGCGCCCGTGAGAGGCGCCTGCGGGGGGCGCGCTCGTGAAAGGGGCTGGGCGGGGAAGTGCGGTCCCGTGTGGGGCGCGGGTTCGGTGGGGCGGTTTGGTGAGGGGAATTTCCCCATTTGGGTGATCGAATCGTTATTTGTCTGACCGTCAAGGGCGCGGTCATGATCGAGGGCGCCAGACCCCTACGCCACACCTGGAGGTGTCGTGTCCTGGCGTCCCATCACTCTCCTGGCCGCGCTGACCGTCGCGCTGGCCGTACCCGGAACGGCGCACGCCGACGATCCGCCGCCGCCCGCGGTGGAGCCGCGCGCCGGCACCGAGGCTCCCGCCGAGGTGAGCGGGCTCGCCGAGCCCGCCGCGGCGGGGGACCCGGTGGCCGCGGCCAAGGCGCACCTGGCCGATCCGCGGTATCACCTGAATCCCACCGACCTGGTGCACTTACGCACGGTCAAGGATGGCAAGGACGAGACGGTCAGGTTCGCCCAGCGCTACCGGAACCTGCCGGTGCTGGGCGGCCAGTACCTGGTCCACTTCCGCACCGAGAACGGCGTGCGGACGGTCACCGGGGCGGGCGGCCGGTTCCTCACCGAGCTGAAGGTCGACCCGGTCCCCACGGTCGGCGCGGAGCTGGCCGGGCGGCTGGCGGTCGCCACGCTGGTCCGCGACCGGACGGACCGGCGGACGGTGAAGGCCGGCGCGGGCGAGCTGGTCGTGGTGCCGCGCGGCGCCGGCGTGCTGGCCTGGCGGGTGCCGCTCAGCGGCGTGACGGCCGGCCGCCCGTTCGTGCGCGACGCGTACGTGGACGCCCGTTCCGGCCGCCCGCTGTTCGCGGTGGACCGGCTGCACTTCGCGGCCCCCGAGGGGCCGGTGGAGGCGAGCGGCGCGACCTCGGACGGCCGCGAGGTGACGTTCCCCGCCTTCCGGCGCGCCGACGGCGCGCACGAGCTGCGTGACCGCTCCCGCCCGATGTGGAACGGGACGACCGGCGAGATCCTCACCTACGACGCCGCGGGCCGGGACGTCACCGAGTTCCTCGGCGGCGGCGTCCCCGCGGACGCGAAGCTCGCCGAGTCGGCCACCGCGCGGTTCGGCCCGCAGCACACCGCCAGCGGCGCGGTGGACGCCCACTGGGGCGCGGGCCAGGTGTACGCGTTCTACCGCGGCCTGGGCCGTGACGGGCTCGACGGCGCGGGCGGCAGCATGTACTCGGTCGTCAACGTCACCCTCGAGGGCCAGCCGTTCGCCAACGCGTTCTGGGACGGCACCAAGATGGTCTACGGCGGCGGCGGAGCCGACTACCACTCGTTCGCGGCGGGCTTGGACGTCGTCGGCCACGAGATGACCCACGGCGTCATCACCAACAGCGCCGACCTGGTCTACCTGGGCCAGTCGGGTGCGATGAACGAGGGCCTGGCCGACTACTTCGGCAACGCCGTGGAGGTCGACGCGCTCGGCATCCCCATGTCCGACCCGGACGCGAGCCTGCTGGGCGAGCGGCTGTGCAAGACTCTGCCGCCGGCCCAGTGCGCGATCCGCGACCTGGACGACGGCCGCGACGCCGCCGAGGACTACATCGGCGTGACCGTGAGCCTGGACGGCGGCGGCGTGCACCTCAACTCGACGATCTTCTCCGGCGCGCTGTGGGACATCCGGGAGAAGATCGGCGGAGCCAAGGCCGACAAGCTCGTCTACAAGGCGCTGACGGAGTACATGACGCCGCTGGACGAGTTCCTGGACGGCCGCCGCGCCGTGGAGTCGGCCGCCCGCGCGGCGGGCCTGCCGGCGCGTGACCGGCTGGCCGTGGCGCTGGCGTTCGACCGGCACGGCATCAAGCCGGGCTGGGACCGGCGCATCCGCACCGACAGCCGCGTCGTCGCCGACGGGCTGACGGAGGCGTTCTTCGCCCCGGACCTGACCGGCGGCCGCTACGTGGTGATGAACAACAGCGCCTCCGCGGATGAGCCCAGCTCCGTCCACACCGGGCGGCTGCGCGGCGGCGCCCTGGTCAGGCTGTCGCAGAACGCCGAGTGGAACTACATCCCCGTCACCGACGGCGAGCGGGCCGTGTGGGGGTCCTTCGACGACGCCCAGACCAGGTTCCGCATCCTGTCGAGGCCGCTGGATCGCGGCGCCCCCGAGACGACGGTGCACGAGACGACCGGCTACCTCGTGCAGCTGGCCGTCGAGGGCGACGTCGTCGCCTGGGAGGAGCAGGACCTGGCCACGCAGCGCAGCGAGATCTGGGTCAAGCGCGGCGGCGCGGCGCCGGTCCTGGTCACCGCCGCCGAGGACGTGACCGGCGTGTTCCCGTCGCTGAAGGACGGCAGGCTCGGCTACGTCCGCGTGCGCGGCGCGGAGCGCGTCCCGGCCGTGTACGACGTGGCGACCGGGAGGGAGACGGTGCTGCCGGTGCCCGGCTCGCGGGCCGGCATGCTGGTGCTGACCTCCCGGTACGCCGTCTGGACGCACAACGAGGACGGCGACTACACCGCCGGCCTGAGCCGGGCGGGCCTGGACGGCACGGGCGTGACCACGCTCGTCCCGGACGGCCCCGACGCGCCGATGTCCTACTGGCTCGACGCCAGCGACGGCTACGTCACGATCGCCGAGCAGATGGGCTTCGGCCTGACGAACGACGACCTGCCCAAGCTGTTCCAGCTGCCGATCGCGGGCGGCGAGCTGGAACGGGTCTCGTGCAACCGCGGCGACCAGTACCTGTTCGCCGCCGGCGAGGACCGGCAGGTGCTGTGGCTGGACGGCACCGCGGCCGACACCGACCTGGTCACCCGCCACCGGCCGGCCGGCCGCTGCTGACGGGCTGACCTGGCCCACGTCCGCCCGCCGCGCTCCGGAGGGGGGCGCGGCGGGCGTACGATGGCGGGCGGCCTGTGTCGAGACGAAGGGGGATCCTCGAGTGCGGTTTCTGGACGACGTGACGGTGGAGCTGGTCAAGCACAGCGCGTCCGACACCGACGTGCTGTGGGCGGCGCGCGTGTCCACGGCCGGCGAGCAGTCGCTGGCGGAGCTGGAGAAGGACCCCGAGCGGTCCAAGGGGCTGATCAACTATCTGATGCGCGACCGGCACGGCAGCCCGTTCGAGCACAACTCCATGACCTTCTTCGTCAGCGCGCCGATCTTCGTCTTCCGCGAGTTCCAGCGCCACCGGGTGGGCTGGTCCTACAACGAGGAGAGCGGCCGCTACCGCGAGCTGCAGCCGTCCTTCTACGTGCCGGGGGAGGACCGCAAGCTGGTGCAGGAGGGCAAGCCGGGCCGCTACGTGTTCGTCGACGGCACCGCCGAGCAGCACAAGCTCGTCACGCAGCGGATGGAGGAGTCCTACCGCCAGTCCTACGCCGCCTACGAGGAGATGCTGGAGGCCGGCATCGCCCGCGAGGTGGCCCGCGCGGTGCTGCCGGTCGGCCTGTTCTCCACCATGTACGCCACCTGCAACGCCCGCTCGCTCATGCACTTCCTGTCGCTGCGCACGCAGCACGAGCAGGCCCGGGTCAAGTCGTTCCCGCAGCGGGAGATCGAGATGGTGGCCGAGCGGATGGAGGCGGTGTGGGCGGAGCTCATGCCCCTGACCCACGCCGCCTTCGTCGCCAACGGCCGCGTCGCCCCGTAGGCGGGCTCAGGCCAGGGCGGGCAGGACGTAGACCTCGGCGCCCGGCGGCAGGGCGCAGTCGAGGCCGCCGAGGCCGCGGGAGTTCTCGCCGCACACGATCATGCTGATGTGGCGGCGGATGCGCCCGTAGTCGTCGCGGATCCGCTCCTCCAGCAGCGGATGGGTGCGGCGCAGCATGTCGAGGGCCGAGCCCAGCGTGGGCGGCGACTCATGGTCGGCGCCCACCGCGAACACCTTCACCTCGGTACGGCCGCTGACCCAGCGCCGCAGCGAGGCGGGCAGCACGAAGACCACCATGGTCACGGACTTGGCCATGGATCACAGCACCGCCGCGCGCACGGTCAGCACGTCGGGCAGGTGCCGGGCGACCGGCTCCCAGGTCTCGCCGGCGTCGCGCGAGCCGTGCACCTCGCCGTCGCGGGTGCCGAAGAACAGCCCGGCCTCGGAGAACGTCATCGCGTCGCGCAGCACGGTCGCGTAGACCGGCCCCTCGGGCAGGCCGCGCTCCAGCGGGCGCCAGGCGCCGCCCGCGTCGTCGCTGCGGTAGAGGCGGTAGCGGTGATCGACGGGCGTGCGGTCCACGTCGGCGTGCAGCGGCAGCACGTACACGCTGTCGGGCTCGGCGGGGTGGGTCACGATCGGGAAGCCGAAGTCCGACGGCAGCGCCGAGCCGATGTCGTGCCAGGTGCCGCCGAAGTCGTCGCTGCGGTAGACGCCGAAGTGGTGCTGCAGGAAGAGGCGGCCGGGCTGGGACGGGTGCATGGCGACCTTGTGCACGCACTGCCCGAACTCGGGGTACTGCTGTCCTTCGGGCAGGAACGGCGCGCGGATGCCCTGGTTGGCGGCCTCCCAGGTGAGGCCGCCGTCGGCGGTGCGGTAGAAGCCGGCGGCCGAGACGGCGATCGCCATCACGCGCGGGTCGGACGGGTGGCAGACGATCGTGTGCAGGCACAGCCCGCCGCCGCCCGGCTGCCATTGCGGGCGGTGCGGGTGCTCCCACAGGCCCTCGACGAGGCTGTAGGTGACGCCGCCGTCCTCGGACCTGAACAGCGCGGCCGGCTCGGCGCCCGCCCAGACCACGCCGGGCTCCGACGGCGACGGGGTGAGCTGCCAGACCCGCGTGAGCGTCGCCCCGGTGTCGTCCGGGAAGGCGACCGGCGGCCGGTCGGCCTCCTGCCAGGTCTTGCCGAGGTCGTCGGAGTAGAGCACCGACGGGCCGAAGTGGCCGTACTCGATGCCCGCGAGCAGGCGGGGGGTCGTGCCGCGGGTGTCGATCGCCACCGCGTGCACCGCGACCGTGGAGAACTGGATCGGCTCGATCTCGAACGCGCTCCCGCCGGAGGAGCGGGCGAGGAACAGGCCCTTGCGGGTGCCGATCGCGAGCATTGCGTCAGTCATGGCATCGCTCCCATGTTCGCTTCCGGCCATCGTGCCACGTGGTTCCCTGCCGTGCGCGGGCACTGGCGAGGACTGGGCGATTTGCCGCACGATTACCCAGGAGGTAATCGAGACACTTCCCGCGAAGCGCTACGGTGCCAGACATGGGAGCCATTGCTATACAAGATGAGACTTTTGGTGATTTGTTGCGCTCGTGGCGGCAGCGGCGCCGGGTGAGCCAGCTCGACCTGGCGATCGAGGCGGACGTCTCCTCCCGGCACGTGAGCTTCCTGGAGACCGGGCGGGCCAAGCCGAGCCGCGAGATGGTCATGCGCCTGGCCGAGGAGCTGGAGGTGCCGCTGCGCCACCGCAACCGGCTGCTGGTCGCCGCCGGCTTCGCGCCGGTGTTCCCCGAGCGCGAGGTGCGCGCGCCGGAGATGGAGTCCGTACGGCTGGCGCTCGACAAGATCCTGGCCGGGCACGAGCCGTACCCGGCGCTGGTCGTGGACGCGAACTGGGACCTGGTGGCCGCCAACGCCGCGGCCGCGATGTTCATGGCGGGCGCGCCGGCGGAGCTGCTGACCGAGCCGGTCAACGTGATGCGGCTGTCGCTGCACCCCGACGCGATGGGCGGCAGGCTGGTCAACCTGCCCGTGGTGCGCGCCCACCTGCTGCACCAGCTGCGCAGGCAGGCCGAGATGTCGGGCAGCGGGCGGCTGGCCGAGCTGCACGACGAGCTCGCCGCCTACACCTACCCGGGCGTGGACCTCAACGTGGTGCGCGCGCCCGGGCCGGCCGACATCCTGATCCCGCTGCGCATCCGGGACGGCGACCGGGTGCTGTCGATGTTCACCACGATCGCCACCTTCGGCACGCCGGTGGACGTGACGGTCTCCGAGCTGGCCATCGAGACGTTCTGGCCGAACGACGAGGAGACCGCCGCCGCCTTCAGGTGACGCTCAGGCGATCCACCCCTCCCCGTGCACCACGTCGCGGTGGATGCGCGACAGCGGCACGCCGTCGCCCTGCAGCCGCCGGACCGTCTCGTTCACCATCGGGGGCGGGCCGCACACGTACACCTCGTGCTCGGCCCAGGAGTGGAAGCGCTGCGTGACCTCGGGCAGCCGCCCGCGCAGCCCGTCGTAGCCCGGCTCGTCCGACACCACCGGCAGCACCCGCAGCCACGGGTACGACGCCTCCATCCTGATCAGGTCGGGCAGGTCGTACAGCTCGCCGGAGGTCCGGGCGCCGTACAGCAGGTGGACGCCGCGGCGGCCGCCGGAGGCGATCACCTGCTCGATGATCGCCTTCAGCGGCGCCAGGCCGGTGCCGCCCGCCACGAACAGCAGGTCGCGCGTGCCCTCGCCGGGCGGCGCCAGCGTGCCCATCGGCGGCCCCAGCATGACGGTGTCGCCGATGCGGGTGTCGCGGTTGAGCGTGGCCGAGACCCAGCCGCCCGGGACCGAGCGCACGTGCAGGCGGACGGTGTTGTCGGGACGCGGCGCGTTGGCGATGCTGAACGTCCGCCACACCCGGGGCCAGCGCGCGGTCTGCACGTTGACGTACTGCCCGGCGGTGAACGGGAGGTGCTGCGTGGGGCGCAGCGTGACGACCGCGATGTCGGGGCGGCGGCGTTCGTGGTCGACGACCTCCGCCAGCCACCACGCGGGTGACACCCCGGCGTCGGCCTCGGCCGACTCGATCATGAGCGTGGCGGCCGCCTCGTAGGCCGCGACCCAGGCGGCCTCGATCTCGGCGGTCCAGACGGCGGCGGCGAAGCGCCGCACGGTGGCCAGCAGAGCCGAGCCGATGGCGCTGTAGTGGTCGGCGACGACGCCGTACTTGCGATGGTCCCTCCCTAGTTGCCCCAGGTATGACGCCATGCTGTCCGGGCTGTCCAGGCTCCACACGATGCGGGTCAGCGCATGGAAGAGCCGGTCCCGCTGCACGTCCATCGAGGGCGGGAACATACCCCTCAGGTGCGGGTTCTCGGCGAACAGGCGGCCGTAGAAGTAGGCGGCCGCCTTGCCGGCCACCGGTTCGATGATGGAGAAGCTCTCTTTGACCAGGCGCGGATTCAACGACATATACCCAACCCGTCCTATTGACCGGAATCGCATTCCGGTCGTGTCGTCCCACCTCCCTGACGGCTCCGGGTGACGAGCGTCCGGAGTACCCCGGCACGTCCGATCGCTCGAAATCCAGTGTTACACCACCTCCTGGACCTCACAACCGATTCACCCCAATGAGGTGCGGATCTGAACTATCCGTAACTGGAGGGTAATTAGCAGCATTCAGCGTCAATGGGATTTAGGCCCGTTAACGTGAATGATAATTCACTTCATATCTCCCCTCCCACGTGCGGCGCGAGAGTGCCGCCGGACCCGGAGAACGTCAGACGGGCAGGAGCGAGGAGATCTGTGGGAGAAGCGACATAGGCGAAATGGAGTGCGCCATGATGGGCCTGTGGCTGCCGCGACCGGCGACGCCACACCGGAGAGAGCGCCCCCTGGAGATCGCCATGTCCCGACCGCTGATTGGCATCACCGCCTACTTCGAAGCCGCCCGCTGGGACGTCTGGGTACGCGAGGCCGTGCTCTCACCGCCGGCCTACGCCAAGGCCGTCGAACGGGCCGGCGGCGCGCCCGTGGTGCTGCCCCCGCTCGCCCCCCACGCGGCCGACGACTACGTACGCGGCCTGCGCGGCGTGGTGCTGACCGGCGGCGTCGAGGTCGCCGCGTCGGCCTACGGGGACGAGCAGGACGAGCGCGCCCCCGCCCCCCAGCCGCAGCGCGACCGCTTCGAGCTCGCCCTGGCCCGAGCGGCCGTGCGGGCCGACGTGCCGGTCCTCGGCATCGCCCGCGGCATGCACGTGCTCAACGTCGCCCAGGGCGGCACCCTCATCCCGTGGCTGCCGGAGATGCTGGAGAGCGACCGCCACGGCGAGGCCGGCGCCCGCCACCGCATCCAGGTCAGCGTCTCCAGCAAGCTCGGCAAGGCGGTCGGCGACCACGTCGAGGTCGTCGCCCCGCACACCCAGTCGGTGCGCCGCCTGGGCACCGGCCTGCTGGCCGTCGCCTGGGCCGAGGACCAGGTCGTCGAGGGCGTCGAGCTGCAGGGCCACCGCTTCGCCGTCGGCGTGCAGTGGCACCCCGAACGCGGCGACGACAACGGCCTGTTCGATGCGCTCGTGGAAGCGGCCCGCTAGGCTTCGGATCATGCCGCTGCACCCCCAGGCGCAGGCTTACGTCGCCGCCTACCCGTCGGACCTCAACACCGACCTGGCCACGCTCGACCTGGAGAAGATCCACGAGCTGCGGGCCGTCGACGGGTTCGCCGAGCAGCGCGGGCCGCTGCCGCAGCTGCCGTTCGTCCGCGACGAGACGGCCGAGGACGTGCCGATCCGCATCTACCGCGCCGACCGGGGCGACGAGCCGCTGCCCGTGCTCGTCTACTTCCACGGCGGCGGCTGGGTGTTCGGCAGCGTCAAGCGCAACGACGCCCTCGGCCGCGACCTCGCCATCCGCACCGGCGCGGTCGTCGTCTCGGTCGACTACCGGCTGGCCCCCGAGCACCCGTTCCCGGCGGCGGCCGACGACGCCTGGACCGTGCTGCGCGACATCTTCGCCCGGCCCGCCTTCTACCAGAGCACCGGCAGCGTGGCGGTGATCGGCGACAGCGCGGGCGGCAACCTGGCCGCCGTGGCCGCCTGGCAGGCCCGCGACGCCGGGCTGCGGCTGGCCCACCAGGTCCTCGTCTACCCGGTCCTCGACGCCGCCCTCGACACCCCCAGCTACCGCGAGTTCGCCAAGGGCTACGGCCTCGACGCCGCCGAGATGGACTGGTACGTGCGGCAGTACGCCGGCGACGCCGACCGCGCCGACCCGCGCCTGGCGCCGCTGCGGCTGGAGTCGGCGGCCGGGCTGCCGCCCGCCACCGTGGTCACGGCGGGCTGCGACGTGCTGCGCGACGAGGGCGAGCGCTACGGCGAACGGCTGGCCGAGGCGGGCGTGCCGGTCGAGGTGCGCCGCTTCGAGGGCGCGGTGCACGGCTTCTTCGGCCTGCCGCGCCTGTTCGACCAGGCCGCCGAGGCGCGCGACTACGTGGCCGGGCGGCTGAGGGAGTTCCTGTGACCTACGAGCGGCTCACCACCGACACGCCCGCCGACGGGGTCCTGCGCGTCACGATCAGCGCGCCCGGCAAGCTCAACGCCGTCGACGCCACCGGCCACCGCGAGCTGGCCGGGATCTGGCGCGACATCGACGGCGACGACTCCGTGCGCGCCGTCGTGGTGCGCGGCGAGGGCGAGGCGTTCTCCGCCGGCGGCGACCTGTCGATGATCGAGGACATGACCCGCGACCACGCCACCCGGATGCGCGTGTTCGCCGAGGCCCGCGACCTCGTCTACAACGTGATCAACTGCTCCAAGCCGATCGTCTCCGCCATTCAGGGCCCCGCCGTCGGCGCCGGGCTCGCCGTCGCCCTGCTGGCCGACATCTCCGTCGCCGGCCGCACCGCGCGCGTCATCGACGGCCACACCCGGCTCGGCGTCGCCGCCGGAGACCACGCCGCGATCGTCTGGCCGCTGCTGTGCGGGCTGGCCAAGGCCAAATACCACCTGCTGCTGTGCGAGCCCGTCACCGGCGAGCAGGCCGAGCGGATGGGCCTGGTCAGCCTCTGCGTCGACGACGACGAGGTGCACGAGACCGCCCTCGGCCTCGCCGTCCGGCTCGCCGCCGGCGCCCAGGAGGCCGTCCGGCTCACCAAGTACGCGCTCAACAACTGGCTGCGCCTGGCCGGGCCGTCCTTCGACGCCTCGCTGGCCATGGAGTTCCTCGGCTTCACCGGCCCCGACGTGGCCGAAGGCGTCCGTGCGCTGCGCGAGAAGCGTCCCCCGTCGTTCGGCTGAACAAGTGGTTTCGCCCCCGCCCCGCGGGTAGGCGGAGAGCGGAGCGGGGCGACAGACCCAGGGCCTGTCTGCCGGGGCCGAGAACGCCGCCCGGGGGGACGAAGCAGCGGCCCGCGAGGGTCAGAAGCCGCGGGGCAGGCCGAGCACCTGGGTCGCGAGGTAGTTGAGCAGGAGCTCCTCGGTCACAGGTGCCACCTTCCCGATCCGGGCGTCGGCCAGGAGCCGGGCCACGGGATACTCCAGCGAGTAGGCCATCCCGCCGTGCGTCTGGAACGCGGCGTCGGCCGCTTCCCAGGCGGCCTGCGACGCGGTCAGCTTGGCGATGTTGGCCTCGGTGCCGCACGGCAGCCGCCGGTCGAACGACCACGCCGCCTTGTAGATCATCAGGCGGGCCAGCTCGATCTTCGCCTTGACCTGGGCCAGCGGGAACGCGATGGCCTGGTTGGCGCCGATCGGCCGGCCGAACACCTCGCGCTGCTTCGCGTAGTCGACCGCGACGCGCAGCGCCACCTCGGCCCCGCCCAGCGCCGAGGCGGCCAGCAGGACGCGCTCGGGGTTGAGGATGTCCCACAGCACGGCCGCGCCCTCGTCCGGCCGCCCCACGACCCGCGAGGCGGGCACCCGCACGCCGTCCAGGAACACCAGGTTGGACGGCGTGGTGTTGGCGCCCATCTTGGGGATCGGCCGGTAGGTGAGCGTTCCCGCCGCGACCGCCTCGGGCACGTTCACCAGGAACACCGTCAGCCCGGCGCTGCGCGGGCGCGCCTCGGCCGCCGGGATCGTCCGGGCGACCAGCAGCATCCAGGTGGCCCGCTGCACCCCGGTGATCCAGATCTTCTGCCCGTTGATCACGTAGTCGCCGCCGTCGCGACGCGCCGACGTCGTGATCGCCAGCGCGTTGGACCCGGCGTCCGGCTCGGTCAGCGCGAAACACGTCTCCACCTCGCCCGTCGCCAGCGACGGCAGCAGCTCCGCCTGCTGCTCGGCGCTGCCGTGACGGCTCAGCGTCAGCGCCCCGAACCCGGGCGTGAGCACGTACGTGAACGCCGACCCGCCCGCCGCGCCCGAGGCCGCGATCGTCTCGGTGGCCACGGCCAGCTCCAGCAGCCCCTGCCCGCCGCCGCCGAACCGCTCCGGCACCGCCAGCCCCAGCCAGCCGCCCTTGGCCAGCTCGTCCCACACCTCCTGCGGCCAGCGCTTGTCGCTCTCGCAGCGCTGCCAGTAGTCCAGGTCGTAGCGGGAGCAGATGGCGGCCACGCCGCTCCGCACGGCCAGCGCGGATTCGGGGAGGGTGAAGTCCATCACATCATCGTAGAAGGAAGTTCTGCCGGCGGGCGAGGGCGCCGCGCGTGGAAGACGAACGCCGGGGGAGCGTTGCGCCACACCGTGCGCCCCGCCACCACCTCCTCGAACCGCTCCGACAGCAGCGACCGGAACCGGCGGGCCGAGCTCATCGGGATCGCGTGGATGTAGGAGAACGTGGTGAACGCCCCCGCCGGGCTCATCGCCGCCGTCACCGCGCCCAGCAGCGCGAGCTGCAGCTCCGTCGGGAAGGCCGCCCACGGCAGCCCGCTCACCACCACGTCCGCCTGCCGCAGGCCGCGCTGCGACAGCAGCCCGGTCAGCTCCGCCGCGTCGCCGTGCACCACGTCCACCGCCGGGAACCGCTCGGCCAGCAGCGCCGCCATCGGCTCGTTCAGCTCCACCGCCAGGTGATGCCCCCGCCCGGCCAGCCGGCGCTGGATCTCCGCCGTGAACGGGCCGGTGCCCGGTCCCAGCTCGACGACGGTGGGCTCGCCGCGCTCGGGCACCGGCGCGCAGACCGCCGAAGCCAGCCGCTGGGAACTGGGCGCGAACGCGCCGATGGTCGCCGGGGCACGCAGGAACTGACCGAGGAACAGTGCGCTGTCGTTGGGCATGCACCGACGGTAAGTGCGAAGATCGTGTACGGGAGTCCGTCATCGGGCCGGGGATCCGGCCAGTAGGAGGAGAAGCCATCCTCCGCCGGGAGGACTGTCCACGAGTGCCACCTGGATACCTTTGACGCATGAGTTGGCGTTGGCGTGGCGCGCCCCTCGACCTGCTCCTCGCCGCCGCCGGAGTCAGCCTCGACCTGCTGATGTCCGGCCAGGCGCGGATCGGCGACCTGCCGCCCGCATACACGGTCGGACCCTTCGCGCTGCTGGTCGGCGCGCCCATGGGGTTCGTGCGGCGCTGTCCGCTGCCCACCGCGCTGTGGTTGTCGGTCGCGCTGATCTGCACCGACCGGCTGGACGCCTTCAGCTCCAACACCGCCCAGGTGCTGCTGCTCGTCGCCGTCGGCGTCACCGCCTACAGCGCCGGCTGGCGATCGGTGATCATGGCGATGGCCGCCAGCGGCGTCGCCACCGGGCTCAACCTCGCCGATCCCGGCATCGCCTTCACCAGCACCTCGCTGATGTACGCCGCGGGCATCACCGTCTTCCCCGTGATCGTCGGCGGCTACCTGCGCGGCTCGATAGGCGAGCTCGAACACCGCGACGTCACCCCCGACGTGCTCCTGGCCGCCGGCGGCGTCGCCCAGACCGTCCTCAGCACCTGGACGAGCTGGCACAGCGGCGGCCACCCCGCCTGGGTCATCGGCCTGTTCGCCGTCGGGGCCGGGCTCGCGCTCGGCGTCGCCAGACGGCTGCCCGGCCTCGTCTTCCTCCTCCAGGGCATCGTGCTCGTCGCCGCCGACAGCTACCTGCCCGAGGTCGTCAACAGCTGCCTGGTGCTCACGCTCATCGCCCTCGGCGTGTTCGCGATGCGGGTCGCCTCCTGGACCTGGACCGTCGTCGCCTACCTGGCCACCTGCCTGCTCGCCGCCATCGCCGTCGTCGGGCCCGGCACCGAGGTCACCGGCTTCCGCGCCGCCGTGCTCTGCGCCCTCGTCATCACCCCCGTCGCCATCGGCCGCTACCTGGGCATGAAACAGGCCGCCGCCGCCGCCGAACGGCTGCGCGTACGGGAGTCCACCCGGCTCACCGTGGCGCAGGTCCGCGCCGACCAGCTCGCCGAACGCGAGCGCATCGCCCGCGACGTGCACGACATCGTCGCCCACCACGTCGGCGCCATGGTGCTGCGGGCCAGCGCCGCCCGCTACACCGCCCCCGACGGGCCCGTCGCCGACGCCCTCACCGACATCCGCGAGACCGGGCACCAGGTGCTGGAGGACCTGCGCGGCCTCATCGACCTGCTGCGCGACCCCGACCGCCAGCCCGACCTGCTCGCCGACCCCGCCGACGTGGTCCGCGAGGCCGCCGAACGGATGTCCGCCGCCGGGCTCCTCGTCGACCTCGACCTCGACCCCGCCACCGACCACACCTCGCTGCTCGCCCGCACCTCCGCGGCCCGCATCGTCCAGGAAGGCCTCACCAACGTGCTCAAACACGCAGGACCCGGCACCGAGGTCCGCGTCCGCGTCCGCGCCGACGGCGACAGCCTCGCCGTCGAGATCCGCAACGGACGCCCGCCCACCGGCATCGAACGGCTGCCCTCCTCCGGGCGCGGTCTGGCGGGCATGCGCGAGCGCGTCAAGACCCTCGGCGGCACCCTCACCGCCGGGCCCGACGAGGACGGCGGCTGGCTCCTGGCGGCCAGCCTGCCCGCCGCCAGGGGCAACGCGTGATCCGCGTCCTCATCGCCGACGACCAGGTGCTCGTCCGCGCCGGCGTGCGGATGCTGCTGCAGGCCAACAGCGACATGGAGGTGGTCGGCGAGGCCGACGACGGCGCCGAGGCCGTCCGCCTGGCCGAACGCCACCTGCCCGACGTCATCCTCATGGACCTGCGCATGCCCCGCGTCGACGGCCTTGAGGCCATCCGCCGCGTCCTGGCCGCCCGGCCGTCCACCCGCATCGTCGTCCTCACCACGTTCGCCGAGGACTCCAACGTGTACGCGGCCCTGCGCGCCGGCGCCGTCGGCTTCCTCGTCAAGGACGACGAGCCCGAACGCATGGTCGACGCCGTCCGCCGCGCCCACGCCGGCGAGCAGCTCCTGGCCCCCTCCGTGCTGCGCCGCGTCGTCGACCGCTTCCTCGACGCCGAGGAGCAGGCCGCCGCCCCCGCTCCGCGCGGCCTCACCGAACGCGAGATCGAGGTGCTCGCCCTCGTCGGCACCGGCCTGTCCAACGCCGAGATCGCCGAGGAGCTGCACGTCGGCGTCACCACCGTCAAGACCCACATCGCCGCCGCGATGGAGAAGCTCGGCCTGCGCAACCGCATCCAGGCCGCCGTCGTCGCGCACCGCGCCGGCCTCGTCGACGCCTCCTTCCGCACCGTCCGTCCGCCGCGTGGCGGACCGGCGGGTAGCCCGTCAGGCTGACGACCGGGGGAGGGGGCGGGCGCGATCCTTCTGCTCTCACCACCGACGGAAGGATCGCCATGTCCGACTCCACCTACGACACGACCACGCGCGCGGGCGCCCGCCCCGGACCGGCCCCCACGGGCGGCCGGGTGTCCCCGGGACTCCTGTACGCGCTCCGCGTGGCCGTCGTCGCCCAGGCGGCGTCGCTGCTGGTCGCCGCCTCCCTGGCGGGCCAGGCGGTCGCCTCGGACGGCGCCATGGCCGAGGCGCACGTGATGGCCGGGCTCGCCGTCCACCTCGTCGCGCTCGTCCAGATCGTCCTGGCCGTGCTCGTCTGGCGGCCCGGCCGGGGCGCCGGCTGGCCCGCCCTGGCCAGCGTCGCCCTGTTCGTCGTCGGGATGGGGCAGCACTTCACCTGGCTGTGGCTGGGCGCCCACCTGCCCAGCGGCGTGGTCCTGTTCGGCCTCGTCACCGCGATGCTGCTGTGGTCCTGGTCCCCCACCGCCTCCCGCCGCCGCTAGCACCCCGGGTTCCGGGGTCGGGGTGTCTTCCCGGCCGGCCCGCCAGGGTCCGGGCGTCTGCCCGCCGGCCCGTCAAGGTTTGGGGTGTCTCCCCTCCTCTCCGCTAGGGTTTGGGGTGTGTATGTGAAGATCTGCGGTCTCAGTGAGCCCGAGCACGTGGCCACCGCGGTCGAGGCCGGCGCCGACGCGATCGGCTTCGTGCTCACCCGCAGCCCGCGCCAGGTCACCCCGGAGCGGGCCGCCGAGCTGGCCGCCCTGGTGCCGGAGCACGTGCTGACCGTCGGCGTCTTCCGCGGCGAGGACCCCGCCACCGTGCGGGCCGCCGCCCTCACCGCCGGTGTCCGCGCCATCCAGCTGCACGGCCGCCACCCGCACGGCGACTTCACCGCGCTCAAGGACCTCGGCCTGACGCTCGTCCGCGCCGTCGACGCCAGCGCCGACCTGCGCTGCGGCGCCTTCGACGAGAGCATGCTCATCGTCGACGCGCCCCGGCCGGGCTCCGGTGAGCCCTGGGACTGGGCCGCCGTCCGCGACCGCCCCTCGGGCCACTGGCTCCTCGCGGGCGGCCTCGACCCGGCCAACGTCGCCGAGGCCGTCGCCGCCGCCCGCCCCTGGGGCGTGGACGTCTCCAGCGGCGTCGAGACCGCCCCGGGCGTGAAGGACTCCGCCCTCATCGAGGCGTTCCTCGCGGCCTCCCGCGCCGCCGCCTGACCACCCTGAGCAACCCCGAGCGCCCCGAGTGCCCTCGGGGCCAACGGGTCACGCCAGAGCCGTCCCGGAGCGCGTACGGGCGTCCGGGTTTCCTGCCGCCTGCCCCGGATCCCCGGGAGGGCCGGACGTTCGACGACCGAGTGACGGAGGGGCCGGACATGGGCCGAGAGGACGTGGAGCTGCGGCGGGCGCTGGAGTTCGTGCGGGGGTTCGCGCGGCGGCGGGCGCCGCGGGTCGTGGACGTGCCCGGCGGGTTCGCGGTGCTCGACGACCGCTACCCGGGCTCGTACGACGACAACAAGCTCGTCGTGTGGGCCGGTGACGACCCCGGCGTGGTGCTGGAGGCGGCGGAGCGGGTGCTCGGCGGGAGGGAGCACCGGCAGGTCAACGTGGACGACGACGCGCTCGGCGCGGCCTTCGCGCCCACGTTCGCGGCGGCCGGGTACGAGCACGAGGAGACCCTCGTGATGGTCTTCCGCGGAGCCCCGCCGGCCGGGCCGCCCGAGGCCGAGCGCCTGGAGGTGGCCGAGCTGCTGCCGGTGGTGCGGGAGAGCTGGCGCGCGACGCTGCCGGAGGCGTCCGAGGAGGTCGTCGACGGGCTGGCGCGGCGGATCGAGACCCGGCTGCGGGGCGCCGACCGGGTGGGGTTCCGGGGCGTACGGGCGGCGGACGGCGGCCTGGCCGCGTACGCCGACCTGTACGCGCACGAGGGCGTCGCGCAGATCGAGAGCCTGGTCACCCTGGCCCGGCACCGGGGCAACGGCCACGCCCGCGCCCTCATGCGCTCGCTGCTGGCCGAGACGGCGGGGGCTGACCTGGTCTTCCTGCTGGCCGACGCCGCCGACTGGCCCAAGGACTTCTACGCCCGCCTCGGCTTCGAGACGACCGGACGCACGCACTCCTTCCTGAAGACCCCGTAGCGGCGCCCCCGGCCCCGCAACGCCCCTCCGACCGTCCACCCTCCGACCGTCCACCCTCCGACCGTCCACCCTCCGGCTGGGAAATCGGAGGGTGCGTCCGCCCGCACCTGTCGCCCCTGAGCCGCCGAGCGTGCCGTCCGCCGGGGGTGACCCGGAGGTGGGGGAATCGGGGGATGCGGCCGCCCCACCCCCTGTCGGCCCTGAGCCGCCGTCCGGCCGTCGCCGGGGGCGACCCTGAGGTGGGGAATCGGGGGATCGGGGGCCGCTGGGCAGGAAGTTTGACGCAGTAGGGTCTGGGGCGTGAGTGAAACTTCCGCCGAGGACCGAATCTGGACGGTTCCGAACCTGCTGAGCTTCCTGCGCCTCCTCGGCGTGCCCGTGTTCCTCTGGCTGGTTCTGGGCCCGAAGGCGGACGGGTGGGCCATCGCGATCCTGGCGGTGGCCGGCTTCACCGACTGGCTCGACGGCAAGATCGCCCGGGCGTTCAACCAGACCAGCAAGCTGGGCCGGATCATCGACCCGGCGGCCGACAAGCTCTACGTGTTCGCGACGATCCTGGCGCTGCTCGTGCGGGAGGTCATCCCGTGGTGGCTGGCGGCCGTGATCCTGGCGCGGGAACTCTTCGTCGCGTGTTTCATCCCCGTACTTCGCAAACATGGCTATAAGGCACTTCAAGTGCATTTTCTGGGCAAGGCAGCCATGTTCAACCTCATGTACGCCTTCCCTCTGCTCTTCCTTGCCTCCCATGACGGGTGGTATGCCGATATAACCCGCATTGTCGGGTGGGCGTTCGCGCTCTGGGGAACGGGCCTGTACTGGTGGGCAGGCGTGTTGTATGTGATACAGGTGCGCCGGCTCGTAACCGCGACCACGAAGGAGTGATCGGGTGAAGGCGGTCGTCATGGCGGGCGGTGAGGGCACCCGGTTGCGTCCGATGACGGCCAACCAGCCCAAACCCCTGCTTCCCGTGGTCAACCGCCCGATCATGGAGCACGTCCTGCGGCTGCTCAAGCGGCACGGCGTCACCGAGACCGTGGTGACGGTCCAGTTCCTGGCGGCGCTCGTGCGCAACTACTTCGGCGACGGCGACGAGCTCGGGATGAGCCTGCAGTACGCCACCGAGGACGTGCCGCTCGGCACGGCGGGCAGCGTGAAGAACGCCGCTGCCCGGTTACATGACGATCGTTTCCTGGTCATCTCCGGCGACGCCCTGACGGATATCGACTTATCCGACATGGTCCGCTTTCATCGCGAAACTTCGGCACTTGTCACCATCGGCTTGAAGCGCGTCCCGAACCCCCTCGAGTTCGGCATCATCATCGTCGACGAGTCCGGCCGGGTGCAGCGCTTCCTGGAGAAGCCCACCTGGGGCCAGGTCTTCTCCGACACCGTCAACACCGGCGTCTACGTCATGGAGCCCGAGGTCCTGGCGCACGTGGCCGCCGGCGAGCCCGTCGACTGGTCGGGCGACGTCTTCCCCCGCCTCCTGGAGCGCGGCGCCCCCATCTACGGCTACGTGGCCGCCGGCTACTGGGAGGACGTCGGCACCCACGAGAGCTACCTCAAGGCCCACGCCGACGCCCTGACCGGCAAGGTCAGGCTGGACATCGGCGGCTTCGAGGTCTCGCCCGGCGTCTGGGTGGCCGCCTCCGCCTCCGTCGAGCCCGACGCCGTGCTCAAGGGCCCGCTGTTCATCGGCGAGTACGCCAAGGTCGAGGCGGGCGCCGAGCTGCGCGAGTACACGGTCCTGGGCAACAACGTGGTGGTGCGCGAGGGCGCGTTCCTGCACCGGGCGATCGTGCACGACAACGTCTACCTCGGCCCCGGCACCCACCTGCGCGGCTGCGTGATCGGCAAGAGCACCGACGTGATGAGCGGCGCCCGGATCGAGGAGAACGCGGTCGTCGGCGACGAGTGCGTCATCGAGCCCGAGGCGTACGTCTCCAGCGGGGTGCGGGTCTACCCGTTCAAGACCATCGAGGCGGGCGCGGTCGTCAACACGAGCGTCATCTGGGAGTCGCGCGGCCAGCGCAGCCTGTTCGGGCCGCGCGGCGTCAGCGGGCTGGTCAACGTGGAGATCACCCCCGAGCTGTGCGTGCGGCTGGCCAGCGCGTACGCGACCACGCTGAGCAAGGGCGCGAACGTCGTCACCTCGCGCGACTCCTCGCTGGCCGCGCGGGCGCTGAAGCGGGCGGTGATCGGCGCGCTGACCGCCAGCGCCATCAACGTGCTGGACCTGGAGGCCGCCCCGCTGCCCGTGGCCCGCTTCCACGCCACCCGGGGCACGGCGGCGGGCGGCATCGCGCTCCGCACGACGGCCGGCGACCCGCAGAGCGTCGACATCGTCATCATGGACGACCGGGGCGCCGACCTGCCCCCGGCCGCTCAGCGCAAGCTGGAGCGGGTCTTCTCCCGGCAGGAGTTCCGCCGCGCCTTCCCCGGCGAGATCGCCGAGCTCACCTACCCGGCCAGGGCCGTCGAGGACTACGCGCACGAGCTGCTGCGCCGGGTGGACATGACGGGCGTACGGGACATGAAGGTGGTCGTCGACTGCGCGGGCGGCACTTCGTCGCTGGTGCTGCCCCGGCTGCTGGGCCGGGCCGGGATCGAGGTGCTGACGGTCAACGCCGTCCTGGACGACCTGTCGCCCACGGAGACGATCGCCGAGCGCCGCCGTGACCTGCAACGCCTCTCCGAGCTCGTCAGCTCCTCCAGGGCGGCCTTCGGGGTCCGCTTCGACCCCGTGGGGGAGCGCATCGCGCTGGTGGACGAGATGGGCCAGCTCATCGGCGAGGAGCGGGCCCTGCTCGTGGTTCTCGACCTGGTGGCCGCCGAGCGGCGCGGCGGGCGGGTGGCGCTGCCCGTCACCACCACCCGCGTCGCCGAGCAGGTGTGCCGCTTCCACGGCGTCGAGGTGGAGTGGACCTCGACCGCCGTGGACGCCCTCACCTCGGCCGCCGCCGGGCCCGGCATGATCTTCGCGGCCGACGGCCGGGGCGGCTTCGTGGTGCCGGAGTTCAGCCCGGCGCTCGACGGCCTGGCCGTGTTCATGCGCCTGCTCGGCCTGGTCGCGCGCACCCGGCTCTCGCTCAGCCAGATCGACGCCCGCATCCCCGAGGTCAACCTGCTCAGGCGGGCGATCCCGACGCAGTGGGCCGTCAAGGGCGCGGTCATGCGCTCGGTCATCGAGGCCGCCGAGGCCGTCCGCGACGGCCACCGCGTCGACACCACCGACGGCGTGCGGGTGGCGGGGGAGGACGGGAGCTGGGTGCTCATCCTGCCCGCGGCCACCGAGCCGGTCACCCACCTGTGGGCCGAGGCGGCCGACGTCGACACCGCGCAGCTCCTCCTGGAGCGCTGGGCGCGCGTGGTGGAGCGGGCGAGCACCTGATCCCGGTGATTTGTCGGGATGGCGGGCAAGATCGTAATGTTGGAAAGGCGCGGCGGCATGGACCTTCGGGCGGGGGCGGCGGTAACTTTGTCAGCGTCCAGCCTGTCGTCCAGCGCCCCGCCTTGACCTTTGCCGCTGATCAGCGTAAGTTGCGGCATTCGCAAAATCTTGAGAGCGAAGCGAGGCGCGCCCCGAGCACCGTTGCCGCGTCTTCGCGGTAGGAGGCCGAGCCGATCGATGCCGAGCGTCTACTGCACGCAGTGCGGGCACGCCAACCCCGAGGATGCCCGTTTCTGTTCCCGTTGTGGGTCACCGTTGACCAGACCCGAGGTCTCAGGGGATACCACATCGACGATCTCCGTCGCGGGAATAGAGGCGTACGAGGCAGAGACCGGTGACATGCTGCTGGCCGAGCGGGCGCTGGTCGAGCAGCTTCCGCCCGGCACGGCGCTGCTGACCGTGACCAGGGGGCCCAACCAGGGCAGCCGTTTCAAACTCGACAAGGACCTCACCACCACCGGCCGCCATCCGGAGAGTGACATCTTCCTCGACGACATCACGGTCTCGCGCCGCCACGTCGAGTTCTACCGCCATCGCGGCGGCCAGTTCTCGGTGCGCGACGTGGGCAGCCTCAACGGCACCTACGTCAACCGCGAGCGCATCGAGGAGGTTCCGCTCCATTCAGGCGACGAGGTGCAGATCGGCAAGTTCCGGCTCCTGTTCCTGATGCGGACACCCGCCGGCACATGAGTTCGCAGGCGGCACGCTCGCACATGAGCATCGGGGAGGTGCTCGCCCTGCTGCAGGGCGAGTTCCCCGACGTCACCGTCTCCAAGATCCGGTTCCTGGAGGGCGAAGGGCTCATCGAGCCCGAGCGCACCCCGTCCGGCTTCCGCAAGTTCACCCACCTGCACGTCGAGCAGCTGCGCTACATCCTCACCGAGCAGCGCGACCACTACCTGCCGCTGCGGGTGATCAAGGACAAGATGGCGGAGGGCTTCGGCCGCCCGCGCGCCCTCCAGGACAAGCAGGAGGTCCGGCTCAGCCGCGCCGAGCTGCTGGAGGCCGCCGGGATCGACGAGGAGACGCTCACCGAGCTGGAGGACTACGGCCTGCTCGCGGCCAAGGCCAGGCGCTACGACGAGGACGCGCTGAAGGTGGCCCGCAGCGTCGGCGCGCTGGCCAAATTCGGCCTGCACGCCCGCCATCTGCGGGCGGTCCGGGCGGCGGCCGAGCGCGAGGCGGGGCTGGTGGAGCAGACGGTGGCGCCGATCCTGAAACGGCGGGCGCCCGGCGCGATCGGGGAGGCCGACGAGACGGCCAGGGAGCTGTCGGCTCTGCTGCTCGACCTGCACGCGGCGCTGCTGCGCACGGGTGTGCGGAGCGTTCTGGGGCGATGAGCGGCCCGCGGGACATTCAGGGCTCCCCGGGTGTTACGTTGAATTGCAGAAGCGGACCAGCGATGACCTGTGCCGGGCCACCGGCCAGTCGAATATGGAGCAGCCCGTGTTGCAGATGGAGGTCGTGGGCGTTCGCGTAGAAATGCCTACAAATCAACCGATCGTCTTGCTCAAGGAGGCACACGGGGAGCGGTTCCTGCCGATCTGGATCGGCATGACCGAAGCGACGGCCATCGCCCTGGCCCAGGCGGAGGAGCCTCCCCCGCGGCCGCTGACCCATGACCTGTTCCGGGACGTGCTGAGCGCGCTCGGCGTGGGCCTGCGCGCGGTCAACATCGTCGCGCTGCGTGACGGCATCTTCTTCGCCGACCTCGTGTTCTCCAACGGGGTGGAGGTGAGCGCCCGGCCGTCCGACTCGATCGCGCTCGCCCTGCGCACCGGGGCCCGCATCTTCGCCAGCGAGGAGGTGGTCCAGGAGGCCGGCGTGATCATCCCGGACGACCAGGAGGACGAGGTGGAGAAGTTCAGGGAGTTCCTTGACACGATCTCTCCCGAGGACTTCGGCAGGGCGGGGTAGGTATTTCAGTGCATTTACGCTTCACGACGCGCCGAGCCGGATCGTTGACTGAGCATGGTCACGGTCCTACGGTGCAAGTGAAACCCGCGGTCGCCTTTTACGAACCCCCAGATCAGGCCGCGGGATGAGAGAAAGCCGGAGGTCCGCGTGGCGGTCAGCAGCGGCGAGGGAAAGACGGCCGGCCAGGAAGATCCGGTGCGGCGCGAGAGCGCGCGGCAGCGTGCCGGGGAGCAGGGTCTGCTCTTCGACGAGCAGCCCGCCACGCTTCCCGACGACATCGGATACCGCGGGCCGACGGCCTGCGCGGCGGCCGGCATCACCTACAGGCAGCTTGACTACTGGGCGCGCACCGGACTGGTGGAGCCCACGATAAGAGCCGCCCAGGGCTCGGGATCGCAGCGGCTCTACAGCTTCCGCGACATCCTGGTCCTCAAGGTCGTCAAGCGGTTGCTCGACACGGGAGTCTCGCTCCAGCAGATCCGCACCGCCGTGCAGCATCTGCGTGACCGCGGGGTCGCCGACCTCGCGCAGATCACGCTGATGAGCGACGGGGTCAGCGTCTACGAGTGCACCTCGGCCGACGAGGTGATCGACCTGCTCCAGGGCGGTCAGGGCGTGTTCGGCATCGCGCTCGGCCGGGTCTGGCGCGAGGTCGAGGGCTCCCTCGCGGAGCTGCCGGGGGAACGCGCGGCGGTCGCGGACACCGTCCCGGCCGAACATCCCGCTGACGAGCTGGCCCGGCGGCGCCGCGCACGGCGCACAGGGTGACCACGACGCACAGGTGACCACCGCGCACAGGTGACCGCGACGTACAGGTGACCACCGCGCACAGGGCGGCGGGGAACACGGGGCGACGGGGAACACCGGGTGACGGGAATCACCGGGTGACGGGGAGCGACTCTCCCGGCGTGCGCATCAGGCCGCCTGCGGTGGGGTTGCCGGACAAGGCGTAGTAATCTGGGACATGCTGTCGACCCCGTGCGGGAGAGACCCCGGCTGGCCCGGGGCGCCGAAGGAGCAACCCTCCCCGGAATCTCTCAGGCATCCCGTACCGCTCGGGTGAGGCAACTCTGGAAAGCAGGTGCGCCCGCCAGGCGCGCTTCACCGACGGTGCAAGCCCCGCCGGGGCGAAGCTCTCAGGTCGCGATGACTAGCGCGCGGTGACAGAGGGGGAGATCCGGCATTCGCCCGCGCCCAGCGCCGGTCTCCAAAGCCTCGGGAGGCATCTCCATGACAGATCTGTCAGCACCGCCGTTCTCGGCCCGGCACATCGGCCCGTCCGCGGCCGAGCAGCAGCGCATGCTCGAGGCCGTCGGCTTCGAATCGGTGGCGGACCTGGTCGCCGTCGCCGTCCCCGAGTCCATCAGGGCCAAGGACCGGCTCAAGCTGCCCGCCGCCGCGAGCGAGACCGAGGCGATCGCCGAGCTGCGCGCCCTGGCCGGCCGCAACCGCGTCCTCACCTCGATGATCGGCCTGGGCTACCACGACACGGTCACGCCCGCCGTCATCCGCCGCAACCTGCTGGAGAACCCGGGCTGGTACACCGCCTACACGCCCTACCAGCCGGAGATCTCGCAGGGCCGGCTGGAGGCGCTGCTCAACTTCCAGACCGTGGTGTCCGACCTCACCGGCCTCCCCGTCGCGGGCGCGTCCCTGCTGGACGAGGCCACCGCCGCGGCCGAGGCCATGACGCTGGCCCGGCGCGCCGGCAAGGCGAAGAGCGACGTGTTCGTCGTCGACGCCGACGCCCTCCCGCAGACCAAGGCGGTGCTGGCCACCCGCGCCGAGCCGCTCGGCATCACGCTCGTGGAGAGCGACCTGGAGGGCGAGCTGCCCGAGTGCTTCGGCGTGCTCGTGCAGTACCCCGGCGCCTCCGGCCGGCTGCGCGACTTCCGCGCCGTGGCCGGGCGGGCGCACGAGGCGGGCGCGCTCGTCGTGGCCGCCGCCGACCTGCTCGCGCTCACCCTGCTCGCCGCCCCCGGCGAGCTCGGCGCCGACATCGCGATCGGCTCCTCGCAGCGGTTCGGCGTGCCGTTCGGCTTCGGCGGCCCGCACGCCGCCTACATGTCCGTACGCGACGGGCTGCAGCGGCAGATGCCCGGCCGCCTCGTTGGGGTGTCGGTCGACGCCGACGGCGACCCCGCCTACCGGCTGGCCCTGCAGACCCGCGAGCAGCACATCCGCCGCGAGAAGGCCACCAGCAACATCTGCACCGCCCAGGTGCTCCTCGCCGTGATCGCCGGCATGTACGCCGTCTACCACGGCCCCGACGGGCTGCGCCGCATCGCCGCCCGCGTCCACCGCCACGCCGCCACCCTGGCCGAGGGGCTGCGCCGGGGCGGCGTCGAGGTGGTGCACGGCGAGTTCTTCGACACCGTGCTCGCCCGCGTGCCCGGCCGCGCCGCCGAGGTCGTCGCCGCCGCCGCCGAGCGCGGCGTCAACCTGTGGCAGGCCGGCGACGACCACGTCTCGATCTCCTGCGACGAGAAGACCGGCGCCGCCGAGCTGGCCGCCGTCTGGGCGGCGTTCGGCGTCGAGCCCGCCGGGGAGGCCGCCGACGCGCTGCCCGCCGCCCTGCTGCGCGAGTCCGACTACCTGACCCACCCGGTCTTCCACGAGCACCGCTCCGAGACCGCGATGCTGCGCTACCTGCGCAAGCTCCAGGACAAGGACATCGCGCTCGACCGCTCCATGATCCCGCTCGGCTCCTGCACGATGAAGCTGAACGCGACCACCGAGATGGAGTCCATCACCTGGCCTGAGTTCGCCGCGATCCACCCGTACGCGCCCGAGGCCCAGGCCGCCGGCTACCGCGAGCTGATCGAGACGCTGGAGGGCTGGCTGGCCGAGGTCACCGGCTACGACGCCGTCTCCATCCAGCCGAACGCCGGCTCCCAGGGCGAGTTCGCCGGACTGCTGGCCATCCGCGCCTACCACCGGGCCAACGGCGACACCGAGCGCGACGTCTGCCTCATCCCGTCCTCGGCGCACGGCACCAACGCCGCCAGCGCCGTCATGGCCGGCATGCGGGTCGTCGTCGTGGCCTGTGACGACGACGGCAACGTCGACCTCGCCGACCTCGACGCCAAGATCGGCAAGCACCGCGACCGGCTCGCCGCGATCATGGTCACCTACCCGTCCACGCACGGCGTGTACGAGGAGAGCATCACCGAGGTGTGCGCCAAGGTGCACGAGGCCGGCGGCCAGGTGTACGTCGACGGCGCCAACCTCAACGCGCTCGTCGGCCTGGCCAAGCCGGGCGAGTTCGGCGCCGACGTGTCCCACCTCAACCTGCACAAGACGTTCTGCATCCCGCACGGCGGTGGCGGCCCCGGCGTCGGCCCCGTCGCGGTCCGCGGCCACCTGGCCGCCTACCTGCCCGGCCACCCGCTGCGCGACGGCAGCGCCGTCGGCCCCGTCTCCGCCGCCCCCTACGGCTCGGCCGGCATCCTGCCGATCTCGTGGGCCTACGTCCGGATGATGGGCGCCGAGGGCCTGACCGCCGCCACCGAGCAGGCCATCCTGTCGGCCAACTACCTGGCCAGGCGGCTCGCCCCGCACTACCCCGTCCTCTACACCGGGCGCGGCGGGCTGGTGGCCCACGAGTGCATCGTGGACCTGCGGCAGATCACCAAGGAGACCGGCGTCACCGTCGACGACGTGGCCAAGCGCCTCATCGACTACGGCTTCCACGCGCCGACCATGTCGTTCCCCGTCGCGGGCACGCTCATGATCGAGCCGACCGAGAGCGAGGACCTGAACGAGCTCGACCGGTTCGTCGACGCGATGATCGCCATCCGCGGCGAGATCGCCAAGGTGGCGTCCGGCGACTACGACAAGTCGGACAACCCGCTGCGCAACGCCCCGCACACCGCCGAGGCGGTCACCGCGGACGAGTGGCCGCACCCCTACACCCGGACCGAGGCCGCCTACCCGGTGCCCTCGCTGCGCGACGGCAAGTACTGGGTGCCGGTGCGCCGCATCGACCAGGCGTACGGGGACCGCAACCTGGTGTGCTCGTGCCCGCCGCTGGAGGCGTACGAGGACTGACCGGACCGCTCGGCCGCCCGGAGGACCCCGCCCGCGCAGGGCGGGGTTCTCCGCTTTCCAGGCCGGCTGGGTCAAGTGAGCAGACATGATCGTCAGAAGTGGTTAAGCTCGGTGCGATCGCCGCGCGAAGGAGCTCTCTTGACGTCCTCAGAGCTGCAGACCCCGCCCCTCGACACCGCTCGCCGGCTGGCCGAGCACGGTGACCTCGACGGCGCGGCGGCCATTCTCGCCGACCTCGCCGCCGCCGACGGGCCTGACGCCGCGCAGGCCGCCGTGGGGCTCGCCGTCGTCCTCGACGAGGCGGGCGACGTCGAGGGCGCCCGCGCCGCCGCCCGCGCCGCGCTCGCCACCGGCCATCCCGAGTTCGCCGCCCAGGCGGCCTGCCACCTGGCTCAGGGCTTCGAACGCGAGGGCCGCCTCGGCCAGGCCCGGGGCGCCTGGCAGGCCGTCCTCGGCGTCGGGACGCCCGCGTACGTGCCGCTGGCCCACCTGGCGCTCGCCCGGCTCGCCCTCGACGCCGACGACCCCGACGAGGCCGAGTCCGCCCTGCGCGCCGCCCTCGACACGGCGGGGCCCGCCGACGGTGAGCCGCGCGCCGGGGACGCCCCTGAGGGTGCGACCGACGTGCGGATGCACGCCGTCCAGCAGCTCGCCGACCTGCTCATCGAGCGCGGCGACCCGGGGGAGGCCGCCGACCTGCTGCTCGACGCCCTCCGCGACGCCTCCGGTGACGACGCCGCCCGGCTGCGCGTCCAGCTCGGCATCGCCCACCTGGAGCTCGCGTGCGCGGAGTTCGCGGGCGCGGTCGAGGACGGCGGCGAGGCCCAGACGAGCGCGCTGGCGATCGAGCTGCTGGCCCGCACGCTGCCGCTGCGCGGCCGGGCCGACGACGCCGACCACGTGTGGGCGTACGGCCTGGACCACGAGGACGAGACGCTCGCCTCCGAGGTCCGCCTCCGCTACGACCGCTGACCCGCACCCACAGCGACCGGCAGCGGCGACGCACGGCAGCGGCCGGCGGACGGCCACGGGCGGCCCCGGCATCCGGCAGCCACGAGGGAGCGGCAGCGCCTCCTGCGGCAGGCGGCCCCGCAGGGCGGCGGCCGGGCTCCTGGGGGTGGCTACGTCCCGCAGCGGCGGGGGGCTGGGGCGGTCCCGTGTGGCAGGGCCACGGGGGACGGGGTCAGGGGCGGCGGATGATGGCCGCCGCGGCGGCGACGTTGATGACGACGATGGCGATCCAGGTGATCAGCAGGCCCGCGATGCCCGCGCTGCCGGCCGCGATCGCCGTCAGGGGGATGCCGATGCCCATCGAGCCCAGCGCGACGGGGATGATGCCGGTGCCGCTGGACTTCTGCTTGGGCGGCTTGCGGGGGGCGACGCCCTGATACTGCAGCTCGGCGGCGACGCGGGCGGCGATCGTCGCGTCGATGCGCTCGACCAGCGAGTCGACCAGCGCGGCTTCGTATTCGGGCCCGAGGTCGCGGCGGGCGTCGAGCGTCGCCTGAAGATCTTCGCGCATGGGACTCGTCTCTCGCATGCTGGCCATCCTGCACTCCGGGCGGCGCGCCGTCATCAGACCTGAGAGCCATCTTCGCCTCATCCCCAGGTACGGTGCTGCCATGGAGATCATGACGGCGCGGGGCCCGGCGCGCGTCGAGATCGACGAGGCGGAGCGCGCCCGGGTGCTGCTGGTGCTGACGCACGGGTCGGCTGGGGGAGTCGACGCGCCCGACCTGCTGGCGGTGCGGGACGCGGCGCTGGGGGCGCGGGCGCACGTGGCCCGGGTGACGCAGGCGTTCCGGGTGGCGGGGGCGCGGGCGCCGGGGTCGGCGGAGCGGCAGGACGAGGCGTGGCTGACCGTGCTGGGGGAGCTGCGGGCGCGCTGGCCGGAGCTGCCGCTGGTGCAGGGCGGGCGGAGCAACGGCGCGCGGGTGGCGTGCCGGACCGCGAAGGCGGCGGGGGCGGCGGCGGTGGTGGCGCTGGCGTTCCCGTTGCACCCGCCGGGCAGGCCGGAGCGTTCCAGGGCGGAGGAGCTGCGGGGCGCCGGGGTCGACGTGCTGGTGGTGAACGGGGACCGGGATCCGTTCGGGGTGCCGGAGGCGGCGGACGCGGCGCGGCTGGTGGTGCTGCCCGGGGAGGGGCACGACCTGAAGAAGGACCCCGCCCGGGTGGGTGAGGTGGTGGCCGACTGGGTGAAGCTCTACTGGAGGTAGCCGGGGCCCCGGCCCGTGAGGGGCCGGTGGCCGCATGAGGAGCGTGCGGTCAGGCCGCGCCGACCATGGGTTCGGGCCGGTGCGGGGCGATGGCGGTGCCGCCAGGAAGGAGCTCCCCGGTGTCCTCGAACAGGACGACGCCATTGCAGAGGAGGCTCCACCCCTGCTCGGGGTGCCAGGCCAGGGTGCGTGCGGCCTCGCGGTCGGGCGCCTCGGCAGACGGACAGGCCGGGTCGTGCGGGCACATCGGCGTGCCTCCGATATCTCGTGGGTGGCTCCCGGTGGGGGCGGGAGCGGCTCGGGTATTCGTTTCCAGCAAGTGTGCGACGTATGTCACATGTTCCGACATAGTCCGTTAGGACGGTTGGAGGAGGATGCACTTTGGCGTGTGACCTTCGACACAGCGTGCCTTATGCAGGATAACGGTCCAAGCGAGACACGCACACTACGTTTCCAAGCCTCGGAGCAATGCGTCGAGACCGCGTTCGAAGTCGGCGTCGGCCCGTTCGTCGCGCCGGATCCACTCGTCCGCCTCGGGGTCGGCCCAGCCCGACTGCTGCACCTCGACCGCCACGCTGCCGAACACGAACGCCCGCAGCGACCGTACGGCGTCGGCCGCGTCGGGCAGGCCCGCGTCGGCGAGCTGGGAGATCTGCTCGCCGATCGCCACGGCGGTGCCGCCCTTGGGCGGCTTGGTGAGCGCCAGGGCCAGCACGCCCGGGTGGTCGCGCAGGACCTCCCGGCTGGCTCGGCACCACGCCCTGGCGGTCTCCTGCCAGGTGCCGGCGGGCTCCACCTGGACGGCGGTGACGTGCTCGGCCAGCGCGTCCATCAGCGCCTCCTTGCCGCGGGGCAGGTGGTGGTAGATGGCCATCGCCTCGACCTCCAGGGCGTCGCCCAGGCGGCGCATGGTGAGCCTGCGCAGGCCCTGGGTGTCGGCGATGTGCAGCGCGGCCTCGATGATCCGCTCGCGCGAGAGGGGGACGGGTGGTCGCTTGGCGGGCATGGAGATCATCTTACTATGTAAAGGGCGCCGGCCGGGGGACGTCCGGTTGCCGGGCGTGGCGCCGGACGGCGTACGCTTGTCGCTGGTAAGAGCCGACAGTGCTGACGACAGTGGTGAAGGGCAGAGTTCGATGGCGTTTTTCCGTCCGCGGGTCAGCCGCGAGGCCGAGGTCCGCTTCCACGCGGATGTGGAGATCTCCAAGAGCTACCCCGCGCTGCTCGACAAGGCCCGTGAGGCCGAGAGCACGCTGCGCGACCTGCGGGCCGCCGACGCCGACGACGTCGAGCTGATGGCCGCCGGGATCGCGTTCGACCAGGCGCTGACCGAGGCGCTGCGCGCGGCCGAGGCGGGCCAGCGGGCGACGTTCGGCGTCAAGGCCTACGACGACCGGATCGCCCGCCGCAAGGCCAAGGCGACGCCGGCCGGGGCCATGTGGACCGCAGAGGTGGAGCGGCTGCGCACGCTGCGCGAGAACAACCGCATGTGGGGCATCCCGCGCGTCCCCCGCCCGGTCCCGGCCGTCCGCTGACGCTTCCGCAGACATGAGAAAGCCCCGGCCGGGTGGCCGGGGCTTTTCCTGGTGGGTGGCGGGTCAGCTGGCCCAGTCGAGCAGCGGGCGCGTGTTGCTGGGGTGGCGCAGCTTCGACAGCGACTCCTTCTCCAACTGCCTGATGCGCTCCCGGGTCAGGCCCATGTGCTTGCCGATCTCGTCGAGCGTGTGCGGCTTGCCGTCCACCAGGCCGAACCGCAGCGCCATGATCTTGGCCTCGCGCGGCGACAGGTTCTGCAGCACGCCCCGGAGCTGGTCGCCCAGGAGCTGGCGGTCGACGATCTCCGACGCCTCCGGCGAGTCGACGTCCTCGATGAGGTCGCCGATCGTGGTCTCGCCGTCCTCGCCGATGGTCGCGTTCAGCGAGATCGGCTGGCGGCTGGTGCGCAGCAGTTCCTCGATCTGGTCGGGCGTCTTGTCCAGCTCGACGGCCAGCTCCTCCGGCGTGGGCTCGCGGCCCAGCCGCTGGTGCATGTCACGCTCGATGCGCGACAGCTTGGAGAGCATCTCCAGCACGTGCACGGGCAGCCGGATGGTGCGGGCGGAGTCGGCGAAGCCGCGCTGGATGGCCTGCCGGATCCACCACATGGCGTAGGTGGAGAACTTGAAGCCCTTGGTGTAGTCGAACTTCTCCACGGCCCTGATGAGGCCCAGGTTGCCCTCCTGGACGACGTCCAGCAGGGACATGCCGCGGTCGGTGTACTTCTTGGCCACGGACACGACCAGCCGGAGGTTGGCCTCCAGCATGTGGTCCTTGGCGGCCTTGCCGTCCTCGACCACCATGAGCAGGTCGTCGCGGGCGGCGGGGGACAGGTCCTCGCCGATCTCCAGCTTGTACTCGGCGTACAGCCCGGCCTCGATGCGGCGGGCCAGGTCGACCTCCTGCGCGGCGGTGAGCAGCGTGCGGCGGCCGATCGACTTGAGGTAGGTGTGCACCGAGTCGCCCATGACCGACTGGTTGTCGTCCAGGTCGAGGGGCTCGCTCTCCAGCTCGGCCTCCTCGGCCTGCAGGACCAGCTCGTCGGGCACATCCTCGTCGCCGGTTTTTGCGTTGGCGGCCCCGGAGTCGGTAGTCTCGGGACTCGAAGCCTTCTTCCTGGTGGAGCGCTTGGCGGCGGGCTTCCTGGCGGTCTTCCGGGCCTGGGCGGGCGCCTTGGCGGGCGGCTCGTCACCGGCGGCCAGGCTCACCCCGGCGTCGGTCAGCTCGCGCAGGATCGACCTGCCCTCGGCGGGGCTGATGCCCGCGTGGGCGAATGCGTCACGCAGGTCCGCGAGAGAGAGGTGACCCTGGGCTCGCCCTCGGTCAATCAGCTGCTCGAGGGTTGCGGGTGGGGTCGCCACGGCGGTTCGGGGCATGAGGACACCTCCTCCAACGGAGTGGAAGCGATTCTGGGCGTTTTGGGTGGGGCGGCCCGGCTCCGGCCGCACGACTCACCAGTATCAATAACGCCGATCCGCGCTATTTGTTCCCGAGGGGTGAAAAACGCCCAAAAGGGTGACCGGTGGCGCTATTCGGCCAGCTCGAACTCTCCCTGCCTGACCTCCGGCATGGGCATCGGGTTGGCCTCCTCCAGGCGATCGTCCGTCCAGTAGCGGATGACCTCGTCGGGATCGGGGTTGACCTCGCTGGTCACCACGAGACCGTCGTCCGAGGGCCGCGCCGAGGGAAGCCCGGTCGGAGATGTGGACGGGGTGGGCTGCGCGGGCTGCACCACCGACTTCTCGATCACGGCCCGGGTCTGCCTGGCCTGGTCGAGCCTGCCCGCCGAGGCGGCCGCCGCGACGGAGACGCCACCGGCGATGATCACGCCGACGGCCACCGCGGATGCCCACATCTTGCGGGTCTGGTCCATGAACACTCCCTCCGTCTCTTCCCCACTATGACGCACGCACAAGTCATCAGGTTCCGGACTTGAGGCGGATCAGGTCGGTCTTCCCGTTCGCCAGCAGGGGCATGCTCGGCAGGAGCCGCAGGTCACGCGGCACGGCGTACGGCGGCAGCCGGTCGGCGCAGTAGGCCCGCAACTGGGCCAGCGTCGGCGGCGCGGCGGGGTCGGCGGGCACGACGGCGGCCACCACGAGCTCGCCCCACTCGGGGTCGGGGCGGCCCACCACGGCCACGTCGGCCACTCCGGGATGGGCGCCGATGACGGCGGCCACGGACGCGGCCGGCACCTTCTCGCCGCCGGAGTTGATGACGTCGTCGGCCCGGCCCAGCACGCGCAGCCGCCCGTCCGCCAGCTCGCCCAGGTCGGAGGTGACGAACCAGCCCCCGTCGAGCGGGCTCCCGGCACGGCCCCGGTAGCCGGAGAACAGCACCGGCCCGGACACCTCGATCCGCCCGTCCTCGCCGACCCGCACGTCCACGCCGTCGAGGGGCGCGCCGTCGTACACGCACCCGCCGCTCGTCTCGCTCATGCCGTACGTCGTCACCACCCGCGCGCCGAGCGCGGCCGCCTCGGCGAGCAGCCCCGGCCGGGGCGCGGCCCCGCCGAGCAGGACGGTGCGGAACCCCGACAGGTCGGCCCGCATCTCGACCAGCCGGTGGAGCTGGGTGGGCACCAGCGACACGTGGTCGGCGCCCGACTCCAGCACCGCCACCGGGTCGAAGCGCTCGTGCAGGATCGGCTCGCTCTCGCACAGCAGCGACCGGACGAGCACCTGGAGGCCGGAGACGTGGGAGACGGGCAGGCAGCACAGCCACCGCTCGCCCCTGGACGCGCCCAGGCGGCGCAGCGAGGCCGCCGCCGAGGCGCGCAGCGCGGCGGCGGAGAGCATCACGCCCTTGGGGGTCCCCGTGCTGCCGCTGGTGGCGATGACCACGGCCACGCCGGCAGGCACCCCGGCGCCGCCGGCGAGCCGCGCGCCGCCCGCGTGGGTGGGGCGCAGCGCCTCGACCGCGGCGGCCTCCTGGCCGGGGATCAGGGGCAGCACCGCGGGGCCGTCGCCGGACAGCGCGTCGCGGACCGCCGCGAACAGCCGCGGCCCGGCGGGCAGCGCGACCGCGTGCAGCGGGCGGTCCGGATGCGACGGGTTCCTCCACATGCTCGTAAGGTTAATGGCGTCAGATCGGGCAGCGGCGCAGGGAGGGTCGTGACGCGTTCTCCCGTGGTCTTCCGGATTCCGATGCGCACCAGGTTCCGGGGACAGACCGTCAGGGAAGGGGTGCTGCTGCACGGACCGGCGGGGTGGGGCGAGTTCTCGCCGTTCCCCGAGTACGGGCCGCGCGAGTGCGCCCGGTGGCTCGCGTGCGCGCGGGAGGCCGCCTTCGACGGCTGGCCCGCGCCGGTACGCGACGCGGTCCCGGTCAACGCCACCGTGCCGGCGGTCGGGCCGGAGCAGGCCCACGACCTCGTCCGGCGTTCCGGCTGCGGCACCGCGAAGGTCAAGGTGGCCGAGCCGGGGCAGCCGTTCTCGGCGGACGTGGCGCGGGTGGAGGCCGTGCGTGACGCGCTCGGCCCCTCGGGGCGGGTCCGGATCGACGCCAACGGCGCCTGGGACGTCGGCGAGGCCGTGCGGCGGCTCAAGGAGCTCGACCGCTTCGGGCTGGAGTACGCCGAGCAGCCGTGCGCCACGCTGGAGGAGCTGGCGGCCGTGCGGCGGGCCTGCGACGTGCCGATCGCGGCCGACGAGTCGATCCGCCGCGCCGAGGACCCGCTGCGGGTCAGGGCGGCGGAGGCCGCCGACATCGCGGTCGTCAAGGTGCAGCCCCTGGGAGGCGTGCGCGCGGCGCTGAGGGTAGTGGAGGCGTGCGGGCTGCCGGCGGTGGTGTCGAGCGCCGTGGAGACCTCCGTGGGGCTGGCCGCGGGCGTGGCGCTGGCGGCGGCGCTGCCGGAGCTGCCGTACGCGTGCGGGCTCGGCACGATGTCGCTGCTGTCGGGCGACGTGGTGGCCGATTCGCTCGTCCCCGAGGGCGGGATGCTGCCCGTACGCCGCCCGGATGTAAGTTTTGAGCATTTGTCGGATTTTGAGATTGATTGTCCGTCGTGGCTACGCCGGATGCAGGAGGCGTCACTGTGAACCCCGCTACCGCGCTGGCCACGGTCCTGGTCGACGAGCTGGTGCGCTGCGGCCTGACCGACGTGGTGATCGCGCCCGGCTCCCGCTCCGCCCCGCTCGCCCTCGCGCTGCACGCCGAGTCGCGCGTGCGCCTGCACGTGCGCATCGACGAGCGCTCGGCCTCGTTCCTGGCGCTGGGCCTGGCCAGGCGCTCCGAGCGGCCCGTCGCGCTGCTGTGCTCGTCCGGCACCGCCACGGCCAACTTCCACCCCGCCGTCATCGAGGCGAGCGAGTCGAACGTGCCGCTGCTCGTGCTCACCGCCGACCGCCCGCCGGAGCTGCGCGGCACCGGCGCCAACCAGACCATCGACCAGCTCAAGATGTACGGCACCGCGACCCGGTGGTTCGCCGAGGTCGGCGTGCCGGAGGAGCGGCCCGGCCAGGTGGCCTACTGGCGGTCGCTGGCCTGCCGCGCCTACCAGCGGGCGGCGGGCCCGGCCGACCCCGGGCCGGTCCACCTGAACCTGCCGTTCCGCGAGCCGCTGATCCCCGACGGCGACGACTCCTGGTGCGAGCCGCTCGACGGCGGCGCGGCCGGGCCGTGGGTGCGCGCCCGCGTGGCGCCGCCGCCCGTCGCCCTGCACATCGCGCCCACCCGGCGCGGCGTGCTCGTGGTCGGCGACGGCGCGGCCAACGTGCGCCGCTACGTGGCGGCGGCCGGGATGGCCGGCTGGCCGGTGCTGTCGGAGCCCAACGGCGGCGGACGCTATGGCGACCACGCCATCTCCACCTACCACTACCTGCTCGGCATGCCCGAGTTCGCCGACTCCCATCGGCCCGACGTGGTCGTCACGCTCGGCCGGCCCGGCCTGTCCCGGCCGCTGCTGTCGTGGCTGAAGCGGGCCGAGGAGCACATCGTGGTCTCGCCCGGCCTCGACCGCTGGCCCGACCCCACCCGCTCGGCCACGCAGGTGGCGCAGGCGGTGGAGATCCCGGTCGCGGCCGGCGACGACAGCTGGCTGCACGCCTGGCGGCAGGCCGACCAGGCGGCGCGCACGGCGCTCGACGACGTGCTCGACGGCTCCGGGCTGAGCGAGCCCCGGCTGGCCCGCGACCTGGCGGACGGGCTGCCCAACGGGTCGCTGCTGTTCTGCGGGTCCTCCATGCCGATCCGCGACCTGGACCAGGCGATGCGGCCCAGGCGCGGCATCAGGGTGCTGGCCAACCGGGGCGCCTCCGGCATCGACGGGCTGGTCTCGTCGGCGATGGGCGCGGCGCTGGCCCACAACGGGCCCTCCTACGCGCTGCTCGGCGACCTGTCGTTCCTGCACGACCAGAACGGGCTGATCCTCGGGCCGCGCGAGCCCCGGCCTGACCTGTGCCTGGTGGTGGTCAACAACGACGGGGGCGGCATCTTCTCGCTGCTGCCGCAGGCGGCGGTGCGCGACCCGTTCGAGCGGGTGTTCGGCACGCCGCACGGGGTGGACCTCGGCTACGTGACGGCCGCGACCGGGACCCCGTACACGCTGGTGCAGGACATCTCGGAGCTGCCGAAGGCGTTGCGCGGGCAGGGGCCGAGGGTGGTGGAGGTGCGCACCGACCGCGAGGCCAACGCGATCGTGCACGGCCACCTGCGCGAGGCCGCCCAGGAGTCGATCGCGACCTACCTCAAGGAGCTGTAGCCGGCCTCCGGCCTCCGGGGGGTCAGGGGGCGGTGAGGCCGTCGTAGGGGCCCGGCGGGGCGCCGGCCCAGGCCGGGGGCAGGAGCTGGGCGTCGAGGCCGGTGATGCGCAGCAGGCGGGCCAGCGACGCCGGGACCTCGGCCAGGACCAGCGCGGTCCCGGCCGACTCGGCGTGCAGCCGGGCGGCCACCAGCGCGCCCAGCCCGGCCGCGTCGGCGAACGTCAGCCCGCTCAGGTCGAGCACCACCTCGCCGGGCCCGCGCGCGGCGGCCTCGCGCAGGCGGGCGCGCAGCAGGGGAGTGGTGGCGATGTCGAGCTCGCCCGAGACCACGACGGTCACGCGGCCGTCACGGAGGGTGGTCGTCAGGTGGAAGTCCATGGGCGTTCGCCGTTCTCGTGCCGGGGTGGAGAAAGGGCGGCCAGGCGAAGAATACTCCACGTCGCGCCGTGGTGACAGAATGAGACCTATCCGTAGCCATCCGCGGTCACCGTTCGATGAGCGTGACCTCCAGCGAGTAGTGCGAGGCCCGGTAGACGTGCGAGCCGTGCTCGACCGCCCGGCCCTGGTCGTCGTAGGTGGTGCGGATCATGGTCAGCAGCGGGGCGCCGCGCCGTTCGTCCAGCAGTCTGGCGTCGGCCTGGTTGGCGGCGCGGGCGCCGATGCGCTGGTTGGCCACCCGCATCCGCACCCCGGCGCCGCGCAGCAGCTCGTACAGGCCGCGCACCTCCAGGTCGGCGGCGGTGATCTGGGCCAGGCCGATGGGCAGCCAGTTGTGCATGAGCGCCAGCGGCTCGCCCGCGGCGAAGCGGAGCCGCTCCACGTAGAGCACCTGGCTGCCGGGCTCGACGCCGAGGATGGCCGCGATCTGCTCCTCGACCGGGCGGGGCTCCAGGGTGAGCACCTGGGTGGCCGGCTCCTGGCCGGAGCGGCGCAGGTCGTCGTAGAGGCTCGTCAGCTCGACCGAGCGCTTGACCTGGCCGTGCACGACCTGGGTGCCGACGCCGCGCTTGCGCACGAGCAGGCCCTTGTCGACGAGATACTGGATCGCCTGGCGGATCGTCGGCCGCGACAGCCCGAGCTTGTCGGCCAGCAGGATCTCGTTGTCCAGCCGGGATCCGGGCGCCAGGTCGCCCCGCCGGATCGCTTCGGCGATCTGCTCGGCCACCTGGAAGTAGAGCGGCACGGGGCTGGATCGATCCAGGTCGATCGCCAGATTCGCGGTCATGCTGATCAGCTTAACCGAGGTCAGAATGTCCAGACAAATGCTCGCCGGACAGCAGTGCGGGCAGCTCGGCGAGCGTGGTGATGCGCGGGAATCCCGCGGGCGGCGGGGCGATGCCGAGGCGGTCCAGCCAGGCCGAGCGCATGCCGGCCGCGGCGGGGCCGCCGTTGGTCAGCACGCCCAGGCGGAACCCGCGCAGCGCGGCCACGGCCGCCGCCGCGTCGGGGTAGGCGCGCCACGCCTCGCGATAGCGGCGCGCGTACGAGGCGAAGGCCGTGTCGGGGTCGTCCGGCAGGTCCAGGCCCAGCTCCGCGCAGAGCGCCCGCACGCGGCGGCGGCGCTGCTCCTGCCAGGAGCACTCGCCCGCGTGCCAGGCCGCCAGGTGCGGCTCCTCCAGCGCCTCCCACAGCCGGGCGGCCTCGGCCAGGCGCGGGCGGCCGGGCGCGCGCTCGGCCACCCAGGCGGTGATGCCGGCGTCGGCGGCCGCCCGGTGGTCGAGCAGCGTGCCGTCGAGATCGAACAGGACGCCCCGGACCGCGCTGGTGATCACACCGTCATCCTGCCACCGGGCCGCTCCCTCGGCGATGCTCGCCCGCCTGCCGGACGTGGTCGATCATGAGACGTTCGGCGGCCGGGCCGTCGCCGGCCTCCAGGGCGGCCAGGATGCGCTCGTGCGCGTCGAGCTGGCGGGCCGCCTGGCCGGCGTCCAGCCACAGCGAGACGCCGGGCGGCACCGGGAAGCTGTTGCGCACGGCCCTGGCGTGCTGGCCGAGGAAGGCGGGGCCGCCGATGTCGGCGATCCGCAGGTGGAAGTGCCTGCTCTGCTCGGCCAGGCGGTCGAGCCTGCCCTCGGCGGCGTCGCGGGCCATCGCGGCGTGCAGCTCGCGCAGCCAGGCCAGGTCCTCGGCGGTGACGCGGGCGGCGGCCAGCCGGGCGCCCAGGCCCTCGACGACCGCGCGCAGGCCGTAGAACTCCTCCAGCGCGTCGTCGCCCAGGTCCACCACAGTGGCGCCGTGGTGCGCCTCGTAGCTGATCAGCCGGTCCTTCTCCAGGCGGCGCAGCGCCTCGCGCACCGGCGTCACCGAGACGCCGAGCCGCTTGGCGAGCGCCCCGGCGCGCAACGCGGTGCCGCCGGGGATCCGGGCCGTGCGGATCTCCTCCAGCAGGACGCTGTAGACGTAGTCGGCCTTGCTCATGGGCGGCCGGGGCTCGGTGGTCATGTGTTCCTCAGGGCCGGCGGAATTGACCTATGACATATTTCTTATAACTTACAGAACTATGACAAGCCTCGCAGACCTTCGGGTCATCGACGCCGCGACGCTGTTCGCCGGGCCCTCCGCCGCCATGATGCTGGGCGACTTCGGCGCCGACGTCGTCAAGATCGAGCACCCGCGCCGCGGCGACCCGTCACGGGGGCACGGGGCGTCGGCCGGCGGGGTCGGGCTGTGGTGGAAGTCGCTGTCACGCAACAAGCGCGCCGCCGCCGTCGACCTGTCGCGGGCCGAGGGGCAGGAGATCCTGCGCCGCCTGACCGCCCGCTCCGACGTGCTGGTGGAGAACTTCCGCCCCGGCACGCTGGAGCGCTGGAACCTGTCGCCCGAGGACCTGATCGCGGCCAACCCGAGGCTGATCGTGGCCAGGATGACCGGCTTCGGGCAGAGCGGGCCGATGGCCGGGCGGCCCGGGTTCGGCACGCTGGCCGAGGCCATGAGCGGCTTCGCCGCGATGACCGGCGAGCCGGACGGGCCGCCCACGCTGCCGCCGCTCGCGCTCGCCGACGGCATCGCCGGCCTGGCCATGAGCTACGCGATCATGGTCGCGCTGCACGCCCGCGAGCGCACCGGGCGCGGCCAGGTGATCGACATGGCCATCATCGAGCCCATCCTCGGCCTGCTCGGCCCGCAGATGACCGCCTACAAGGCGCTCGGCGTGGTGCCGCCGCGCACCGGCAACCGGTCCAGCAGCAACGCCCCGCGCAACACCTACCGCACCCGCGACGGCCGCTGGCTGGCCGTCTCCACCAGCGCGCAGCCCATCGCCGAGCGCGTCGTCACCCTCGTGGGCCGGCCCGACCTGGTCGAGCAGCCGTGGTTCGCCACCGGCGCGGGCCGGGTCCAGCACGTCGACGAGCTTGACGAGGCCGTCGCCGCCTGGATCGGCGAGCGCGACGCCGCCGAGGTCATCGCCCGCTTCGAGGAGGCGCAGGCGGCCGTCGCCCCCATCTACGACGTCACCGACATCGCCGAGGACCCGCAGTACGCGGCGCTCGGCACGTTCGTCGAGGTGCCCGACGAGGAACTCGGCTCGGTCGTCATGCAGAACGTGCTGTTCCGGCTGTCGGACACGCCGGGCGAGGTGCGCTGGCCGGGCCGCCGCCTGGGCCGCGACACCGACGAGGTGCTCGGCGAGCTCGGCTACGCCGCCGCCGACCTGGCCCGGCTGCGCGAGAGCGGGGTGATCGCGTGACGGCCCCGCCCGCGACGCCGCCGCCCGTGACGCCGCCCGTGACCTGGCTGTACGTGCCGGGCGACCGGCCGGACCGGTTCGCCAAGGCCGCCGCGTCCGGGGCCGACGTGGTGATCATCGACCTGGAGGACGCGGTCGCGCCCGCCCGCAAGGACGAGGCCCGCGCCCACGCCGTCGCCTACCTGCGCGGGCGTCCCGGCGACGGCGCGGTCCACGTACGGATCAACGACCTGGCCACCCCGCGCGGGCGCGACGACCTGGAGGCGGTCGGCGGCCTGGCGGGCGCGGTGCGGCTGCCCAAGGTGGAGCCCGGGACCCCGCTGGAGCTGGTGGAGCGGCTGGGGGCGCGGGCGTACGCGCTGCTGGAGTCGGCGGCGGGGATCGCGGGGGCGCGCGAGATCGCGGCTCATCCGAGCGTGGCGGGGGTCGCGCTCGGCGAGCAGGATCTCGCGGCCGAGCTGTCGATCACCGACGAGGGCGCGATGAACCACCTGCGGATGCGGGTGGTGCTGGCCGCGGCGGCGGCCGGGCTGCCGCCGGTGCCGATGTCGGTCTACCCGGACGTGCGCGACGAGGCCGGGCTGCTGGCCTCGTGCGCGGCCGGGCGGGGGATGGGCCTGTTCGGCAGGACCGCGATCCACCCCCGGCAGATCCCGGTGATCCGGCGGGCCTTCCGGCCGGGCGAGGAGGAGACCGCCAGGGCCGCCGAGATCGTCCGGGCCGCCGAGGAGGCCGAGGCCGCCGGGGCGGGCGCGGTGGCGCTGCCCGACGGCCGGTTCGTCGACGCGCCGATCGTCGCCCGCGCCCGCCGCACCCTGGAGCTGGCCGCCAGGCTCCGCGACGACCTGCCCTGACGGCGGCGGTCAGGGCGTCCAGCGCGCGGAGAGCTCCTCGTCGGCGGCGGGCGGGCCGGGCAGCTCGCGGTGGGCCGGCGGGATGCGCAGCGAGTCCATCATCAGGGCCAGGTAGCGGTGGCGGAGCTGGGAGGTGCGTTCCTCGTCGCCCAGCTTGATCGAGGCGATCTGCTCGAACAGCAGCGCGAGGTCGGCCACCGTCACGTCGGGGCGCAGCACGCCCGCCTCGACCGCCCGGCGGTGCACCTCCTCGGCCACCTCGGCCGAGCGCACCGCGTCATGGTAGAGCTCCTCCGTGGGGTGGAAGGTGCCCGCCAGCTTGATCGTCAGTGAGTTGGTGTCGGCGTCCACGATGCCGCGCATGTAGCCGGCGAACGCCTCCCACGGGTCGCCGTCGTCGGCGAGCGCCCGCTCGGTCACGGCGATGTAGAGCTTGAGCCCGTCGCCGCAGAGCTTCTGCAGCAGCGCCTCCTTGCTGGGATAGCGCCGGTAGAGGGCGCTGATGCCGACGCCCGCCCTCTCCGCCACGGCCGCGATGGGGGCGCCCGGATCGGCGGTGAAGACCGCCCTGGCCGCCTGGAGGATCAGCTCGTCGTTCCGTGCGGCCTGCGCCTTGCGGCCGCTCATGGGTGCGGTGGTCATGACCCCATCATACGGGAACGTACAATTCCGTTCTGACTGACGTGACTGCTTGGTCCGCATGTCTATACATAGAGTTGATATTGAGGTACAACCGGGGCGAGGCCGTTGCTCATGGAGGTGTCCGATGAGACGAACCCCGATCGTGCTGGCCCTGGCGAGCGCGCTGGCGCTGAGCGGCTGCTCGGCGCCGGCCGGACAGCGGATGCAGGAAACGGCGGCCGCGACGGCGCCCCCCGCGTCCGGCGGCGGCGGCAGCTACGCCGTCATCACCCACGGCGCCCCCGGCGACTCCTTCTGGGACGTGGTCAAGAACGGCGCCGAGGCCGCCGGCAAGCAGTACGGCGCGCGGGTCACGTACCAGGGCGACGGCGACCCCGCCAAGCAGTCCCAGCTCATCGACCAGGCGGTGTCGGCCAAGGCCGACGGCGTCGTGGTCTCCATGGCCAACCCCGACGCGCTGCGCGAGTCCATCGGCAGGGCCGTCGCGGCCGGCATCCCGGTCGTCACCATCAACTCGGGCGCCGGCGAGTCCAAGGCGCTCGGCGCGATCACGCACGTCGGCCAGTCGGAGGACGTGGCCGGGCGCGGCGCGGGCGAGCAGCTCAAGGCCGCCGGCGTGACCAAGCTCCTGTGCGTCATCCACGAGGCCGGCAACGTCGGGCTCGACCAGCGCTGCAAGGGCGCCGAGGAGACGCTCGGCGGCGCCGTCGAGCGGCTGCAGGTCGACATGAACAACCTGCCGGACGTGACCTCCAAGGTCGCCGCCAAGCTCCAGTCCGACCAGCAGGTCAACGGCGTGCTCGCGCTCAACCCGGCCGTCGCCGTCGCCGCCCGCGACGCCATCAGGGACGCCGGGTCGCAGGCCAAGCTGGCCACCTTCGACCTGTCGGCGGACGTGGTGACCGCCATCGGCGACGGCGAGATCCTCTTCGCCGTGGACCAGCAGCAGTACCTGCAGGGCTACCTGCCGATCGTCTTCCTGCACCTGTACAAGAACAACCTCAACACCGTCGGTGGCGGCCTGCCCGTCAACACCGGCCCCGGCTTCGTCACCAAGGACAACGCCCAGCAGGTGGCCGAGCTGGCCGGGGCGGGCACCAGGTGACGGACGAGCGGCTGGCCCGCGCCGGCGTGCTGCGCCGCCTGCTGATCCGGCCCGAGCTGGGCGCGGTCGTCGGGGCGATCGTGGTGTTCGCGTTCTTCGCCGCGCAGTCGCCCGTCTTCCGCTCGCTCGACGGCGTCGCCAACTGGCTCGACCCCGCCTCGACGCTCGGCATCATGGCGGTGGCGATCGCGCTGCTCATGATCGGCGGCGAGTTCGACCTGTCGGCGGGCGTGCTCACCGGCACGACCGGGCTGATCCTGGTCACGCTCGCCACCGAGTACGGCTTCAACGTGTGGCCGGCCATGCTGGTCAGCCTCGTGGTCGCGCTGGCCGTCGGGCTGCTCAACGGGCTCATCGTCACCCGCACCCGGCTGCCCAGCTTCATCGTGACGCTCGGCACGTTCCTCATGCTCCAGGGCGTCAACCTGGGCGTCACCAAGGCGCTCACCGGCACCGTCCAGGTCGGCGGGCTGCGCCAGGCCGGCGGCTACGCCTCGGCCCAGGCCGTGCTCGGCGGCACGGTCGAGGTCGCCGGCACCCCGTTCCGGGTGGCGATCCTGTGGTGGCTGCTCGTCACCGCCGCCGCCACCTGGGTGCTCATGCGGTCACGGCCCGGCAACTGGATCTTCGCGGTGGGCGGCGACGAGCGGGCCGCCCGCGCCGCCGGGGTGCCGGCCGCCCGCACGAAGATCGCGCTGTTCATGACGACGGCGTTCGCGGCCTGGCTGGTCGGCTCCATGCTGGCGCTGCGCTACACGTCCGTGCAGGCCAACATCGGCATCGGGCAGGAGTTCATCTACATCATCGCCGCCGTGATCGGCGGCTGCCTGCTCACCGGCGGGTACGGCTCGGCCGTCGGCGCGGCGATCGGGGCGGTGATCTTCGGCATGGCCGACAAGGGCATCGTGTTCCTCGGCTGGGACGCCGACTGGTTCAAGTTCTTCCTGGGGGCCATGCTGCTGCTGGCCACGCTGGCCAACCGCCTGGTCCGGCGCTACGCCGAGGAGGTGCGGCATTGATCCTGGAGACCCGCGGCATCGGCAAGTCGTTCGGCTCGGTGCTGGCGCTGCGCGAGGTGTCGATGGGCGTCGAGGCCGGGCAGGTCACCTGCGTGCTCGGCGACAACGGCGCCGGCAAGTCGACGCTCATCAAGATCCTGGCCGGGGTGCACCGGCACGACTCGGGCGCGCTGCTCGTCGACGGGGCCGAGGTGCGCCTGTCCGGGCCGCGCGACGCGCTGGAGCGCGGCATCGCCACCGTCCACCAGGACCTGGCGATGATCCCGCTGATGTCGGTGTGGCGCAACTTCTTCCTCGGCGCCGAGCCGCGCCGGGGCCTGGCCTTCGACGTGCGCACGGCGCGGCGGGTTGCCAGGGAGGAGCTGCGCGCGATGGGCATCGACATCCGCGACGTGGACCAGCCGGTCGGCACGCTGTCCGGCGGCGAACGGCAGTCGGTGGCGATCGCCCGGGCGGTCCACTTCGGCGCGCGGGTGCTCATCCTCGACGAGCCCACCTCGGCGCTCGGCGTCAAGCAGGCCGGGGTGGTGCTGCGCTACATCGCGCGGGCCAGGGACCGGGGGCTCGGCGTGGTGTTCATCACGCACAACCCGCATCACGCCTACCCGGTCGGCGACCGGTTCCTGCTGCTCAAGCGGGGGACGAGCCTGGGGGAGTACGCCAAGGCCGACATCAGCAGGGAACGGCTGACCGCGCTGATGGCCGGTGAGGCGGAGCTGCGGGCGCTGGCCCACGAGCTGGAACGGGAGTGAGATCTACGTTGTAAAGGCGCCCGGCCGGACGAATACCCTTACGGTGACAAAACACCAAATATCACCGATTAGGGAGCTGTTTCGTGTCTCGTGAAGCCGTGTGGGCCGTCATCTCCGCGATGTACGCGGCCTATACCCGGGGGGACCGCGCGGGGATCGACCGCCTGCTGCATCCGGAAGCCACGATCTTCGACTCGGCCGCGCCCGACCTGATCACCAGCAGGCAGCAGCTCGACAAGGTACGCGACGCCCGGCCCGCCGACGGCCCCGGCGAGACCGGCCTGCACGCCTACGACGAGGTCGTGGACGTGTGGGGCGACACCGCGCTGGCCCGCTACCTGCTGCGCGTGGACTACGCCTCCGGCGAGCACGAGATCGTCAGGACGACCAGCGTGCTGCGCCTCGTGGAGGGCTCCTGGCTCATCGTGCACGTCCACGAGAACACCATCTGACCTGCGCGTATCCTGATACGGCAAGGCGGGGCGCACAGGCCGGGCGGCACGGCCCGGGCGGCGCGCACAGGAGAGCGGTGAGGGGGCGGCCCTATCGTGCGGCAAGACTTCACGCCCCCCTCCGAGGAGCCCCCATGACCGCCGTCGAGCAACGGACGCTGCCCATCGGCGCGGCGTTCGACCGGATGCCGTTCACCCGCAGGCACGTGCTGATCGCGCTGGCCCTGTTCATCGCCTTCGTGATCGAGTCGTGGGAACAGCTCGCGCTCATCTACGTCGCCGGTGACCTGGGCGCCCAGTTCGGCGTCGACGAGGCGGGCATCGGCCTCGTGCTGTCGGCCGTGGCCTTCGGCATGATCCCCGGCGTGCTGATCTGGGGGCCGGTGGCCGACCGGATCGGGCGCAAGCCGGCCGCGTTCTGGTCGCTGCTGGCCTACGGGGTGGTCGCGTTCGCCTCGGCGTTCTCGCCGAACCTGGAGACGCTGGTCACCCTGCGCGTCGCCTCCGGGCTGGCGCTGGCCGGCGTCTACACGATCACGTTCCCGTACTTCCTGGAACTGCTGCCGACCCGGCACCGCGGGCGGGCGGCGGTCTACCTGTCGATCGGCTGGCCGATCGGCATGCTCGCGGCGATCGGCGCGTCGGTCGCGCTGGGCTCGCTCGGCTGGCACGTCGTGGTGATCGCCAGCGCGGCGGCCGGGCTGTGGGCGTTCGCGATCCGGGCCTGGGTGCCCGAGTCGCCGTACTGGCTGGCGGCGCGCGGACGCCAGGAGGAGGCGCGGGCGGTGCTGCGCTCGCTCGGCAGCGCCGACGCCGACGCGACCTTCACCGTCTCGGCCACCCGGGTGGGCAACCCGCTCGACCTGTTCCGCGGGCGGCTGGCCCGCATCACCGTGCTGATGCTGGTGCTGAACTTCGCGTTCAACTGGGGCTACTGGGGGCTGCAGACGTGGCTGCCGACGCTGCTGCAGGAGAAGGGGCTCAGCCTGTCGGCCTCGCTCGGGTTCGCGGCCCTCAGCGCCGTGATGATGATCCCCGGGTACGTGAGCGCGTCGCTGCTGACCGGGCGGTTCGGGCGCAAGAAGGTCTTCCTCGTGTACGTGGTCGCCGCCGTGCTGGGCGGGCTCTGGTTCGCCACCGCCGGGTCGACCGTGGAGCTCTACCTGGGCAACTTCGTGCTGGCGTTCTTCAGCATGGGCGCCTGGGGCGTCTGGAACACCTGGAACGGCGAGTTCTACCCGACGGCGCTGCGCGGCACCGGCTACTCGTGGGCGACGGCCGCCCAGCTCGTCGCCACGGCGGCGGCTCCGTCGGCCGTGGGCGCGATGCTGGCCGGGGCGACCGGGTTCACCGCGACCATCCTCATCATCAACGCGTTCATGGTGGTGACGGCGCTGCTGGCGGTGCCGCTGCCGGAGACGGAAGGGCGCGAGCTGGAGTGATCCTGGGCGTCTGTCTCGGACGGCCGCCGTCGCCGGTGACGGTGGCCGTACGGGACGGCGTGCCCGTTCCCGCCCCCCGGGCCGCCCGGGGGGCCCGGGCCGTGTGCGTGGCCGTCGACCTGGACGGGGCGCCACTGGCCCCGGTGGCGGCGATCCGGGTGGGCGGCCCGTGCCCGGAGGTGCTGAAGCCGCTGGTGGGATGGCCCGAGGGGTCCGGCGTGGCGGCGATCGTGCGGGGCGGGCACAGCCTGACCGGGCGGCCGCTGGCCCCTCTCGACACCGAGGCGGTCCGGCGCTTCGCCGAAGGGTGCGGGCTGAGCGACTTCGCGGTCACGGCGACGGGCTCGCCGGTGCTGGCCGATCACGAGCTGGCCGTCGCCTCGATCGTCGCCGAGGCGGTGCCGGGGGCGCGGATCACGCTCTCGTACGAGTTCGGTGGCCGTGGGTTGCGCGAGCGGGAGCACGACACGATCCTCAGCGCCGCGCTGGGCCCGCACGCCGGGCGGGTGGCCGACGAGGTGGCGGGCCGGTGGCCGGGCGTGCCGGCGTACTTCGCGCGTTCGGGCAGCGGCCTGGTGTCGGCGCACTACTTCCGCCGCTACCCGCTGGCGTGCCGGGCCGGGGCGACGGCGGCGCGCGACCGGGGGACGGCGGCGGGGCTGGCGGGCGACGCGGCGGCCGCCTTCGGGGCGACGGCCGGCGGGCCGGAGGCGCAGGTCGAGCGGATCGTGCGGGCGCTGGGGCGGGCCGAGCTCGACCGGGCGCTGCGCGACGCCGAGGACGAGGTGCTGACCCGGGTCGTCAGCGCGGGCGCCGCGCCGGGGTCGGCGCGGGTGGTGGAGACGACGGTCAACCCGCTGTCGTATCTGCCCGACGGGCTCTACCGGGTCCGCGTGACCGCCGAGGGGGCGACGCCATGACACCACCCGCCATGACACCACCCGGCACGACGGGTTCCGGCGGCGCCGGGCGGATCGGCGCGGCGGAGCTGGCCGCGTACGTGGCGGGGTCGCGGCTGTTCGCCACCGGGGCCGCCGAGTCGGCGTTCAGCCTGGCGGCCGACTGGGCGGGATCGGTGATCGGCGACGGCGTCGAGGTGGTGGCCGCGGGCGACCTGCCGCAGGACGTGCGCTGCGTGGCCGTGAGCCTGGTCGGCTCGACGACCGCGCTGGGCGAGCTGCTGCCGTCGGGCGACGAGCCGGCGCGGGCCGTACGGGCGCTGGAAGGCCGGCTGGGCGGGCGGGCCGGGGCCGTCGTGGCGCTGAACCTGGCCGCCGAGAACGCGCTCATCCCGCTCGTGGCCGCGGCGGCGCTCGGGGTGCCGCTGGTCGACGGCGACGGGACCGGGCGGGTGTTCCCGCTGGTGGAGCAGACGACGTTCGCGCTGGGCGGGGTCCCGGCGACGCCGCTGGCGCTCGCCGGGGCCTCCGGCGAGGTCGTGGTGATCGACACCGCCGCCGACCGGGTGGAGGAGCTGCTGCGGCCGGTGGTGCTGTCCGTGGGCGGCTGGGCGGTGACGGCCTGCTACCCGATGTGCGCCGGCGTGCTGGCCCGCGTGCTGGTGCCCGGCACCGTGAGCCGGCTGCTGCGCGCCGGCGCGCCCGGGACCGCCCGCGCGGTGGCGGCGCCGTACGGGGTGCGGACGCTGTGCCGGGGCCGCATCCTGGCGGTCGAGGGCAGCACCGGGCACGGGGCCGAGCTGGCGCTGCCGTCGCTGCCGTCGAGCATCGTCGTCCGGGAGTCCGGCGGCCTCGGGCGGCTCGTCCGGCTGGAGGCGCACAACGAGATCGTCCTGGCGCTGGCCGACGGCGCGGCCGTGGCGATGGCGCCGGACCAGATCTGCATGATCGCCGCGGACGGCGGGACGGTGGTGGACGTGGACAAGGCGGCTCCCGGCATGGAGGTGGAGATCATGGTGGTGCGGGCGGCCCCGGTCTGGCACACCGGCCCCGGCCTGGCCCTCGGCGGGCCGCGCGCGTTCGGGCTGCCGCTGTGAGCGCGGCAGGCCGGGTGGGGTCCGGGTGGGAGGCCCCGGTGACGGTGGCCGAGCTGGTGGACGCCGGGCCGCTCGCGGGGGCGCGCATGTACGGGACCGGCGAGAACCCCGTGCACCGGGTGCGCATCGTGGACGAGCTGTCGGTGCTGTCGACGGTGACGCCCCACACGGCGGTGGTGCTGATCGGCGCGGCGGCCGGCGGCGGGTGGGCCGTGGAGATGGCCATGCGCCGGGCCTGGGAACAGGCGGCGGCGTGCGTGATCGCGCCCTCGGGCGGGCTGAGCGCCGGCTCCGGGGCCGTGCTGGCGGAACGGCTCGGCGTGACGTTGATTTTCGTGGACGAGGACCCGCTCGTGACCGCCGTACGGGTCGCGTCGGCGGCGTCGCGTCCCGAGGCGGCGCGCACGCAGCTCGTGGCCAGGTGCGCCACCCGGCTGGCGGAGGCGGGCACGTCGGCCCGGCGGGTGCTGGGCGTGCTCAACGCCGAGCTGCCGGGCACCTCGGTCGCCTTCGTGGACCCGTACGGCCAGCTCCTGGCGGGACGCGCCGCCGGGGCGGCGGGACACCGCCCGCGCGACGGCGGCCCGGCGCCCGAGGGGCGGGCCGGTGGCGGGGTGCTGGCGGAGGTGGCGGTGCCGGACCGCGACGGGGGCGCGCTGGGGACGCTGGTCGCGGGCGGCGCGGCGCGTTCCCCCGGCTGGCCGTCCGTGGTGCGCGCGGTGCTGGGACTGGCGGTGGCGCCGCTGGTGGCCTGGGCCGCCGCCGAGCGCCTGTCGGCCTCCCGTGACTTCGTCCACCAGGAGTCCCTGGCCGAACGCCTCCTGGCCCGGCACGCCCGCCCCCTGGAGGAGGGACACGGCCACGCGCCGGAGAGCCCGCTGACGGCGGACGGCGAGGAGCCGGACGAGGTGCGGGGGCGGGCGGCGGCGCTGGGGTGGGCGGTGCGGGGGCCCGTGACCGGGTTCCTGGTGCTGCCCGCCGACGGGGTGACGGGGGCCGAGGAGGCGGGGCGGGCGCAGGCGGTCATCGCCGCCACCGTCGGGGAGGCGCCGGTGCTGCGGCGGGGCGGCGGCTGGGCCGGATGGTCGGCGGCGGCGCCGGACGAGCTGGCCGGGCGGCTGGCGCGGTGCGTGGCGGCGATGCCGTGGCCGTGCGCCGCCGGGGCCGGGGCCGCCGCCGTGGGGCTGGACGGGGTGGGGGAGTCGCTGCTGGGCGCGGAGGCCGCGGCGTTCGTGGCCGGGCCGGGCCGGGTGGCGCGGGCGGACCGGATGGGGCCCGCCGAACTGCTCGGCGCGCTCCCCGCCGGGGTGCTGAAGGCGCCCGCCACGGTGGTCCTGCGCCCGCTGCTCGCCGTGGACAAGGACGGCAGCCTGCTGGAGACGCTGGCCGCCGTCCTCGACGAGGGCGGCGCGCTGCGGGCGGCGGACCGGCTGGGCGTGCACCGCAACACCGTCACCGCCCGGCTGGAACGGGTCCGGGCGGCGGGCTTCGACCTGGAGGACCCGGCGTCGCGGCTGGCCCTCCAACTCGCCTGCCACGTCGTGCTGCGCTGACCGGCCCCCCGCCGGCCTGGGTCAGGGCGGGCCGAGGTCGCCGGGTAGCCCCGCGTGGAAGGCGCGCTCGTACGCCTCGGGGGTGAGTGCCGCCCTGACGGCCCGCGTGACGCGGTCGACGTCGGCGCGCTCGGCCGGGGGCAGCGGGGCGTGGACCGCGTCGCGGGCCGCGGCGGCGGCGCCGAGCAGCCGGGCCGCCCGGGTGTGGTCACCGGCGAGGGCCGCGGCGCCGGCCAGCCCTTCGCAGGCGAGGGCGAGCGCGCGCGGGTCGCCGGTGCGGCGGGCGTGGCCGAGCCCCTCCCGGTGGAGCGCCAGCGCGGCGGCGGCGTCGCCGCGCTGTTCGGCGATGAAGCCGAGCTCCGCCAGGATGAACGCCGTCCCGTGGTCGCCCTCCCAGCGGCGGCACCAGTCGAGCCAGGCGCGCAGGTGGGCCTCGGCGTCGTCGAAGCGGCCCTGGCGGCGGGCCACGATCCCGAGGCCGACCTCGGCGAACTCCTCGCCGCGCCGGTAGGCGTGGGCCGCGGCCAGCCGGCGGGCGCGTTCGTGCAGGTCGCGGGCGTGGTCGAGGTCGCCGGTGAGGATGGCGGTGCGGCCCAGCCTGGACAGCATCTTGGAGGCGTCGCTCCACAGCTCCAGGTCGCGGGCGAGCCGGTGTCCCTCCTTGCGCAGGCGTCCGGCCTCGTCGTAGTCGCCGGACATCTCGGCCAGGTCGCCCAGGACGTAGGCGGTCTGGAGCAGGCCCCAGCCGTCGCCGACGTCGCGGAAGAGCGCCCGCGCCCGGCGGGCGTCCGCGTCCGCCTCGACGGCCCTGCCCTGGTAGAGGTGGACCTCGGCGCGGACCGACAGGGCGGCGGCGGCCCCCCACCGGTCGCCCAGGGCGTCGAAGGCGTCGTGGGCCAGCCCGGCCAGGCCGAGGGGCACGCCGGGGTCGCCGAACCCGGCCCTGGCCAGCGCCACGAACCAGCGCGCCCGGGCCTGCCCGGCCGGGTCGGCGACCGTGTCGTACAGCTTGAGCGCGGCCCGGCTGCCCGCCTCACCGGTCTCGCCCGGGTCGTCGGCGTCCAGGAGGAACAGGGACATGCCCGCCCGCCAGGCGCGGGCGGCCGCCTTCAGCTCCGGGCCGCCGCCGGTCGACAGCGCCAGGTCGAACGAGCGCCGCGCCTCGGCGAACCGGCCCCGCAGGAACCAGAACCAGGCCAGCGCGCCGACCAGCCGCAACGCGGCACCGCCACCGGTCCTGACGCCAGTCCCGGTGCCGAGGCTGGTGCCGGTGCCGGGGCTGGTGCTGGGGTTGGTGCGGGCGGCGTGGGCGAGGGCGGCGCGGGTGTTGGCCGTCTCGGCCTCCAGCCGCCGCAGCCACAGGCGCTGCTCGGGGCCGCGCAGCCGGGCGTCGGCGTGCTCGGCGAAGGCGGTGTAGTGGGCGAGGTGGCGGTCGCGCGTGGCCCGGTCGTCGTCACCGGCTCCGGCCAGGCGCTCCGCGCAGTAGGCGGCGACCGACTCCAGCAGCCGGTAGCGGCCCTCGCGCTGATGCACGAGGGACCGGTCGACCAGCCGGGCGAGCAGGCCGAACACGTCGTCACGGCCCACCGGCCCGCCCGCGCAGACGGCCTCGGCCGCCTCCAGGGTGCAGCCGTCGGCGCAGACGGCCAGGCGGCGCAGCACGATCCGCTCCGGCTCGCTGAGCAGGCCCCAGCTCCAGTCGATGGCCGCGCGCAGCGTGCGCTGCCGTGCCGGGGCGCCGCGCAGGGTCGCGGTCAGCAGGCGGAAGCGGTCGTCGAGGCGGGCGGCGAGATCGGTGACGGGCATGGCGCGCACCCGCGCGGCGGCCATCTCCAGAGCGAGCGGGATGCCGTCGAGGCGGCGGCAGATCGTGGCCACCGCCTCCGCGTCGCCCGGTCCCAGGCGGAAGCCCGGGTCGGCGGCGGTGGCGCGGGCGACGAAGAGCCGCACCGCGTCCGAGCGTTCGGGGCGCTCGTCGTACGGATCGGGCAGGGACAGCGGGGCGACGGGCCACAGGCGCTCACCCGCGACGGCGAGCGGCTCCTGGCTGGTGGCCAGGACGCGCAGGGCGGGGGCGGCGCGCAGCAGGCGCGTGGTCAGCTCGGCGACGGGCTCGACGACGTGTTCGCAGTTGTCCAGGACGAGCAGGAGGTCGCGGCCGGCGAGGGCGTCGGCGAGGCGGCCGGGCCGGGAGCGGGCGGGGGCGCGGACGTCGTCGCGCAGGCCGAGCACCGCCGCCACGGCCTCGTGCACCTCGGTGGCGGTGCGCGCGGGGGCGAGCTCCACCAGCCAGGCCCCGTCGGGGTGGCGGGCGGCGACCTGCCCGGCCGCCTCCAGCGCCAGCCGCGTCTTGCCGACGCCGCCCGCGCCGGTCAGCGTGATCAGCCGCTCGTCGGCGAGCAGCGCGCCGATGCGGCGCACCTCCTCCTCCCGGCCGATCAGCCCGGTCAGCGGCGCGGGCAGGTTCCCCCGGGCCCGCGCCCCCGTCCCGTCGGCGAAGCCGGCAGCGTCGGGGTCGGGGGCGGGGGTGAGGGCGGGGTCCTGGCGGAGGATCGCCTCGTGGAGGCGGGCCAGGTCGGGGCCGGGGTCGAGGCCGAGGTCGTCGCGCAGGCGTTCGCGCAGCTCGGCGAGGCCGGCCAGGGCCTCGTCCTGGCGGCCCGCGAGGTACAGGGCGCGGACGTGCGCGTGCCGGAGCCGCTCGCGCAGCGGGTGGGCGGCGACGAGCCCGCCCAGCTCGGCCGCGACCGCGGCGTGCTCGCCGAGGTCGAGCCGGGCGACGGCGAGCTCCTCCATCGCGGCCAGCCGCTGCTCCTCCAGCCGCCGGGCCTCGGCGCGGGCGAACTCCTCGTCGGCGTGCTCGGCGAACGCGGCCGTGCCCCGCCACAGGCCGACGGCCTCACCCAGCAGCCGCGCCTTCGCGCGCGGGTCGCCGGTGATCCCGTACGCGCGGCGCAGCAGCGTCTCGAAGCGCCCGGCGTCGACGGCGTCGCCGTCGGCCCGCAGCAGGTACGCCGACGGCCGGGACTCGATCAGGTCGTGCCCGCCGGGCTCGGCGTCCTCCAGGACGCGCCGCAGCAGCGACACCTTGGACCGCAGCGTGCGCACGGCGCCGGCAGGGGGCGCGTCGCCCCACAGGACGTCGGCGAGCCGGTCCACGGAGACGGCGTGGCCCCGGTGGACCAGGAGCGCGGCCAGCAGGGTGCGGATCCTCGCCTCGGGGACGTGGACGGGCTCCCCGCCCGACGTCCGCACCTCCAGGGGGCCCAGCACTCCGAAACGCACGCCGCAACGTTACCCACAACCTTTCCGGAGACCGTCCGGAACCCCCCTCCCGCACAGTGGAGCCATGACGAACACACCTGATGAATCCGTTACTGTCATCGGCCTCGGCCTCATGGGCCAGGCCCTGGCCGCCGCCTTCCTCGCGGCGGGCCACCCGACCACCGTGTGGAACCGCACGCCCGGCAAGGCCGCCGGCCTGGTCGAGCGCGGGGCCGTGCTCGCGCCCTCCGTGGCGGACGCCGTGCGGGCGAGCTCCCTGGTGGTCGTCTGCCTCACCGACGCGGACGCGGTGCGCGACACGCTCGGCGCGCACCGGGCCGAGCTGGCCGGCCGGACGCTGGTCAACCTGACGTCCGGCACGTCCGGCGAGGCCCGCGAGCTGGCGGCGCTGACGGCCTCCTACGTGGACGGCGCGATCATGGCGGTCCCCGAGGTGATCGGCAGCCCGGAGGCGTTCCTGCTGTTCAGCGGCTCGCAGGAGGCGTTCGACCGGCATCGTGACAGCCTGGGGCGGCTCGGCACCGCGACGTTCTTCGGCACCGACCCGGGGCTGGCGTCGCTGTACGACGTGGCGCTGCTCGGCGTCATGTGGGGCACGCTGAACGCGTTCCTGCACGGCGCCGCGCTGCTGGGTGAGGCCAAGGTCGAGGCGTCGGCGTTCGCGCCGTTCGCCACGCAGTGGGTGGGCAGCGTGACGGGGTTCATCACCGCGTACGCCGCCCAGATCGACCGGGGCGCCTACCCGGCGGAGGACGCCACGCTGGAGACCCATCTGGCCACGATGAAGTACCTGGTCCGGGAGAGCGCGGCGGCGGGCGTGGACACCGAGTGGCCCGCCCGCATCCAGGCCCTGACCGAGCGGGCGATCGAGGGCGGCCACGCCGGCACCAGCTACGCCAGCCTCGTCGAGGTGTTCCGCGGCCGGGCCTGACCCCCGGGCCGATCCTGGGGCCCGCGCTACAGCCCGGAGGCCGTGGCGACGAGGCCGCCGTCGATGACGAGGTCCTGCCCGTTGACGTAGGACGCCTCGTCGGAGGCCAGGAAGGCGACGGCGGCCGCCACGTCCTCGGCGGTGCCGATCCGCCCCGCGGGCACCGCGGCGACCACCGCGGCCCGCGTCTCGGCGGTGACGTTGCCGTGGAACATCGGGGTCTCGATGTAGCCGGGGCTCACGGAGTTGACCCGGATGCCGCGCGGCGCCAGGTCGGCCGCGAGCGTGCGGGCCAGGTTGTGCGCCGCGGCCTTGGTCGCGGCGTAGAGGGAGCCGCCGGCCAGGCCGCGGTGCAGCGTCCACGACGCGTTGACGACGATCGCGGCCCCGTCGGTGAGCAGCGGGAGGCTCTTCTGGACGGTGAAGAACACGCCTTTGACGTTGATGCCGAAGATGTGGTCGAAGGCGGCCTCGGTGACGTCGCCGGGCGGCTGGAACGCGGCGATGCCGGCGTTGGCGAAGAGCACGTCCAGCCGCCCGTGCCGGTCCCGTACGGCGTCGGCGATCGTGTCGAGGTCGGCGGGGCTCGCGGCGTCGCCGCGCAGCGCCAGGACGCGGTCGCCGCCGCCGAGCTGCCGGGCGGCGGCGTCGAGCCGGGCCTGGTCGCGGCCGGTGATGACCACGTCGGCGCCCTCGTCGAGCAGCCTGCGCGCGGTGGCGAGTCCCATGCCGCTGCCGCCGCCGGTGATGAGCGCGATCTTGCCGGTGAACCTGGAGGTCTGCTGTGTCATGGGACCCAGCGTGCCGACCGGCGGGGCGGGCAGACAGTGCGCGGCTGTCCGGGGAGTGACACCACCACCCTGCGGCGGGACGGTCAGGCGTGGGCGGCGAGCCGGTCGCCCAGCAGCCGTTCGACCCGGCCGGCGGTCCCGGTGCCGGCGCGCGGGTTGTACAGCTCCAGATACCAGTGCGGCCGGTCGGTGACCGCCAGGGTGGTGGTGTCGAAGAACAGGTCGCCGGCCTCGGGGTGGCGCACCGCCTTGACCGTCTGGGGCGGGGAGCCGACCTCGTGGCGCGCCCACAGCTCGGCGAACTCGGGGCTGGCCGCGCTCAGCTCGCCGACCACCCGGTCGAACTCCGGGTCGTCGGTGAAGTGGGCCGTGGTGGCGCGGAAGGCGGCCACGACGGCCGGGGCGGCCGACTCCCACTGCACGTGCATGCCCCGGTAGCGGGCGTTGGTGAAGAACGAGACCAGGCAGTTGTGGTCGACGTCGTCGTAGCCGAACACCGTACGGGTCGCGTCGTTGATCGCGAGCAGGTTCCAGTAGCGATCGCGCAGGATCGCCGGGCGCGGCATCCACGCGTCGAGCAGGTGCCGCAGCTCCGGTGAGACCTCGGTGTCGCGCCCGCCGCCGGGCCGTGGCGGGTTGAGCCCGGCCAGCAGGTAGAGGTGGACGCGCTCGGGGTCGCTCAGCCGCAGCGCGCGGGCGATCGCGTCGAGCACCTCGGTGGAGACGTTGATGTCGCGGCCCTGCTCCAGCCAGGTGTACCAGGACACGCCGACCCCGGCGAGCACGGCGACCTCCTCGCGCCGCAGGCCCGGCGTGCGCCGCCGGCCCGCGCTCGCCATCCCGACGTCGCCGGGCGTGAGCCGGGCCCGGCGGGCGCGCAGGAAGTCGCTGAGCTGCTCGCGGCGGCGCCGCTTCGCGGCGGGGGTTTCGCGGGTCATGACGCCACTGTATTCACCACCGTATTCACCACCGCATTCACCGCCGCGGGCCGCGCCGCCGAGGGGAACCGGCCGGTACGGGCCGCGGCCCGGGCGGGGCGGTCAGCCCTGGGCGGGGCCGTAGCCGCCTCCGCCGCCGGACTCGCAGCGCAGCACGTCACCGGCCCTGACGGGGACGGCGTTGGCCTTGAGCATGGCGCGCTCGCCCGGGGTGCCCGGGTTGAGCGTGACGCGCGGGGGAGCGCCGTCCTCGCCGCCCGCCAGCCCCCACGCGGGCGTCACGGAACGCTCGAACCACAGCGAGAGGGAGGTGTCGCCGCAGAACTCGTACTCGCGGACCACGCCGTCGCCGCCCCGCCAGCGCCCGGCGCCGCCGGTGCCGGGACGGATCTCGTACCGGGTGACGCGGACGGGGAAGAGCGTCTCCAGGACCTCGATCGGCATGTCGCGCAGCGACCCGTTGACGTTGTTGATCAGCGCGGTCTCGCCGTCGCCGCCCTCCCAGGCGCCCCAGCCGCCGACGGTGGCCTCCTGGGAGACGTACAGCTTGCCGGTGCGCGGGTCGGTCCCGGTGAACTGGACGATCATGGAGTCGCCGTAGGAGGCGGCGGCGGCCTTGTCCGGCAGCACCGGGGCGAGCGCCTTGACGACCAGGTCGATGAGCAGCCCGAGGTGGGAGTAGTAGTACTGGCAGGCGGCGGGCGACTCGGCGGCCAGCATCGAGCCGGGCCGGGTCTCGACGGTGAGCGGCCGGAAGGAGCCGCCGTTGAGCGGCACGTCGCCGGAGACGAGCAGCTTGTAGCCGACGCGGACGGCGGCGACGGCCTGGGCGGCGCCGCAGTTGACCGGGCCGGTGGCCTGGTCGGCGCAGTCGGTGAGGTCCACGGCGATCGACTCGCCGGACACCGTCACCCGGACGGTCACGGGCAGCGGCGTGCCGAGGTCGATGCCGTCGTTGTCGAGGAACCCGGACGCCTCGTAGCGGCCGTCGGGGATGGCGGCGATGGCGGCGCGCTCCAGCCGCTCGGTCTGGGCGAAGATCTCGTCGCGGGCGGCCATGACGGTGTCGAGGCCCCACCGGGTGACGATCTCGCGCAGCCGCCGCTGCCCGGTCATCGCGCAGCTCACCTGGGCGCGCAGGTCGCCGAGCGTGGCGTGCGGGAAGCGTACGTTGCGGCCGATGACCTCGTGCAGGTCGCGGCAGGGCTGCCCGCCCTCGTACACCTTGACCGGGCCGAGCCGCAGCCCCTCCTGGAAGATGGAGGTGGAGTCCATCGACCCGCCGGGGTCCTTGGAGCCGACGTCGAGCCAGTGGGCGCGGGAGGCGGCGAACCCGGCCAGCTCCCCGTCGGCGAAGATCGGGCCGTAGACGGTGACGTCGTTGAGGTGGGTGCCGCCGATGTAGGAGTCGTTGAGCACCCACACGTCCCCCTCGCGCCACACGTCGCGGCCGTACCGGCGCTCGGTCTCGCGGGTGCACACCTCCAGGTTGCCCAGGAAGATCGGCAGGCCGGACGACTGGCCGAGCACGTGGTGGTCGCGGTCGAGCAGGGCGACGGCGCAGTCCTTGGCCTCGTAGATGACGGGGGTGTAGGAGCTGCGGATGAGGGTGGTGTTCATGTCCTCCGCGGCCTGCAGCAGGGCGCAGCGGATGATCTCCGTGGTGATGGGGTCGATCACTGGTGGGCCTCCACCTTCACGATGAGGAATCCGTTGTCGTCGACGCTCGCCAGGCAGCCGGGCGGGACGACCGTGGTGGCGGTCTCCTCGACCACGATCGCGGGCCCGGCGAAGGAGCCGGACAGCCCGGCGCGGCGCAGCACCGGGGTGGCGTGCACCTCGCCGTCGAAGATCACGTCCCGGACGGCGGGCTCGGCCGGGGCGGGGGGTTCCGCGGCGGCGGCGTCGGTGCGGGGGAAGGAGCCGAAGCCGGTGCTGCGCAGCATGACGAACTCGACGGGCGCCTCCGGGGTGGCGTGCCCGTAGCGGCTGGTGTGCGCCTCGGCGTAGCGGGCCGCGATCGCGGCGAGGAAGCCGGGGCGGGCGGGTTCGGCGGCGTCGAGCAGCGGGATGGTGAGCGTGTAGTCCTGGCCCTCGTAGCGCATGTCGACGGCGTGCTCGACGCGGCGGCGGTCGGCGGGGACGCCCTGGGCGGTGAGCGCGTCCAACGCCTCCGCCTCCAATGAGGCGAAATTGTGGGACATGTCGGGGCCGTCGAGCGTGTCCTGCGGCCGGAAGTACGGGCGCGTCAGGTCCCGCCGCACGTCCGCCTCCAGCATCCCCCACGCCGAGAACGCGCCGGGGAAGCGCGGGATGACGACCTCGCCGATGCCCAGCTCGCGGGCGATGAACACCGCGTGCATGGCCCCCGCCCCGCCGAAGGCGACCAGCGAGAACTCGCGCGGCTCCACCCCGTGCTCCACCGTGAGCGTCCGGATCGCCTGCGCCATCTTGGCGTTGGCCACGTCGCAGATGCCCTCGGCCAGCCGCAGCGGGTCCAGGTCCAGCTCGCCGGCCAGCTCCGCGACCGCCGCCCCGGCGGCCTCGGCGTCCAGCGTCATGAGCCCCCCGGCGAACCAGGCCGGATCCACCCGGCCCAGCGCCACGTTCGCGTCGGTGACGGTCGCCCGGGTGCCGCCCCGGCCGTAGCAGGCGGGTCCGGGCACCGCACCGGCCGACTCGGGGCCGACCCGCAGCGCCCCGGCCTCGGCGTAGGCCAGCGAGCCGCCGCCCGCGCCGATGGTGTGCAGGTTGACGATCGGCATGAGCACCGGGAAGCCCTCGATGCGCGCCTCGGAGCTGACGTCGGGCCGGCCGTCCACGACCAGCGACACGTCGAACGAGGTGCCGCCCATGTCCACGCAGATGACGTTGCGCCGCCCGCCCAGCAGCCGGGCCGCCGCCACGCCGCCCATCGTGCCGCCGACCGGCCCCGACAGCAGCGTCTGCAGCGGCCGGCGCATCGCGTAGGAGGCGTTGACCAGCCCGCCGGACGACTGCATGACGTGCACCGGCACGGTCAGGCCGCGCCCGGCGAAGCGCCGCTCGATGTCGGCCAGGTAGCGGCGCACCACCGGCCCGGTGTAGGCCTCCAGCACGGCCGAGGAGGTCCGCTCGTACTCGCGCCACTCGCGCGCGACCTCGTGCGAGAGCACCACGAGCACGTCCTCGCCGAGCTCCTCGGCCAGGATCTCGCCCGCCCTGATCTCGTGCGCCGGATCGGCGTAGGAGAACAGCAGGCACACGGCCACCGCGTCGAAGCCCTCCTCGCGGGCCCGCCGCCCGGCCCGCCGCACCGCCTCCTCGTCCAGGGGTACGAGCTCCGCGCCGCGCCAGTCGAGCCGCCCGCCCGCCTCCATGACGTCGCCGGGCGGCACCAGCGGGGTGGGCTTGCGGTAGCGCAGGTCGAACATGCGGTCGCGGTTGCCCCGGGCGATCCGGTAGACGTCGCCGCCGCCCTCGCTCGCCAGCAGCAGCACCCGGGCGCCCTTGCGCTCCAGCAGCGCATTTAGGCCCTGGGTGGTGCCGTGCACGAAGAACGAGATGGCCGACGGGTCGTCCACGACCCGGCCCAGCGCGGCGAAGACGCCCTCGGCCAGGTCGCCCGGCGTGGTGGGCGCCTTCGACGCGGTGACGGCCCCGGTCCGCTCGTCGTAGCAGACGACGTCGGTGAAGGTGCCGCCGATGTCCATGGCGACGCGATAGCTCATGGACCGACCGTATGCCGACCCCCGCCGCCCGGCCTGTGCGGGGTGCACAGGCCGGGCGAGTGAGCAGTGCTCAGCGCAGCGACTGGAAGAACGCCCGCACGTCGGCGGTGAACTCCTCCGGGCGCTCCAGGGCGGCGAACGTGCCGCCGCGCTCGTGCTCCACCCAGCCGACGATGTTGTTGTCGCGCTCGGCGAAGCGGCGGATCGGCCGCAGCACGTCCTTGGGGAACACCGAGATCGAGGTGGGCACGGTGGCGGGCTTGAGCTCCCACTCCACGCTGGTGTCCTGCTCGGTGTCGGGTGTCTCGACGAACGAGCGCGCCGCCGATCCGGCCGTGTTGGTCAGCCAGTAGATCGTCGTGGTCGTGAGCAGCCGGTCGGGGTCGATGCCGCCGTCGCTCCACTCGTGGTAGACGCTCGCGAACCACGACAGCAGCGCCACGGGGGAGTCGGCCATGCCGTAGGCGAACGTCTGCGGGCGGGCCGACTGGATGAGCTTGTAACCGTACTGCTCGGTCAGGTAGCTCTCGCGGAAGGCCAGCCGCTCCCGCTCGACCTCGGTGAGCCCGTCGAGCTCGCCCGGGGCGCCGATCGGGAAGCAGATGATCCCGTTGCCGTGCATGCCGATCACCCGCTCGGGGGCCAGCACGCCGACCTCGCGGGAGATCCAGGTGCCCCAGTCGCCGCCCTGGACGCCGAACCGGTCGTAGCCGAGCCGGGTCATCAGCTCCAGCCACGCCCCGGCGATGCGGGTGGATCCCCAGCCCATCTCGGTCGTGGAGCCCGACAGCCCGTAGCCGGGCAGGGACGGGATCACCAGGTGGAAGTCGCGGCTGAGCGGCTCGATGACGTCGAGGTACTCCACCGGCGAGCTGGGCCAGCCGTGGGTGATCAGCAGCGGCGTGGCGCTGGGGTCGGCCGAGCGCACGTGCAGGAAGTGGATCCGCTGGCCGTCGATCTCGGTGACGTACTGGTCGTGCCGGTTGATCTCGGCCTCGGCGGCCCGCCAGTCGTAGCCGTCGCGCCAGCGGGCGGCGAGCTCCTTGACGTGGGCGAGCGGCGCGCCCAGGCGCCAGCCGGCACCGGGGACCTCGTCGGGCCAGCGCACCCGGTCGAGCCGCGCGCGCAGGTCGTCGAGCTCGGCCTGGGCGGTGTCGAGGCGGAAGGGCCGGACGTCGTTCAAGCGTTCTCCTCAATTGTTCGGTACGCTGTACCGTACAGTATACGGTTCGCGGCGCGCAAGCCGCTCGCTAGATTTGTCCGGTGCCGTACCTCACCCTGAAGACCCGCGTCGAGCACGAGACCGAAGCGCGCCGCTCGCGGTTCCTCTGCGCGATGGCGCCGGTCGCGACGGTCGAGGAAGCCGCCGCGTTCATCGCCGAACGGCGCGCCCTGCACGCCTCGGCCACCCACAACTGCACCGCCTACGCGGTCGGCGGCGCGCAGAAGGGCGACGACGACGGCGAGCCCGGCGGCACCGCGGGCACGCCGATGGTGCAGGCCCTGACCGGACGCGGCTTCGACCACGTGGTCGCCGTCGTGACCCGCTACTTCGGCGGCATCCTGCTCGGCGCGGGCGGCCTCGTGCGCGCCTACGGCTCCGCCGTGACCGAGACGCTCGACCACGCCGAGGCCGAGCACGCGGTGGCGCGCATGGTGCCGGCCCGGCTGATGAGCGTGTCGGTCGCGCACGACCAGGCCGGGCGCGTCGAGAACGACCTGCGCGCCTCACGCCACCCGGTCCGCGACGTCTCCTACGGCTCCCGCGTCGAGTTCGCCGTGGCCGTCGGGGAGGACGAGGTGGCGGGCTTCACCGACTGGGTGGCCACGCTGACGGCCGGCCGCGCCCGGGTCACCCCCGGCACGGCCATCCACGTGCCGGACCGCACGGGACAGACCGGCTGACAGAACAGAACAGCTACGGGGGTGAGGAACCGCCGGACAGCCGTTGGCGCTGAGAAGGATCTTGATCGCAGTAGCGTTTACGAGCCGTCAGATCCCGCTCGATGACCCGCACGCCCTGGCCCTGGCCAAGACCTCTCCAGCAGCTCGCCCACGAAGGAACCCGCTGCTTTGGCCTGGGAGGAACTGACCGACAAGGAGCGGAAGGACTCCGCTGCCTGCAACTACCTGGAGTCGTCAACGGCGGCACAAGCGGTCTCCAGCCACAGCAGATCAAGATGTGGACGAAGATCAGCAATGTCAAGACATACAACGTGCTCGGCAACGTCACCACGGGAGACGACGACGAGCTGCTGAAACTGGAGGTCAAGCCGACCGCCGACAGCGGCTCCACCTGTCGGATGACGTCCGGTTCCAGTCGCCAGGCGAGCCTCACCGGCTGGAAGGCGGATGGCGACGACGAGTTCCTCTTCACCGTGCAGGACACCGATGGCGACAAGGCCGACAAGTGCACGCTGCGCCCGACCATGGTCGATGTGGACGACCAATGGACGTACAGGCCGATGTACCTGTGGAGCCAGGTCGCCTACGACCAGAAGGGGCAGATTCTCGGCAAGACCACTGGCGGCGGTGACCCCAGCGGCAACGATCCCAACGAGAAGCCCTACACCCCGCATGTCCGCTGCGACTGGTACCGCGTGAGCAACGCGGATCCCGAAGGGGAAGGCACGGCCGCGGTCGCGGCAGCCCCTACGGCCGGCGTGCACACCGGCGCCTGCATCCTGCCCCTCGCGAAGCGGATCTTCATCATGTCGAAGAGCAAGGATGCAAGTTACCTCCAGGTCATCCAGCACATCGAGAAGGCGCTGAAGCAGGACGGCAGCACCACCGACAACAAACTCACGGTTCCGCCACTGCGTAACAACGAAGCCCAGAACCCTCCGGTCAAGGGTGTTCTCGGTTCAGAGAAGACCAAGGTCATCCCCGGGAACTGGGCGGCGCCTTTCGGTACCGACCCTGACGTCGTGGAAGCAGGGGATCCTCTCGTCAGGGGCCCGGCAGGCGAGACCCAGAAGAAGAACCGGCCCGTATTCCTCAGGTCCTTCACGGTCAGCGGGACCAGCTACTCCAACTACTGCAGGTACTACTTCCCCGAGAGGTTCGTGGATCCCCTGAAGAAGGCACTGGACCCGAACGGTGAGATCCAGTGTGACGAATACCCCTTCGCCTCTACCTTGCAAGGCGCGTTCTACGCCAAGGGGAACTACTCCCTCCTCGCTGTCGGGAAGGCCCATAACACCGGAAGGGGGAGTCATGGAGCCGCGCTGGGCAGCTTCTACACCCGCAACCGGGTGATCTCCAAGACCCCGTTCTGGGTCTGGATAGTCCCCTGATCTCCGTGTGACAAGATCGGGATGATCGTCTGATAGGCATTCGGGGTGGCGGCCAGTCCGGCCCCACTCCGAAGTGCTGTCCACTCACAGAGGAAGGGCCGGATGGCTGACATCAGGCACATCACGCCGGAACACGATCAACATGAGCTGCTGGCGGCGCATGGGTTCGCCGACGCTTTCTGGGCTCTGTGGGTGGAACGGAGCAACCTTGAGGAGATCGCCGACCTGCTTCGGCTCGATCCCCGGACACGGCGTGACGCGACCCTGGGAGAGGAGGCGCGATCGATGACCGACCCATCCGTTCCGCTGGACGAGAAGAACAGCCTGTGGCTGGGCCGGCACGACTCCGGCTGGTCGGTCGTGGTCAGCCCCTTGGGGGTGCGCGCGGCGCTCCTGCCACTCAGCGCCGACGATCGACAAACGCTTGAGGTCAGCTGGCTTCAGGAGATCGACGGCCTCTATCCGCTGTACTTCCATGCCAAGGGAGGGGAGGTTTCAGAGGAGATCGAGCCCTTCTGGAATGGGCGGCTGCAGGCGGGCTCTGTTTTCGAGCGATACGTTCATGGATTGGCGCGGAACTATGGCGATGATGAAAGCGATGGTCCGCTGGCCAACGCTTTTCTCACCATCGTGGGGCGTATGATGGGCCGCTTCATCGACGAGGAGTGGTTTCACAGCCCTGGCCGGGTCTATGACCATCCGTCGATTTGAGGTCGCATCGACCCCCTACGGGTGGGCGCCCGGCCTGCCGACGACCCTGGCCGTCAGGTGCGCGGTCCATGCCACCGGGATGCCCGCCCTGACCTTGTGCGTCGCGCCGCCGGGAAGGGCGAAGGTCCGATCGGCGGCCGTCTCGCCGTACGTCCCCAGGAACCGGTGGTCCTGCGCGCTCACGATGATCTCGGAGCGCTCATGCGCACCCGTGTAGACGAACGCGACGCCGTGCCGCCCCGCCGCGTCGATCTGCGTCCTGCTGGACCACGACTCCCTCGATCAGAGGCAGCGCCCGGAACAACGCGGCCAGCACATCGGCGATCAGCGGCTGGGCGCTCAGCGACGCGGAGATCGTCAGGAAGATCCGCTCCTGTCGCGTCACGTGGACCTCGTCGAACTCCGAGGCGGGGCCGCGTCGATCCTGGCGATCATCTGCTCGGGGGTGACCGGCGCGGCGGCCAGGTCCGCGCTCGTGATGCCGGGACCGGCCGGATGGATGACGAGCGTGGCCCGTCCGTCGTCCAGCGCGGTCTGCTTGCCGTCCAGGCTGTGCCAGGTCTCGAGGGTGATCCGCTGGTCGCGATCCACCTCGGGCTCCGGCTCCTGGCGGAGCGGCGCGATCGTGTTCTTGACGTAGAGCCACTGGCCCGGTGATGGCCTGATCCTGTACGGGTCGGTCTCGGCGCTCCTCACCGCCTTGGCGCCGAGATCTCGTACACCGGCGACCGGGATCACGGCGGGTTGTTCGCCGCCGCGTACCACGAGAGAGCTCACGCTGACGGCCAGCGCGACCGCCGCCGGCCAGCGCCAGCCGCCAGGCCAGACGCGGCCGCCACCGCGCCGGGGCCGGCGGCGGGCGGCCGGTTCGCGCATGGCCTGCTGCAGCGTGCCGCGGGCCGCCTCCTTGGCCGCGTCGGTGATCACCGAGTGGCCTTCATGAACTGTCCGAACTCATCCGTCATGCGTCCACTCTCGTCTGATAGCCGGTGCCGAGGGCCGCGCGCGCCTGCTTGCGGGCGCGGTGCAGGCGTGAGCGCACGGTCCCGATCGGGATGCCGAGCGCCTCGGTGTACAGGGAATCGCAGGGCGTGCCCGACACCACCATCTGCCCGATCCCCGCCACCTGGTCATTTACTGCGTTAAGCCAGGTCAGATCCTTTTTGTAACCGTAATACTTAGGCGAGGGACCGGCGTTGATCGTCTTGACCGGGACGACGAACCGCAGCCCGTCCACCGACGCCAACAAGCCGCCGCCCCACGCCGCGACGATCGGCACCTTGCCCTGGTGCTCGATCAGGATCGCGGTGGCCGCGGCGTGCGTCTCGGCGCGCGCACGTAGTTCTGATCCACGTGCGAGAGCCGGCCACGGGTCAGCGCCTCATCCCCAGCCTTGAGCACCGGCGTCAGTCCGACGTTGCACGCCTCGCTGATCAGCAGTGCCACCAGCGATCTCGGCAGGTCGTTCATTCGGGTGGAGATGTCGGCCAGGTGCACGTAGGCGTCCAGGAACCCGGTCCAGGCGTGCACCTCCAGCAGCAGTTCCGGCAGGTCGATGCGGGGCAGCATGGCCTGGCAGGCGGACCGTAGCCAGGCCAGCGACTCGCTCTCGCCGAGCGCGCCGAGTTTCTCCACCGACAGCCGGGCCCGACCGCCGCCGGCTGGGGTCACCACCGAGACCAGCGCGTCCTCGCCCGCCTCCTCCAGCCGGGCGGCCGTCTGCTTCCAGGCCGCGTCCAGGGCCATGATCTTGCCGTTCAGATGCTTCTGGACGGGGTCGGTGCGCGACAGGGAGGCCAGCACGTCCTCGGTGATTGCCTCCCACTGCGTCCCGGCCAGCAGATGTGCGCGCGGGTCGGCCCAGCGCAGCGACGGCGAGGCGAACACATCCCTGATCGTCAGGGCCCGCAGCAGGTGCTCCAGCACGCACACCACGTACGCGTCCCGATCCACCGCGCCCTGCGGCAGGTCCGGGTTGGCATACACCGGCCGCTTCCACGACGCGGTTACCAGCGCGGCGTCGATCTCCTTGGGCAGCAGCGGCTTCTTGCTGACCTGCCGTCGCGACAACTCCGGCAGTTGGCGCACCGCGGCCGGCACCCGCCGCCCGCCCGGCGCCGCGGCCAGCGCCTTGGACTCGCCCAGCAGCCGCAGGAACGGGCGCACGGTGTGGTACTTCTCCACCAGCGCGGCGCGTATCGCCGCCTCGGTCGCGCCGTCCCCCTCGGGGACCAGGTCCTCCACCACGTCCAGCGCGGCGCGGACCTGTTCCTTACTGGTGCCGGCGATCTCGGCCACCGCGGTCCACATCGCTGCCACATCGAGGTCGGCACCCTCGTGGTCGATCAGGTCGAGCTGGTCGATCAGGACGCGGCCGGCCTTGGCCACCTGCTTGGAGGCCCGCTCCAGCCGGGTAGCATTCGCAGGCGTTCGTCGGCGGATTTGCGGCGGGCCGGGCTGATCAGCCTGGTGGCCATCAGCAGTGCGAACAGATCGAGGGCGTCGTCGATCGCCTGGGCCTCCAGGCTCCGGGTGACCGCCAGCAGCGTCGCTGTCCGGCGCGCGGCTCGACCAGCCGGTCCAGGGCCGGTGCCTTGCTGCCCGCCCCGTGCTTGGACAGGGTCTTCATCCGCCGCACCGGAACCTTCGACACCGCAACCCGGTCCAGCCCGAAGGCGGCCAGGTTGTCCACCCGCTGCAGCGCCCGCACCATCTCCGTCCCTGACGTGCGCTTGGGCACCTGCCGCAGCTTCTCCAACTCTGAGATGCGCGATCCCTCCGGAACCACCAGCAGGTCCGACAACGCGGCCGGCAGGCCCGCATCAGCGCGGGCCACCTGCTTGGCCACCACGGTGTACATGCGGATGTCGGCCCGTTCCCGCACGCTGCCCACCAGCCGTTCCAGCACGGTCACCCCCGGCAGCAGCACCCGATGCCGCCGCAGCCACGCCACCGACTGCTCGAACGGTGCTACCGGCCCCTCGGCGTGCGTCCACCCCGGCCGTGCAGGAAGGTCCGGAACTGGCGCATCAGCTGCCGCTCGTCCCAGCTGCTGGTGTCATCGAAGGTGTGGTAACCGTAGGTGTCCCGGATCATCCACGCGTGCTCGTGCGTCGTCTTGGGCCGCTCGGCGTACTTCTTGACCTGTGACGCGTCACCGATCCCCAGTTGCTGGGCCAGGTAGTCCACGACCGGCCAGGGCACCGCCAGCGGATCCTCCAGGAACAACCCCTTGTACCGCACGGTCCCGATCTGGACGGCGACGCCCAGTCGGTGAGAATCGGCCCTCGACTGCGCGATCACATTCCGGTCGAAGCTGTCGTGGAAGAAGAACTTCTCCAGGTCTGACAGCGACGGCACCTCGACGAGCGAGGCGTAGGCAACCCGCTGCTCGGCAGACAGAAATCCCGCAGGCATAGCCCGCACGGTAGGGCCATATCAGTCGCGATCAACTCATAGTGATTGACGCCTTACAAGTGAGGATCTTTCGGTCCTAAGTGTGTCTTGATCCTTCTCAGCGCCAACGGCTGTCCGCCGGTTCCTCGACCCCGAGCTAGCCCTCCAGCGCGTACTGCATGACGCGGAACTTGGCCTGCGCCTCGGCCAGCTCGGCCGCCGGGTCGGAGTCGCCCATGATGCCGCCGCCCGCGAACAGCCTGGCCTGGCGGCCCTCCACGATGCCCGAGCGCAGCGCGATGCCCCACTCGCCGTCTCCGTGGGCGTCGATCCAGCCCACCGGGCCCGCGTAACCGGCCCGGTCCATGCCCTCGAGCTCGCGGATCACCCGGATCGCGGTGCGCGTCGGGGTGCCGCCGACCGCCGCCGTCGGATGCATCGCGGCGACCACGTCGAGCACCGACGCCCCGTCGGCCAGTCGCCCGCTCACGTGGCTGGCCAGGTGCTGCACGTTCGGCAGCACCATCAGCTCCGGCTCGTCGGGCGTGCGCAGCGACGAGCACAGCGGCGCCAGCGTCTGGCGGACCGAGGCGATCGCGCACTCGTGCTCGTGCCGGTCCTTGGCCGAGGCCAGCAGCGCCCTTCCGCGCGCCAGGTCGTCGGCCGGTCCGGTGCCGCGCGGCGTCGTGCCCGCCAGCACCAGCGACTCGATCTCCTGCCCGGTGCGCCGGATCAGCAGCTCCGGCGTCGCCCCGACCAGCCCCGCGACCGAGAACGTGTAGCACTCCGGGTAGCGGCGGGCCAGCCGGATCAGCAGCAGCCGCACGTCGATCGGGTGCTCGGCGGTCGCCAGCAGGTCGCGGGCCAGCACCACCTTCTCCAGCTCGCCGTCGCGGATGCGCCGCGCCGCCCGCGCCACCACGTGCTCCCATTCGGGGGCGGTCAGGCTGCCGTCGCCGTAGCTGATGCGGCCCGGGTCGGCCAGCGGCGTGAACGTCTCCAGCGGCGGGTCGTCGCCGATCGTCGTCAGCCACGCCTGCCCGCCCTTGCGGGCCAGGACCGCCTGCGGCACGACCAGCGTGGAGCCCGGCGCGTTCTCGTCGAAGGTGAAGGTGCCGAAGGCGACCGGGCCGCTGCCCGGCGTCCGCACCGCGTCGTCGACGGTGGCGCCGGCGAAGACGGCCGACAGCCAGCGGCGCGCCCAGGTGAACCGGCCGGGGCCGGGCGGCACCTCGGCACGGGCGGCCTCGCCCCAGCCGACGAGCCCTTCGCCGTGCCTCACCCAGGCGTACGGGGCGGTCCTGGGGAGGGACGCCAGCAGGTTACCGGGGTCGCGGACAGGGGTGGTGCGAACCGGTAGCGGGCGGGTTGTTCCGAGCGCGACACTCACTCGACACACTCTATGCGGGAACTGAACACGTTCGACTCGGACCCCCGTGAATGCGTCGTTACGGCCACAACCCGCAAAGAGGGGCACCCAGAGCCGGCGTCGCACGTCAAGCCGCGATATGAACTCGGTCCCGACACGGCAGTCCTCACCCCGACGCCGGGACGGGCCCGTGACCTGCTCTCTACCTTGGCCGCATGATCGGTCGCCTGGGGCCCGCCGTGGCCGCCCTCGCCGTCCTGGCCGCCTCCGGCCCCGTGCACGCCGCCGCCGCGGCGGAGCCGGTGCCCCACGTGATGGCGGCGCTCGGCGACTCCATCTCGTCGGGCTTCAACAGCTGCGGCTGGTACGTCTCCTGCGCCTCCCGATCCTGGTCGGCCGGCGACCACGCCGCCGTCGACAGCCACTACACCCGGCTGCTGCGCCTCGGCCCCGGCCTCAAGGGGCACAACCGCAACTTCGCCGTGCCCGGCTCGACCAGCGCGGACCTGATGGGCCAGGTGCGCCAGGCGATCGAGGCCAAGGCCGACTACGTCACCGTGCTCATCGGCGCCCAGGACGCCTGCAAGCGCACCGAGCGGGAGATGACCTCCGTCTCCGTCTACCGAAGCCGCATCGACGCCGCCCTGGCCGCGCTTCGGGCCGGCGTGCCGCAGGCGCGGGTGTTCCTCGCGAGCATCCCCGACCTGCGCAGGCTCTGGCAGGTCGGCAAGGACAACCCGCTGGCGCGCACGTTCTGGACCGTCGGGCGGATCTGCCAGACGATGCTGGCCCGCCCCGCCTCCGCCAAGAAGGCCGACGCCGACCGGCGGGCCCGCGTGCGCGAGCGCGTCATCGCCTACAACCGCGAGGCCGCGCGGGCGTGCGCGCTGATGGGGCCCTCGTGCCGGACCGACGGCGGCGCGGTCTTCTCCTACCCGTTCACGATCGGCCACCTGAGCAAGTGGGACTACTTCCACCCGAACGCCACCGGCCAGCGGGCGCTGGCCGAGCGCACGTTCACGCGCGGCTTCGACTGGCTGGACCCGGCGTCAACGACACTGCCGTAGCATCGCCGCCTTGTCGGCCCGCGTCACCGGCAGGTCGTACTTGACGGCCACCTGCGCGAACCGCGTCACGTACGCGCAGCGCACCTGCCGCCGGGGCGGCAGCCAGCTCGCCGGGCCGGAGGCGTCCTTGGCCTCGTTCGCGCTGCCCTTGACCGGCAGCAGGTTGAGCGGGTCCTGGGCGAAGGCCACCCGCTTGCCCATCGGCCAGCGCCGCGCGCCCATCCGCCAGCCGTAGGCGAGCGGGACCACATGGTCCACCTGCACCTCGTCGGCGTCGCGCTTGCTCCAGTCGATGCGCTGGCCGGTGTAGGGGTCGACGAGGTCCATGGCGACGACCTCGCAGTCGGAGCCCGCGCGGTAGCGGATATTGTGGCCGTCGCGGGCCAGCAGGTCGTCGCGGGTGCGGCAGCCGTTGCGCGCGTAGGGGACACCGGAGGCGGTGTCGGCCCAGTTGCCGCCGTAACGGGTGCGGCGGTAGCCGGAGCTGGAGCCGCGCGCCGCGACGCGGACCCGCTCGATCACGCGCCGGGCGGCCGCCCTGTCCCCGGCGGAGGTGATCGGCGCCAGGCCGGGCCGGGTGCCGCTGACGTTGCCCAGCGGGCTCGTGGCGGTCGCCGGCGGGGCCGACCCGGCGCCGTTGACGGCCGCGGCGACGAGAATGGCCCCTGCGAGGATGGCGACGGCGTCCTTCGTGCTCAAGCACGCCTCCGTGGTGATCGGCTTCTCTAGAGAGGTTCCCGGGCCCGGCTGATCTGACACGGTGACCGTTCAGGGAGGAATGTGTGGCCGAACGGCCGATTGATCCGGATGTGGACCTGCGGGTGCCCGGCCAGCGCGCCGAGGTGGGCTGGGCGGTGCTCGCCGCCATCGCCGCCGGAGGCGCGCTCGGCGCCCTTGCCCGCCACGGCGCGCAGACCCTGCTCCCCGCCGCGCCCGGCGCCTTCCCGTGGGCGACGTTCCTGGTGAACGTCTCGGGCTGCGCGCTGATCGGCGTCCTCATGGTGACCATCACCGAGGTACGCCGCGCGCACCGGCTGGTCCGGCCGTTCCTCGGCGTCGGGGTGCTCGGCGGCTTCACCACGTTCTCCACCTACGTCGTGGAGGCGCGCCGGGTCGTCGCCGACGGCGCCCCGCTGGTCGGCGTCCTCTACCTGGCGGGCACCCTGGCCGCCGCCCTCGCGGCGGTGTGGGCCGGGATGCGCCTGACCCGGTGGGCGGCCTCGTGACGGTCCTGCTCGTCGTGCTCGGCGCCGCCGTCGGGGCGCCGCTGCGCTACCTCGCCGACCGGGCCGTCCAGTCCCGTCACGGCGGCACGTTCCCCTGGGGGACGCTCGCCGTCAACGTCGCCGGATCCGCCGTGCTCGGCTTCCTCACCGCCCTGCCCGCCGGCCCCGCCTGGACCGCGTTCGCCGCCACCGGCTTCTGCGGGGCACTCACCACGTACTCCACGCTCGGGTACGAGACCGTGCGGCTGGCCGAGGAGGGCGCGAGCCGCAAGGCCGCCGCCAACGTGCTGGCCAGTGTCGCCGCCGGTCTCCTGGCCGCCGCCGGCGGAGCGGCCCTGGCCCACGCCGTGCTGTAGGCCCGCGCCCGGCGTGGCCGGGCACGACGCTCGCCACGATCCCCGTCGTGCCCGGCCCGACCAGGGCGCACTTCCCCTGCCACGGCGGTGATCCGTGACAGGGGGCGACCGGGCGCGGGGCCCCCGTGCCCGCGCCCACGCCCTTTAGAGCACGCCGCCCCGCTTTTGATACGGGGGCTTTTCTAACGGATGTGTATCGACGGGGGAGTCGTCATCGGCCGGGGCGGGGGAGCGGGTCGGCGGTGGTGTTCACGGCCGACGGGTTCCTGCCGTCCCGGTCAACGCGACCACCCGCGCCATCATCGCCGCCCTCGTCCGGGACGGGCGCGTCCGCCGGGCCTTCCTCGGCCTGGTCACCTCGCCCGCCCCGCTGCCGGAGCCGCTGCGCCGGAGCACCGGGCAGGACAGCGCGCTGCGGGTGGTCGAGGTGATCCCCGGCTCACCGGCACGCCGAGCCGGTGGAGCTCACCGGTTCCGGGCTTTGAGCGCGGCCCGTTCGCGGCGCGCCAGCAGGTCGTCCAGCAGCGCGTCCCACTGCTGCCCGACCGCGTCGATGTCGTAGGCCCGGACCGTCTCCAGCCCGCCGGCGGCCAGGCGGCGGCGCAGCGGCTCGTCCTCGATCACCCGGTTGATGGCGGCGGCCAGGTTGGCGTTGGTGCGCGGCTTGACCATGACCGCGTCGACCTCGTCGGTCAGCATCTCCTTCGGCCCGTGCGGGCTGTTGAAGCTGACGATCGCCAGGCCCTTGGTCATCGCCTCCAGGAGCGTCATCGAGAAGCCCTCGTGCCGCGAGCTCATCACGTAGATCGACGCCTTCTCCAGCTCCGCGCCGACGTCGGCGGTGGGGCCGGGCAGCACGACCTTGCCCTCCAGTCCCGCCTCGGCGATCTGCTCGCGCAGCTTGGGCTCCTGCGGGCCGGCGCCCAGGATGCGCAGCTGCCAGTCGGGATGCGCCTCGGCCACCTGCTCCCAGGCGGTGATGAGCCGGTGGAAGCCCTTGATGCGGGTCATCCGGCCGATCGCGATCGCCACCTTGGCGTCCAGCTTGGCCAGGTCGCCGGCCATCGGCGGCACGCCGTTCGGGATGCGGGCGAGCTTGGGGCCCTTGGGCAGGGCCTCGCGGTAGTCGCGCTGGTCGGCCTTGGTCAGCGAGACGAGCGCGTCCAGCCGCCGGTAGCGCCACTTGATGAGCTTCTGCACCGATTCGGGCTGGGTGCGCAGCGCCACGTGCTCCTGGCCGATCGTGATCACGCTGGGCAGCGCGAGCTGGGCGACGGCCAGGTTCAGGCCCGGCCGGGTGGCCATCAGCACGCCGCTGTCGAGGGAGCGGATGAAGCGCGCGAGCTTGAGGTCGGTCCAGAGGTTGAAGCGGTGGTAGGCGCTCTCCTCCTCGGGGATGAGCTTGCTGGGCCGCTTCGACAGCAGCGTGCGCACCGGGTCGGGCCCGGGGTTCAGCCGGTCGTCCAGATACGTTAAACGCACCCGCGGGTCGATGGGGAAGAACGGCTCCTCGGCCTCGCGCAGGATGCTGACGATCTCCACCTCGTGCCGTTCGGCCAGGTAGCCCGCCAGGTTGAACACGGTCTTGATGGTGCCGCCCATCCCGTTGGCGTGCAGCAGGAGGATCCTGATGCGCCGGGTGGACGGCGGTGGCGCATGCCGTGCCTTGCGCTGGTTGTAGCCCCGATACAGGCGGGCCATCGCCGATTTGCCTTTACGCGCCAGTCCGCGCACCTGTAGAACCCCCGATCAGCCGACAATACGGTCAAACGCGAGGCCGGCGGCGAGAGCGGATCTCACCACCGGCAGCGTGTCGAGCGAGTGGTCTGCACCGTCCATCCCCGTGGCGCTATCCACTTCTATGATCTTTAGACGCCATAGGGGGTATTAAGGTTGCATCCGCGGTCTATGCGATGGATCAGGAGTGTGCACCGGCCCCTTCTCCAGCAGGTCGAGCGCCACTTCGATCGCCTTCTCCAGCTGCCGGTCCACGCCCGCCGCGTAGTCCTGCGGGGTGATGTCCACCTCGATGTCCGGGTCGGTGCCGTAGTTCTCCACCTGCCAGCCCACGTCGTCGAAGGCGAAGGAGAACTCCGGCTGCGTCGTCACCGTCCCGTCGGCCAGCGTGTGCCGCGGCCAGATGCCGATCACCCCGCCCCACGTCCGCTTGCCCACCAGCGGGCCGAGCCCGAGCAGCTTGAAGGTGTGGCTGAAGATGTCGCCGTCGGAGCCCGCCCACTCGTTCGTGATCGCCACCAGCGGGCCGCGCGGCGACTCCGGCGGGTACGGCTCGGGGTCGCCCCAGCGCGGGTAGTCGTAGCCCAGGCGGCGCCGGGCCAGCTTCTCCAGCAGCAGCGCCGACACGTTCCCGCCGCCGTTGAAGCGCACGTCCACGATCAGCGCGTGCCGGTCGTACTCGGCCAGGAACCCCCGGTGGAACTCGGCGAACCCGGCCCGCCCCATGTCCGGCACGTGCAGGTAGCCGATCCGGCCGCCGGAACGCTGGTGGCAGCGCGCCCGGTTGAGGTTCACCCAGTCGCGGTAGCGGGCCGGCCGCTCGTCGGCGATCGCCCGCACCGTCACCGCGAACACCCGCTCGCCGCGCCGCAGCGTCAGCTCCACCTCCTCCCCGGCCTGGTTCACCAGCCGCTCGTTCGGGGTGGCCGCCGCGCCGATCGGCGCCCCGTTGATCGCCAGCACCGCGTCGCCGGGCCGCACGTCCAGGCCGAGCCGGTTCAGCGGCGAGGTCGCGCGCGGGTCCCACGGGTCGCCGGTGACGATCGCGCGGATGTGGTAGACGCCGTCATGGTGCTCCCAGTCGACGCCCAGCTTGCCCTGGCTGTAGTCGGGTCCGGGCCGGTACTCGCCGCCGCTCTCGTAGGCGTGGCTGGTGGCCAGCTCGCCGTGCAGCTCCCACAGCAGGTCGGAGAACTCGCCCCGGGTCGTCACCCGCTCCACCAGCGGCCGGTAGCGGTCGTACACGGCCGGCCAGTCGACGCCCGCCATGTCCTCGGTCCAGAAGTGCTCGCGCTGCAGCCGCCACGCCTCGCGGAACATCTGCCGCCACTCCGCCTCCGGGCACACCGACACCCTGATCCGCGACAGGTCGATCCAGCCGCTCTCGCGCCCCGGCGTGTCGTCGTCGCCCGGCTGCTCGCCCGCCTTCACCACCCGCAGCCGCTCGCCCGTCGTGCGGTAGAGCAGCGTGCGGTGGTCGCGGCCCAGCTCGAAGTCCGCCACCCCCTCGGCGAACGTCTCGGCCTCTCCCTTGGCGAAGTCGTACAGCAGCAGCGTGCTGTCGCCCTGGAGCGGGCCGGCGAGCACGAGCGCCTTGCCCTTGAGCCCGGCCACCCGCTCGTAGCGGCCCTCCGGCAGCGGGAACGCGGTGACGCGCCGCGCCAGCCCGTCCTCGTCGACCCGCACCGGCTCCGGCTCGGCGTCCTCGTCGTCCTTGGCGTGCAGCGGCCTCGGCTCCGGCACGAACGGGTCGGCCGCGTCCGCGCGCAGCGCCACCGCGTACGGGCGGGTGCCCAGCGGGAAGCACAGGTCGAACTGGAGCTGGTCGTAGGCGGGGGAGAAGACCCGCTGGCCGATGAAGTACAGGTAGCGGCCCTCGGGGTCGAAGCTCGGCCGCGAGTCGCGCAGCAGCGGCTCGGTGGCCGTCACCGTGCGGGCCGTGCCGGGGTGGTACAGCTTGATCGCGGTGGTCTGCGCGTTGAGCGGCCCGGCGTACGCGAGCCACTCGCCGTCGTGCGACCACGCCGGATCCTCGGGCGCGCCGTGCGGGTTGGCCTCCACCAGCACGGTACGGCCCGCCGCCAGGTCCACCAGGTACAGCTCGTGCCGGTGGTTGGTGACGGCCACCCGGTCATGGGCCGGGTCGGGAGCCAGCGCGGTGATCCGCCCCAGCCGCGCCACCGGCCGCGCGCCCCCGCCGCCCGTCCGGTCGCTGCCGTGCAGGACGACCAGCTCCTCCTCGTCGCCGTCACCGCTGGCCGCGGCGATCAGGCGGCTGCCGTCGTTCAGCCAGGTGAGGAACCGGTAGCGGACCCCGTCCGGCTCCCCGTATTGCCGCACCGGCCCCTCCCAGCCCGCCATCCCGTACGCCTTGCCGCGCGCGGTGACGGCCAGCGCGCTGCCGTCGGGGCTGAGCGTGGCGTGGTCGAGGTAGTCGGCGGCGTCGACGAAGCGGCGGTTGCGCTGCGTGCGCGTGCTGGCCAGCGACACCCGCAGCCGGCGCGGCTCCTCGCCCGGGTCCAGCAGGTACAGGTCGGCGCCCGCGTGGTAGACGAGCCGGTGCCCGTCGCTCGACAGGTTGCGCGCGTAGTAGCCGTCGTGGTGGGTGTGCTTGCGCAGGTCGTCGCCGCCGGGCGTGCACGAGTAGACGTTGCCGACGCCCTCGTGGTCGGACAGGAAGCACACCCGCTCGCCGCTCCAGCAGGGCGAGGCCAGGTTGCCCGGCAGCCGGATGAGCCGCCGGAACTCGCCGTCGCCCTCGCGGTCGATCCACAGGTCGCCCACCGTGCCGCCCCGGTAGCGCTTCCACCGCGCCGGATCGGCCGTGTTCCGGCCCAGCACGATCATGCCGCCCGGTCCGTGGGCGATCGAGTTCGCCGGACCGTACGGCAGCCTCTCCGGCACCCCGCCCGGCTCCACCCGGTGCAGCCACTTGCGCCCCTCGAACGGCTGCCCCTGGTCGCTGGCGTACAGGATGCGCCCCTCGGGATCCCACCCGGTCACCGTGCAGCGCGCCCCGTGGAACGTCACCCGCCGCGCCGCCCCGCCGCCGGTCGGCAGCACGTACACCTCCTCGGGCCCCTCCTCCCGCCCCACGAACGCGACCTGGTCGCCGCGCGGCGAGATGCGCGGATACCCGGCCTCGGCCACGCCCGCCGTCAGCCGGAACGCCCGGCCGCCCTCGGCCGACACCATCCACAGGTCGTCCTCGGCGGCGAACACCACGACGTCCCGCAGCACCGCGGGGAAGCGCAGATATCCGGACATGAGGCCCTCCCCAACAGCCGATCAGGCAGCCGGAACCCCGGCTGCCTGATCACGTCACCGCGTCACGCCTCTTCGGGGCGCGTGGTGGCTTCCTTCTTCGTCTCCTTGGCCTGGCGATTCGCCTTGATCGCCTGCTTCTTGCCCTTGCCGGACTTCGCGCTGGGTTTCTTCTTCGTGTCAGCCATGGTGTTTCCCCCCTGTACGGACAGGAGCGCCGGATTGGCGCAACCAATGGCGTTACTACCCATCTATCGCCATAATCCGACATACCACTATTTCGACACCCTTTCAGGCGGCTATCGCCCACCGGCGATCAGTCCAGGGTGGCGGCGAGCCGTTCGAGGAGGGCGGCGAGCCGGTCGCGCTCGTCCGGGGTGAGCCCGGCCAGGAGCCTGCGCTGGTTGTCCAGGTGGGCGGCCATGAGCTCGCCGGTCAGCGCCACGCCCTCGGCGGTGAGCGTGATCAGCCGGCCGCGCGAGTCGCCCTCGGCCACGCTCCGGCTGACCAGGCCGCGCGCCTCCAGCCGGTCGACCCGCTTGGTGATCGCGCCGGTGGTGACCAGGACCGTGCGGCTGAGCTCGCCCGCCGACAGCGTGTAGGGCTCGCCGGCGCGCCGGAGCGCGGCGAGCATGTCGAAGTCGCCGTTGCCCAGCCCGGCGGCGGCGAAGGGCGGCCGCAGGCGCTGGTCGAGCGCGTCGGTGAGCCGGAAGAGGCGGCCGATGACGAGCATCGGGGCGGTGTCGAGGTCCGGCCGTTCGCGTTTCCACTGCTCGACCATGGCGGCGATGGCGTCTGGCTGCATGGCTTCCATTATAGCTTCCGTGGAAGATAAAATGTCTTCCATGGAAGATTCTTCGGCCGTCGTGCCCGTCGTCTGCTACTTCGACCCCGCCTGCCCCTTCGCCTGGGTCACCTCCCGCTGGCTCCTGGAGGTCGAACGCCTCCGGCCGATCGACCTGACCTTCCGGATCATGAGCCTGTCCGTGCTCAACGAGCACCGCGAGCTCGAACCCTGGTACCGGGAGTTCAACGACCGCGCCTGGGGGCCCGCCCGCGTGTGCGCCGCCGCCGAGGCCGGGCACGGCACCGCGATCCTGCGCGACCTCTACACCGCGCTCGGCGAGCGCATCCACCGCGCGGGCGACAAGGACTACCCCGCGGTCATCGCCGCCGCCCTCGACGAGCTGGGCCTGCCCGCGTCGCTGGCCGGCGCCGCCACCGGCGACCGGTTCGACGCCGCCCTGCGCGCCAGTCACCAGGCCGCCCAGGACGCCGTCGGCGAGGAGGCCGGCACGCCCGTCGTCACCGTGGACGGCGCCGCGTTCTTCGGCCCCGTCCTCACCGCCGCCCCCACGGGCGAGACGGCCGCCCGGCTGTTCGACGCCGTACGGACCCTGGCCGGCCTGCGCGCCTTCGCCGAGCTCAAGCGGGGACGCGGTGCGCTCGACCTCGCCTGAGCGCGGCGCGCCGCGCAGGCTCATCGCCGCGAGCCTGGCCGGGTCGATAGGCGACGGCATCTACGTGCCGCTCACCCTGCTGTTCATCCACTCGCTCACCGGCCTGTCGCTGACCGCGATCGGCGCCGGGCTGACCGTCGCCGGGCTGTGCGCGCTGGCGTTCATGCCGGTCGTGGGCGTCCTCATCGACCGGGCCGGCGCCCGGCGCGTGGTGATCGGCGCGCTGGTCCTGCGGGCCGCCGGGTTCGCCGCCTACCCGTTCGCCGGCGGCTACCCGGCGTTCCTGGCGGTCGCGCTGGTCGTCGCCGTCGGCATGTGGGCCTCCTCGCCCGGCCAGCACGCGCTCATCGGCGAGCTCGCCGAAGGCGCCGAACGCGACCGGCTGCTCGCCTGGGACCGCAGCCTGCGCAACGGCGGCATGGGCTTCGGCAGCCTGGCCGCGGCGGGCCTGCTCGCCGTCAACGGCGACGCCGGGTACACCGCCGCCACCGTCGCCCTGGCCGCCGTCTTCGCCGTCGCCGCGGTGCTGGTCACCCGCATCCCGGCCGCCCGCCGGGGCGTCAGGCGTCCCGGGGAGGCGGGGGAGGGCTACCGCCGCGTCCTCGCCGACCGGCCCTACCTGCTGCTCACCGCCGCGAACTTCCTCATCGCCTTCGGCTACACCGCCCAGGCCATCGCCCTGCCGATCTTCCTCACCCGCGACGCCGGCCTCCCGGGCGCGCTGGCCGGGGTCGTGTTCGCGGTCAACACCGCGCTCGTCGCGCTGCTCGGCGTCCCGGCCGCCCGCCTGGCCCTGCGCGGCCGGCGCACCCGGGGAGCCGCGCTCGGCGCGCTCGTCTTCGCGATCTCCTTCGCCGCCTTCGCCGTCCTCCCGCAGGTCGCGGCCGGCACGTACGCGATCGTCGCCGTGCTGGCGGTCGCGGCCGTCTACACCGCCGGGGAGCTCGTCCACTCCGCGCCCGCGCAGAGCCTGTCGGTCCAGGCCGCCCCCGCGCACCTGCGCGGCCGGTACCTGTCGGTCTACCAGCTCTCCTGGTCGCTGTGCCGGACCGTCGCGCCCCTGCTGCTCGGGTTTCTGCTGGAGGCCGGCCCGTGGCTGCTGTGGGCCGTGCTCGCGGTGACGGTCCTGTCCGGCGCGGCCATCCTCCTGTACGCCGAACGCGGCCTCCCGGCCCACGCCGTCAGCCCTCGTGACGCCCTCGACCCGGACCCCCGCCCGGCTCCCGAACAGGTCCCGGCCTGACAGCCGGTCAGTGCTGGACCAGCCCGCCGACCGGGACGGGGGCGACGTGGCCGGTCGGCGGCACGGTCAGGGCCAGCGCGAGGCCCACGTCGACCAGCGACGACCGGCGCAGACCCACGACGTCGGCCACCGGGGTCCAGACCGACTCGGCGATCTCGCCGCCGGGCTCGGGCCGCAGCCGCCCGCCCGTGATCCGGACCCGGTAGAAGACGCCGACGTTGTGGTGCTCGACGCCCGCGCGGGCCTCGGCGGCGGGGATCACCCGGGAGTCCACGCCCAGCAGCCGCTCGGCCACCGCGTCGCAGCCGGTCTCCTCGGCGACCTCGCGGATCACCGCGTCGAACGGGTCCTCCCCGTGCTCGACCCGCCCGCCGGGCAGCGTCCACGCGGACCCGCCCTCGGGCGGCACGTGCCGGGCGAGCAGCACCCGCCCGTCCTCGACACACACGGCGTACGCCGCCAACCGGAAGCTGATGCCCCCCACCTCCACGTACTGATCTTCGCCGGGAACGGCCTGATCCTAAGGGCTCACAGGAGCGTCAGCTGCTCAGGGGCGGCCTGCGGGGCGGCCCCGCCTGGGGCCGGGCGGGGCGGGAGGCGGCGGGCCGTGGCCGGGGTGGCGCGGCCCACGCCGTGACGCTCGGCCAGGGCCCTGACCTGGGCCGTGACGCGCTCCTGGTAGGACCTGGGCGCGTAGGCGCCCCTGCCGTAGAGCTCCAGGTAGCGCGGGACGAGCCGAGGGTGCTCGCGCGACAGCCAGGCCAGCCACCACTCGCGCGCCCCCGGCCGCAGGTGCAGCACGATGGGCGCGATGTGGGTCGCGCCCGCCTCGGCGATCTCCCGGACCGTGCGGTCGAGCTGGGCGGGGGAGTCGGTGAGGTAGGGCAGGATCGGCGCCATCAGCACGCCGGTCGCGATGCCGTTGTCGTTGAGCGTGGCGCACGTCTCCAGGCGGCGCCGGGGCGAGGGGGTGCCGGGCTCGACCGCGCGCCACACGTCGGCGTCGACGAACCCCACCGACAGGTTGGCTCCCACCTCGGCGCGCTCGGCGGCCTCGGTGAGCAGGTCGAGGTCGCGCAGGATCAGCGTGCCCTTGGTCAGCACCGAGAACGGGTTGGCCGCGTCGCGCAGCGCCGACAGGATGCCGCGCATGAGCCGGTAGCGGCCCTCGGCGCGCTGGTAGCAGTCGACGTTGGTGCCCATCGCCACGTGCTGCCCCCGCCAGCGCGGCGAGGCCAGCTCCCTGCGGGCCAGCTCGGCCGCGTTGACCTTGACCACGATCTTCGAGTCGAAGTCGGCGCCCGCGTCGAGGTCGAGGTATTCGTGGGTCTTGCGGGCGAAGCAGTAGACGCACCGGTGGCCGCAACCCCGGTAGGGGTTGATCGTGAACTCGAACGGCACCCGGCTCGCCGCCGGGACCCGGTTGATGATCGAACGGGCCTGGATCTCGTAAAAGGTCATCCCCCGGAATCCGGGCGTGTCGAACGTGCGGGTGACCGCGCCGCGGGCGAACAGCGGCGCGGCCGGATCGTCCCGGCCGGAGTCGGCCAGGCGCAGGTTGTCCCAGCGCATGCCATGATTAGAACAAAGGTTCGACGGTGATCGCAAATGGAAAGAGGTCGCAATTACCTGGTCAGGGCGGGGCTAATGATCTTCATGGTTGGGCAGGAAACCCCGCACAGAGCTTGCGTTCCGGAGGTGCACCCATGGCCTGGTCGCAGGACGAGGAGCGGATGCTGGCCCAGATCGAGCAGCACCTCGTCGAGGACGATCCGCGACTCGTGGCACGGCTCGAGTCGTTCAACGAGCGGGTGCGTCGCAGAGAGGAGAGGTCCGGACGGACACCGGGGGCGCGCCGCAGGCCCCGCAGGTCGACCGTCATCATCCTGGTCAGCTGGCTGCTCATCGCCACGCTGGTCACCACGCTCCTGATCATGGTGCTGCGGCACGAGGCCGCCGGCGCGCTGGCGATGAGCGGCTCCGCGAGCCGTCCCGCCCCTGTTCCCGTGCCCGCCCAGGCCGCGCCGCCCGCCGCCGAAGCGCTCACGCTCACCGCCCGCCGCTGACCCGCGCCGCCGGACCCGGCCCGCCTGCGGTCCGCTCGTACGCTCTCAGCCCACCTCGACCGTCGGCTCGTGGTGCACCGGGAAGTTGACCGAGCTCGCGATGAAGCACGCCTTCTGCGCGTCCTCGTGCAGCCGGACGGCGGCCTCCACCATGTCGGGCGAGGCCACGGTGACGTGCGGGCGCAGCGTCGCCTCGGTGAAGTGCCCGCCGGTCGCGGTCTGCGTCATGGTGCCGGTGGCGTGGTCGGCGTACGCGGTGACGACGACGCCCGCGACGGCGCACACGTGCAGGTAGGACAGCAGGTGGCACTGGGAGAGCGCGCCCAGCAGGAGCTGCTCGGGGTTCCAGCGCGCGGGGTCGCCGCGGAAGGCCGGGTCCGAGCTGCCCGCGATGGGCGCCGGGCCGTCGGCGGTGAGCTCGTGCGCGCGGTCGTAGGCGCGGTAGCCGCTGGTGCCCGTCCCCAGGTTGCCGGTCCAGGTGACGGTGGTGGCGTAGGTGTGCAGGTGGGACATGGGTGCTCCTCGTGTCAGTGATCGGTGGGCGGGTCGCCGGCGCTGGCGCGGGTGTCGAGGACGTGCAGGCGGGCGACGCGGCCGGCCTCCTCGGCGTCGCCGCGCCGGATCGCCGCGAGCAGGTCGTCGTGCTGCGCGCTGACGTGCGCGTGGCGGGCCGGGGGCGCCAGCGAACGCAGGGTGGAGACGTGGATCTGGTCCCACACCCGGTCCAGCGTGTCGAGGGCGATGGCGTTGCCGGCCAGCTCGGCGACGCGGCGGTGGAAGCGCCGGTTGAGCGTGACCGCCTCCGCCAGGCGCCCGGCGCCGGTGGCCTCGGCGGTGGTGGCGGCCAGGTCGTCCAGGGCCGCCAGGTCGGCGGGGGCGATGCGGCCCTCGCGCTGCCTGCGGGCGGCGGTCTCGGCGGTCAGCGCCTCCAGCGCGGCCCGTACCTGATAGGCGTCCTCCAGGGCGGCCGGGTCGAGGGCGACCACGACCACGCCCCGGCCGGTGGGCCGCACCAGCCCGTGGGCCGCGAGCGCGCGCAGCGCCTCGCGGACGGGGGTGCGCGACATCTGGAGAGCGGCCGCGGCGTCCAGCTCCGTCAGGCGCGCGCCCGGCGGGTAGGTGCCGTCGAGGATCAGCTCGCGCAGCCGGCGATGTGCCACGTCGTTCTGCATGGCACCTGACCCTAAGCTATTGCATGCATTGCATGCAAACGACGGTGACGTTGTCCCGCCCGCCCTCGGCGAGCGCGTGACGGACCAGCCGGCGCGCGTCCTCCAGCGGGCCGCCGCCCGGCCCCAGCGCCTCCCGCAGCGACGCCGCGTCCGGCAGATATCGCCACAGCCCGTCCGTGCACAGCAGGAGGCGGCCCGGCCCGCGCGGCCGGTAGCCGCGCACGCGCGGCACGGGCTCGCCCGCGTCGGCGCCCAGCCAGGCGGTGATCACCTCGTCGCCGTCCACGTCGTCCTCGGTCAGCGCCATCGCCGTGCCCTCGTCGGGCAGCCAGTACGCCCTGCTGTCGCCCACCCACGCGCACCACACGCCCTGCGGCCCGGCGATCCCCGCCACGTACGTGCAGGCCGGGGCGGCCCGGACGGACGACGCCAGCGCCGCCACCGCGCGCCCGGCGCGGACTGCGGAGGCCGCCAGCGCCTCCTCCGGCAGCAGCGGCACGGCCAGCAGGGAGGCCAGCGCCGCGACGCCCGTCTCGGCGGCGACCCGGGCGGCCCGCTCCGCTCTCGGCGACATCGACACCCCGTCGCACACCACCCCCGCCGTCCACGGGCCCGGCGTGGCCAGCGCCATCGCGTCGGCGTTCACCTCACGCCGCAGGCCGCGGTCGCTCACCCCGGCCGCGCCCGGACCGGCGGTGATCTCCAGGTGCGCGCGGAAGGCCGGCTGCGCGGCGCCGCAGTGCCAGCAGTGCCCGTCGGGGGCCACCGTGCCGCCGCACCGGACGCACTCCGTGATCTCCGTCATGCCGCCAGGATTCCACCGGAGATCCACCGGGCGCGCGGCGCCCGTACGGGACGCGGACGCGCGTCCGGCGGCGCCGCGAGCGGACCGACTACCGGGTCACCCGCCCCGGAGGGCGCGCGGTCACACGGACGGGAGGGCGCGCAGGAAGTCGGCGGCGATCGGGGCCGCGACCTTGCCGCCGCCTCCGCCGCCCTCGACCACCACCGCGAACGCCACGTCCTCGGTGAAGCCGATGAACCAGGCGTGCGAGTCGAGCTTCGGCCCGCTGCCGTACTCGGCGGTGCCCGTCTTGCCGCGGGTGCCCGACGGCAGCCCGGCCGACTTCGCGGTGCCCTTGGTGACGACGGCCGCCATCATGCCGTGCAGCGCCTCGGTGACGCCGCCGGGCAGCTTGCGGGCCTCGGCCTTCTGCTTCAGCTCGGGGACCAGCGTCGGCGGGCGCCAGGTGCCGTCGGCGATCGCGGCGGCCACCGACGCCATCGACAGCGGGCTGGCCGTGATCCGGCCCTGGCCGAACGACTCGGCGGCCAGCTCCGCATCGGACTCGGCGCGGGGGAAGCTCGCCTTCGTGGCCGGCACGCCGATCGACAGCGGCTGGTTGAAGCCCACCAGCTCGGCGGTCTGGAGCAGCTTGTCCGCCCCCAGCCGCTCCTCGGCCAGCGGCGCGAACGTCGTGTTGCACGAGTGGGCGAAGGAGTCGGAGAACGACAGCGACCCGAACTCCGCCTTCTCCGAGTTGCGGATCCGCAGCCCGCCGACGGTCACGTACTTGGGGCACGTCACGGTGTCGCGCGGCGACAGCCCGTCGGCGAGCAGCCCGATGGCGGTGACGGCCTTGAACGTCGAGCCGGGCGCGTAGCGGCCGTCGAGCGCCCGGTTGAAGCCGCCCCGGTTGTTGACCACGGCCAGGATCTCACCCGAGCCGGGCTCGATCGCCACCATCGAGGCGGGCTTGTCCACGTCCTTGACGGCGGTGACGGCGGCGGCCTGCACGCCGGGGTCGAGCGTGGTGCGCAGCGGCTCGCCGTCGGTGCCCTCGATCTTCTCCAGGGTCTTGCCGCCCGCCTGGATCTCCGTCGTCGGCGTGCCGGCCAGCCGCTCCTGGAACGCCTGCTGGAGCCCGCCCCGGCCGACCGCCTGGCCCACCTTGTAGGCGGAGCCGAGCTTGGCCACGTCCTTCTTGGTCGCCTTGTCCAGGTAGCCGACGAGCTGCTGGACCGAGCCGCCCACGTCGCCGCCGTCGATGCGGCCGCCGCCCGCGTCGGTGATCGCCGCGCGCTCCGGCCACGACGTCTTGAGCGCGAACGTCGCGCCCGGCGTCAGCTGCGGGTGCAGGGCGGCGGGCGTCCAGTCGACCTTCCAGTGGCGGTCGGCGACCTTCAGCGCGAGCTCGCCCTCGTACGTCCACTCCCCGGCGTTCTTCAGCCGGTGGGTGGCGGTGTAGGGGACGGTGGCGCGGCCGTCGCGCTCGCGCGGGGCGCCCACCTGGATCGTCGAGGACTCCACGCCGAGCCCCTGCCGGAACTGGTCGTAGACGCCGAGCTCCCGCGGCGCCGCCAGCTCGGCGCTCATCCGGGCCCGGTCGCCCGCCTGCCACGCCGCGGCGAAGCGCTGCGCGGTCTCGGCGGGCGTGCCGCGGGTGTGCAGCAGGTAGTAGGCGCCCCCGCCGGCGGCTCCCAGCGCCAGCACGGTGGCGCCGGACACGATCGCGATGGTGCGGCCACGCGCCACGGGTCAGCCCCCTCCGGTTCCGATGGCCGCCTTGTGGCTGGCCGCGTAGGTCGGCACGTACTCCTGGCCGGACAGCTCCTGGATGGCCGCCATGATCTCGTCGGTGACGCGGCGGCGGTCCTGGGCCCTGGTGTGGTCGCCGGTGAACGTCATCGGCGCGCCGATCGCGATGCCGATCCTGGCCGGGCGCGGCACCTTGGCGCCGAGCGGCAGCACCTTCTCGGTGCCGCTGAGCGCCACGGGCAGCACCGGCGCGCCCGTCTTCAGCGCCAGCCACGCCACGCCGATCTTCCCCCGGTAGAGGCGGCCGTCGGGGGAGCGGGTGCCCTCCGGGTGGATGCCGAACAGCTCACCGCGCTCCAGCAGCGCCGCGGCGGCGTCGAGCATGTCCTGGGCCGCGTGCGCGCTCTCCCGGTCGGTCGGCAGGCTCCCGCCGAGCCGCATGAACCAGCCGGCGACCGGGTTGCCGGAGAAATACTCGTTCTTGGCCGCGAACGTGACGTGCCGGGGCAGCAGCGCGGGCAGCAGGAACGAGTCGAGCACCGAGAGATGGTTGGCGGCCAGGATCGCCGGTCCGCTCCGCGGCACGTGCGCGGCGCCCGAGATGTACGGACGGCACATCGCGTGAGCGAGGGGCGCGGCGGCGAACTTGACCACTTGATATAGCAACGGGCTCTCCTGGACGATCGTCGGCTCGGCCACCCACCATAAGGCAGGCGCCCCGTCCGGGGACGGGGCGCCTGGGAAGCTGTTAAGGCCGATGTGGCGGTCGCCTCCTCGGCGAGGTGCACAACACGGCTCCAGCCGAACGGTATTCCGTGAAGGCGGTAATTTGCGGCCCGGGGGACACAGACCACATCGGCCTTCCGATGCTAACGGACATCCGGCGGCCCGTATTCCACCGGGCCCAAAGAGCGGGTCATCTTCTGGTCCGCAGCGACCGGCCGGCGCCAAGGACGCCCAGCTCACAGCCCCCCACCCAACTCCCGCGAATCACCGCGAATTCCCCTCGGCCCGCCGCTCTCAGGTGCGGAGGGTGCTGGCGTCCTCGCCGGCCGCGTAGTTGCCCTTGGAGCGCGTGAGGTCGTCGCTCTGCCTGCCCATCGCGTCGGAGAGCAGGTCCAGCGCGGTCCCGATGGCCGCCATCCGCTCGCCCCTGGCCTGCCAGTAGGCGTCGCCGTACTCGTCGGCGCCGAGCGCGACCCGCACGGCCTTCGTGACCGGCTCGTAGCGGACGGCCACGTCCCGCACGGCCTCCTCCATGTCGCCCACGCCTCTGGCCAGGCCGCGCAGGTGGCTCTTGCCGTAGGCCATGCCCTCGAGCGTCATGACGGGCAGGATAGCGAGATCAGGTGCGGGTCCAGTGCGGCTGGGCGACGTCGAGGACGCGGGTCTCCCGGCCGCGCAGCGCCACCTCGGCGAACTGCCACAGGATGGCCCCGGTCGGCGCGTGCACGACGATCGACGGCCCGAGCGGCATCTGCAGCAGCCCGTCGCGCCAGCGCGGCACGCCCGGCGCGAGGAAGCGCTCCAGCGGCACGGCGTGCACGGAGGCGACCTCGCGCGGGTCGGCGACCGGCTGCTGCGCGCCGCCGAACGCCACCACCGGCGTGATCACGAACCCGGAGTCGGTGACGAAGTCGTCGAGCAGCCCGGCCACCTCCACCCCGGTCACCGCCGTCTCCTCGGCCAGCTCGCGCAGCGCCGCCTCCACCGGCCGCTCGCCGTCGTCGAGCCGGCCGCCCGGCAGCGCCCACTGGCCGGGGTTGCGCCCGTGCGGGGCCCGCCTGATGAGGATCGTGTACGGCTCGCGCGCGGAGTCCTCCAGCACGCACACGGTCACGGCGGCGCGGCGGATGCCCGCGGCGGGCGGCACCTCCCGCCTGGGGAAGCGGCCGAGCCGGGCGGTGATCAGCTCACGCAGGGCGTCGATCGGGTGCAGCACACCGGCAGGATCTCACGCCGGCAGCAGCAGGTAGCCGAGAACCATGCCGGCGGCCGTCGCGACGGCGGCCGTGACCGCCGCCCACCTGCCGAGCCGCTCGCCCTGGCTGTGCCCCACCAGGCCCAGCACGATCCCGGCCGGGCCGAACAGGATCGGGACGAACACCAGCGCGACCGCCGCGCACCCGAACCCGGCGATCGACAGAACCTGCGTGGTCCGCAGCGGGTCGTCCATGGCCGCTCCTCGGAGGGACGGGACCCTCATCACACACCCGGGGCGCGGGCGCTGTCGAGCGGCCGGGGGAGCGGCAGGGCGTGCACGACGTCCAGCCGCGACACCGCCCGGGTCAGCGCCACGTACAGCAGGTTGAGCCCGCGCGGCCTGCTCGCGGCGATGGCGGCGGGCTCGCACACGACCACGTGGTCGTACTCCAGCCCCTTGGCCGTGGACGCGGCCACCACGGCGAGCCGGCCGCCGACGTCGAGCCCGTCGTCCCACAGCGCGGCCGTGACCTTCTCGGCGGCGTCGTCGGCGGCGATCACGCCGATCGAGCCCTCGAACTCCAGCGCCTCCCGCGCCGCCGCCGTCACGCCGCTCTCCAGCCGGTCGGCGCGGATCAGCCGCAGCCTGCCGTCGGAGCGGTGCGAGCGGGTGACGGGCACGTCGGCGTCGAGCGCGGGCAGCAGCCGGTTGGCCAGCTCGACGACCGTGGCGGGCACCCGGTAGCCGGTGGTCAGCTCGACGATCCGGCCGTCCGGCTTGCCCAGGAGCTCCAGGTGCCGGGCCCAGGAGCGGGCCGCCCACGGGGTGGTGCCCTGCGCCAGGTCGCCGAGCACGGTGAGCGAGCCGTGCTCGCTGCGCCGGGCGACGGCCCGGCACTGCATCGGGGACAGATCCTGCGCCTCGTCCACGATGACGTGGCCGTAGCCGCGCGGCCGTTCCAGCAGCCCGGCCAGCTCGTCGAGCAGCACCAGGTCGGCCTCCGTCCAGCGGGCGCCGCGGTGGCCGCGCGGCGGGCGCTCCCAGGTGACGGCCGCCCGTTCGGCGTCCGTCAGCGCGGTGGCGGGGGAGCGGCCGCTCAGCACCTCGAACAGCACCTCCTCCGGCCGCACGGTCGGCCACACCGCGTCAAGGAACGGCGTCACCGCCCGCCCGGCCTTACGGGTCCAGGCGGCGGTGGCGCTGAGCCCGCGCGCCTCGGCCTGCCGCCGCACCAGCTCCACCACGCGGGCGCGGACCCGCTCGCGGCCCGTCAGGTACGGCAGCGCGTCGCGGCGGGTGTCGTCCACGATCCGCCGCAGCTCGGCCTCGCCGACCCGCCAGGTGGCCGAGCCGTCGGGCACCGCCAGCGGCTCGACCGGCTTGCGTACGCGCGCGTACAGGGCCTCGCGCAGCACCTCGGCCATCCGGGCGTCGTGCTTGACCAGCGCGGCGGCCGGGCTGTCGGCGGCCCGCACCGGGGCGGAGGCGAGCAGCCGCTCCAGCGTGGTCTGCTCGACGTCCATCTCGCCGAGCGCGGGCAGCACGGCGGAGATGTAGCCGAGGAAGGCCCGGTTGGGGCCGAGCACGAGCACGCCGCCGCGTTCCAGCCGCTGGCGGTGCGCGTACAGCAGGAACGCGGCCCGGTGCAGGCCGACGGCGGTCTTGCCGGTGCCGGGCGCGCCCTGCACGCAGATCGACTCGGACAGGGCGGCCCTGACCAGGTCGTCCTGCTCGGGCTGGATGGTGGCGACGATGTCGCGCATGGGGCCGACGCGCGGCCGTTCGATCTCGGCGGCCAGGATGCGGCTGTCGCGCTGCTCCTCGCCCCGGTCGAGCCGCTCGTCCTCGTAGGAGGTGAGCGTGGTGCCGGACCAGCCGAACCGGCGGCGCACGGCCACGCCCTGCGGGTCGCGGGCGCTCGCCCGGTAGAAGGCGCGCGAGACCGGCGCCCGCCAGTCGACGACGACCGGCGGGCCGCCGTGCTCGCCGCTGATGTGCCGCCTGCCGAGGTGGTAGCTGCGGCCGGGATGGTCGGCCGAGCCCGGCCCGAAGTCGAGCCGGCCGAAGAACGGCGGCCCGTCCGGCTCCTCGCCGAGCTGCTTGGCCAGGCTCTTCAGGTGGCGGCCGAGCCGTTCGGCGCTGTAGCGGTCGCCGGCGACGGTCTCGCCGACGACGACGTTCTCGCGGGCGGCGTCGAGCATCCTGCGCAGCCCGGCGGCGCAGCGCTCGATGTGCCTGCGCTCCTCGTCGAGTGTGGTCATGGCACCTCCTGCGTTAACTCGGTTAATAGATTGACCAGGTTAACACTTTGGTAGGGTGGGCCCATGACGGGACTGCGGGAGCTTCAGCGGCAGCGGGTGCGTGAGGCCATCTCCTCGGCGGCCATCCGGCTCTTCCTGGCGCGCGGCTTCGACGAGGTGCCGGTCACCGAGATCGCGGCGGCGGCGCAGGTGTCCAAGCCGACGCTGTTCAAGTACTTCCCGACCAAGGAGGACCTGGTCCTGCACCGCATCGCCGACCACCGGGGCGAGCCGGCCCGCGTGGTGCGCGGGCGGGGGCCGGGCGAGTCGCCGGTCGCGGCCCTGCGCCGCCACTTCCTCGACGGCCTGGCCCGCCACGACCCCGTCACCGGACTGAACGACCATCCGGAGGTGATGGGCTTCCACCGGATGGTGTTCGGCACGCCGAGCCTGGGCGCGCGCGTGTCCACGTACGTCGAGCACGACGAGCGGACGCTGGCCGAGGCGCTGACGGGGCCGTACGACGAGCTGACCGCGAGCCTGCTGGCCGCGCAGGCGCTCGCCGTCCAGCGAGTGCTGGCCCGCCGCAACTGGCGGGCGCTGGCCGACGGCGTGCCGCTTGCCGAGCTGGAGCCGGAGGCCGTACGCGCCGCCGGGGTGGCGTTCGGCCTGCTGGAGCCCGGCCCCGCCTGAGAGGTCAGCCGATCCAGGTCTCGTGCAGGTGCGCCCAGCGCAGGGCACCGCCCTCGCGGCGCAGCACCGCCGTCGCCCGGCGGCCCCGCCCGCGCTGCCACTCCTCGTAGGCGGCCACCACCAGCGGCCCGGACCCCGCCACCACGCGGGCGTCGCGGATCTCCACGCGCAGCCCCGGGTCCGCCCCGCGCGCCGCCGCCACCTCCGCCAGCACCCGCTCCCGCGACAGCGCCTGGCCGTCGGGCGTGACCAGCGTGAAGTCCGGCGCGTGCGCCTCCGCGAACGCCTCGAACCCGCCCGTCCCGGCCAGCCAGCGTTCGATCACCCGGTGATGCCGGACGATCTCCGCGCCGACCATCCAGTCACGCGGCGGCGTCAGCGCCAGCCCGTGCCAGGGATCGGCCGCGAACAGCCCGGCCGGGCGGGCCGCGCCGATCCAGCGGTAGGTGGCCGCCACCTCACGGGCGACCTCGGCGCCGAGCGCCCCGGCCAGCCCGGCGGCGAACGCGTCCACGTCCAGCTCCTCGTAGCGGGCCCCGGCGGCGGCGGCCAGCTCGGCCCCCGTCACCGCCTCCGGGCCGCCCGCGTCGACCACGCCCGCCAGGCCGTCCCGCGTCAGCGCCGCCACCGTGATCGCGCCCAGGTCCGCATGGCTCAGCCACGCCACCGGCAGGTCGCCCGGCAGCGGGTAACGCAGCACCCCGTCCTCCAGCACGCCCGGCATGAGCAGGTTGTCCAGGTAGAGCGCCGGTCGCAGCACCACGACCGGCAGCCCGGACGCCAGCATCGCCCGCGCCGCCTCCCGCCGCGTGTCGAACGCGGCCACCCCCGTCTCGGCGTCCGGCAGCCGGTTGCCCGTGGCGAACACCAGCCGCCGCACCCCGGCCGCCCGTGCCCCCTCGATCACGTTGCGGGTGTACGCGCGTACCAGGTCCGGCTCGTACACCAGCGGCAGCGTCACCGACGCGTGCGTGACGCCGTCGAAGGCCGCCTTCACCCGCGCCGCGTCCCCCAGCTCGCCCGCGAACGCCTCCACCCCCTCCGGGACCCGCTCCGTGCGGGCGAAGCCGCGCACGGCGTGCCCCTCCGCGACCAGCCTGCGCGCCACCGCGCCCCCCTGCGCGCCCGTGGCGCCGAACACCAGGAATCTCATGGGTCCAGCCTCGCGCCGATCCCCGATACGCTCGATAAAGCGACCTCCACCGATGTTTAAGGATCGTCCGGATGGATTTGCTGAGCGAGCTTCTGGCACCCCTGCGCCTGCGGGCCGTCTTCCACAGCCGCTGGACCGTGCGCGCCCCCTGGGGCGTGGCCGGCCCGGCGGAGCGGTGCGCGCTGATCCACTACGTCCAGGACGGCGGCTGCGCCGTGGAGCTGCCCGCGCTGCCCGCGCCGGTCCGGCTCGCCGCCGGGGACCTGGCCGTGTTCCCGCACGGCGCCGCCCACCGCCTCGCCGACGCGCCCGGCCGCCCGGCCGTCCCGCTGGAGAGCCTGCTGCCCGCCCGCGACCCCGGCGCGACCGGCGCCGTCCGCATCGACGGGAGCGGTCCGGCCACCACCATGCTCTGCGCCGGCCTGCACTACGACGAGCCCGCCCCGCCGCTCTACCGGGCGCTGCCGCCCGTGCTCGTGCTCGGCCGGGCCGCCGTCGCCCGGCAGCCGCTGCTCGCGGGCACGCTGGCCGGGCTGGCGCGGGAGTGGGACGGCGACGAGCCGGGGCTGCCCCTGGTGGCCGTGCGCGCCTTCGAGCTCGCCTTCGTCCTGGCCCTGCGCGCCGCCCTGGCCGAGCCCGAACCCGGCCCGGAAGGCACATCGGGGGGTGCGCCCGTTCTGCGGGCGCTGCGCCACCCGGCCGTCGGGGCCGCGCTGCTGGCCGTGCAGACCCGCTACGCCGAGCCGTGGACCGTCGAGACACTGGCCGCCGAGGCCGGGCTGTCCCGCTCCGCCTTCGCCGCGACCTTCCGCGAGCTCGTCGGCGAGACGCCCATGCGCCACCTGACCGCCCGCCGCATGCACGAGGCCGCCAGGCTGCTCACCGCCACCCGGCTCCCGCACGCCGCCATCGCCCACCGCGTCGGCTACGGCTCCACGGTGGGCTTCCACCTGGCGTTCAAGCAGTGGTACGGCACGACGCCCGGCGGCTACCGCAGCTCGGCCACCCCTTCCAGCAGCCGGTCCACGTCCGGGCGATCGTTGTAGTGGACCAGCCCGACCCGCACCGCGCCGCTCTCGCGGATGCCGAGCACGCCGGTCAGCTCCCAGGCGTAGTTGTGCCCGTTCCACACGTTCACGCCGCGCGCCGCCAGATGCTCGGCCACCTGGCGCGGGGTGCGCCCGGCGACGGTGAAGTAGGCGGTGGCCGTCCGCCGGGCCGGCTTGCCGTACAGGGTGACGTGCGGCATCGTCTCCAGGCCCGCCAGCAGCACCGCGAACAGCTCCATCTCGTGCGCCTCCGCCGCGGCCAGCGAGGCGGTCAGCCGCTCGCGCCGCGTCCCCGTGCCCGGCACCAGGCCGGCCAGGTGGTCCACGGCGGCGCTCACCCCGGCCAGGTCCGCGAACGGCGCCGTGCCGCGCTCGAACCGGTCCGGCACCGTGTCCGGCGCGGGGGCCAGCTTGTCCGGCCGGATCGTCTCCAGCAGCGCCGGATCGGCGACCACCGCGCCGACGTGCGGCCCCGACCACTTGTAGGCGCTGGTCGCGTAGAAGTCGGCGCCGAGCGCCCGCATGTCGACCGGCCCGTGCGCGGTGGCGTGCACGCCGTCGACGTACGTGAGCGCGCCCGCCTCGTGCGCCAGCGCGCTGATCGCGGCCACGTCGGGCCGGGTGCCGAGCACGTTGCCCGCCGCCGTCACCGCCACCAGCCGGGTGCGCGGCCCGATGAGCCGGGCGTACTGCTCCACCGGCAGCTCGCCGGTCACCGGATCGACCTCCGCCCACCGGACGGTCGCGCCGGTCGTCGTCCACGGCCGCACGTTCGCGTCGTGGTCCAGCCGCGACAGCACGACCTCGTCGCCGGGGCCCCACCCGCGTGACAGCGCGCCGGCCAGCCGATAGGTGAGCGTCGTCATGTTGGGCCCCAGGATCACCCCGTCCGGGTGCCCGCCGACCAGGTCGGCCACGGCCTGGCGGCAGGCCGCCACGATCGCCTCGGAGCGGCGGGCGGCGGGGAACGCCCCGCCCGCGTTGCCGAGGCCGCCTCGGTAGGCCCCGGCGATGGCGTCGATCACCGGCTGAGGGACCTGCGTGCCGGCGGCGCCGTCCAGATACGCGTGGCCGTCGGCGAGAGCGGGGTAGGCGGCTCGTACAGCTTCGATGGGGAAAGGCATGATGTGTTCATGCTCAGCCTGCGCGCCCTCAACCGGGCCACCCTGGCCCGCCAGCACCTCCTGCGACGCCACGAGGGCAGCGCGGCCGACGTCGTGCACCGCCTGGCCGGTCTCCAGGCGCAGGAGCCGCGCCCGCCGTACCTGGGCGTGTGGACCCGGCTCGCCGGGTTCGGCCGCGACGAGCTGCACCGCGACCTGCACGCCGGCACGCTCGTCCGCGCGACGCTGCACCGCGCCACGCTGCACCTGGTGACCGCCGGCGACTACGCCGCGTTCCGGCCGCTGCTGCACCCGGTGCTGGCCGCCGCCGCCCGCCGCTTCGAGGGCGTCGACGCCGACGCCGTGGTGGCCGCCGCCGCGCGGCTGCTCGCCGAGGGGCCGCACACGTTCAACGAGCTGCGGCCGAAGCTGCTCAAGGAGTTCCCCGAGGCGGACCAGCGGCACCTCGGCTACGCGGTGCGCATGCTGATGCCGCTGGTCATGGTGCCGACGCAGGACCGGTGGAGCTTCCCGCGCGACCCCGCCTTCGCCCCGGCCGGCGTCACCCTCGACCCGGCGCCCTCGGCGGAGGCGTTCGCCGAGCGCTACCTGGCCGCCTTCGGCCCCGCCACCGCCGCCGACCTCCAGGCGTGGTCCGGGCTGGGCGGCCTGGCCCCCGTCCTGGACGGCATGCGCGACCGGCTGGAGGTGCTGACCGGCGAGGACGGCAGGGTCCTGTACGACCTGCCGGACGCGCCCCGGCCGGGCGGCGACGTCCCCGCCCCGGTGCGGTTCCTGCCCGACTTCGACACGCTCGTCCTCGGCCACGCCGACCGCAGGCGCATCGTCGCCGACGAGCACCGGGGCCTGGTCACGACCAAGAACCTGCGGGTACGCGCCACGTACCTGATCGACGGGTTCGCCGCCGGGACGTGGCAGATCAAGCGCTCGGGCAAGAAGGCCAGGCTGATCGTCACCCCGTTCGCGCCGCACCGGCCGGACATCCTGGAGGAGGAGGCGACGGCGCTGCTGGCCTTCGCCGAACCCGATGCCACACAGCGCACGCTCGAAGTCGCGGAGGACTGACATGGCCCAGCTGACCGCCCTCGACGCGGGATTCCTCCACTTCGAGACCGAGACCAACGTCGCCAACATCGCCGGCCTGGCCGTGCTCGACGGCCCCCTCGACCGCGCGAGCCTGCAGTCCCTGCTGGAGGCCCGGCTGCCGCACGTGCCCGCGCTGCGCCGCAAGCTCGCCCGCGTCCCGTTCGACCTGGACCACCCGTACTGGGTGCGCGAGGACGACCTCGACCTCGACTACCACGTGCGCGAGATCGGCCTGCCGCCGCCCGGCGACGACCGGCAGCTCGCCGAGCAGGTGTCGCGGCTGCACCCGCGCCGCCTGGACCGCAGCCGGCCGCTGTGGGAGATCTACCTCATCCACGGCCTGGCCGGCGGCCGCACCGGCCTCTACACGAAGATCCACCACGCGGCCGTCGACGGGATCGGCGGCGCCGACGTGCTGGCCGCGCTGCTCGACCTCGGCCCCGAGCCCGCGCCGCCGCCCTCGGGCGAGCCGGAGCCCGACGCGCCGCTGCCACCCCGCGCCGAGATGCTGGCGCGCGGCCTGGCCAGGATGGCCCGCAACCCGGCGCAGGCGGTGCGGTTCGCCGCCCGGGCGGTGCCGCACCTGGACGAGATCCCCGTCCTGTCGTGGCTGCCCGGCAGCAGCGTCGCCGCCCGGCTGGCCCGCAAGGCGGCCGGCACCGGGCAGGCGCCGGAGCTGCCCGTGCTGCCCGCGCCGCGCACCCCGTTCAGCGGCCCGGTCTCCCGGCACCGCCGCTTCTCGTTCGTCTCGCTGCCGCTGGAGGAGGTCAAGGCGGTGCGCAAGGCGTTCGGCGTCACGGTCAACGACGTGGTGATGGCCGTGTGCGCGGGCGCGCTGCGCCGCTGGCTGGCCGCGCACGGCGGCGTCCCGCGCCAGCCGCTGATCGCCGGCATCCCGCTCTCGCTGCGCGCCGCCGGCGACGAGGCCCCCGGCAACCAGGTCGCGATCATGACCGCGCCGCTCGGCGTGCACCTGGAGGACCCCGCCGCCCGGCTGGCCCAGGTGCGGCAGGCGATGCGGCGGATCAAGGACCGGTTCTCGCTGTCGCCGGCCCGCTGGCTGCGCGAGTTCAGCGAGTCGATGCCCGCCGCCCTCATGGGGCTGGCCGCCCGCTCGGCGTTCGAGCTCGTCGGCCAGACCGCGCCGCCCATCAACGTGGGCGTCTCCAACGTGCCGGGGCCGCAGTTCCCGCTGTACGTGTGCGGGGCGCGGCTGCTCAGCCTCTACCCGGTCTCGGTGATCACCGACGTGAGCGGCGGCATCAACATCACCGCGTTCTCCTACGACGGCTCGCTCGACATCGGCGTCATCACCGACCGCGACATGGTGCCCGACGCCTGGGAGCTGGCCGCCGACCTCCGCGCCGCCCTCGACGAGCTCCTTAACGCGGAACCTCCCTTGCCGCGATAGTCCCTACCGTGGGCGTCATGACGCCGAACAGCCGCGTACTCGACCGTCGCACGCTCAACCGCACGACGCTCGACCGCCAGCTCCTGCTCGCCCCCTCGGCCATGACGCCCGCGCAGGCCGTCGAACGGCTGGTCGCCCTCCAGGGGCAGGACGTCAACCCGCCCTACTACGGCCTCTGGTCGCGGCTGTCGTCCTTCACCCAGGACGACCTCACCTCCCTGCTCCACAGCAGGCAGGTCGTGCGCGGGTCGCTGCTGCGCGCCACCCAGCACCTGACGCTGGCCGGCGACTACGTGTGGCTGCGCCCGCTCCTGCAGCCGCGCCTGTCACGCGGCCTGCGGGGCGCCTTCGGCGGCGCGCTGCGCGACGTCGACCTCGACGAGCTCGCCCGCCTGGCCCGTGCCCACCTGACCCGGGCCCACCTGAAGGGGCGCACCCTCACCCGCACCCAGGTGCGCGACCTGCTCGCCGAACGCTGGCCCGGCGTCGACCGGCTCGCGCTCAACTGGACCGTCCAGGCCGTCCTCCCCGTGATCCACACCCCGCCCAGCGGCGAGTGGAACCGGGGCGGCGCCGTCCCGTTCACGCTCGCCGAGGAGTGGCTCGGCCGCCCCCTCGACACCGCGCCCCCGGTGGAACGCCTGGTCACCCGCTACCTGGCCGCCTTCGGCCCGGCGGGCGTCATGGACGTGCAGGCGTGGTCCGGGCTGACCCGGCTGCGCCCGGTGATCGAGGCGATGGACCTGCGCGCCTACCGCGACGAGGACGGGCGCGTCCTGTACGACCTGCCGGACGCGCCGCTGGCCGACCCTGAGACACCCGCGCCCGTACGGTTCCTGCCGTACTTCGACAACCTGATCGTCGCCTACGCCGACCGGTCCCGGCTCATGACCGCCGAGCGGCGCAAGGCCGTCTGCGTGGGCGCGGTCATCCACCCGACGTTCCTGGTCGACGGCGTCGTCGCGGGCATGTGGGACCTCAAGGACGACACTCTGACCTTGCGCCCTTTCCGGCCGTTGCCCGGCCCGGTCATGGAGGAGCTGACCGCCGAGGGGGAGCGGCTGCTGGCCTTCGCCGGTGAGAAGGACGCGGCGATCGCGCTTGACCTCATCCAAAGTTGAGGTTGGAGGCTGGGTTTACCGAAACGGACACCGACTCCGAGGAGTGAACCCTGTGCGTGCGATCCAGGCGCGTGAATTCGGCGGACCCGACGTGCTCGCCGCCACCGAGCTGCCCGACCCCGTCGCCGGCCCCGGCCAGGTCGTCATCGGGCTGGCCGCCGCCGACGTCATCTACCTCGACACCCTGCTGCGCCGAGGCTGGGGCGTCGAGATGTTCCCCAGGACGCCCCCGTACGTGCCCGGCACCGGCGGCGCGGGCACCGTCCTGTCCACCGGCGAAGGCGTGGACCCGGGCTGGACCGGCCGGCGCGTCGTCGCCAGCCTCGGCAGCGGCTACGCCGAGCAGGTCGTCGCCGGCGTCGAGGAGCTCACCGAGCTGCCCGGGAACGTGAGCTTCGAGCAGGCGGCCGCCGTCCTGCACGACGGCGTCACCGCGCTCATGCTCACCCGGCTGGGACCCCCGGAGAAGGACGAGTGGGTGCTGGTGACCGCCGCCGCCGGAGGCGCCGGATCGACGCTCGTGCAGCTCGCCCGCGACGCCGGAGCCCGCGTCGTCGCCGCCGCCCGGGGCGAGCGCAAGCTCGGCCTCGCCCGCGAGCTGGGCGCCGAGCACGCCGTCGACTACAGCGAGGAAGGCTGGCAGGAGCGCGTCCGCGACCTGACCGGCGGCGGCGCCCGGCTCGTCTTCGACGGCGCGGGCGGCGGGCTCGGCCGCGCGGCTTTCGAGGCCGTCGCCGACGGCGGCCGGTTCGTCAGCTACGGCACCGCCGACGGCGGGTTCACCGAGGTCGACGCCGAGGAGGCCGCGCGCCGCCGCGTGGACGCGGTCAACGCCCTCGCGTCGGGGCCGCCCGACCCGGCGGACTCCAGGGCGTGGCTCGCCGAGGCGCTCGACCTGGTCGCCCGGGGCCGCCTGCGCCCGGTCATCGGCGCCACCTTCCCGCTGGAGCGGGCCCGCGACGCCCACGTCTCGCTGGAGGAGCGCCGCACGATCGGCAAGTCGCTCCTGCTCGTCGGCCCGGACCGGCCGGCGGCCCGGTAGCGGCTCAGCCCAGGTAGTCGCGCAGCGCCATCGCCCGTGACGGGTGACGCAGCTTGGACATCGTCTTGGCCTCGATCTGGCGGATGCGCTCGCGCGTCACCCCGTAGATGCGCCCGATCTCGTCCAGCGTCATCGGCTTGCCGTCGACCAGCCCGTAACGCATCGAGATCACCCCCGCCTCCCGCTCCGACAGCTCGTCGAGCAGGGCGCGCAACTGCTGCTGGAGCAGCGTGAAGGAGACGGCGTCGGCGGGGGAGACCGCCTCGGTGTCCTCGATGAGGTCGCCGAACTCGCTGTCGCCCTCCTCGCCCAGCGGCGTGTGCAGCGAGATCGGCTCGCGGCCGTAGCCCTGCACCTCGACGACCCGCGCCGGGTCGAGCTCGGTCTCGGCCGCGATCTCCTCGGGGGTGGGCTCGCGGCCCAGGTCGATCTGCAGGCGCCGCTGGGCCCGCGCCACCTTGTTGATCAGCTCGACCATGTGCACCGGGATGCGGATCGTCCGCGCCTGGTCGGCCATCGCCCGGGTGATCGCCTGCTTGATCCACCAGGTGGCGTAGGTGGAGAACTTGTAGCCCAGGCGGTAGTCGAACTTCTCGATCGTGCGGATCAGCCCCAGGTTGCCTTCCTGGATCAGGTCGAGGAACAGCATGCCGCGGCCCGTATAGCGCTTGGCGATCGACACCACGAGCCGCAGGTTGGCCTCCAGCATGCGGCGCTTGGCCCGCTCGCCGTCGTCGGCGATCCACTCCAGGTCGGCCCGCAGCTCGCGGTCGAGGCCGGGCTCGGTGTCGAGGCGCTCCCTGGCGAACAGCCCGGCCTCGATCCGCTTGGCCAGCTCGATCTCCTGATCGGCGGTCAGGAGGGGCACCCGCCCGATCTCCTTCAGGTATGTCTTGACGGAATCGGCGCTGACGGACACGCCGTCAGCGGGGGTTTCGTCCAGTTCGAGAGCCTCTGCTGTTTGGGTCAAGACAATCTCCTCGCTCGGGTCGGACGGGATCGGGCGTCACAGGGGCGGGCCATCGACCTCCAAAGCGCGTCTTCCCCTTCAAGCTACCCAACGCCTACGACAGGTTGTGACCGCCGTCTCAGAGTCGGCCCAGGCCGGCTCACAGGACAGCACTCACGGACATCCAGGCCGCCGTCGCGTCGTCGTGGCGCTTGCCGCTGACCGGGCCGCGCTCGCGCTCCAGGCGGCGCACCTCGGCGATCAGCGCCTCCGGCTCCCGCGCCCCCTCGACCAGGTCCGCCCAGGCGCGCCCGTACCAGTCGGCCAGCCGCGTGACGCCGTCGGTGAACAGGGCGACCCCGCTCAGCCCGGCGGCCTCGACCGTGCCGGTCAGCGCCCGCGCGGCGGCCGACGGGCAGGTGCTCGCCACCCAGAAGCCGCCCGGCCGGTTGCGCAGCGACGACACGAGCTCCACCGAGTACGGCCGCCCGCCCGGCAGGCGGTCGAGCCGGTCGTCGCGCAGCATCGTCACGCCGCCGTCGCGCCCCCGCAACCCGATCGCCGAGTCGCACAGCACCAGGTAGTCGAGCCGGTCGCCGCGCAGCCGGGCCAGCGCGGCCGTGGCCGACGGCGAATCGGGGTTCGACAGGTCGCAGGTGCCCGCGTGCCGCGCCATCACGTCCGCGATCGCCCCGGCCAGCACGTCCGCCAGCGGCTCGCCGCCGTCCATCCGCGCCGCCACCCCGGTGGCCAGCGCCCGCACCAGCCACCGCACGTCGTGCACGCAGCCGGACGGGACGTCGGGCGGCGCGCTCGCCCCGTCGAACAGCGCCACCCACGACGGCCCGGCGACGACGTAGTCCTCGTTGCGGTGCTCGCCGCCCCGCGCCGGGGCGGCGGCGGTCGCGTAACGGACGTGTGGCATCGAACTCCCAGCGGGTGCTCCGCCGCCCAGAAAGCCTGGGCAAACGGGCATCCAAGATTTTCACGTGAGCCGAGGGCACGGCCGGGTAGCTGACTTACATTCCCATCATGAAGGCCCAGTCCACTGACTTTTGGCGGTGCCCCTCGTGACACGCCCCCGTTCGAGCCTGGCGCACCAGGCGTCCTACGCGCTCAGGCACCCGCACAAGGTGATCCCGCACCTGCGGCGGCTGGCCCGCGACACCTGGCTGCGCCTGCACAGCCGCGACCACATCTCCTACTACCGGGCGGTCATGCGGTCCGACACGGCGCGCAGCCCCGAGGGCGCGGTCGGCTCCCACACGCACAAGCGCTGGCTGGCCCTGGGCCAGATGCAGTTCGACTACCTGCTGGAGCACGGGCTCAAACCCGAGTGCCGGATGCTGGAGATCGGCTGCGGCAACCTGCGGGCCGGCCGGCTGTTCATCGACTACCTGCACACCGGCAACTACTACGGCATCGACATCTCGCCCGACATCCTCATGGCCGCGCAGGACACCGTCGCCGACCACGGCCTGCGCGACAAGCTGCCGCACCTCACCCCGGTCCGCGACCTGCGCTTCGCGTTCCTGCCGGACGAGCACTTCGACGTCGTGCACGCGCACAGCGTCTTCTCGCACTCGCCGCTGGAGGTGATCGACGAGTGCTTCGCCCACGTCGGGCGGATCATGCGGCCCGACGGCTGGTTCGACTTCACCTTCGACCGCACCGAGGGCAAGGAGCACCAGGTGCTGCGCGAGGACTTCTACTACCGCACCGAGACGCTGGTGCGGCTGGCCGGGCAGCACGGGCTCGACGCGGTGTTCATGGACGACTGGGAGCGCACCCCGCACAAGCAGTCGAAGATCCGGGTCACCCGCAGGAGCTGACCGCCGGTGTCCTAGGGTGGCGCGCGTGAGAGACGTACGCCTGCTGCCCAAGGCCCACCTGCACGTCCACCTGGAGAGCACCGTACGCCCGGAGACCGTGCGCGACCTCGGCGGCGAGGCCCTGCCCGGACAGGGGGCCGAGCGGGGCTTCTCGAGCTTCCGCGAGTTCGCCGACCGCCGGGCGCTGGTGCGCGGGCTGCTGCGCACCGCGGACGACTTCCGCCGGATCGCCCTGGAGTTCTGCGCCGACGAGGCCGCCCAGGGCACCGGCTACGCCGAGGTCACGTTCACCGCCGCCTCCCACGGCGAGCGGCTCGGCGCGCCGGAGATGCCGCTGGAGGCGGTGCTCGACGGCCTGGCCGAGGGCGGCTCCCGCTACGGCGTCGAGTGCCGCGTGCTGCTCGACCACTCGCGCCGCCGGCCCGTCGAACGGCTGTGGGCCACCTTCGAGCTGGCCCGCCGCTACGACGCGGTGATCGGCATCGGGCTGGCCGGTGACGAGAGCCATCCGCTGGCCCCGTTCGCCGAGGTGTTCGACACGGCCAGGGACGCCGGGCTGCGGCTGGTGCACCACGCGGGCGAGTTCGCCGGGCCCGCCAGCGTCCGCGAGGCCCTCACGCTGGGCCACGCCGAGCGGCTGGGCCACGGCATCCGCGTGCTGGAGGATCCGTCGCTGGTGGCGGAGCTGCGCGAGCGGGGCGTCCCGCTGGAGGTGTGCCCCACGTCCAACGTCCTGCTCGGCATCGTCCCCTCGCTCGCCGCCCACCCGCTGCCGCGGCTGCGCGAGGCGGGGCTCGCCGTCACGCTCAACACCGACGGCGAGAGCGAGCTCGCCGCCGAGTACGCGCGGGTCCGGGAGGTCTTCGGGTACGGGGACGAGGTGCTGGCGGAGCTGACCCTGGCCGGGATCGACGCCTCCTTCGCCCGCCCCGAGCTCAAGGAACGCCTGCGCTCGGGGGTCAAGGAGTGGCTGGCGGCCTGAGCCTCCCCGCCCGGTTCGTAAACGATCGCGCGGCAGCCTGACGCCCCTGCGCGGCCGCCGTGGCCGGCACCGTCCTTCCGCTCGGACGCGTACCGTCACCCGCCGCCGAGCTGCCGGTCGCCCGCACGCGCGGACGGCGCGGGCGTACGGCCGCACCACGCGGGACGGTCTCGCGACAGAAGGCGGCATCGCGGCGGGCCGTCGCGCCGCCCCGGCGGAGCGCGGTGGATCCCAGACGCAGCGCCAGGCCCGGGAGCGCGCCACGCGGCACGCCCGCGCGGGCGCCCGGTCCCGGTGGGCCGGCACGGGCGCGCGGCGGCCTCCGTGCGGCCTCGCCGGCGCGCGGCGGGTGCAGGCGGGACGGGCCCGGGTATGCGGCTGGCCTGCCATCGCGGAACTCCTCGCACAGGGCTGTCCCAGAGGGCGTACCGCCGGATGCCCGGCCTCAAGCCCAAAAACGGGCCAAGAATGCGCCTAGGCGTGCGGACCGACGGTCACCGTGCCGACGGTGAGCCGCGCCCGGGCCTCCAGGATGGCACCCACCCGGTCCACCTGCTCGCGCAACTCGCCGAGCCGGCCCGCGTCCAGCTCGCGCAGCGGCTCCACCGTGACGTCGATCCGCGACCCGGAGCGGCGCTGGTGCCACACCCCGGCCACCTGCCCGTCCACGAGCAGCACCGGGTAGTTGCCCGCCTGCCCGCCCGAGAGCGCCCGCCCCGCCGCGGCCCCCGCGTACAGCAGCTCCCTGGGCCGCCCCGCCACCACGTACGCGTCGAAGTACGGCAGCAGCCGCACCCCGGACGGCGGACCGGCCGGGACCTCGGTGTCGCCGGGCAGCACCCACGCCGGGGACCCCTCGAACGACACCTCCTCCAGCCCCGCCGAGGCGAACAGCGCGACGGCCCACGCCTTCGGCGCGCCCAGCCAGCGGGCGAACTGCTCCGGGGTCGCGGGCCCGTACGCGTGGAGGAAGGCGCGCAGCGGCCCGTCGTCGCCGGCGGCGCGCCGGAAGCCCTCCGGCGGGGCGGTGTAGGTGACCTTGCGGCCCCGCGCCGGGCCGAACACGAACGCGCCCCGGTGTGCCGCCACCCCCAGCGCCTGCCGCCAGCGCGGCCACATGCCCTGGAACGCCGGCATCACCAGGTCGCCCGCCCACGGCCCGGTGGCGGCGATCACGGCGTCGCTCAGCTCGTCGATCGTCAGGTGCGTGCCGTCCACCGCCTTCGCGATCGCCGCCACCACCTCCTCGACCTGCTCGGCCGTCATCCCCCTCTCGCCCGGGAACAGGGCGTTCCCGGCGGGCGGCGAGGACAGCATCCCGGTCCACGCGGGCAGGTCGCGGGCGGGCAGCAGGTGCACGGTGCCGCGCGGCCCGTGCGTCTTGACCAGGCTGCGCTCCTCCCACAGCGCCGCCCGCACGTCCGCGCGCGTGGCGTCCCGCAGCCGGAGCGCGATCGACAGCTCGGCCGCCGACATCACCTGCGCGTGCGCCCCGCACATGGCCGCGACCATCTCGGCGGGCGTCGCCGCGGCCGGCTCGGCCAGCCCCGCCCTGGCCAGCCGCCGGGCGCTGACCTGACGCCACGTCATCTCCACCATCACGCACTCCTTCGTTCCGTATGCCGCCACCGTAGTGACCAATGCGGAAGAATCGCTTCCGCGATGCGGGCGTTTGACAACTTATTTTTTCGGTGCCATCGTGGGCCCCATGCACGAAGTCGCAGTGATCGAGGACGCCGAGGCGGCCGAGGCGTCGCTCGACCCCATGCGCTCCAGGCTGCTCGCCGAGCTGGTCGAGCCCGGTTCGGCGACGACCCTGGCCGCCAAGGTCGGCCTGGCCCGGCAGAAGGTCAACTACCATCTGCGCACGCTGGAGAAGCACGGCCTGGTCGAGCTCGTCGAGGAGCGCAAGAAGGGCAACGTGACCGAGCGGGTGATGCAGGCCAAGGCCGCGTCGTTCGTGATCTCGCCGCTGGCGCTGGCCGCCGTGCAGCCCGACCCGGCCCGGTCGCCTGACCGGCTGTCGGCGCGCTGGCTGCTGGCGCTGGCCGCCCAGCTCGTCCGCGACGTGGGCGCGCTCATCTCCGGCGCGACCGAGGCGCGCAAACGGGTGGCCACGTTCGCCATCGACGGCGAGGTGCGGTTCGCGTCGGCGGCCGACCGGGCGGCGTTCGCCGAGGAGCTGACCCAGGCCGTCACCACCCTGGTTGCGAAATATCATGACGAATCGGCCGAGGGCGGCCGCGATCACCGCCTGGTCCTGGCCGTGCACCCCTCGGTCAAGGAGGGCTGACATGGGCCACGAGTTCAAGATCCCCCAGGAGGCCCTGGTCGAGGCCACGCCCGAGCAGGTGTGGGAGGCCATCGCCACCGGGCCGGGCATCGACGCCTGGTTCATGGGCCGCAACGAGGTGGACGGCGGCGTGGTCCGCACCGCCTTCGGCGGCGCCGCCCTGCCCGGCTCCGTCGTCACCACGGCCGACGCGCCGCACCGCTTCACGCACGGCTCCGAGCCCGCCCCCGACGGGCGCTTCGTCGCCTACGACTTCCTGATCGAGGGCCGCGACCGGGGCAGCACCTCCGTCCGCCTGGTCACCAGCGGCTTCCTGCCCGGCGACGACTGGGAGGGCGAGTACGAGGCGATGTCCACCGGCCTCGCGCTGTTCTTCGCCACGCTCGTCGAATACCTCGGCCACTTCGCCGGGCGGGCCGCCACGCCGGTCACGGAGTTCGGGCCGCCCGTCACCGACTGGCCGCGTGCCTGGCGGACCCTGTACGAGGAGCTCGGCGACCCCCGGCCGGGCGACAAGGTCTTCCTGGAACCCGCCGGTCAGACGGGCGTCGTCTACTTCGCCAACGCCCAGACCCTCGGCGTGCGCACCGGCGCCGGCCTCTACCGGTTCATCCAGGGCCGGGGCGGCTCGATGGTGGCCTCCCACCACCTGTTCGGCGGCCCCGCCGACCCGGGCCCGGCCTGGCGCTCGTGGCTGGAGCGGCTCTACGGCTGAGCCATGAGCGCGGCCAGGGCCCCGGCCAGGGCGTCCTGGTCGAGCGGGTCGTCGTTGACGAGCGCGTGCAGGACGGCGCCGTCGACGAACACAGCGGCCCGGCGCGCCGCCTCGGGGCCGACGTGCGCGGCCAGGACCTCGGTCAGGCCGTCGTTCCACGCCCGGGCCAGCGGCCGCAGCTCGGGCCGGTGCCCGGCGGCGGCGTACATCTCGTTCCACGTCACCATCCGGTCGCGCTCGCGCAGGTAGGCGGCGGTGAGCGCGGCCAGCGTGGCCGGCACGTCGGCGGCGGAGGCGAGCTCGCCCGCCCAGCGGCGCAGCCACTCGGCGGTCAGCTCGGCGGCCGCCTCCAACGCGGCCGCGACCAGGTCGCCGAGCGTCTTGAAGTAGTACGTCGTGGCGCCCAGCGGGACGTCCGCCCGCGCGGCCACCAGCCGGTGCGTCAGCCCGCCCACCCCGACCTCGGGGATCAGGTCGCAGGCGGCTTCGACGATGCGGCGGCGGCGCTCGGCCGGGTTGCGCGCGGCGCTCAATGGGCACCGCCGAGCTGGAGGGTGACCACCCCGGCCACCACGAGCGCGACGCCGATGACCTTGGCCCAGTTCAGCGGCTCGCTCAGGAACAGGACGCCGATGACCACGATCAGCGTGGTGCCCAGCCCCGACCACACGGCGTAGGAGAAGCCCACGCCCAGCCCCCGCGTCAGCGCCTGGGTGAGCATGTAGAACGCGGCGGCGTACGTGGCCAGGCAGCCGAGCGTCGGCCACAGCCTGGTGAACCCCTCGGTCGACTTGAGCAGGCTGGTGGCCAGCACCTCGGCGGCGATGGCGAGGGCGAGGAACAGATAAGCCATGACGGCCCCTCCGGACTAGTACGTCTGTACATGTACAAGCGTACTAGAAAGTTTGCGAGCCCGGACCGCCAGCACCGCCGGGACCGGGCCGCCCGACTCGGCGAACCGCTCCGGCGTCAGCCCCGCCGCAACGAAGGCGTTCAGCAGCTCCGCCACCGGCCAGTGGCTCGCGCCCACCTTCGCCCGCACGCCCTCGCCCGTCCACGACTCCTTCGTCCAGTGCCGGTCCAGGTAGCCGGGGCGGATCACCACGGCCTCCGGGTCGCCCCGGTCGGCGAACCCGCCGCAGAAGCACGGGTGCAGCCCCACGTGCACGAGCACGCCGCCCGGCCGCAGCACCCGGGCCGCCTCGCGCAGCACGGCCGGATAGTCCGGCATGTCGGTGTGCGCCAGCACCGCGACCGCCGCCGGCAGGCAGGCGTCACGGACCGGCAGCTGCGCCGCGTCGCCCCGTACGGCCGGCAGCCGGTCGCGGGCATGCCGCAGCATCCCGGCCGACAGGTCGACGCCCGCCGGGGTCCAGCCCAGCCCGCGCAGCGCCGCCGCGTGCACGCCGGTGCCGCACCCGATCTCCAGGCACGCGCCCCGGCCCTCGCCCAGCAGGTCGCGCAGCACCTGCTGGGCGCCCAGGGGGTCACCGGCGGTCAGGAACACCCCTTCGTACCAGTCCGCGATCTCGTCATAGGCAGCGTCCATCCTCCGAGCCGACCACGCGGGCGGTGGCGCGGCCAGAGGTTCCGCCGACGGCTTACGGCGCGCCGAACAGGTCGTCGCGGGCCGTCGACAGCCCGGTCGCCACGGCGCCGCGCAGCACCGGGTTGTCCTCGATCGCCGTGACCCGCACCTCGACGGGCACCGGCGCGAGCCCCGCCAGCCGGTCGGTCACCAGGGCGGCCAGCTCGCCGCCGCCCGCCCGGCCGACCTCCCCGGCGAGCACGACCAGGCCGGGGTCCAGCAGCGCCACCGCCGGGAACACCGCCGCCGCCACCCGCGCCGCCACCTCGCCGGCCGCCAGCCCGCGCAGGGCCGCGCCGTTCAGCACGTCGCACAGCGGCCTGCCGCCGGCGTCGAGGAAGCCGATCTCGCCCGCGCCCCCGGACACCCCCCGGCGCAGCCTGCCGTCCAGCACCACGGCCGCGCCCACTCCGTCGTCCAGCCACAGCAGCACGAAGTCGGCGCGCCCCGCCGCCGCGCCCTCCCGGTGCTCGGCCAGCGCCGCCAGGTTCACCTCGTTCTCCAGCACCACCGGCCCGTCCAGCCGGGACCGCAGCTCCCGCAGCACGCTGCCGCGCCAGCCCGGCACGTCGTTGAGCCGGGACAGGTCGCCGGTGCGCGGGTCGACCAGGCCGGGCGCGCCGACCACCACCGCGTGCAGGGGCCGCCCCCCGGCCGCCTCGGCCACCGCGCCGGCGACCAGCTCGGCGATGTCACCCGTGTCACCCGTGTCGCCCGTCCTGTTGGCGCCGTCGCCGCCCGCCCCCACCTCGCGCCCGGCGGTGCCGGTGATGGCGCCGGTCAGGTCGGCCACGGTCACGGTGACGGCGTCGCGGCGCACGTCCACGCCGGCCACGTGCGCCCGCCCGGCCACGATCCGGTACAGGCGGGCGTTCGGCCCCCGCCGGTGGCCCCCGGCCTCGCCGCCCGCCTCGATCAGCCCGCTGGCCTGCAGCCGCTCGATCAGGTCGGAGACCGTCGGCCGCGACAGCCCGGTCAGCGCCCTGATCTGCGGCGCGGTCAGCGGCCCGCGCTCCAGCAGCAGGTCCAGGGCCAGCCGGTCGTTGATGGCCCGGGCCGTACTCGGTGTGGCGGTGCGCACGTTGCCCCTCTATTCATTAGGAACCCTGCCTGATAATTTACCTCGCATGAAACACCCCCATCATCGTGCGATCGCCGGGGTCTTCGCGGTCCACGGCGCCGTCGGCGGCAGCCTGGCCACCAGGATGCCGTGGATCCAGGACCACCTCGGCCTCGATCCCGCGGTGCTCGGCCTGGCGCTGCTGTGCCCGGCGCTCGGCGCGCTCGTGGCGATGCCCACGGCCGGGCGGCTCGCCCACCGCTTCGGCGGGCGGGCCGCCACCCGGGCGCTGCTCGCACTGTGGGGGACGGCGCTCGCGCTGCCCGCGCTCGCTCCCGGCCTGCCGTGGCTGTGCGCCGCCCTGCTCGTGTACGGGGCCGCCGCCGGGGCCTGCGACGTGGTGATGAACGCCCAGGGCGTCGTCGTCGAGCGGCGGCTGGGCCGGTCGATCATGTCGGGCCTGCACGGCATGTGGAGCGTCGGCAACTTCGCCGGGGCCGGCGCCGGGGCGGCGGTCGCGGCGGCGGCGATCGACGCGCGGGCGCACCTGGCGCTCATGGCCGGGGCGCTGCTGCTGGCGGGGCTGGCCGTGACGCGCGGACTGCCCGACGTGCGGCCCGAGCCGGGGGAGCAGGCGCCGCCCCGGTTCGCGGTGCCGTCGCGGGCGATCCTGGCGATCGGCCTGGTCGGGCTCTGCGCCACGGTCACCGAGCTGTCCGGGGCGCAGTGGGCCGCCGTCTACACCGTCGAGGTCACCGGTGCGGGCGAAGGGCTCGGCGCGGCCACGTACGCCGTCTTCGCCGCGTTCATGGTCGTCACCCGGCTGTGCGGCGACGCGATCGTGCGGCGGCTGGGGCCGGTGCTCGCGGTGCGGGGCGGGGCGGCGCTCGCCACGGCGGGCGCGCTCGTCGTCGCCACCGCCCACGTCCCTGCGGCGGCCGTGGCCGGGTTCGCGCTCGTCGGCGTCGGGGTGGCGGTCACCGTGCCGCTGGTGTTCGCCGCCGCCGGGAACGCGGGGCCGACACCGGGGCAGGGCGTCGCCGGAGTGGCGACGATCACGTACCTGTCAGGGCTGGCCGCGCCCGCCGTCACCGGCTGGGTGGCCGGAGCCACCTCGTTCCCGGTGGCGTTCGGGCTGCTCGCCTGCGTCACGCTCGTCATGGGCGCGGGCGCCGGCGTGCTGCGGCCCCGCCGGGAGCGGGCATGGGCCGGCGCCGGCCTGGAATCCCAGACCGGCGCCGGCGAGGCAGGTCAGTCGCGCCAGCCGTCGTAGCCGTCCCAGCCGCTGTCCTCCCAGCGGTCGGCGTTGTTCCAGCGGCCGAAGTCGCCGTAGTCGCCGCGGTCGTCGTCGTTGTCCCGGTTGTAGTAGTGGTGGTGGCCCTTGCAGGCCTCGAACAGCTTCGAGCCCGCCTTGACCGAGTTGTGGTCGACGTTGAGCCACGAACTGGAGCCTTCGGCGCCGTAGTAGCACACGTTCGAGCTGTCGCTGACGTCCGCCGCGGCCGGACCGGCCATGGCGGCCGCCGCCAGAAGCGCGCCCCCGGCGACGATAAGAATACCCTTCATGATCTCCCCTTGATCACGAACTGCCATTGAGTCGTCACTATACGTATCCATCCGGAGGAGTGATAACACGCCACGCCCAGGCGTCGATTGAGTATTACTCCTGGTCAGATACGCCCAAGTCAGGCCGCGGGCGTCACACGGACGCCCCGGCGCCACACGGCGGAGATCGCGCGGGTGTCCTTGATGTCGCGGGTGGGATCGCCGTCGACGAGCAGCAGATCGGCCAGCAGCCCGGCGGCCACCCGGCCCCGGTCGGTCAGGCCGAAGTGGCGGGCCGGGACGCTCGTGGCGGCGGCCAGCGCCTCCTCCGGCGTGAGCCCGGCCTGCGTGAGCAGCACCAGCTCGCGGTGCATGCCGGCGCCGTGCATCGGCGCGAACATGTTCGCGTCCGTGCCCGCCAGCAGCGGCACCCCGGCCCGGTGCAGCTCGCGGGCGGAGTGCAGGGCGTTGACCGACCCGGCCGTCGGCACCGGGACCGCCGACAGGTCGCGGCCGGGGACCGTCCTGAGCCGCTCGGGCAGCCGGGCGGCCACGCGCGGGTCGCGCACCAGCTCCAGGCCGCTCTCGTCGCCGGTGACGGCCTCGAAGTAGGACAGGGTGCTGACCACGTACACGCCCTGCGCGGCGATCCTGGCCGCCAGGTCCCCGGCCGCATCGCCGCCCGGCGCGGCGTCGCTGACGACGTGGGCCAGGCCGTCGATGCCCGCGTCGAGGGCCACCAGCGCGTCACGCACCGTGACGGCGTGCCCGATCGCCCGCAGCCCGGCCGCGTGCGCGGCCTCCACCAGCGCGGCCACGGTGCCCGGCGACAGCGTCGGCAGGCTCAGGCCGCCCGTCGAGCCGTCGTCGATCACGATCTTCAGGTAGTCGGCGCCCTGCTTCAGCCGCGCCTCGACGAACGCCTCGGCCTCGTGCGCCCCCGCCACCGTGTCGAACGGCCCGGCCGCGTCGCCCAGGTGGGCCAGGTTCGCCGCCTCGGCCGCCATGATCTGGCTCGGATGCCCGCCGGGGGCCGTCGCCAGCACGCCGGGGCTGCGGATGTCGGCCACGTCGTCCCGCTCGGCGGCGGCGCGGCGCTGCCTGGCCAGGTTCGACGGCAGGCAGAACATGTCCAGCTCCGTCGTCACGCCGAACGCCACCGCCTGGGCGAGCGCGCCGTCGAAGGCATGGGTGTGCGCGTCGATCAGGCCCGGGAGCAGCGTCTTGCCGGAGCCGTCGACGGTGACGTCCACGGGCGCGCCGTCGGGCTCGGCGATCCGCTCGCCGTCGATGAGCACGTCGGCCCGCTGGACGGTCCGCTCGCCGTCGAAAACCCGGACGCCGGTGATGAGAGTACGCAAGGTGGCCTCCAAAATGATTGGGGGCCTGATAGTAAGATGTCTAACTATTAGGGGTCAAATCGACAGCCTTGTCACCCTGGGCACCCCGCCAGGTGGTGGTTCACCGTGAGAGCGTTTCGCCCCAGGAGAGGAACGACATGGCAGACGGGTTCGCCGAGTACGTCGCGCAACGGCACGAACGCCTGTGCCGCACGGCGTACCTGCTCACCCGGGACTGGGCCGCCGCCGAGGACCTGGTGCAGACGTCACTGGTCAAAGCTTGGGCGGCCTGGCCCAGAATCGACGGCGACCCCGACCGGTACGTGTACCGGATCATCGCCAACACGCACGCCTCCTGGTGGAGGCGGCGCTGGCGGGGCGAGGTGCCCACAGAGGTGCTGCCCGACAGCCGCGCGCACGGTGACATCGCCCGGCCGGTCGCCGAGAGGGCGGCCCTGTGGGCGGCGACCGGCGCCCTGCCCCCGCGCCAGCGGGCGGCGATCGTCCTGCGTTACTTCGCCGACCTGCCCGTGGAGCAGGTGGCCGCCACCCTCGGCTGCTCCACCGGCGCCGTCAAGAAGCACCTGGCCAGAGGCCTGGCGCGGCTGCGGGTGGACCCGGCGGTGCACGACCTGGAACTGGAGGAGATCAGGTGACCCGCTACACCGAGCACGACCTGCGTACGGTGTTCGCCGACTACAGCGACGGCGGCCCCGGGCGGCCGCGCTCACCCCGCCTGGACGAGCTGGTCCGCCGCGGGCGCGCCCGGCGGCGGCGCGCCCGCACGACGACGGGCGCGCTGCTCGCGGGCGCGGCGGCCGCGCTCACCGTGTTCGTCACCGTGCCCTTCACGGGCGGCGGCGTCGACGCGGTACGGGTCGCGCCCGGCGTCGAACTGCCCGAGGAGATCACGGGCGGCAACCAGGAACGGCTGCGGCTGATCGCGTCGGCCGCCGGCGAGACCCTGGGCGACCACGTCACCGTGACGTTCCGGCCCACGAGCGTCCGCACCGCCTACTCCGTACGCTGCGCCGACCCTGACGCCTGGGTGCTGGTGCGGTCCGTCGGCGACGCCGACGGGTGGAGCGACCTGGGCCGCTGCGGGGAGCGGACCGGCCCCGGCCCGGACTCCCAGAACCACGCGGGCTCCGTCAGGCCTGACTGGCTCCGGGCGCAGCAGGCGATCGAGGTGTGGGTCTTCCCCGCCGGAGCTCCGGTCGGCGACCCCCGCTTCCACGGTCAGAAGCTCGTCGCCGACCCCGAAGCCCTGAAGAAGGTCGCGGGCACCCGGCCGGGCCGCTGGGCGGTCGCCGTCTACGACCAGCCCGGGTAGCCGCCGGTCAGGAGAAGTGCATGACGATGGCCAGCCCGACGACGTGCATCGCCACGACCACCACGAGCAGCGCGACGAACACGAACTTGGCCGGCCCGTGCTCGAAGTGCTTGCCCTCCTTCAGAGGGGGCAGCTTGGCCTGCCGCTCGGCGATGCGCTCCTCCAGCGGCTTGCGGTGAAACATGCGTCCCTCCATGGGTCGCCCAAGGTTCGCGTGGCAATTCTTGGTACGCTAATACTTTGTACACAAACTACTTTACCCGAGGCCTCCGGAGGCCCGCACATGGACACCACGGGAGAGGCGGCGGACCTGCTCGCGCTGGACCGGCAGGTCTGCTTCGCCCTCAGCATCGCCTCACGCAGCGTGATCGGCCTCTACCGGCCGCTGCTGCAGCCCATGGGGCTGACCCACCCGCAGTACCTGGCCATGCTCGCCCTCTGGCAGCACGAGCCCCTGTCCGTCAAGGAGCTGGGGGAGCTGCTCCAGCTCGACCCCGGCACCATGTCCCCGCTGCTCAAACGGCTCCAGGCGCTCGGCTACATCCACCGCGAGCGCAACAGCAAGGACGAGCGCGCCCTCGTCGTCACCCTCACCCCCGCCGGGCGGCAGCTCCGGGCGGAGGCGGAGAAGATCCCGCCCGCCATCGTCGCCCGGCTCGGCATGAGCCTCGACGAGCTCCAGAACCTGCACCAGGCCCTCACACGGGTCATCGCCGCCGCGCACCGAGACCCCGCCTGACCCTCCTCCCGGGTAGGTTCGCGGGCATGGAAGATCGTCCCGACGACTTCAGCGACCGCGACCTGCTGACCGCCCTGGAGGCGTGGGGGCTCGGCCCCGTGACGCTCGACTACGCGCCGGTCGGGTTCGGCGACTACCACTGGATCGCCACCGGCACCGCCGGCCGCTGGTTCGTCACCGCCGTGGACCTCGCCGCCAAGCCGCCGACCGGCCTCACCGACCTGCGCCGCGCCATGGACACCGCCGCCGCCCTGCACGCCACGCTCCGGCCGTCCGCCGCCGTGGTCGCACCCCTCCCGTCCCGCGACGGCTCGACGACCGTACGGACCGGGCCGCGCCACGCCGTCACCGTCTTCCCGTACGTGGACGGGGTCGCGGGGCGCTTCGGCGAGCGGCTGCCCCAGGTGCGGCGGGACGCCCTCATCGACCTGCTCGCCACCCTCCACCGCGCTCCCGCCCCCGCCTCCACCCCCACGGCCCCCCTCACCCTGCCCCGCCGCGACCGCCTGGAGGCAGCCCTGACCGAAGCGCTGGCGAACGCCGGAGCCGGGCAGGAACCAACCCCCCAGACCAGAGCAACCGCCCCCGAAACCGCACGCACAACCGGAAGCACAGACGAAGGGGCGAACGCGGGCACAGACCGGAGCGCGGGCACAGACCGGAGCGCGGGCCCAGACCGGAGCGCGGGGACCGGAGCGGACGCGGAGACCGGAACGCGCGGCGCCACCGGCACGGGAAGCGCGGCGGGGTCCGGGGTCCGGTCGGGCGGCGGGCCGCAGGACGTGGCGGGGGCCAGGGCCGGGGCGGATGGCGTCGTTGGGGGAGTGGCTGGGGCAGGGGGTGGCTGGCGGGGTGGGCCGTATTCGGAGCCGGCGCGGGAGCTCGTGGCCGCGCGGGCGGACGGGCTGCGGCGGGCGCTCGAGCGCTTCGACCGGCTGGCCCGGGAGGTGCGGGGGCCGTTCGTCGTCACGCACGGGGAGCCGCACCCCGGCAACCTGCTCTGGCGGGACGGGCGGCCGGCGCTGGTCGACTGGGACACGGTCGGCCTGGCCCCGCCCGAGCGGGACCTGTGGCTGGCCGCCCCGGAGGAACGCGACCTGGCCCGCTACGAGGCCGCCACCGGCAGGCGCCCGGACCCGTCGGCCCTGGCCCTCTACCGGCTGCGCTGGGACCTCGACGACGTGTGCGACTTCCTCGACTGGTTCCGGGCCCCGCACGGCCGCACCCCCGACACGGAGGTGGCGTGGCGCGGCCTGGAGGACGCCCTGGAACGCTTCTCCCGCCTCTGACCGCACCCGCCACGCCCGCCAGGGGCTATTCCTTGCCCGTGTAGACCTGGCTCGCGGGCGGCGCCTTGATCGTCTGCCGGTGGCCCCAGCCCTCGTACACCGTCCGGGTGCTGACCTCGTCGCCCGGCGAGGTCGAGTTGCCGCCGAACCCGTGGGCCGTCGCCAGGTAGGTCGTCCTCAGCTGCCTGGGCAGCCGGTCGGCTCCCACGGTGAGCGTGTAGCGGATGACCTCGTCGTCCTGCTCGCCCACCAGGACCGACCGCGCCCACGGGGACGCCTTCGCCAGCTGCTCGAACGTGATGCTGCCCGTGTAGGTCCGGCCTGACCGCTTGGCGCCCTTGACCAGCGCCTTGAGCGCCTCCGGCTCGGCGGCGTTGACCGGCTGGGTGTAGAAGGCGGTCAGCCCGGCGGGCAGCGGCCGGTGGGTCCTGGTCCAGGTCTTGCCCTTGGGCAGCCCCTCGCCCAACAGCTTGTTGCGGACGTAGGAGACCTTCCCGACGGTGATGACGCGTTCGTCGTCGAGGAAGGTGTGCACCCGTTCCTTCTCGGTGTGCTTGACCGAGATGTCCGAGGCGGCGAACCCGGACTTGCCGTACTGGAAGGCGCCACGACGGGTCAGCAGCTCGCTCTTGCCGGCGAGCTCGACGTAGGAGGCGACCTCGGTGAACCTCACCCCCTTGCCCGCCCCCGAACGGCTCTTGAGCGCGGCGACCGGGTCGGCGGGCGCGGCGGCGGCGGCCGGGGCGGGCGTGGCGGCGGCGGCCGGGGCGGGCGTGGCGAGGAACGCGCCCGCCAGGAGCGCGGCGACGACCAGCTTCATCTCTGGGGGGATCCTTCCGACGGCGGTATCGCCGGTCGATTGTGCCGGACGATGATCACGACGGCGTATCGCCGGGCGGTCAGAGGAAGGCCGCGACGAGCGAGGCGAACTCGTCCGGCGTGATGATCTCCACGCCCAGCGACTCGGCCTTGGCCCGCTTGGAACCGGCCTTCTCGCCCGCCACCAGCAGGCTCGTCCTGGCCGAGACGCTGGACGACGACCTGCCGCCGGCCCGCTCGATCAGCTCGTTCATCTCGTTGCGGGACAGGTCCTCCAGCTTGCCCGTCATGGAACCGGTGACCACGACGGACTTGCCCGACAACGGCAGCGCCGCGACGAGCGCCTCCCCGGCGGCACCGGCCTCTCCAGAAGCGACCTGACCTGGCGCGGCCTGCCCCGGCGAGGCTTGTCCCGGCGAAGTCTGGCCGGGCGCGGGCGGGGTGACGCCGGGCTCGGTCATGTTGACCCCGGCCGCGATCAGCTTGTCGATGAGCGGCCGCAGATCGGCCAGCTCCGCCACCAGCAGGGCCGCCTTCTTCTCCGCCATGCCCTCGACCGCCTGGATCGCCTCCACGTCGGCGGCCAGGATGGCCTCCATCGTGCCGAAGTGCCGGGCGATCCGGCGCGACATCGCCCGGCCCGTGCCGCGTACGCCCAGAGCGCAGAACACCCGGCTCAACGGCCGCGTCTTGGCCTGCTCGATCGCCGCCAGCAGCTTGGCGGTGCTGGTCTCGCCCATCCGGTCCAGCGCCAGGACCTGCTCGTGGGTGAGCGTGAACAGGTCGGCGAAGTCGGTGACGAGCCCGGCCTCGATCATCTGGACGATCCGGCTCTCGGCCAGCGTCTCGATGTCGAGCTGGTCGCGGCCGGCGGCGTAGAGCACGGACGTGGTGATCTTGCAGGCCCGGCCGCGCACGCACCGCCACCGCTCCTGCGACTTGTCGATCTCCCCCTGACAGTTGGGGCACACGTCGGGGATCGCGATCGGCTGCTCCTCGCCGGTGCGCAGGTGGACGACGGGCGCCTCCACGCGCGGGATCACGTCACCGGCCTTGTGCACCATGACCCGGTCGTACAGCATCAGGCCGCGCCGGGCGATGTCGGCCGGATTGTGCAGCGTGGCGTAGCGGACCTTGCTGCCGTCGAGCTCCACCTCCTCCAGCTCGGCGCGGGGCGCGATGATGCCGGTGCGGCCCACGTTCCACTCCACGCCGATCAGCTTGGTGATCTTCTCGGTGGCGGGCAGCTTGTAGGCGACGGCCCAGCGCGGCACCCGCGTGCCGAACCCTGCCTCCGCCTGGTCGGCCGCGCTGTCGGCCTTGATGACGATCCCGTCGATGCCGAACGGCAGCTCCGCCCGGACCGCCGCCAGCTCACCGATGCGCCGCTGGATCTCCTCGACCGAGGTGGCGACGATCCCGGCGACCGGCGTCGACCCCGTCGTCGCCACGCCCAGCGCGGCGACCAGCTTCATGATCTCGCTGTGCGGCAGCTCGCGCAGCCGCGCCGCCAGCTCCGAGTCGTCGTCCGGCGGCAGCGGCAGCGCGCTGTAGCCGAAGAAGGTCAGCTCGCACACGTACGGCCGGTCCTTGGCGCGCAGCGTGCCCGCCGCCGCGCTGCGCGGATTGGCGAACGTGGTGCCGTCGTGCGCCTGCCGCTTGGCGCACGCCGCCTCGAACTGCTCGGCCGTCATCAGCACCTCGCCGCGGATCTCCACCGTCACCGGCTCGGCGAGCGTCAGCGGCAGGCCCACGACCGTGCCGATGCCGTGGGAGACGTCCTCGCCCTCGGTGCCGTTGCCGCGCGTCACGAGCTGGACGAGCCTGCCGTCGTGATAGCGCGCGGAGATCGCCAGCCCGTCGAGCTTCGGCTCCACGCTGAACGCCGTCACCGGCCTGCCCAGCCGCCGCTCCAGCCCCGCCACCCAGCGGAGCAGCGCCTCCGCCGAGAACACGTTGTCCAGGCTGAGCATCGGCACCGTGTGCGGCACGTCACCGGTCACCGCGCCGCCCGCCACCTTGCCCGTCGGCGAATGGGGCAGCACCTCGTCGGGGTGCGCGCTCTCGTACGCCTGGATGCCCCGGAACAGCCGGTCATAGGCGTCGTCGTCGAGCGGGGATTCGCCGTCGCCGTAATAGGCGGCGTTGGCGTCGACCGCGATCTGCACCGCCTCGGCGTAGGCGGCGTGATCGAGCAGCTCGGTGTGCGGGGGCGCTTCAGTCATGAACACATCGTGCCGCCTCCCACCGACAATTCTCACCCGCGAAACGGTGCTCGTCCGGCGCGCCTGAACAGCCCCGATCCGGCGAGATCCCGCCGCGTACCGGCCGGATCGCGGCGTGCGCGATGAGACGTGACCGTATCGGCCGGATGCGCGGTTCCGGCCCTCGGCCGGGTTGTGGTGATTGCGGGGCAGAGGTCCCTCCTGGCGCGCGAGCGCGGCCTGTGGCCACGGCATGGTGCTTTGACCTGGGGCACCGGTCGCCCTCACAGTGAATCCCCGTAGTTGGCTGATCACTCGGGGTGGGCGGATGCCCGCCGGTGGAGGCGGACGTGCTCGTGGGCGGAGTCGGTGGCCAGGCGGTGGCCGTAGTCGGGGCCGGCTGCCGGTTGCCGGGCGGGATCACGGACCCGGACGGGCTGTGGGCCGCCCTGGAGGCGGGGCGCGACCTGGGCGTGGGCGGCGTCGGCGGCCAGGGGGCGGCCGGGTTCGACGCGGGCTACTTCGGGACGCGGGCCGGGGAGGCCGCCGCGGGCGACCCCCGGCACCGGCTCCTGCTGGAGATGGCCGTCGAGGCGCTCGACGACGCCGGGCTCGACCCCGCCCGGCTGGCCGGCTCCGACACCGGCGTCTACACCGGCGGCGCGCCCCACGACCCGCTGACGCGCCTCTTCGGCCTGCGCGGGCCCGGCGCCTCCGTCGACCCCGGGCCCGCGTCGTCGCTCGCCGCACTGGCCCGCGCCTGCGACGCGCTGGCGCGCGGCGACAGCCGGGTGACGCTCGCCGGCGGCGCCACCTGCCCCGACGTGGGCGCCGAAGGCGGCGCGATGCTCGTGCTCAAACGGCTCGGCGACGCGCTGGCCGACCGCGACCGCATCCACGGCGTGATCGCCGCCTGGGGACGGGTGCCCGAGGTGTACGAGCGCGCCCGGGTCGACCCGGACGACCTCGTGTACGTCGAAGCGCTCGGCGGCCCCGGCGACTGGCGGGACCTGGGGCACGGCCTCGGCGCCCGCCGTGAGACCCCGCTTCCCGTCCAGGCCCAGCTCAGACCCCTGGAGACCGCCTCGGGCGTGGCCGCGGTCCTGAAGGCGCTCCTCGTCCTCCGCCATCGCCGCATCCCCGCCCCGCCCGCTGCCGACCCCCGCACCCCGCGCACCGGGTCATCCTGCCTGTGCGCTGAGCCCTCCGGCCCTGGAACCGGACGGGCTGCCCTCCCGCCCGGGCCTGCCGCGTCCGCCGAGCCGGGCGTGGCAACCGCCTCCGGCCGGTGCGTCCCGTCCGCCGGGCTCCCCGATGCGCCGGTCTCGCCCGTCGGCGGGGAGCGTTCGCGCGGGGAGACACCCGAGTGCGTGGGCTGTTCGCGCGGGGAGACACCCGAGTGCGTGGGCTGTTCGCGCGGGGAGGGGGCCGAGGGTGGGGCGGGGCTGGTGGCGTTGACGGGGGCGTTGCCGGCGGCGAAGGGGTTCGCGGGGGTGAACTGCGGCGACGCGCACGTCATCGTCGCGCCCGCGCCCGCCGACCTGGGCAGGCCCGTACGGCAGCGCGGCCCGCTCCCGGTGGTGGTGTCGGCGCGCTCGGAGGAGGCGCTGGCCGAGGCCGCGCGGCGCATGGCCGACCGGCTGGCGGAGGCGGCCCCGGAGGAGTTCTACGACCTGGCCTACACCGCGTGCGCCCGGCGGGGGCGGCACCCGTACCGGAAGGTGGTGCTGGCCGAAGGCCCTCGGGAGGCGGCCGAGGCGCTGGTGCGCGGCGGCAGGCGGGGGGCGGTGGACGGGCGGGTGGCGTTCGTGTACTGCGGCGACGGCGGGGAGTGGCCGGGCATGGGCGCCGATCTGCTCGCCGACCGGGCGTTCCGCAAGGCCGTGGGGCGGGTGGACGAGGCGCTGGCGCCGTACCCGGGAGGAGGGACGGTTGCCGGGCGGCTGGAGGCGGGGGAGCGCGGCGAGGGGCGGGCGCTGCTGTTCGCGGTCCAGGTGGGGGTGACGGAGATGCTGGCCGCGCGCGGCATCCGGGCGGTGGCGGCGGTCGGTCACGGCGTCGGCGAGCTCACCGCCGCCTGGGCGGCCGGCGACCTGCCGCTGGAGGAGGCGGCCCGGCGCGCCGCCGAGCCGCCGTCCCCGGCGGCGGGGCCGGAGGGGGCGAGCGGTGAGGGGCGGGGGTCCGCGCTGGCCGGGGTGGAGCTGCTCGCGCACATCGGGCCGCCGCCGATGCCCGTCACGCTCATCCGGCAGAGCGGGTCGCCGGCGATCGTCGCCACCATGGACCCGGGCCGCGACGGCGTCGAGGTCGTCGACCGGGCGGTGGACGAGCTGGTCGTCGCGGGGGCCGACACCGACTGGTCCGCCTACTTCACCCGGCCGGGCCGGGTCGTCACCCTGCCCGCCTACCCCTGGCAGCGCGATTGCGGCCTGCCGGCGCGCCGGATGCTACACAATGTATCCGGGCAAGCACTGTACGTCGGGGGAGTCTCGTGAAGATCACGCCGATCGCCGGAGCCGTCGCGTTGCTCGCCGGCCTCACCATCGTCCCCGCGGGGTCCACGGTCCGGCCCGCCGCGGCGACGGGAGCCGCGCGGCCGCACCCGGCCGTTCCGCGTGCCGGGGCGCTCGCTGCCCTCTCCCCGGACGTCGCAGGCGGTAAGGGGCGGGCCGCGGTGCTCGCCTGCGCGGTCGGGACGCCGCCCGGGAGCCCGATCGTGTTCACGCCGCCCGTGGGCCTGGTGCCCGGGAGAGTGGCGGCGCGGGGGGCGTTGTGGCTGAGCGGCTGCCGGGGGAAGCCGGGGCGGCTCAGGTCGGGGTGGGCGTCGCTGCGCGCCGAGGGGGAGGCGTCGTGCGCCGCCGTGCGCGGGATGCGCGGGCACGCCACCATCACCTGGTACGACGCGACGGGACGGCCGGTGGGCAGTTCCCGGCTGCGCATCCGCAACGACGAGCTGGGCGCGGCCGGTGCGCTGCTGACCGGGAGGGTCACCGGCGGGCCGCTGGACGGCAGGCGGGCCAGGGGCGGGATCGCGCCGGAGGGCGGGGTGCTGGGGTGCGCGGTGGGCGGGCTCGGCGCGATGCCGGGCACCGGGCGCATCGAGTTCGGCTGACCGGGCCGCGCCGCCGGGGTCCGCTCGCCGGCGGTGGAGATCATGCAGGATTGGGTGCAGTGACAGTGAACGCCGGGCGGGCCCCACGGCCCCCACGAGATGTCCCTGCGCGCGGAAGGGGCCGCATGGCACCCGTGAAGGAAATCACCGAGCTTCTGCACCGGACCTTCTTCAGGTCGCTCTCCCTGCTCTCCTCACGGGGGCAGGGCGCCGTACTGCGTCGTTACTTCGACTGGTGGCATCGCCGCCCCGACCCGTGGCACATGGGCACCGACGCCTATGAGCAGGCCAAGTACGCCGCCACGCTCGCCCAGCTCCCCGATCTGCCCTACCGGCGGATCCTGGAGGTGGGGTGCAGCGAGGGGGTGTTCACCGAGCAGCTCGTCACCGCCTATCCGGAGGCGCACGTCACGGGCGTGGACATCTCCGAGCGGGCGCTGGCCCGGGCGGCGGAGCGGGTGGAGAAGGCGGCCGACAGGACGCTGCTGCTGCCGGCCGACATCCTCCGCTTCACCTCCGAGCACCGCTATGACCTGGTGTTCTGCTCGGAGACGCTCTACTACCTGGGCCGCCGCGACCGGCTGCGGCGGGCCAGCGCCCGGCTGACCGGGCTGCTGGCGCCGGGCGGCGTGCTGGTGCTGGTGCATCCGTGGCCGGAGGCGCGGCGGCTGCACCGGTTCGTCGAATCCGGGCGGGCGGTGTCGCGGCTGAGCGAGCTGGTGGAACGGGAGGCTCACCGGCCGTTCGCGGTGTCGGTCTACCAGGCCCCGCCCGGCTGATCGGGCCCCTCAGACGCCGCCCGGGCAGGCCGGGGCCGGGTTCCGGTGGGCGGCGGCAGTGCGGGGGCGGCGCTCGGCGGAGGCGGCCAGGGCGACGGCGCCCAGGGCCAGCAGGCCGAGCGCCGCGCCGATCCAGCCGAGCGGCGCGTACCCGTACCCGGCGGCGATCAGCAGCCCGCCCAGCCATGGGCCCACGGTGATGCCGACGTTGAACGCCGACACGTTGAACGAGGCCGCCAGCGTGGGCGCGTCGTGGGCGACGGCGAACACGCGGGTGTTCAGCGCCGGGTTGGTGGCGAAGCCGGACGCGCCCAGCAGGAACACCAGCGGCACCGCCAGCCACGTCACCCCGGCGCTCAGCGCCAGCGCCCCCGAGATGACGACCAGCGCGGCGAGGCCGGCGTACAGGAGGGTGAAAGGGCGGGCGTCGGCGACGCGCCCGCCGACGGTGATGCCGATCAGCGAGCCCGCGCCGTACAGCGCCAGCACCGCCGGCACCCACCCCGGGGCCAGCCCCGTCGTGTCGGTGAGCAGCGCGCTCAGGTAGCTGAAGGTGACGAGCAGCCCGGCGGTGGACAGTGCGGTGGTGCCGAGGGCGAGCCACAGCCGGGGGTTCGCCAGCGCGCCGAGCTCCCGCCGCAACGACGTCTCCGTACGGGGAGCCGACGGGTGCGGGGCCGGGGGCCGGCCCGGCACGGTGGCCAGGACGCCGAGCGCGGCCAGCGCGGACATGCCCGCCACCACCCAGAACGCGGCCCGCCAGCCCAGGGCCTGCCCCACGAGCGTGCCCGCCGGGAGGCCCAGGGTGGTGGCCACGGTGAGACCGCCCGCGACGATCCCCATCGCCCGGCCACGCGCGGCGGGCCCGGCGAGGCCGATCGCGGTGACGGCGGCCACGGCCCAGAACCCGGCGTACACGAACGCGGCCACCACCCGCGTCACCAGCAACGTCGCGTAGTCGGGCGTCAGCGCGCCGACCACGTGCGCCACGGTGAACACCGCCATGAACGCCAGCAGGGCGGTCCGGCGCGGCCAGCGCAGCGTCACCACGGCCAGCACCGGCGCCCCCACCAGCATCCCGACGGCGAACGCCGAGATGAGCAGCCCGGCGTCGGGCACCGACACACCGAGCCCGGCGGCCGTCTCGGGCAGCAGCCCGGCCAGCATCAGCTCCGAGGTGCCCTGGGCGAAGATCGCCAGCCCCAGGACGTAGACAGCCAACGGCATCCAACACTCCATTTATTCGATCGACCAGTACAAAACTGAGGCACGAAAACGCTCAGAACGCGTCGAGCGCCGTGGCCGCGATCGCCTCCAGCGCCGCCCGGTCGCCGCCCGCCCGCGCCACCACGCGCATGCCGCTCACGACGGCCGCCACGAACCGTGCCAGCGCCGCCGGGTCCTTGCCCGGCCCCAGCTCGCCGCGCGCCCGCGCCAGCCCGATGGCCGCCCGCAGCGCCTCGAACCGCCGCTCCTGGTCGCGCCGCAGGATCTCGGCGATCTCCGGGTCGCGGGGCGCCAGTTCGACCATGCTGTTGACGACCAGGCAGCCCGGCGGCTCGCCCGGATCGCCCTCGGCCACCGACTGGAGCAGGACGCGCACCTTCTCCCGGATCGGCAGGTCGCGCTCCAGCAGCTCGAACAGCTTCGCGTCCTTCTGCTCCATGTAGTGGCCCAGCGCCCGGACGAACAGCTCCCGCTTGCCGTCGAAGGCGTTGTAGACGCTGCTGCGCCCCAGCCCGGTGGCCTCGCACAGGTCCCGCGTGGAGGTGGCCTCGTAGCCCGACTCCCAGAACGCGCGCATGGCGCCCTCCAGGGCCCGGTCCTCGTCGAACGTCCTCGGTCGTGCCATGCGCCGACCGTAACACGTTTTGGACCGACCAGTGCAATACGGGAATCCTCCATACGGGTCGGCGGATCGCCCCCATGGCCGCCGCCGCCCCGGCTGCCTACCGTGAGGCAGCGTGATCCGACTCGACCATCTCACCAAGAGGTACGGCGACCGCGCCGCCGTGGACGACCTGACGCTGGAGCTGAGACCCGGCGCCGTCACCGGCTTCCTCGGCCCGAACGGCGCCGGCAAGTCCACCACGATGCGCATGATCCTCGGCCTCGACGCCCCCAGCTCCGGCCGCGCGCTCATCGGCGGCAGGCCGTACCACGAGCTGGAACACCCGCTGCGCACGGTCGGCGCGCTGCTGGACGCCCGCGCCGTCCACCCCGGGCGCAGCGGGCGCGCCCACCTGCTGGCGATGGCGCGCGGCGCCGGCATCCCCAAGGCGCGCGTGGCGCGGGTGCTGGAGCTCGTCGGGCTCGGCGAGGCGGCCGGGAAGCGGGCGGGCGCGCTGTCGCTCGGCATGAGCCAGCGGCTCGGCATCGCGGGCGCGCTGCTGGGCGATCCGGAGGTGCTGATGTTCGACGAGCCCGTCAACGGGCTCGACCCCGACGGGGTGCGCTGGGTGCGCCGCCTGATGCGGTCGCTGGCGGCCGAGGGCCGCACGGTGTTCGTCTCCAGCCACCTGATGAGCGAGATGCAGCTCACCGCCGACCACCTGGTGGTGATCGGCAAGGGCCGGCTGATCGCCGACGCGCCGCTCGCCGAGGTGCTCGCCACCCCCTCCGTGCTCGTACGGTCCCCGCACGCCGGCGACCTCGCGGACCTGCTGACGGCACGGGGCGTGAGCGTGGAGCGGCGCGGCGAGAACGAGCTCGTCGCCACCGGCGCGACGCTGGAGCGGATCGGCGACCTGGCCCACGAGGCGGGCGTTCGGCTGCACGAGCTGAGCCCGCGCGAGGCGTCGCTGGAACAGGCATATCAGGAGCTGACCGCCACGAGCGTGGAGTACGGCGCGGGAGGAACGCGATGAGGAACGCACTGGGGAGTCCGCTGGGGCGGGCCGTCGCGGCCGAGTGGGTCAAGCTCTGGTCGGTCCGCTCGACCTGGCTCTGCCTGGCCTCGGCGGTGGCCGCGACCGTGCTCGGCGGGCTCACGCTCGGCGCGGCGCAGGCTACCGAGGCGCTGCGCGAGGGCGCCGCCGGGGCGCGCGTGGTGGTGACCGGCCCGATGATCTCGGCGACGGCGTTCGCCCAGTACGCGGTGATCACGCTGGCGATGCTCATGGTCACCTCCGAGTACGCCTCCGGGTCGATCAGGAGCACGCTGCAGGTGGTGCCGATCCGGGGCCGGATGCTGGCCGCCAAGGCGCTGGTGACCGCACCGGTGCTGTTCGCGGCCGGGATCGTGGCGGGCGGCGCCGGGGCGCTGGTCACGTACCTGGTGCTGTCGGTGGAGACGTTCGGCGGGGCGGCGGCCTTCCCGCCCGGGCAGGCGGCGGCCGACCTGCTGCGGCTCGGCGTGTTCTGCGCGCTGACCGGCGTGCTGACCGTGGGGGTGAGCGCGGCCGTGCGCGGCTCGGCGGGGGCGCTGACCGTGATGTTCATGCTGACGCTCGGCCTGCCGCTGCTGCTGGTCATGACCGGGAGCCAGGCGGCGGTGGACGCCTCGATGCGGCTGCCGACGTTCGCCGGGCTGGCGTTCATGGAGAGCGCCGACAACCTGACCGGCGGCCCGATCCCGTACCCGGCGGGCGAGGGGCTGGCCTGGCTGGCGGGGTGGACGGCGCTGGCCCTGCTCGCCGGGCTGGTCGTGCTGCGCCGGCGCGACGCCTAGACTGCCCAGCCGTGATCGTACGAAGGCTCGCCGGGGTGCTGGCGGGAGCGGTGACCGGCGGCCTGGAGCTGGTCCTGCTCGTGCTGGCGTGGCCGCTCGCCCGCTGGTGGGCGCCCCGGCTCGTGGCGCTCGAACGGGCCAGGCTGCGGGTGCTGCTCGGCCACGACAGCGACCCCGGCACGGCGGGCGCCGGCTACCTGGCGCTGCGCGCGGCCGTGGGCGTGCTCGGCGGCTACGTCGCCACGTCGCTGATCTTCGTCGGCCTGCTCTTCCTCGGCGGCGCCTGCTGGGCGATGCTGACGGGCGAGTCGTCGCCCGTGGCGCTGGAGTTCCCCGGCATCCGGCTGACGACCGAGAGCTGGGCGATCGGCCTCACCTCCGGGATCTTCCTGCTGGCCGTGGGCACGCTGTGCTGCCAGGCCGTCATCGCGGCCGAGCGGCGGCTGGCCCGGCGCTTCCTCGGCCCGGGCCCGCAGGAGCGCATGCGCCGCCGCATCGCCGAGCTCACCGCCACCCGCTCCGGCATCGTGCGCGCCGTCGACGACGAGCGCCGCCGCATCGAACGCGACCTGCACGACGGCGTCCAGCAGCGCGGCGTGGCGCTGGCCATGCTCCTCGGCCGCGCCCGCCACGCCTTCGCCGGCACCCCGGGGCCCGCCGCCGACCTGGTCGCGCAGGCCTACACCGAGTCGCGGCACCTGCTGGACGAGCTGCGCAGCGTCGCCTGGCGCATCTACCCGACCGCGCTCGACGAGCTCGGCCTGCGGGCCGCGCTGGCCGGGGTCGCCGAACGCGCCGGGGTGCCCGTCACCGTCCACCACGGCCTGACCGGGCGGCTTGCCACCGAGGTGGAGACCGCGCTGTACTTCGTGGCCCGCGAGGCGATCACCAACGCGGTCAAGCACGCCGGCGCCCGTGACATCCTGGTCGTGCTGAGCGAGGACGAGCGGACGGTGCGCGTGGTGATCTCCGACGACGGCGCGGGCGGCGCCGACCCGGCCGGCGGCGGCCTGTCGGGCCTGGCCCGCCGCGTGCTCGCGCTCGACGGCGAGTTCGAGGTGGGCGACGCCCCCGGCGGCGGCACCCGGGTGCGCGCCACGCTGCCGAAGGAGCCGCCGTGCGGCTGATCCTGGCCGACGACGCCGTGCTGCTGCGCGAGGGCCTGGCAAGCCTGCTGCGCGACGCCGGCCACGAGGTCGTCGCCGCCGTCGGCGACGCCCCCGCCCTCATCGAGGCGGTGGCCGAGCACCGGCCCGACGTCGCCGTCGTCGACGTGCGGATGCCGCCCACCCACACCGACGACGGCCTGCGCGCCGCGCTGCGCATCCGCGAGAGCTGGCCCGCCGTCGGGGTGCTCGTGCTGTCGCAGTACGTCGACAAGACGTACGCCGCCACGCTGCTGGCCGGGACCGAGGGCGGGCTCGGCTACCTGCTGAAGGACCGGGTGTCGGAGGTTGCCGAGTTCCTGGAGTCGCTGGAGCGGGTGCGCGGCGGCGGCACCGTCATCGACCCCGAGGTGGTGCGCCAGCTCCTGGCCCGCACCACGCACGCCGACCCGCTGCGCACGCTCACCGAACGGGAGACGCAGGTGCTCGGCCACCTGGCGCAGGGCTACGCCAACGCGGCGATCGCCGCCGCGCTGCACATATCATTGAGCACGGTCGAGAAGCACATCAACGCCATCTTCGACAAGCTGGATCTGCCCGCCACCCCCACCTACAGCCGCAGGGTGCTCGCGATCCTGCGCTACCTGGACGGCTGACACGAGGGGGACCATTGCCGGGCACGCTTCGGGGCGACTGCGCCAACTGCTTCGGGCTGTGCTGCGTCGCCCTGCCGTTCGCCGTCTCGGCCGACTTCGCCGCCGACAAGCCCGCCGGCCAGCCGTGCGGCAACCTGCGGGACGACTTCGGGTGCGGCATCCACGAGCGGCTGCGCGAGTCGGGCTACCCGGGCTGCGTGGTCTACGACTGCTTCGGCGCCGGTCAGCAGGTCTCCCAGGTCACCTACGGCGGGCGCGACTGGCGGCGCGAGCCCGGCAGCGCGCGGGAGATGTTCGCGGTGTTCCCGGTCATGCGGCAGCTCCACGAGCTGCTCGCCTACCTCACCGAGGCGATCGCGCTGCCCGCCGCCCGGCCCGTCCGCGACGACCTGCGCCGCGCGCTCGGCGCGATCGAGCGCCTCACCCGGCTCGGCCCCGCCGAGCTCCTCGACCTCGACGTGGCCGCCCGGCGGGCCGAGGTCAGCGTGCTGCTGCTGCGCGCCAGCGAGCTCGCCAGGAAGGGCGCCGGGCGGCGCAAGGAGCACCGGGGAGCCGACCTGATCGGCGCCAACCTGAAGGGCGCCGACCTGCGCGGGGCCAACCTGCGCGGCGCCTACCTGATCGGGGCCGCGCTCAAGGGCGCCGACCTGCGCTCGGCCGACCTCATCGGCGCCGACCTGCGGGGCGCCGACCTCAGCGGGGCCGACCTGACCGGCGCGCTCTTCGTCACGCAGTCACAGCTCAACGCCGCCGCCGGCGACGCCGCCACCCGGCTCCCCGCCGGGCTCTCCCGCCCCGCCCACTGGACCGCCCGGAAGTGAGAACCCGGCCTGCGTGATCAGGGCGCGCAGGTAGGCGGTGATCTCGTCCGGGTCGAGCGGGCCGGGGGAGAGCAGCAGCTTGCAGATCACCGCGCCCTCCATCATGTCGGCGAGCACGTCGGGGTCGGCCGCCGGGCTGAGGTGGCCGTCGCGCTGGGCCCGCACCATGATCTCCCTGGCGCGCTCGCGGCGCGGCAGCACGTGATGCTTCCGGTACGCCTCCAGCAGCGCGGGATGGCCGGCCCCGGCCGCCAGCAGCCGCGCCGACAGGGCCCGGAACCTCGGCTCGGCCAGCATCTCGCCCCAGCGGGGGAGCAGCCGCTCGATCACCTCGGGCAGGCTGCCCTCGGTGTCGGCCACGTGGGGCAGGTCGGCGCGGGCCGTCTCGATGGCCTGGGCGAGCAACTCCTCCTTGCTGCGCCATCTGCGGTAGACCGTCACCTTCGTCACACCGGCCCGGCGGGCGATCGCCTCGATGCTGGTCTGGTCGGCGCCGCGCTCGGCCAGCAGGTCGACGGCGGCGCGCAGGATGGCGGCGTCGGCCCCCGGGTCGCGGGGGCGCCCGCGGCCGTCGCGGCGCGGCTCGGTCGTGGTCATCGCCCGCACCGTAGCGCATCGGTGACCCGGCGCCGCAATCGAGCCTGCCGCGCCACGCTAGAACCGCCGGGCGTACCAGGCCGGGGTCTCGCCGAACAGCTTGCGGAAGTCCCGCGTGAAGTGCGCCTGGTCGGCGTAGCCCAGGTCGGCGGCCAGCGCGGACCAGTCGGGCGGCGTGCCCGCCGCCATGCGGCCGGTCGCCTCGCGCAGGCGGTAGCGGCGGATGACGCGCTTGGGCCCGAGGCCGACGTGCTCGGCGAACAGCCGCTGCAGCTCGCGCACGCTCAGCCCGGTCTCCCGCGCCAGCGCGTCCACACGGGTGATCGCGGGCGTGGCGGCGATCAGCGCGACGACCTCCGCCGCCCGGGCCGCCCTCGGGTCCGGCTCGGGCAGGTGCGCCCGCAGGAACTCCTCGACCGGCTCCACGTCGACCGGGTCCGGCAGCGGGCCCGGGAACACCTCGGCGGCGTCGAAGCGCCGGTCGGCGATCGTGGACACCGGCGCGCCCAGGAACGGCCGGAACGCTCCAGGCCGGAACGCCACCCCGAACACCCCGCCCCGGCCCTCCAGCACCCGCACCTGGTGCCCGCTCACCGGCCCCTGGAGCGTGGCGGCCCCGTCCTGGAACGTCAGGTGCACGCTCGGGTACGGCACGATCAGCTGCCGGTACGGCTCGGCGTAGTCCCAGGTGGCGACCCAGTAGCGCTCGACGTACGGGGCCAGGTCGGGCGAGGGGGAGGGGAAGGCGTGGCGCTGGTGCCGCGCCCAGGCGCCGTCGAGCTCGCGTGCGTCCCTGGCCATGCCGACGAGCTTATGTCGTGTTTGTTCAATACGGCGGGGCGGTGTCATGGTTGGGTGTACCCCATGTCTGACCTGCATTTCATCGCCCAGGCGGCCGCCGGCGTGCCGGAGATCGTCCGCCGGGTCGAGCCTGGCGATCTCGGCGCGCCGACGCCGTGCGCCGAGTACGACGTCCGCAAGCTGATCAACCACCTGCTGTTCTGGGGGCCGTCGCTGGAGGGGGCGGCGCGCAAGGAGAGCGTCCCGCCGCCCGCCGCGTCGGAGGACGACGTGGACCTGACCGGAGGGGACTGGTCGGCCGAGCTCCAGGCGCAGACCACGCGGCTGGTGGCGGCCTGGAGCGAGCCGGCCGCCTGGGAGGGGACGACGTACATGGGCGGCGCGACGGAGTTGCCCGCCGCGATGGTCGGCGGCATGGTCGCGGGCGAGCTCGTCGTGCACGGCTGGGATCTGGCCCGCGCCACCGATCAGCACCCGCGGTGGGACGACGACCTGCTCGAACGCCTGGCCGCACAGGTGGCGGCCACCGCCGAGCAGGGCCGCGCCATGGGCGTCTACGGCCCGGAGGTGCCGGTGCCGGCCGACGCCCCGCCGCTCGACCGCGTCCTCGGGCTCACCGGCCGCGACCCGTCGTGGAAGCCGGCCTGACCGGTGAGCGCCCGGGCCGTCAGGACAGGCGGCCCACGTAGGCGAGCGCCTGCTTGAGCAGGGTGCCCTGGCCGCCCGTCATCTCCTGCTGCACCATCGGCGAGGCGGCCTCCTCCGGCGTGAACCACACCAGGTCCAGCGCGTCCTGCCGGGGCCGGCAGTCGCCGCGCACCGGCACGATGTAGGCCATCGAGACGGCGTGCTGGCGCGGGTCGTGGTAGGGCGTGACGCCCGGCGTCGGGAAGTATTCGGCCACGGTGAACGGCTGCGGCGAGACGGGCAGGCTCGGCAGCGCCACCGGGCCCAGGTCCTTCTCCAGGTGGCGCAGCAGCGCGTCGCGGATCCGCTCGTGATACAGGACGCGGCCGGAGACCAGGGCCCGGCTCACCGTCCCGTCGGGCGCGATGCGCAGCAGGAGGCCGACGCGGGTCACGGAGCCGGTCTCGTCGACCCGCACCGGCACCGCGTCGACGTAGAGGATCGGCATGCGCCCTCGGACCGACTCCAGCTCCTCGGGAGCGAGCCAACCGGGCATGGTCTCGGTTATTTCGGTCACTCGTTGATCGTACTTGCCGCCGGACCGTGAACCTCGCAGGGGCGGCCGTCCCGTACGGGATCTACATTGTAAAGGCGCCCGGCCCGGACGAGCGCCACGACGGCCGGGACCGGGAACAGCAGCAGGTAGAGGTTGGGCGCCCACCAGGCGGGCGAGAAGTCGCCGCGCAGCGTCCAGAACGCGATGGCCATCAGCCCCGAGGCCATCGTCAGCACGAGCGAGACCAGCATGAGCGGCGGCCCGCCGGGGTCGCGGCGGCGCAGCAGCCACAGGCTCGTCAGGCCGGTGGCGCTGGCGAGCAGGTCGATCCAGAGGAAGGACCAGTTCCAGGCGGCCATGATCGGGTTGGCGTAGTCGGCGAACGCCCACTCCGGCGGGATGAGCCCGAGGCCGGTGACGAGAAAGTAGACGACGAACCCGACGTCGGTGACGAGCATGAGGATCTTCGTCACGCGGATGCGGGGCAGGTCAGTCGCAGGCACGGTCGATCAGCTCCATGAGGTGGGCCCGGGTGCGCTCGTGCAGGCCGGGGCCGGGTTCGGAGAGGCCGAAGAGGCGGGCGGCCCACCAGCCGTCGACGGCCAGGCGCACGGCGGTGGCGGCGGCGGGGTCGATGCCGTCGCCGGTGAGGCGGGCCTGCCAGGCGGCGTAGCGCTCGCGCAGCGGGGCGAGGCCGGCGGGGTCGACGAGCACGGCGGCGAGCAGCGCGGCAGTGACGCGGTCGGCCGGGGCGGCGGCGGGGCCGGTGGTGTGGCGGGCCGGGATGGTCGCGTCGACGTAGGCGCGCAGGATGTCGCGGGGGTGGTCACCGGCGTCGGCCAGGGCCTGGTCGAAGGCGTCGGTGAGGCGTCCGACCAGGCCGGCGACGAGGGCCTGCTTGGTGGGGAAGTGGTAGAAGAGGCCGCCCTTGGAGACGCCGGCGCGCTGGGCGACCGCTTCGAGGGTGAGGGACTCGGCCCCCTGGGCGAGGAGCACGTCGGCCGCCGCGTCGAGCAGCCGTTCGCGTGAGCTGGGTCGTGGCACGCACGTAACTATACCGGTCAGCCGGTACAGTTACGCACGCCCTCGAGGGCGCCCCGGTGGCGCTTTGGTACGTTCGAGCACGTCGTTGACGCTGGGACGAAGGGTGTGCGCTGGGTGGGCGTGCTGGCGTGGGTGAGTGTGGTGGTGTTCCTTGTCGCGTACGCGTTGATCGCGTCGGAGAAGGTGCATCGGGTGGCGGCGGCGCTGGGTGGGGCGGGGGTCATGTTGTTGATCCATGCCACGGGTGCGGAGGCGGCGTTCTTTTCGGAGCATTCCGGGATCGACTGGAATGTGATTTTTCTGCTGCTGGGCATGATGATCATTGTGGGGGTGCTGAAGGAGACGGGGGTTTTCGAGTATCTGGCGATCTGGGCGGCCAAGCGGGCGCGGGGGCGGCCGTTTCGGTTGATGGTGTTGCTGGTGTTGATCACGGCGCTGGCGTCGGCGTTGCTGGACAATGTGACGACGGTGTTGCTGATCGCGCCGGTGACGTTCTTGGTGTGTGAGCGGCTGGCGGTTTCTGCGGTGCCGTTTTTGATCGCGGAGGCGATGGCGTCCAACATCGGTGGTGCGGCGACGTTGGTGGGTGATCCGCCGAACATCATCATCGCCAGCCGGGGCGGGTTGAGTTTCAACGACTTCCTGGTCCACATGGCGCCGATGGTGGTCGTGTTGATGGTGGTGTTCGTCGGCCTGTGCTGGCTGATGTTCGGGCGGACGTTCCGTCATGATCCGGAGCGGGCGGCGGCGGTGATGGCGCTGGACGAGAACGAGGCGATCGGCGACCGGCGGCTGCTCTGGCAGTCGCTCACCGTGCTCGCGATCGTGGTCGCCGCCTTCGTCCTGCATCCGGTGCTGCACTACGAGCCGTCGGTGGTGGCCCTGCTGGGCGCGGGAATCCTCGTCGCCGCCACCAAGATCACCACTGAGCAGGCCATCGCCGAGGTGGAATGGCCCACGCTCGTGTTTTTCGCCGGGCTGTTCGTCATGGTGGGGGCCCTGGTCGAGACCGGGGTGATCGGGCAGCTCTCGGAGGCTGCGGTCGCGGCGACCGGCGGGGAGGTGGCCGCGGCCACGATGGGGCTGCTCGGCGGCTCGGCCGTGCTCTCGGCCATCGTGGACAACATCCCGTACGTGGCGACGATGGCGCCGATCGTCGAGCGGCTGGTCGAGGCCACCGGTGGCGACGGGCCCGGCCAGGTGCTGTGGTGGGCGCTGGCCTTCGGCGCCGACCTGGGCGGCAACGCCACCGCCGTGGGGGCGGCGGCCAACGTCGTCGTGCTCGGCATCGCCGCGCGCAACGGCTCGCCGATCAGCTTCTGGCAGTTCACCAAGTACGGGCTGATCGTCACACCGGTGACGGTCGCGCTGGTCGCACCGTACCTGTGGCTGCGCTACCTCATGTGAGGCGCTTGTAGAAGAAGCCGCAGTCCTGGAGGGAGCCGTCCGGGTCGGCGGCGTAGCCGGGGACCACGCCGTAACGGGTCCAGCCCTCCGACAGGTAGAGGCTCTCGGCGGCGCTGCCGCTGCGCGTGTCGAGGAGCAGGAGCGTGATCCCGGCGGCGTGGGCGGCCTGTTCGAGAGCGGCCAGCAGGGCGCGGGCCAGGCCCCGGCCCCGGGCGTCGCGGTGCACGAGGAGCTTGACGACCTCGGCGCGGTGCCGGGCGTTGGCCTTGCCCGGCAGGGACAGCCCGGCGGTGGCGACGATGCCGCCGGCGTCGTCACGGGCCGTCCACACGAGCAGGGCGCCCGCGGCGACCGCGGCCTCCTGCTCGTGCCACCACCGGGCCGCCGCCTGCCGGTCGAACGGCGCGACGAACCCGAGCGAGGCCCCGTCGTCGACCGCGTCGGCCAGCACTTCGGCCAGCTCCTTGACCGCGCCGGCGTACGTGGCGGGGGTCAGGCGTTCGATGGCGGGCACGGCGGCTCCTTCACGGCAGGACGACGAGCAGGGCGTAGCGGACGGGGGCGGGGCCGGGGCAGTGGAAGCGGGAGCGGCCCCAGAGGCGGAAGCGCAGGCAGTCGCCCGCCTCCAGCCGGTGCGTCCGCCCGCCGGCGGTGATCTCCACGACCCCTTCCAGGACCCAGATGTGCTGCTCCAGGCCGGGCACGGGCGGGGCGTCGTAGGCCAGGTCGGCGCCGGGGCGCAGGGCGCCTTCGACGACCTCGCCGCGCAGGCCGGGATGCGGCGGCGACACCGACCTGCGGGTGAACCCGGACGCCTCGTCGCGCCACACCGGCTGCGCGGCGGCCCGTACGAGCTGGGGCGGCTCCGCCTCCACCTCGGCGAGCAGGCGGGACATCGTCCGGCCGTAGACCGCGCAGAGCTTGCCGAGCAGGGTGGCCGTCGGGCTGATCTCCGCGCGTTCGAGGCGGGACAGGGTCGAGCGGCTGATCCCGGCGCGGGCGGCCAGCTCCTCCAGCGACCAGCCGCGCTCGGCCCGCAGCTCGGCCAGCCGCTCGGCGAGTCTCTCCGCCAGGTCTCCCATATGCGAGACGATATCCCATATGTGGGAATCGTGAACCGGGGGGTCGTCCGGGCCGACTGAGCCGGTTGACGAGAGGGGCGACATGACGGACGAGCTGCTGGTGGTGCGCGCCCAGCTCGGCGAGCGCGCGGCGCTGGCCGAACTGGTACGCCGCTGGCATCCGCGCGTGTGGACGTACACGCGGCGCATGCTGGACGCCGGGCGGGCCGACGACGTGACCCAGGAGATCTGGCTCGCGGTGGTGCGCGGGCTGCCCCGGCTGCGCGAACCCGGACGGTTCACGCCGTGGCTGTTCACCGTCGCCCGGCGGGCCGTCGCCGACCGGCTGCGCGAGGAGTACGGGCGCGCCGAGGAGCCCGCCGCCGCCGAACCCGCCGCCGGCGACCCCGTCGAGGCGATGGTGGACCGCGCCTCGCTCGTCGCCGGGCTGGCCGCGCTGCCCGTGGCCGAACGGGAGGTGCTCGTCCTGTTCTACCTGGAGGAGCTGACCGTGGAGGAATGCGCGCAGGTGTGCGGGATTCCGCCCGGCACCGTCAAGTCCCGGCTGAACCGGGCCCGCCGCCTGCTGGCGCGACGACTGAGGGAGAGTCATGGATGACGAGCCGCGCCCGACGGCGCAGGAGATGATCGACCGGCTGGCCGGGCCGCTGTCGCCGTGGAGCCGCGTCCGCGCCGTGGTGGCGCTGGTGGCGGGGCTGGCGGGGGCGGCGTTCGTGGGGGCGCTGTGGTCGAGCGAGGAGGCGCTGCCGGGCCGCACCCACCTGGCCTTCGCCCTGTTCCAGGCGTTCTGCCTGGCCTGGGCGGCCTACGGGGGGTGGCTGGTCACCCGGCGGGTCCCGCTCTTCGCCACTGACCGGGTCATCGCCGCCTGGCTCGCCGTCGTCGCCTCCGCCGCCACGACCGCCCTGGTCGCCGCCTTCACCACCCCGCCGCTGCCCGCCCTGGCCGTGGGCGGCGCCTTCCTCGCCGCCGCCCTCCTCCTCGCCGTACGCGCCCACACCCGCCGCGCCGCCCTTCTCCGGCGCAAGCACCTGCTGGAACGCCGCCCCGCCCCCGACTGAACCTTGCGGGAGCCCGCCCCTCCCGCTGGCCTGGAGGGAGGCCCGGGCTCCCCTGAGGTCCCCTGAACGGGGGCGCCCTCTGGAGAGGGCGCCCGCCCGGAAGCTGCCTGCCCGGACCGAGCATCCCCGAGCCCGGAGTTTCCCCACGCGCGACGTCCCCCGAGGGGCGTCCGCCCGGACGTGGCGCTCACCCGGATGTGGCGCTCACCCGGACAGGGCGTCCCTCCGAACCGGGGTTCACCTGCGGGTGGGCGTCCGTGGGCGTGCGGGTGGAGTGGCCGCTGGGTCTCCGGGTCTCGGGGGCCCTGGCGGTGGGGTCAGGGGGTGGGGGTGAGGTGGTCGAGGGTGGTGCGGATGGTGTCGAGGGCCAGGCGGACGTGGGACGGCCGGGTGCGGACGCTGAGGACGCACAGCCGCAGGTAGAAGCGCCCGCCCAGGGTGGTGCTCGACAGGTAGACGCGGCGGGTGGCGTTGATCCTGGCGAGCAGTTCGCGGCCCGCCTCGTCGCCGCCGCGCGGCCGGAAGACGACGACGGTGAGGTCCGGTTCCCAGGGGACGTCGAGGCGCGGGTCGGCGGCGAGTTCGCGGTGGACGAGGGTGGCCTGGTCGAGTTTCTCGTCCAGGGCTTCCTCGAAGGCCCGCACCCCGTGCAGGTGCAGCGGCAGCCACAGGCGCAGGCCGCGGAACTCGCGGGTCAGTTCGACGCCGAGGTGGCCGAAGTCGGGCAGGTCGCCGATCTGGCCGATGTCCTGGAGGTACTGGCCGTCGGCGGCGTGGGCGGCGTGCAGCAGGGCGGGGTCGCGGACGAGGAGCACGCCCGTCCCGTACGGCAGGAACAGGCTCTTGTGCGGGTCGAAGGCGATGGAGTCGGCCTCGCCGATCCCGGTGAGCGTGGCGCGGCCGCGGCGGGTGAGCTGGAAGCCGCCTCCGTAGGCGGCGTCGACGTGGAACCACAGGTCGTGGGCGCGGGCGAGGCGGGCCAGTTCGGGGAGCGGGTCGACGGTGCCGGTGCTGGTGGTGCCGGCGGTGCCCGCCAGGAGGAAGGGGCGCAGCCCGGCGGCGCGGTCGGCTTCGATCATGCGGGCGGCGGCGGCCACGTCCATGCGCAGGTCGGGGGTGGAGGGCACGACGCGGACGCCGCGGCCGGGCAGGCCGGCGATGCGGGCGGCCTTGGCGATGCTGAGGTGGGTGTGCTCGGTGACGTACAGGGTGCCGTCGCGGGCGTCCTCGCCGAGCCGGGCGTGGCGGGCGGCGACGAGGGCGGACAGGTTGGCCGGTGAGGCGCCGGTGGTGACGAGGCCGCCGGAGCCGGGCGGGAGGCCGAAGCGGGCGGCCAGCCAGGTGAGGACGCCGTGTTCCATGGCGACGAGCGCGGGCGCGGTCTGGGCGACGCCGGTGAAGCGGTTGGCGGCCTGGGCGAGCATCTCGGCGAGCACGGAGGAGACGAGGCCGCCGGCGGGGAAGTAGGCGAGGTAGCCGGGGCCGGCGGTGTTGACGCCCTGGCCGGCTGCCTGGCGGAAGGTGTCCAGGAGGTCGCCGAGGTGTCCGGGGTCGTCGCCGGGCGGGCGGCGCAGCAGGGCGGTCAGGCGGGCGGTGTCGCGGTAGTCGCTGGCGGGGGAGGCGGGCAGTTCGGAGAGCCAATCGGTCAGGAACGCGGTCGCCTCGCGGGTCAGGTCGTGGAGGGCGTCGCCGGTGGGGTCGAGGGGCACGATGGGGTGATGCGTCATCCGGACACGGTAGGAAGGCCCGGCGTGTGGGGGATTGGATGTTCTTGCACCGCTCGCTGGTAGGCGCCGGGGGTGGTGCCGACGATGCGGCGGAAGTGGCGTGACAGGTGCGACTGGTCGCAGAACCCGGCGGCCTGGGCCGCCTCGGCGGGGGGCGTGCCGCGTGCCAGGAGTTCGCGGGCGCGGCGTACGCGGAGCTGGGTGAGGTAGGCGTGCGGCGGCAGGCCGTAGGCGCGGCGGAAGGCCCGCACGAGCGCGAACGGCGTGGTCCCGACGGCCTCGGCGAGCTCCCGCAGGCCGGGCGGGCGGGCGTGAAAGTTCCACGCCGCCGGGGCGGCGGCGGGGGTCTCCGGGGAGAGGCAGGCGTGCAGGAGGTCGCGGGCGCGGGCGGCGGCGGTGGGCCCGGCGGCGGTGCGGGAGAGGGCGCGGGACAGGGTGCGGGCGGCGGCGCGGGGCCGGGCCTGGGTGGCGACGAGGCGGGCCAGCAGCAGGTGGAGGGCGGTGTCGGCGGTGAGCGGGTCCTCGGTCTCGGCGGCGCGGTGCGCGGCGACGACGAGCGCGGCGAGGCGGGCGTCGGTGATTACCGGCCGGGCGAAGGACGGGGCGTCGCGGCCGGTGAGCGCGGTGAGCTGGGCGGGCGTGGGGTAGAGGACGCGGTACGTCCAGCCGCCGGGGGTGTGGGCGTGGCCGGTGTGGACGACGCCGGGGTCGATGAGCACGACCTCGTGGACGCCGGCGTGGGCCAGGCCGCCCGGCAGGTGGATGGCCTCGGCGCCGGACTCGACGGCGCCGATGGCGTAGGTGTCGTGGCTGTGGCGGCTGAAGCGGTGGCCGACGTAGCGGGCGCGCATGAGGTCGAGCCCGCCCATCCCTGGATGGCGCCAGTAGCGCACCTTCTCCCCGGCGCTCATGGTTGAGGATTCTCTCACTGGAATAGCGGCTTTTGTCAAACAAGGAAAAAATGTCGTTGGGTCTATCGCAATCGCCCCTTTTTTTCTTACGATCGCATCGGCCAATCACGATCGACGAAGGGATCGCCGATGACGATCGAGATCAAGAAGGTCGAAGAAGTGGAGACGACGGGCAACAGCAACAGTTGCTGACCGTCGGCGGGGCCTTCGTCGCGGGAGGAGGCCCCGCACCTCAGCGTTCCGGGAGCGGCATTGGCAAGGGTTCAGGTGAATCCGGCTTTTCCACTTTTTGTTGATGACGTCAATAATAAAGTCAGACTGGGGGACTTTCCGCCCACCGGGCAGATCCTGGATCCCGCACCGGAGCCGCTGCGCCGGCTCATCCGGCTGTGCGCGCGCGAGCCGGTGGCGCGCGGCGAGTTGCACGCGCTCATTCCCGAGGTGGCGCCCCGGGAGATCGACGCGGCGGTCGACCGGCTGCTGGAGGCGCGGGTGCTGGTGACCGAGGCCGACCTCGGCGCGCTGGCGGCCGACGACCGGCTGGGGCGGTTCGGGCTGTTCCTGGCGATGTTCCATCCGGCGGGGCGGGCCGCCGCCGCGCTCGGCGACCTGGCACGGGCGCACGTGGTGGTGCTCGGCGCCGGGGCGATCGGCGCGGGCGTCGCCCTGCACCTGGCGACCTCGGGCGTGGGCAGGCTGACGCTGCTCGACGACGACCGGGTGGAGGTCGGCAACCTGCACCGCCAGCACCTCTACACCATGGACGACCTGGGCGCGGCCAAGACCGACGCCGCCGCCCGCGCGCTGCGCCGCCGCAGCCCAGAGGTGGAGATCACCCAGGTCACGCGGCGCATCACCGGCCCGCGCGACGTGCCCACGGACGCCGACCTGGTCGTCAACACCGTCGACACCCCGCAGCCGCACATCCGCCGCTGGGTCAACGAAGCCTGCGTCGAGGCGGGCGTGCCGTTCGTGACCGGCGGCTTCAACCAGCACACCGGGCTGGCCGGGCCGCTCGTCGTCCCCGGCGAGACCGGCTGCCTGACCTGCCAGGAACGCGCCCTGGCCGCCCGTTACGGCACCGCCGAGCTGCCCGTCAGCGACAACGAGGGCCGGGCCGCGCCGTCGTTCGGGCCGCTGTGCGCGATCGTGGCCGGGATGCTCGCCTCGGAGGTGATCCGCCACCTGACCGGCACCGGCCCGCCCGCGCTGCGCGGCCGGGCGGTGTGGCTGGACCTGCTGACGCTGGAGACGACCACGAGGGCGTACGGGCGCGACGCCGGGTGCGGGGTCTGCGGGTGAGGACGGACCTGTCGTTCCTCAGCGTCGTCGCCGACGGGCCGGACGACTACGTGATCGGCAACGGCGAGACGTTCGTGCACGTCCCGGAGGTGGCGGCGGCCGTGGTCGCGGCGCTCGACGGCACCAGGACGGCCGCCGAGGCGCGCGCCCGGGTGCTGGCCGATCGGGGCGTCGACGTGGACGTGGAGGCGTTCGTCAGCGGCCTGGACGGCGCCGGGCTGCTGAGCCCGCCGCGCCGCCCGCCCAACGTGTGGGACCGGATCAGGCCGGGGCACGTGGCGTGGCTGTTCTCCCGCCCGGCCGACGCCGCGCTGCTGCTGCTGACCGGCTGCGCGATCGCCGCCGCGCTCACCCGGCCAGGGGTGCTGCCGGACCCGGCGACGCTGGTGTGGGCCGACAGCCTCGCGTTCACGCTGGCGTTCGCGGCCGGGTCGTGGCTGCTCGTGCTGGTGCACGAGCTGGGCCACATCGCCGCCGCCCGGTCGCTGGGCGTGCGGGCGGAGCTGTCGCTGGGCACCCGGATGCAGTTCCTGGTCGTGCAGACGCGGATCACCGGCGTGTGGGCGGTGCCCCGCCGGGCCCGCTACCGGGCCTACCTGGCGGGGATGCGGGTCGACTGGCTGCTGGCGTGCGCCTGCGCGTGCGTGCTGGCCGTGACGGACGCGCCGGTGGCGCGGCTGGTCATGGTGATCTGCCTGGCGCAGATCGCCTGGCAGTTCCTGTTCTTCATGCGCACCGACGTCTACTACGCCGTCGCCAACGCCACCGGGGAGAAGAACCTGATGGCCGACGCGCGGGCCTACCTGCGGCGGCGGGGCGGCCAGGCGCGGCGCGCCGTGCGGGTGTACGCGTGGTTCCTGGTGGCCGGGCGGGTGCTCGGGCTGGCCTTCTTCGCCTGCTACACGGTGCCCGTCACGGTGGCGATCTGCCGCCGGTCGCTGGAGGAGCTCGCCGGGCCGGGCGGCTGGCGGCCGGTCGCCACGCTGGCCGTGGTGGCGGCCGGCTGGCTGCTCTACCTGGGCGTTCTCCTCAGGCGTCTCATCCGCACCAGGTCTACCGCGACGAATTCGGGGGAGTAACGCCAGGTAAGTCCCTTGTGGAGCCTGGAGGTCGTCCATGCCCGGCACGTCCACGACGAGCCGCGTCGCCATGCTGGTGCTCGCGACGGTCGCGTTCGCGGTCAACTTCTGGGCGTGGGGACTGCTGAGCCCGCTCGGCGGGGTCTACGAGAAGCAGCTCCGGCTGACCGCGTTCGAGGTGTCGGTGCTGGTCGCGGTGCCCGTCATCGTCGGCTCGCTGGGCCGGATCGTGCTCGGCGCGCTGACCGACCGCTACGGCGGCAGGCTCGTGTTCGGCGTCACCACGCTGCTCGGCATCGTCCCGGTGGTGTTCCTGGCGTACGCGGCCAGCTATCCCGCGCTGCTCGCCGGCGGGTTCGTGCTGGGGCTGACCGGGGCGACGTTCGCGGTCGGGGTGCCGTTCGTCAACGCCTGGTTCCCGCCCGAGCGGCGCGGCCTGGCGCTGGGCGTGTTCGGCGCGGGCAACATCGGCACCGCGATCTCCGGGTTCGCCACGCCGTGGCTGGCGCAGCGCTTCGGCCAGCAGGCGCCGTTCTGGACCGTCGCGGTCGCGCTCGCCGTCATCGGCGTGGTCATGCTGGTGTTCGGGCGGGACGCGCCGGGCGCCGAGCCCGCGACCGAGCCGTTCGGCCGCCGCTTCCTGGCCGCCGCCCGGCTGCGCACCACGCGGGAGCTGGCCGGGATGTACGCGCTGACGTTCGGCGGCTTCGTCGCGTTCGGCGTCTATCTGCCGCTGTACCTGAGGAGCGTCTACCACCTGGAGGTCGCCGACGCCGCCGCGCGCAGCGCCGGGTTCGTCGTGCTGTCGACGGTGGCCAGGCCCGTCGGCGGCTGGCTGGCCGACCGGCTGGGCGGCGAGCGGGTGCTCGGCTGGGCGCTGGCCGTGGTGGCGGTGTGCGCGGTCGCGGTGTCGTTCGCGCCGGCCATGCCCCTGGCCACCGTGGGCTTCCTGGTGATGGCGGCGGCGCTCGGCCTCGGCAACGGCGCGGTGTTCGCCGTGCTCGGCCGGGCGGTGCCCGGCGCGATGGTGGGCAGCGCCACCGGCGTCGTCGGCGCCGCCGGCGGCCTGGGCGGCTTCCTGCCGCCGATCGTGATGGGCCTGATCTACCAGGCCACCGGCTCGTACGCGATCGGGCTGATGCTGCTGGCGGCGGTGGCGTGCGGCGCGTTCGTCTACTGCTGGTTCGTCCTGCGCCCCCGGGCGCGTGCCTGACGGAGAGGTGTGATCCCTATGGCCGGCATCGACGGCCCGATCAGCGACGCGCTGCTGAGGCTGGGCCGCTACCTGCGCCCCGGCGAGGTCTCGGCCGACCTGCGGACGCTGCACCAGATCGGCGGCCGGCAGGGCGACGCCTTCTACCGGGACCGGTGGAGCCACGACAAGGTGGTGCGCTCCACGCACGGCGTGAACTGCACCGGCTCGTGCTCGTGGAAGGTGTACGTCAAGGACGGCGTGATCACCTGGGAGGCGCAGCAGACCGACTACCCGAGCGTGGGCGGCGACCGGCCGGAGTACGAGCCGCGCGGCTGCCCGCGCGGCGCCGCGTTCTCCTGGTACACCTACTCGCCGACGCGGGTGCGTTACCCGTACGCGCGCGGCGTCCTGGTGAGCCTGTACCGGGAGGCGAAGAAGCGGCTCGGCGACCCGGTCGCCGCCTGGGCCGAGATCACCACGGACCCGGACAAGCGGCGCAAGTATCAGTCGGCGCGGGGCAAGGGCGGGCTGGTCCGGGTCACCTGGGAGGAGGCCACCGAGATCGTCGCGGCCGCGCACGTGCACGCGATCAAGACGTACGGGCCGGACCGGGTGGCGGGCTTCTCCCCGATCCCGGCGATGTCGATGGCCTCGCACGCGGTGGGCGCCCGGTTCATCTCGCTGATCGGCGGCGCGATGCTGTCGTTCTACGACTGGTACGCCGACCTGCCGGTGGCCTCGCCGCAGGTGTTCGGCGACCAGACCGACGTGCCGGAGTCGGCCGACTGGTGGGACGCCTCCTACCTGATGCTGTGGGGCTCGAACGTGCCCGTCACCCGTACCCCGGACGCCCACTACATGGCCGAGGCGCGCTACCGGGGCCAGAAGGTCGTGGTGATGTCGCCGGACTACAGCGACGCGGCCAAGTTCGCCGACGAGTGGCTCGCCCCGAACCCCGGCACCGACGGGGCGCTGGCGATGGCGATGGGGCACGTGATCCTCAAGGAGTTCTTCGTCGACCGGGTCACGCCCGCCTTCGACCGTTACGTACGGCAGTTCACCGATCTGCCGTTCCTGGTGTGCCTGCGCGAGCGCGAGCCGGGCCGCTACCTGCCGGACAAGTTCCTCACCGCCGCCGACCTGGGCCACGACGGGAAGGAGGCGGCGTTCACCACAGCCGTGTGGGACGGGCGCACCGGCGGGCCGGCGCTGCCCAACGGCTCGCTCGGCTTCCGCTACTCCGAGCACGGCGCGGGCCGCTGGAACCTGGACCTGGGCGACCTCGACCCGGCGCTGTCCCTGTACGAGGGCGGCGAACCGGTAACGGTCGTCCTGCCGCGCTTCGACGGCGACAGCGGCGGCGTGCTGGAGCGCGGCGTGCCCGCCCGGCGGATCGGCGGCCACCTCGTCACCACCGTCCACGACCTGCTGCTCGCCCAGTACGGAGTGGCGCGCGACGGGCTGCCCGGCCGCTGGCCGTCCGGCTACGACGACGCCGCCGAGCCGTACACGCCGGCCTGGCAGGAGCCGATCACCGGCGTGCCGGCCGGGAAGGCGGCGCGGATCGCGCGCGAGTTCGCCCGCAACGCCGAGGAGTCCGGCGGCCGATCCATGATCATCATGGGGGCGGGGGCCAACCACTGGTTCCACGCCGACACCATGTACCGCTCGTTCCTGGCGCTGACGACGCTGACCGGCTGCCAGGGCGTCAACGGCGGCGGGTGGGCGCACTACGTCGGCCAGGAGAAGTGCCGCCCGATCACCGGCTGGGCGCTGCTGGCCTCCGCGCAGGACTGGTCGCGCCCGCCCCGGCAGATGATCGGCACCGCGTACTTCTACCTGAACACCGGCCAGTGGCGCTACGACACGTTCAGCGCCGACGTGGTGTCCTCGCCGCTGGGCGGCGGCGCGTTCGCCGGGCGCGCCACCGCCGACCTGATCGCCGCCTCGGCGCGGATGGGCTGGATGCCGTCCTGCCCGACGTTCGCCCGCAACCCGCTCGACCTGGCCGACGAGGCCGCCGCCGCCGGGCGGGACCCGGGCGCGTACGTCGCCGAGCAGGTGGCGACCGGCCGGCTCGGCTTCGCCTGCGAGGACCCCGACGCGCCGGAGAACTGGCCGCGCGTGCTGACCGTGTGGCGGGCCAACGTGCTCGGCTCCTCCGCCAAGGGCGACGAGTACTTCCTGCGTCACCTGCTCGGCGCCGACTCCTCGCTGCGCGCCGAGGAGGCTGGGCCGGACCGGCGGCCCCGCGACGTCACCTGGCGGGAGGAGACGCCGCAGGGCAAGCTCGACCTGCTGCTGACGCTGGACTTCCGGATGACGTCCACCACGCTGTTCTCCGACGTGGTGCTGCCCTCGGCGACCTGGTACGAGAAGCACGACCTGTCGAGCACCGACATGCACCCGTTCGTGCACGCCTTCACCCCGGCCATCGACCCGCCGTGGCAGACCCGTACGGACTTCGCCGCCTTCCACGCGATCGCCGAGACGTTCAGCGAGCTCGCGGCCCGCCACCTGGGCACCCGCACGGACCTGGTGGCGGCGCCGCTGCTGCACGACACGCCCGACGAGCTGGCCACCCCGCACGGCCGGGTGCGCGACTGGCGCGCCTCCGGCGACGTGCCGACGCCCGGCGTGGACTTCCCCAAGATCGTCGAGGTACGGCGGGACTACGGGGCGATCGCCGCCAAGATGGGCGCGCTCGGCCCGCTCGCCGACAAGCTCGGCGCCGCCACCAAGGGCATCGCGTTCGACCTGTCGCAGGAGGTGGAGGAGCTGCGGCGGGCCAACGGCGCCACGCCGTCCGGCAGGCCGTCGCTGGCGACCGACGCCCACCTGTGCGAGGCGATCCTGGCGCTGTCGGGCACCACGAACGGACGGCTGGCCGCGCAGGGGTTCGCCACGCTGGCCCGGCGCACCGGCACGTCGTTCGACGGGCTGGCCGAGGAGCACCGGCGCGTCCGCTTCGCCGACACGCAGGCCAGGCCGGTGCCGGTGATCACCTCGCCGGAGTGGTCGGGCAGCGAGACGGGCGGGCGCCGCTACTCCGCCTTCACGCTCAACGTCGAGCACCGCAAGCCCTGGCACACCCTCACCGGCCGCCAGCACTTCTACCTCGACCACGACTGGATCCAGGAGGCCGGCGAGACGCTGCCGGTCTACCGGCCGCCGCTGAACATGACCGCGATGTTCGGCGAGCCCCGGCTCGGCGAGTCGGGCGAGCGCGGCATCGTCGTGCGCTACCTGACGCCGCACTCCAAATGGTCGATCCACTCCGAATACCAGGACAACCTGCTCATGCTGACGCTCTCGCGCGGCGGGCCGACGATCTGGATGAGCCCCGCCGACGCCGCCAGGGCCGGCATCGCCGACAACGACTGGATCGAGGCCGTCAACCGCAACGGCGTCGTCGTGGCGCGGGCCGTCGTCTCGCACCGCATGCCGCAGGGCACCGTGTACATGTACCACGCCCAGGAACGGGTCGTGGACGTGCCCAAGAGCGAGATCTCCGGGCGGCGCGGCGGCATCCACAACTCGCTCACCCGGCTGCTCGTCAAGCCCACCCACCTGATCGGCGGCTATGCGCAGCTGTCGTTCGCGTTCAACTACCTCGGGCCCACCGGCAACCAGCGCGACGAGATCACCGTCATCCGCCGCCGCTCCCAGGAGGTCGACTACTGATGAGGGTCATGGGCCAGCTCGCCATGGTCATGAACCTGGACAAGTGCATCGGCTGCCACACGTGCTCGGTCACGTGCAAGCAGGCGTGGACGAACCGGGCCGGCACCGAGTACGTGTGGTTCAACAACGTCGAGACCCGCCCAGGCCAGGGCTACCCCCGCACCTACCAGGACCAGGAGCGGTGGAAGGGCGGCTGGGAGCTCAACCGGCGCGGCCGGCTCCGGCTCCGCGCCGGCGGCCGGCTGAAGAAGCTCCTGACGATCTTCGCCAACCCGCTCATGCCGTCCATCCAGGACTACTACGAGCCGTGGACCTACGACTACGACCGGCTCTTCTCCGCCCCCGCCACCCAGGACACCCCGGTCGCCCGGCCCACCTCGCTCATCACGGGCGAGCCCACGAAGATCACGTGGAGCGCGAACTGGGACGACGACCTCGGCGGCGCCCCCGCCCTGACCGCCGCCGACCCGGTGCTGCGCCGCGTGTCGGACGAGGTCAAGCTCGACTTCGAGCGGGCGTTCATGTTCTACCTGCCGCGCATCTGCGAGCACTGCCTGAACCCCTCCTGCGTGGCCTCCTGCCCGTCCGGCGCCCTGTACAAGCGCTCCGAGGACGGCATCGTGCTCGTCGACCAGGACCGCTGCCGAGGCTGGCGCATGTGCGTGACGGGCTGCCCGTACAAGAAGGTGTACTTCAACCACCGCACCGGCAAGGCGGAGAAGTGCACGTTCTGCTATCCGAGGGTCGAGGTCGGCATCCCGACCGTGTGCTCGGAGACGTGCGTGGGGCGGCTGCGCTACATCGGCCTGATCCTGTACGACGCCGACCGGGTGGAGGAGGCCGCGTGCGTGGCCGACGAGCGGGACCTGTTCGAGGCGCAGAAGGGCGTGCTGCTCGACCCGGCCGACCCGGAGGTGATCGCCGGGGCGCGCGCCAACGGCATCCCGGACGACTGGCTGGAGGCCGCCCGCCGCTCGCCCGTCCACCAGCTGATCTTCGAGTACGGGGTGGCGCTGCCGCTGCATCCCGAATACCGGACGATGCCGATGGTCTGGTACATCCCGCCGCTGTCACCCGTCGTGGACGCGCTGTCGGGCACCGGGCACGACGGCGAGGACGCCGGCAACCTGTTCGGCGCCATCGACGCGCTGCGCATCCCGATCGGCTACCTGGCCGAGCTGTTCAGCGCGGGCGACCCCGAGCCGGTCCGCGCCGTGCTGCGCCGCCTGGCCGCCATGCGCTCCTACATGCGCCGCCTCAATCTCGGCCAGGAGCCCGACGAGTCCATCGCCACGGCCGTCGGCATGACGGGCGAGCAGGTCGAGCGGATGCACCGGCTGCTGGCCCTGGCCCCCTACGACGAGCGGTACGTGATCCCCGCCGCCCACGCCGAGCAGGGCGCCCAGCTGGAGGAGCTCGGCTGCAGCCTCGACTACGAGGGCGGCCCCGGCATGAACGGCCCGTTCGGCGAGGCGTCCGGCGCGCCCGCCCCCGTCGCCGTGGAGAACTTCCACGCGCTGCGCCAGCGCCAGGCGGGCGACGCCCTCGACCGCGCCGACGAGCTGCACGGCCGCGTCAACCTGCTCAACTGGGACGGCAAGGGCACCCCCGAAGGGCTGTTCCCGCGCCGGGAGGACAAGCCGTGAGCGACCGAACCGTGCACCTGGCCGCGTCCGTCCTGCTCGGCTACCCCGACGAGCGGCTGGCCGAGGCGCTGCCGCTGCTCGCCGACACCGTGCGCGCCCTGCCGCGCGGCGAGCCCGCCCGGCGGCTGGCCGCCTTCCTCGACCACGCCGCCGCCACCCCGCTCGGCGAGCTCGCCGAGCACTACGTGGCCACGTTCGACCTGAAACGGCGCTGCTCGCCCTACCTGACCTACTACGCCTACGGCGACACCCGCCGGCGCGGCCTGGCGCTGCTCCGCTTCAAGCAGGCCTTCCGCGAGGCCGGGTTCGAGCCCGGGCCCGAGGAGCTGCCCGACCACCTGGCGGTCGTCTGCGAGCTGTCGGCACGCGGCGCCACCGCCCAGGCCGTCCGGCTGATGCGCGAGCACCTGGCCGGCCTCGACCTGCTGCTGGAGGCGCTGCGCGAGGCGGGCTCGCCGTACGCCGACGTGGTCGCCGCCGTGCGCGCCACGCTGCCGCCGGCCACCGCCCGCGACCGCGCCGCCGCGCTGCGGCTGGCCGAGCAGGGCCCGCCCGCCGAGGAAGTCGGCTTCTTCTCCGGAGGAAACGGATGAACCCGCTCGACCTGCTGCTGTGGGTGATCTGCCCGTACGTCGCCCTGACCGTCTTCGTGCTCGGGCACGTGTGGCGCTACCGCTACGACAAGTTCGGCTGGACCACCCGCTCGTCCCAGCTGTACGAGTCGCGGCTGCTGCGCGTCGGCAGCCCGCTGTTCCACTTCGGCATCCTCGTCGTCATCCTCGGCCACGTCGGCGGCCTCGTCATCCCCAAGTCGTGGACCGAGGCGGCCGGCATCAGCGAGCACGCCTACCACGTGACCGCCGTCGTCCTCGGCACCATCGCCGGGGCGTGCACGCTGGCGGGCCTGGCCATCCTGCTGTACCGCCGCCGCACCGTCGGCCCCGTCTTCACCGCCACCACCCGCAACGACAAGCTCATGTACGCCGTCCTGACCCTCGTCATCGTGCTGGGTCTGGCCGCGACCGTCGCCGCGAACGTGCTCGACGGCGGCTACGACTACCGGGCGACCGTCTCGCCCTGGTTCCGGTCGATCTTCTACCTGCGGCCGCGGGGCGAGCTCATGGCCGGGGCGCCGCTGCTGTTCCAGGCGCACGCCTTCAGCGCACTCGTGCTCTTCACCATCTGGCCCTTCACCCGGCTGGTGCACATGCTGACCGCGCCGATCGGCTACCTGACCCGGCCCTACATCGTCTACCGCAGCCGCGGCCCGCGCACCGGGGCGCCCGGCTGGGAGCCCACCGGCCGCCGATAAGGTGCCGGTCATGACGTCCGTACACCACTCGGTCTCGACCTGGCAGCAGCCGCTGCCCGCCCCGGCCTCGCCCGAACGTGACGCGCTCGTCCGCGACCTGGCCGCCCGCGTCCTGGCGCGGGGCGGCGGGCGCCTCCTGGTCGGCATCGACGGCCTCACCGCCGCCGGCAAGACCAGCCTCGGCCACGAGCTCGCCGAGGCGATCGCCGCCACCGGCCGGCCCGCCCTGCGCGCCACGCTCGACGACTTCAAGAAGCCGTGGAAGGACCGCCACCTGTACGACCGCGAGTCGGGGGAGGGCTACTACCGCAACGCCTACGACTACGACGCGCTCAAGCGGCTCCTGCTCGGCCCGTGCCGCGACCCCGAGGCCGCCTCCTGCGCGCTGTGCTCCATCGACCCTCTCACCCAGGTGGACCACTCCGCCACCACGGCCCCGCTCACCCCGGACAGCGTCCTCGTCGTCGACGGCGTGTTCGCCTTCCGCCCCGAGATCGACGACTGGTGGGACTACCGCATCTGGGTCGACGTGGACGCCGACCTGTCGATCCGGCGCGGCGCCGCCCGCGACGCGAACTGGGCCGGCTCCGGCGCCGAGGCCGTCCACCGCGACCGCTACCTCGTCGCCGCCCGCCTCTACCTGGCCGAGGCCGACCCGGTGCCGCGCATGGACGCCGTCGTCGACAACCGCGACTTCGCCCGGCCCCGCCTCGTCACAGACCGTGGATCCGCCGCCCGGTGATCTGGTGCGGCACGATGCGGATGTAGAGCGTCCGGTCGCCGCCCACCCACGGGGTGACGTCCGAGGCCGACAGCCCGGCCGCCTCGTCCGGCGCCACGTGGTGGAACGGGCCCTGCACCAGCACGCTCCAGCCCTCCCGCTGCGCCTCGTCGATCCGGTCGACCTCGAAGCCGACCACGATCTCCACGCCCTGCACTCCGGTGCGCAGATCCCGGTCCATCGGCCCGCCGTACGCCGTCCGGAACAGGATCGCGCCGTCGTGCAGGCGGTAGTTGACCGGCAGCACCGTCGGCCCGTGCGAGCCGTCGAACGCCACCCGGCCGATGCCGCCCGGCTCGATCAGGCGCAGGCACTCCTCCCGGTCCAGCACCTCCACGTGCGGCGACTCCGCCGCCGGCCCGCCGCCGGGCGGCCGGTCGGCGGTCCCGCCCAGCAGGTCCTCGGACGTGGTGCCGAGGGCCGTCGCCAGCCGCGACAGGGCGTCGGCGCTCGGATTGCCGGGATTCTCCTCCAGATACTGCAGGTAGCCCGGCGACATGGCCGCCCGCCCCGCCACCTGCTCGCGCGACAGCCCGAGCCGCTCGCGGTGGTACGCGATGCGGCGGCCGAGATCGCCCGTCCCCGTCATGTCGTTCCCCCTTCCCCCCAGGGACGCTACCCACGCCGCACCGGCCCACGCGGTAAGGTGCCGGGCGATGACGGACTTCCGCCCCGGCCTCGCGCTGGCCCGCTCCTTCTACCGTGACGTCCTCGCGCCGCTCGTGCCGGTGCAGCACACCGCCTGCCTGCTCGGCGAGGGCTCCGAAGTGCTCGGCTACGACAGCGAACGCTCCACCGACCACGAATGGGGGCCGCGCGCCCAGGTGTTCGTCGCCGCCGCCGACGTCGAGCCCGTACGCCGCGCCGTCGCCGGCGGGCTGCCCGCCGAGCACGAGGGACGTCCGACGGCCTGGTTCTCCCTGGCCGCCGGCGCCGTCACCCACCACGTCGAGATCACCACCTTCGACGCGTGGATCCGCGACCGGCTCGGCCTCGACCCGCGCGACGGCCTCGACCACGCCGCCTGGCTCGCGCTGCCCCAGCAGCGGCTGCTGCACGTCACCCGGGGCGAGGTGTTCCGCGACGACGCCGGCGAGCTCACCCGGGTCCGCGACCTGCTCGCCTGGTATCCGGGCGACGTGTGGCGCTGGCTGGTCGCCTCCCAGTGGCACCTGATCCACAACACCGAGCCGCTGATCGGCCGCACCGCCGAGGCGGGCGACCCCCGCGGCGGACGCCTGCTGGCCGCCCGGCTGAGCGAGCTCGTCATGGAGATGTGCTTCCTCCAGGAGCGCCGCTACCGGCCCTACGCCAAGTGGTTCGGCACCGCGTTCGCCGAGCTGGAGGCCGCCGCCACGATCGGGCCGCTGCTCGACGCCGGCCGGCTGCCCGAGGCGCTGGCCGAGCTCGGCCGCCGGCACAACGACCTCGGCCTCAGCGCGCCGGTCGAGCCCGTGCTCGGCGACTTCCGGGTCGGGATCAACGACGCGGTCCGCCCGTACCGGGTGCTCAACAGCGCCGGCTTCCACGCCGCCACCGTCGCCGCGATCACCGACCCCGCGCTGCGCGCCCTCGTCACGGTCGGCGGCCTCGACCAGCTCACCCACGCCGACGACGCGCTGGTCAACCTCACCCTGTGGCCCGGCTGCCTGGGCGAGGTCTACCGGTCACTGCTCGACGGCTAGGAACCTTACGGCGGCCCGTACATATCCCGGCATTACGGTCGGCGCAGTTAGCCGATCGCCCCTCTGGAAAGAGGGAGGGCATGATCGTGGTGGGGGTTGACGGGTCCAGGGCGGGGCTGGAAGCCGCCGCGTGGGCGGCCGCCGAGGCGGAGCTGCGCCACGTGCCGCTGCTCATCGCGCACGCCATGACCCGCTGGGCCGTCGAGACCGGCGACGGCAGGCTGGCCGACGTGGCCGCGTGGATGCGCGAAGGCGGCCGGTCCGTGCTGCAGGCCGCCCGGGAACGGGCCGGCCGCGACCGGCCCGAGGCCGACGTCGAGACGACGCTGCTGGCCGGCGACCCGCGCGAGGCGCTCATCGCCGCCGGGCGCGACGCCGAACTGCTCGTCATCGGCAGCCACGGCATCGGCGGCGTACGCGGCATGCTCGTCGGCTCCGTCGCCCACGGCGTCGCCGGACGCGCCCCCTGCGACGTCGTCCTGGTCCGCGAGGTGCCCTCCTCGCCCCGCCAGGAGATCGTGGCCGGCGTCGACGGCTCCGAAACCTCGGCCCGGGTGCTGGACTTCGCCTTCGCCGAGGCGCGGCTGCGCGGCTGCCGGGTGCGCGCCGTCCACGCCTGGAACTGGCCCGGCCCCTTCGACGACGCCGAACGGACCGTGCTCGCCGACCTGCTCGCCGGGCCGCGCGAACGCCACCCCGGCGTGCCCGTGATCGAGGAGACCGTCCACGCGCACCCCGTGGAAGCCCTGCGGCAGGCCGCGACCGGCGCCGAACTGCTGGTCGCGGGCTCACGCGGGCGCGGCACCCTCGCCGGGATGGTGCTCGGCTCGGTCAGCCAGGCGCTGCTCCAGCACGCGCCCTGCCCCCTCGCCGTCGTGCGCTCGCCCTAGCCGATGTGCTCGTGCGGCGGCGTCACCGGCGCCGCCTCCTGGGCCTCCTGGGCTTGCCGGGTCTCGTCGTCGGTGCGCTCGATCTGGATGTTCCACTCGGCGGCCATCGCGGCCAGCGCGCCGACCGCCGTGATCACCGGGGCGACGATCAGCGCCGCCACCCCGACGGTGACGGGCACCTCCAGCACGGTGTTGCCGTGGGAGTCCTTGAGGATGATCCGGCGCACGTTCCCCTCGTGGATCACCTGCTTGATCTTCTCGGTCAGCTCGTGCCCGCGGACCTTGGTCTCTTCTCTGGTGACGGTCATACCGGAGACCTCCCCACGTACGGGCCCCCCGGCGTGAAGCCCCGCACCCGATCCGGCAGGCGCAGGTAGATCTAGCGGGCTCTCGCCCCCGACCCCCAGCCCTCGCTTGCTCCCGCCCCGGTCGCGTCGGCCACGCCGGTTGCGCCCGCTGCATGCCGCCGGCGGTGGCCAGGACCGTACCTGCCCGTTGGTCTCGCCCCTCAGGCCGGATAAGCGTGCGTCTCCGCTGCCTTGATCCCCGCCCACACCAGCCGGCCCGGGCTCAGGTCCAGGTCGGCCACGGCGGCCGGGGTGACGTCGGCGAACGCGGCGATCGGCCCCTCCAGATGGACGCGGACGTTGTCGCCGTGCCGTTCGATCCCGTCGATCGTGGCCTGCCACAGGTTGCGCGGGCTGCCGTCGGGCCGGGAGCGGTAGAGGGCCAGCGCCCCCGGGGAGAACGCCACGAACGCCGGCCCGTCCACCCGCTCCGCCGCCGTCAGCAGCAGCTCGCCGACCTTGACCCGGTGCCCCTCCGCCAGGCCCTGATACAGGTTCAGCCCCACCAGCCGCGCGACGTACGCCGTGCGCGGGCGGCGGGCCACGTCGGCGGGCGAGCCCTCCTGGACGACCGCGCCGTCCTCGATCACCACCAGCCGGTCGGCCAGCACCATCGCGTCCAGCGGATCGTGCGTCACCAGGACCGTCGCTCCGTCGAACCCCGCCAGATGACGGCGCAGCTGCGAGCGGACCTCCAGGCGGGTGTGCGCGTCGAGCGCCGCCAGGGGCTCGTCCAGCAGGAGCAGCCGAGGCCGCACCGCCAGCGCCCGCGCCAGCGCCACCCGCTGCGCCTGCCCGCCCGACAGCCCCGCCGGGCGGACCGACGCCTGCGCGGCCAGGCCGACCCGTTCCAGCAGCTCGGCGGCCACCCGGCGCGCCGCCGTCTTCGACCGGCCCTGGCAGCGCGGCCCGAACGCGACGTTGTCCAGCGCCGACAGATGCGGGAACAGCAGGTAGTCCTGGAACACCATGCCGATCGGGCGGCGCTCGGCCGGCAGCTCGTGCAGCGGCAGGCCGTCCAGCGTCACGTGCCCGCCGGACAGGCCCGTCAGCCCCGCCAGCGCCCGCAACGCGGTCGTCTTGCCCGCGCCGTTGGGGCCCAGCAGCGCCACCACCTCCCCGGCGGCCACCTCCAGCGTCACGTCCAGCGCGAACGCGGGCCGCCTCACCACCAGCCGGGCATGCAACGTCACGCGCTTACCCACCTGTCACGCAGGCTCGCCAGGATGATCACGGACACGGCCAGCAGCACCAGGCTGAGCACGATCGCCGCCTCCGGCTCCGTCTCCAGCGCCAGGTAGACGGCCAGCGGCATCGTCTGCGTCCGGCCCGGGAAGTTGCCCGCGAACGTGATCGTCGCCCCGAACTCGCCGAGCGCCCGCGCCCAGCACAACACCGCCCCCGCCACCACCCCCGGCATGACCAGCGGCAGCGTCACCCGCCTGAACACCGTCCACCGCGACGCCCCCAGCGTCGCCGCCGCCTCCTCGAACCGCTGGTCGGCGCCGCGCAACGCGCCCTCCACGCTGATCACCAGGAACGGCATCGCGACGAACGCCTCGGCCACCACCACCCCCGCCGTGGTGAACGGCAACGACACCCCGAACGCCGACTCCAGCCACTGCCCGGCCACCCCGCGCCGCCCCAGCACCAGCAGCAGCGCGACGCCGCCCACCACCGGCGGCAGCACCAGCGGCACCGTCACCAGCGCCCGCACCACCCGCCGGCCCGGGAACGACACCCGCGCCAGCAGCCACGCCAGCGGCACCCCGAGCACCAGGCACACGGCCGTCGCCACCGTCGCCGTCACCAGCGACAGCCGCAGCGCCTCCAGCACCTGCGGCTCGGCCAGCCGGCTCGGCAGCGTCGCCCACGGCGCCCTGATCAGCAGCCCGGCCAGCGGCAGCACCAGGAAGCCCAGCCCGAGCACCGCAGGCACCACCAGCACCCACGGCAACCGCCCAGCCACCACCCCACTCCGCCCCGGCGGCACCCCGACCCGTTTCGGTGGCGCGCCGGGACGCTTCTGGGGCTCGGGCGTGTTGGCCGAGCTCATGGAACCTCGAACCCCGCCCTCGTCAGCACGTCGCGCCCCCGCTCCGACCGGACGAGCTCGACGAACTCCGCCGCAGGCCCCGCCGTCAGCGCGGCGATCGGATAGTCGTTGACCGCCTGCGCCGCCTCCGGGAAGTCGATGCCCGTAACCCTGCCCGCCGCCGCGGCCACGTCGGTCCGGTAGACCAGCGCCGCGTCCACCTCGCCCAGCTCGACCTTGGTGAGCGTCGCCTTGACGTCACGCTCCAGGGTGACCGGGGTGACCTTCACCCCGGCGGACTCCAGGGCCTTGACCGCCGCCGCCCCGCACGGCACCTGCTCGGCGCAGAGCGCGACCTTCACCCGCGGATCGGCCAGATCCGCCAGCTCGTCGACCCCGGCCGGATTGGCGACCGGCACGGCGATCCGCAGCCGGTTGCGCGCGAACGTCACCGCCTTCGCGTCGGTGGCGGCCTTCATCGTGGCCGGACTCGCCGAGGCGAACACGTCCACCGGCGCCCCCTGCGCGATCTGCTGCGCCAGCGTGGCACTGGACCCGAAGTTGAACCGCACCCGCACCCCCGGATGCTCGGCCTCGAACGCCGCGCCGAGCTCGGTGAACGTACCCGTCAGCGACGCCGCGGCGAACACCGTCAGCTCCCCGTCACGCGCCTCACCCGGCGCGCACCCCGCCAGCACGACGACGGTGGCGGCGAGCAGCAGCGACAGACGCCTGAACACCGATGGGCCTCCTCACGGGCTCGGCACGCGCGCGTGCTCGGGAATCTCCACGACCACGTTGGTGGACTTGATCACCGCGACCGCCACGACCCCGGGCTCCAGCCCCAGCTCGTCGGCCGCCTGACGGCTCATCAGCGACACCACCCGGTACGGGCCCGCCGCGATCTCCACCTGGGCCATCACCGCGTCGCGGATCACCTCGGTGACGATGCCGCGCAACCGGTTGCGCGCCGAGGACCGCCCCCCGTCCTCTGCCTCGATCCGCTCCCTTGCGAACGCCGCCAGATCGGCGCCCCCGACCAGCCGGTGCCCGTGCTCGTCCCGCTCGGCCGCCAACCGGCCCGCGTCGACCCACCGGCGCACGGTGTCGGCACTCACGCCGAGCAGCGCCGCAGCCTCGCTGATCCGAAACGTCGTCACGGTCGCCCATTGTATATGCGAGCCGATTCCCTGCTATAGCTAGGCAATCGCGAGCCCATCCCAACGCGTTGGAGCCGTACAGCCGACCACTCGCCCGCGCGCCCGACGTCTTTCCAGGCGCGCGCTTTCAGGCCCGCGGGAGAGCCGGGTTTCTGCTGGTCGGTCTGGGGTGTAGCAGGGGCTTGGGTGTTGGGTGGGTCAGCGGCGCAGGTCGCGGTTGGCCAGGAGGAGGCACGCGTACGGGACCGGCAGCATGGCGAGCCAGAATGCGTGCGCCTCGTCCCAGTGGCCGAACCCGCATGTGGGCGGCCATAGCCGGATCTGCTCCGGCAGCAGGATGGTGCCCAGTACCAGGCCGAGCTGCACCACCACGGCGGCCATGGCAGCCTGTCGCCCCTGGGCGTGCCGGACGGCGGCCGCGGCGGCGGCCAGCCCGATCCCCAGGCAGACGCCCATCTCGATCAGCAGGTCGCCGATCGGGAAGAGGGCGTCGGCGGGAAGCCGGGACAGGGCGTAGGCGAAGGCGGCGAGCCAGATGACGACCGCGGTGCCCCCGGCCAGCAGGCAGCGCAGCGCTTGCCGTACCCATCGGGGGACGGTTGCCGCGCCGAGGTCGGCGGACATGGCGTCGACCAGTGCGAACGTGGCGGCGGAGCCGAGCAGGGTGCCGGTGATCCGCATGAGCAGCAGTGCGTCGCCCGGCGGCAGGGTCTCGCCGGCCTGCACCGCTGTGAGCAGGGCTGCGGCGAAGGCTGTGACGATGGCGAGTGGCGTCCAGTCGATGGCCTTGAGGAGGGGGCGGACCAGCAGGATCGCAGGTCGCCACCGGGTGCGGCGCACCGGCGGGCCGGAGCCGGGCCGGTCAGGGGTCCGGTCAGGGGTCCGGTCGGGGGCTGCTCGTCCGGTGGGCGGGGCGGCGTCGTCGAGCGAGAGGGGTGGCTGCAAGGGCATGGTCGGCTCTCCGGGGGAGGGGAGGTGGGTCACGGGCAGCGGGTGGGTGGGGGAGGGGCGTCGTGCGTGCGGGGCAGGCCGAGCAAGGGGAGGGCCTGGGCGATGGTGGTGCCCGGGGCGGTGAGGGTGTCCCAGTGGGTGTGCACCTTGGCGGTGATGCCGGGCGTGGCGAGCATGAGCTTGGCGTAGGCGACCTCGGCGGGTCCCCACGCGAGCATCGCCTGGCGTCCCAGGTTGACGTCGGCGTAGAGCATGCGGGGTGGCTCGGGCGGCGACGACTGGCCGGCGATCCAGAGGGCGAGCATCATGCGGGCCTGACCACGGGCGTCACACGGCGTCCGTCCCTGAGCCCCGTCCGGGGTCCCGTCCGGGGTCTCGGCCGGTGCGTCGGCTGCGGCCCTGCTGAGTGAGCCGCGGAGCCCGGTGGCCCACAGTCCCACCCCCTGGGCCAGCATGGTGCGCTGGTCCGGGTGGCCCCAGGTCATCGGGGCCTGCAGGGGTGAGGCCCCGTCGTGTCCGTAGTACCAGCTCAGCGCCGTCTGCTCGACCCGAGGCAGGCGGCTCCGTACCGGGGCGGGCAGGACCGCGGCGGCCGGGCCGACGGCCTGTTCCCACAGCGGGATCCACGGCTCGTACCCCGGGTAGGCGCAGTACGTCACCCCGTTGCGCAGGGAGCAGCGATGCGCGCCTGGCCCGAAGAAGCGGTCGAACACGCGCCGGTCCACGGTGTCCGGGCCCAGGAGGCCGCCGCCGGGAAGGCGGACCGGGGGTGAGGCCGCCGCGACGGCCCCCGCGGGCGCCGCGACCGCGAGCGCCGCCACGACCGCGACGGCGGGCAGCAGCCGGGGCCGGTGCCTGAGCAGCGCGACCCCGGCGAAGGCCGCGGCGAGCGCGAGCACGTACAGCAGGTGGATCCCCGACGGCCGGTCGGGCCAGTCGGCGCGGTGGTCCTGCATGACCGGCAGCCACCAGCCGAGGAGGTCGTTCTGCGGGTTCGTGTAGATCAGGTAGCCGAGGACGGCGGCCACCATCGGCCCGGCGATGAGCCGGCGCGCCCACCGTCCGACGGCCGCGCCGAGGGTGGCGGCGAGCATCGCGACGGCGACGGCGGTCAGCGGCTCCCACGGGTCGAGCCGTCCGGCGGCGGGCCCGGTGGCGAGCCGGATGGCGAGGTAGCCGCCCATGGCCGCAGCCGTGGCGAGGCCGGCGACGAGGGGCGCGGCCAGCAGGATCGCCCGGGTCCGGTGCTCGGCCCGGCCCGGCAGTCCGGCGAGCGTCTCGGGCATGCCGTGGCGCTCGTCGCGGGAGACGGCCAGCGAGGTGACGACGAGCACCATCGCGGCCAGGCAGGTGGACAGCCCGGTCGCGTGGACCGGGTCGACGCCCCAGTGGGGCTGCTGGCCCCGGCTCAGGTAGGTCTGCAGAACCAGCACCAGCGCGGCGGCGCCCCACACCAGCGGATGCCGGGCCAGCCTGCGCGCCTCGAACAGGAACAGCCGCCGCGTCACGCCGCCTCCCCGAGCAGCGTGAGGTAGCCGTCCTCGACGCCGGGCGCCGTCCCGTGGGCGGCCGGGGGCCGTTCGCCGAGGGTGCGGTAGCGGCCGTCGGCGGTGCGCCAGAACACCCGTGACGCCGGCGGCGCGGTGTCCGACAGCCACACCCGCCCGGCGGCGACCTCGGCGAGCTGGCCGGGTGTCCCGTCGAAGACGGCGCGGCCCTCGCGCATGACGATCACGCGTTCGCACAGCGCCGCGACGTCCTCCGTCTGGTGCGTGGACAGCACCACGGCGCGGCTCTCGCCCATCCGCGAGATCAGGGTCCTGAACAGCATCCGCTGCGCCGGGTCCAGGCCCACGGTGGGCTCGTCGAGGATGAGCAGGTCGGGTTCGCCGAGCAGCGCCTGGGCCAGCGCGAGCCGCTGCCGCATCCCGCCCGACAGTTTGCGGACCTTCGTACCGGCCTGGCCGGTCAGGTCCACCTCGGCCAGGACGCGCCGCACCTCGGCGTGCCGCTGTTCGCGGTCGGTCAGCTCCTTGAGGATCGCCACGTAGTCGACCAGGTCGAACGCGGTGAAGTGCGGGTAGAAGCCGGGGTCCTGCGGCAGGTAGCCGAGCCTGCGCCGCAGCGCGGTCCGCTGGACGGGGTCGGCCGGGTCGAGGCCGAACGCGTCGACGGACCCGCCGTCGGGGGCGAGCGTGGTGGCCAGGCAGCGGAGCAGCGTGGTCTTGCCGGCGCCGTTCGGGCCGAGCAGCCCGGTCACGCCGGTGCCGACGGCCAGGTCGAGCCCGGCGAGCGCGTACCGCCCGCCGTACCGTTTGGTGAGGTTCGTCACAGTGATCATCTGATGCTCATCCGGTAGAGGCGGAAGGACAGGGACAGGGCGATCAGCCCGTACGCGACCTGCGCGGCGGGCCCGAAGGCGGTCAGCCAGCCGCCGGTGAGGTGGCCCGCGCCGACGACGGCCAGCCACAGCGCGCCCACGGCGAGCGCGGAGACGGGCACGGGCAGGCGGTGCGACAGGGCCAGGCAGGCCGAGGCGGCGGCCAGCGACGGCAGCAGCCAGGCGGCGCTCAGGCCGGGCGGCGCGGGCAGCAGCGGCGAGGCGACGAGCGCCAGCGGGGTGGCGACGGCGAGCACCGCCGTGGCGCGGGTCAGCAGCAGCCTCGGCCCGGCCAGCGGAGTCGCGGCCAGCAGCTCGTGCGCCGGGTCGGCGCGCGGCCCGTAGGCGAGCGCGATCCCGGTCAGCGGCAGCACCGGCGCCAGGATGAGGAACGCGGGCAGCAGCTCGGCCTGATGCCGCGCCGCCAGCACGCCGAACGCCAGCGCGGCCACCACCGCCGCCATCCAGGCCCGGCTCATCGTCGGCGTCGCCGACAGCAGCCTGGCCAGGTGGCCGGGCACGCCGCCGAGCCGCAGCAGGCGCTCGCCCCAGCCGGGGCGCGGCCTGATCAGCTCGGTCTCGATGCGCCCCCAGGACGCCTCCAGCCAGGCGCTCTCGTACGGCACCGCCGCCCGGCACTCGGCGCAGCCGCCGAGGTGGGCGTCCACCGAGGTGGCCAGGGGCGCGGCGAGCGTACCGGCGAGATAGCGGTCGCGTAGTTCGTCGGAGATGTGCCAGCTGGTGGTCATGACAGTTCCTCGCGTAGCCGGGCCCGGGCGCGCATCGCGCGGGACTTGACCGTGCCCTCCGGGATGCCGAGCAGGTGCGCGGCCTCCCTGGTCGTGAGGCCGTCGAGCACGGTCGCCTCGATCACCGCGCGCAGCTCCTGGGGGAGTCGCGTCAGCGCCCCGCCGAGGTCGCCGTGCTCGACGCCGAGCAGGACGACGTCCTCGGCGGACGCCGACACCGGCGCGTGTGCCGTCTCGCTCTCGCCGGTGCCGATCCAGCGCGAGCCGCGCCCGCGCAGCGCCGAGACGAGCCGGCGGATCGCGATCGTCCACAGCCAGCCCGCCGCGTTGCCGCCGTCGAACCGGCCCGCCGACCGCCACACGGCCAGGAACGTCTCCTGGAGCGCGTCGTCGACCACGTCCGGGTCGGGGCAGCGGCCGGCCAGCCGGGCGCGCAGCCAGGGCGCGTGACGCTGGTGGAGGATGCGCAGCGCGGGCGTGCTGCGCGCGGCGACGGCCGCGAGCAGCTCGGCGTCGGAGCTGTCGGCGCCGACGCCGGGCGGGGGCTCGCGCCGCCGGAAGGGGAACGCTCTCACACCCCCTCTATCGCACACCGGGAGCCGCCCGGTTCGCGGCGGGTTGACCTTGACGCTGCGTCAACGAGTTCACTGATGCCGACCCCCCGCGCAACCATCACGAGGAGTGACTTCGCATGCGACCGACCCTGCCGTTCGAACGGCCCCGTCCGCTGGCGCCGCCGCCCGAGTACGCGCGGCTGCGGGCCGAGGCGCCCGTCGCGCCCGTGCTCGCCCCCGACGGCCGGCCCGCCTGGCTCGTCACCTCGTACGACGCGGCGGCGGCGGTGCTGGGCGACCGCCGGTTCGGGCTCGCGCCGGCCGGTGAGGCGCAGCCGGGCAACGACACGCTGTTCCAGGACGGCGAGGCGCACGCCCGGCTGCGCCGCCTGGTGGCGAAGGCGTTCGCCCCCCGCACGCTCACCGCGCTGCGGCCCCGGGTCGGGAAGCTGGCCGGGGAGCTCGTGGCGGCGATGACCGGCCCGCGCGCCGACCTGGTCGAGGACCTGGCCACGCCGCTGTCGATCGGCGTCATCGGCGAGCTGCTGGGCGTGCGCGCCGCCGAGCGGGACCGCTTCCGCGCGCTGGCCGACGCGGCGGGCGAGGCCGACTTCTTCTTCGGCGGGGAGGAGGAGGTGGCCGCGGCGGCGCGGGCGTGGGAGGCGCTGGGTGCGTACGCGGCCGAGCTGGTGGAGGCGCGGCGGCGCGACCCCGGCGACGACCTGCTCAGCACGCTCGTCGGCGTGCGGGACGCCGATGACGGGCGGCTGGGGGACGCCGAGCTGGTCGCGATGGTCACCACAATCGTGTCGGGCGGCTACGTGTCGGCCCGCAACGCGATCGCCGTCGCCGCGCTGCGCCTGCTCGCCGAGGACCGCCTCGCCGACGCCGCAGGACCCGCCGGGGCGCCGGACGCTGTCGTGGACGAGGTGCTGCGGATGCAGTCGGGGCTGACCGGTGAGCCGTTCCCCCGCTACGCCCACGAGGACGTCACGCTGGCCGGGACCCGGATCGCGGCCGGTGACCTGGTGCTCGTCCGGCTGGAGGCCGCGCACCGGGACCCGGCGCACTTCCCGGACCCGGACCGGTTCCTGCCGGGCAGACGGTCGAGCCCGCTGCTGGTGTTCGGCCACGGCGCGCACTACTGCCTGGGCGCGGTCCCGGCCCGCGCCCAGGTCGCCGCCGCCCTGGACGCGCTCGCCCGGCAGCGGCCCGGCCTGCGCCTGGACGGGCCGGTGGAGGCGATCGAGTGGATCGAGACGGGCCCCGACCTCGGGCCGAAGGCCGTGCCCGTCGTCCTCCACGAGTTTGACTGACTGGTCATTCATAATAAGCTGGCGGCATGGCACCGAAGAGAGTCGACCATGACGCGCGCCGCGAGGAGATCCTCGCCGCCGCCGTCCGGGTCTTCGCCCGCAAGGGCTTCGCCGCGACCCGCATCGAGGACGTCGCCGCCGAGGCGGGCATCGCCAAGGGCAGCGTCTACCTGTCCTTCGACAGCCGGGAGGCGATCCTCGAAGCCGCCTTCGCGGCCCTGAACACCGCCTGGCAGGACATCCTGCGCCAGGCCCGCGAGGGCGGCGGCGACCCCCTCGACCGGCTCGCCGCCCTGGTGCGCTCGGTCGTCGAGGTGGCCTCCCGCGAGCCGGAGCTGAGCCGGGTGCTGCTCGACCTGTGGGCGCTCGGCCGCGGCGACCCCGCCGCCCCGCTGGACATGGCCGGGCTCTACGACGACTACCGCGCCGCCGTCGCCGGCCTGCTCGCGGAGGCGGCCGGGCAGGGGCTGGTACGGCCCGGCACGGGGGAGAGGGAGGCCACGGTCGTCGTCGGCGCCGTCGAGGGCTGCCTGCTTCAGTGGATCATTGACCCGCGCCTGCCGATCGGCGACCTGGCCGGCCCGGTCGTCGCCGTGTGCCTCGACGGGCTGCGCGCATGACCGCGGGGGAGCCGCGCGGCCTCGGCAGCCGCGTCAACGGCCTGCTCGTCGCGCCGGGCGCCACCGGCGCCGAGTCGCTGCTCGCCTACACCGCCGCGCTCACCGGCACGCTCGTCGCGGTGTGGCAGGCCGACGGGCTGCCCGCGCTCGCCGTCGTGGTGATCGCCGTGCTGGCCTTCGACCTGTTCGGCGGCGCGACGGTCAACGCGACCGCCGCCGCCAAACGCCGCTTCCACGGCCCCGGCCGCACCCGGCGTCACCACCTGGCGTTCGTCGCCCTGCACGGGCAGCCGTTCCTGCTCGCGCTGACCGTGCCCGGCGTCGGCTGGGGCGGGGCGGCGCTGGTGTACGGCCTGGCCCTGGCCGGGGCGGTCGCCGCGCTGGCCGTCCCGGCGGACCTGCGGCGGCCGGTGGCGTACGCGGCCACGGTCCTGGCCATCGCCGTCTCCTGCGCCGCCATGCCGGTCGCGCTGGCCTGGTTCGCCCCGGTGCTGTTCGTCAAGCTGCTGCTCGCGCACCTGCTCCCCGAGTGAGTCACGGCAGGGCCCCGAGTAGGGCAAGATTGATCCCTTTCTTGCGCACGACTTGAGGAGCCAGCATGGACCGCAGACGCTTTCTCACGCTGACCGGCGCCGCCGGGGCCGCCGCCGTGGGGCTCGCCCGGCCGGCGCACGCCGCCGCCGCGTACCCGTACTTCAACCGGCGCGTCCCCGACGCCGCGCACACCAAGATGGGCGAGCTGGCCCGCTACGGCATCGCCACCTTCGCGTTCACCCCGTCCAACGGCTGGGTCATGGTCACCCGCGACGGCCGTTACGCCGCGGCCGGGGTGCCGTCGGAGTGTTTCGCCGAGCTCAAGAAGCTGCTCGCGGCGGGCAGGAAGGTGCACTGCGTGGCCTTCCCGCCCGAGGGCGGCAACCGGTGGCTGATCACCACCGACACCGGGGTGACCGCGCGCAACGTGCCCGAGGAGTGCTACCAGCGCGTCCTCGCCTACTACAAGGCCGGTCAGCAGGTCGTGCACGTCGCCTTCCCGCCCGCCGGAGGCAACCGGTGGGTGGTGGTCGGCACCAAGGACGCCTTCTCGCGCGGCATCGACGACGAGTGCTACCAGATGATGCGCAACCTGACCCAGGGCGGCCGGCGGATCACCCGGGTGGCGTTCCCGTACACCGGCGGGTGGGTGGTCGTCGCGCAGGACGAGTTCCACGTGCGCGGCATCGACGACGAGTGCTTCAAGGAGATGAACGACCTGGCCGCCGGCGGCTGGGAGGTGCACAACATAGCCTTCTCGCCGGTCGGCGACGGCTGGTCGCTGTGCTCGCGCGGCCAGGCCCCCGCGCTGCCCGCCGACCCGGTGCGCAAGGTGGAGAACTCGGTGCGCGGCGCCACCATCTGGCAGCGGATGCGCGACTACGGCACGCCCGGCGTGGCGATCGCGGTGGTGATCGGCAACCGGGTCGCCTGGTCCACCGGCTACGGGTGGCTGGAGGCGGGCGGCGGCGCGGCCACGCACCCGGAGTCGGCCTTCCAGGCGGCCTCCATCAGCAAGGCCGTCGCCTCGGTCGGCGTGCTGCGGCTGTCCCAGACGCTCGGCCTGCCGCTGTCGGGCGACGTGCGGCCGCATCTGGGCTGGACGCTGCCGCGCCGCGCGTGCGTGCCGGAGGGCTCGGCGCCGACGATCGACCGCCTGCTCACCCACCGGGGCGGCGTCATCGGGCGCGGCTCCACCTCGCCCGCCGAGGCGTGCTCGGGCTTCGCGGCCGGGGGCGGCGGCTTCGCCGGCTACGGGCCGGGCGTGAGCGTGCCCTCGCTGCTGCAGGTCATGAACGGCGAGGGCAACTCGCCCAGGATCGAGCTCACCACCGAGCCGGGCGCCGAATATCACTATTCGGGCGCCGGGTTCGTGCTGCTCCAGCGGATGATCGAGGAGAAGACCGGCCAGTCGCTGGACGCGTACATGACGCGCGAGGTGTTCGGCCCGCTCGGCATGAAGACCAGCTCGTACGCGCTGTCGCCCGCCTTCGAGCTGGCCTCCGGGCACACCTCGACGGGCGCGGTGATCCCCGGCAGGCGCAACCGCTACCCGGAGTCGGCCGCTGCCGGGCTCTACACCTCCGTCCTGGACCTGGGCCGCCTGATGGCGTGGCTCAACCGGGCGTGGAGCGCCACCGGCGACATCGCCGGCCCGCTCACCAGGGCCTCCGCGCGCACGCTGCTCACGCCCGGCCCTCAGCCGGACATGGGCCGCGGCCTGTTCCTCGCCAACCGGGGGACGCGCGACTTCTCCTACACCCACGACGGCTCCAACTACGGGTTCAAGTCCGTGTTCAGGGGCTATCCGGAGCTCGGCGCGGGCTACGCGATCCTGGTGAACGGCAACCAGTCCGGCCTGGTGAACGAGATCGCCGCGGCCGTCAGGTCCGTCTACGGCTGGGCCTGACCGACCGGCTCGGCCCAGTCGATCACGTACCGCTGCTCGGGGCCGACGGCGCGCTCGGGCGCCATGACGGTGCGCATCGCGAGCGGCATCAGGATCGGCATCAGCGCCCGCGCCACCGGCCCGGGAGCCTTGGCGTGGTTGATGCGCGAGGCGCGTGCGCGGCGTCGCCGACCAGCGCCATCCGGCCCCGGTGCCAGCGCGGCAGGCTCGGCATGATCTTCAGCGAGCCGAGGACCTGGAGCCGGTCGGGGCTGGTGGCGCGGATCAGCTCGGCGCCGGGGTCGTCGCCCGCGTGGACCTCGGCCAGGACGCGCAGCCACTCGGCGGCGGGGACGGCGCGGGCCTCGGCCGGGCTCCAGGGCCGGTCCTGGGGCAGGTTGGCGCCCCACTCGGTGCCGCCGCCGGGGTGGCGCCGGTAGAGGTAGAAGCCGCGCCTGCCGAAGGCGTAGACGATGGTGCCGGGGTCCTCGGGCACCTCCACGTCGGCGATCGACTCGAAGCCGAGCAGCCCGGTGTGGAGAGGGCCGGGCGCGGCCGGGTCGATCAGCGTGCGGACGGTGGAGTTGACGCCGTCGGCCCCGACGAGGATGTCGGCGCTCGCCGTGGAGCCGTCGGCGAAGCGGGCCACGACGCCGGGGCCGGGCTCGTCCACGGACACCAGGCGGCGGCCGTGCTCGATCCGCACGCCCTCGGCCCTCGCCCGCTCGTGCAGCGCCCGGTGCAGGTCGGCGCGCCACAGCAGGCGTAAGGAGGGCACGCCGGGCAGCGCGGGGATCTCCATCCGGCGGCGCCCGAAGGCCATGACCATGCCCGGCATCGGCCGGGAGACGGCGAGCACCGCGTCCTCGGCGCCGACGGCGCGCAGCGCGGCCAGGCCGTTCGGCGCGATGGCCAGCGAGCCGCCCACCCCGTCGGCCGTGGTGGGATAGGCCTCGTACACGGCCGCGTCGATGCCGGCCCGGCGCAGCGCGATCGCCGCGACGGGCCCGGCGACGCCGCCGCCGATCACGATCGCCGTCCTGACGGTCATGTCCGCGCCTCCGTGAACTCCTGCCAGGCCCGGACGTAGGCCGGGTCGCTGAGCGATGCGACGAGCTCGGTGACGAAACGCCGTTCGGCCTCCAGCAGGGCCAGCCGGTAGCGCTCCTCGGCCAGGAACACCCACAGCACGCCGTCGCCGGCCGCGGCGGCGAGCACGCCCTCGACCTCGGCCACCTGCTCGTCCAGCGTGGCCAGGCGGCGGCCGAGCAGGGCGGCGGCCTCGGCCGGGTCGAGCACCGACAGCAGCGACAGGGCGACCCCGAAGTGCGGATACTCCTCGCGTGGCTGGGCGACCAGCTCGCCCAGCCACGTGTGCAGCTCCTCCCGGCCCTCGGGGGTGATGCCGTAGATGGTGCGCTCGGGCCGCTGGGTGTCGCGCACGGTCTCCCGCTCGGCGACGAACCCGGCCTTGCGCAGCTGCTCCACGACCATGTAGAGGGAGCCCCGGTTGTACTTGATGTTGCGGTCCTTGCCGTGCTCCTTGAGCCGGCGCCCCAGCTCGTACGGGTGCATCGGCTCGGCCGTCAGGTAGGCGAGCACGGCCAGGGCCAGCGGGTTGGCCACCTTGCGCGGCATCCGGCAACTCCCTCAGTTAGTCGGTTTCGACTAGTCGATACCGACTATAACTCAGGAGTCGAGTACCCACAGCTGGTTGGTGCTGGAGGAATTGCAGCGATCGGCGAAGACGGCGTGGGTGAACCCGGAGCGCCCCTCCATCAGGCACCGGTCCTTCAGGTGCTTCCAGCGCAGGAGCTGCCAGTCGCCGCCCATCCGCTCCCGGACCAGGCGGACGGTGAAGCGCTGCCGCTTGTTCCCGGCCTGGCAGCGGCGCGCCAGGACGGCGTCACGTGCCGGGGCGTCGGCGCAGGGGCGGGAGGCGCCGAGGCTGACGAACTGGCCGTGCTTGGTGCGCCGCCAGCGCAGCGCCTTGGCGTACGGGTCGCAGGACCAGGTGTGCAGCAGGTGGCCGAGCTTACGCACGGTGCGGTCCTTGCCGACGCCCAGGCACCCGCCCGACGAGACGTTGCGGATCATGAACCCGCGCTCCGCCGCCGCGGCGGGGGCGGCCGGGAGGAGCGTGGCGACGAGCGTGACGGCGGTGACGGCGATCCCTAATCGTCTGATCATGGCCCGGGATGCTAGCCGGGCGTGAAGACCCGGCCAAGCTGCCGGTCGACGAGCGCGACGGCCTCCTCCGGCGTGCGCTGGCCGAGCAGCACCCGCGACATCAGGCCCTCGGCCCCCGCCACCAGGAACGCCGCCTCCGCCTCGACGTCGACGTCCGGGCGCACCTCGCCGCTCTCCAGCCCGCGCGCCAGCAGCCCGGCGACGAGGACCTCCAGGGCGAGCGGGGCGTCGTGGGCCACCGCGGCGAGCGCCGGATCGGCCAGGAACCGGACGAAGTACGCCACGTACACCAGGTGCCGGTTGCGGCGCTCCTCGTCGAGCGGCAGCAGCTCCATGAGCACGCCGCGCACCAGCGCCCGCGTGCCGGGCTCGTCGCCGAGCAGCTCCAGCCGCCGCCGGGCCCGCTCCTCCGCGTCGGCGTTGAGGATCTCCAGGGCGCCGAGCAGGAGCTGGTCGCGGGTGCCGAAGTAATACTGCAGCAGCCTGGCCGAGACCCCGGCCTCGGTGGCGACCTGCCTCAGCGTGACGTCCTCCAGGCCGCCCCGGGTGGCCAGCCGCCACACGGCCTCGGCGATCTGGCGTCGGCGCAGGTCATGGTCCGCCTGTCGGGGCATGGTGCGACCGTACCATGATCAGGCGGGCAGGGTCTCGCCGGTCTCCAGCAGCGTCTTCATGCTCGACAGCAGGGCCGGCCAGCCCTCGGAGACCATGTCGCGCAGCGTGCTGCCGGGGTCGAAGCCGTCGTGCACGACGGTCAGCTTGACCGTGTCGCCGTGCGGTTCCAGGTCGAACGTGACCTTCGTCCGGCCCTCCGCGGTGAGCCGGGCGAGCGTCTCGGGGCTCACCCCGGCGGCCTCGGCCCACTCCGGGGTGAAGGTGTGCCAGGTGTAGGACAGGCGGCGGCCGGGCTCGGACTCCAGCACGACCTGCTCCGGGTGCGCGGTCCTGCGGCCGTTCTCGTCCCAGGTCATGGGGGAGCCGGGCGTCCAGTCGGTGTCGAAGGAGACGCCCCAGTAGCGGCGGGTGAAGGCGGGGTCGGTCAGCGCCTGCCACAGGCGCTCGGGCGTGGTCCTGATGTAGGTGGTGTAGACGAAGGCGTTCATGGCGCTCTGCTCCAGTGTGGTGCGCAGGTCGTGCAGCGCCTGTGCGCGCTGCCGGTCGTAGCGGCCGATCCACCGCTCGGCGATGGCGTTGATCGGCGCGGCGTCGAGGTAGTGCAGCTTCTCCCTGCCGCGCCGGATGGTGGTCACCAGGTGGGCGGCCTCCAGCACGGCCAGGTGCTTGCTGACGGACTGGCGGGCCATGTCGAGCCCGGCGCACAGCTCGCGCAGGCTCTGCCCGTTGCGCGCGTTGAGGCTGTCGAGCAGCCTGCGGCGGCTCGGGTCGGCCAGCGCCCGGAACACCTCGTCCATCCGCACTCCCCATGACATGCAGCCATCTGGCTGCCTTTCGAGGATAAGCAGCCGGACAGCTGCATGTCAAAGGGTCCCTACGCGTCCCTGCGCCGCAGCAGCAGCCCGCCGGCGCCGAGCGCGCCCGCCGCCCATACGGCGAGCACCGCCAGCCCCTCCCAGGGGCCGAGCGGCAGCCCCGCCGGCTCGGTGACCTGCACCGTCAGCCCGGCGTTCATCGGCGACACCCGGTAGAGCAGCCGCTGCCAGCCGGCGTCCCGCACCAGGAACGTCAGCAGCGCCGGCAGGTAGAGCAGCCCGAGCACCGTCCCGGCCGCGACGGCAGGATCGCGCACGGCGACGGCCACGCCCAGGCTCAGCAGCCCGGCCAGGGCCAGATAGAGCACCGACCCGGCCGCCGCCCGCAGCACCGGCCCGTCCGCGAGCGACAGCGCCTCGCCGCCCGGCAGCAGCAGCCGCGCCGCGGCCAGCGAGCCGAGCACCGCCACGCTCCCGGCGGCCAGCGTCAGCCCGCAGAGCAGCACGGCCTTGGCCGCCAGCACACCGCCCCGGCGCGGCATCGCCGTCAGCGTCGTGCGGATCATCCCGGTGCCGTACTCGCCGCCCACCGACACCACCGCCAGGATCGCCACGACCGCCTGCCCGGCCACGATCCCGGCCAGCGCGGTCCTGGCCACGTCGTACGGAGGGTCCGCCAGCACGGCGGCCACGGCGGCGCCCACCCCTGCGGTGACCAGCACGACGGCCGCCAGCAGCCACCCGGTGCCCGGCGCCGTGCGCAGCTTGGTCCACTCGGCGCGCAGGAGCCGGCTCACGCGTCCCTCCGGCGCAGCGCCGCCACGGCCAGGCCCAGCGCGAGCGCCGCGTAGGCGGCGAGCACCGCGAGCCCGCCCCACGGCGGCAGCGGATAGTAGCCGAGCACCGGCGCGTAATGCCCGGCGACCTGCGGATACTCCATGACCGTCTGCTGGACGGCGAACCCGGCCGCCGGCGTCAGTCGCAGCAGCCAGCGGGCCGCCTCCAGCGGCAGCACCGAGACCGTCGCCAGGAAGTACGGCAGCACGATCACCGCCACGGCCACGGCGACCGCGAGCACCCCGCGCCGCAGCAGCGCCCCCAGCGCCAGCGCCAGCACGGCGGCCAGCGCCAGCAGCGCCGCGCTGCCCACCACCACCCGCGCCCCGGTCAGCAGGCTCACCGGCAGCACCCGGTTGCCGTTCGCCTCCAGGACGCGCACGCCGAGCGGCACCGTGACCGCGGCGGCGGCCAGCCCGGCGGCGAACGTGACCGTGCCGACCACGATCGCCTTGGCCGCCAGCACTCGCCCCCGCCCCGGCGCGGCGGCCAGCGTGATGCGGATCAGCCCCCCGCGGTACTCGGCGGCGGCGAACCCGGCCGCCACCACGACCACCACGACCAGCCCGGCGAGCAGGCCGGTCAGCGTCTGCTCGGCCCGCATCCCGCCCTCGTCGCCGGCCGGCGCGATGTCGCCGGTGCCGGTCACCGTGAACGTGTCCCCCTGGCGGACGTGCCGGCCCGGGTGGTGCGGCGCGCCGCCGGGCCCCACGGTGACGCCGACGTCGTCGTGGCTCCACGCCCCGCCGGTCGCCGCCCCCCGCACGCCGACCTGCTCGAACGCGGCCGTCGCCTCGGTGAAGCGCTGCGCCGCGACCGTCCCGCCGAGCACGTCCTGCGAGAACGTCAGGTCGCCCGGCGAGGTGACGAACAGCCCGATGCGCACCGACTCCGGCAGCCCGGCCAGCGTGGCCGTGCCCACCTCGGCCCACGTCCGGCCGTCCGGCGACTCGAACCCGGTGAGCTCGTCACCCGAGCGCACCAGCCGCAGCCACACCGGCGCGGACGCCGCCGTCCCGGCCCTGTCCTCGGTGAAGCCGTGCTGCATGCGCACGCCGTGCCCGCCGGTGACCATGACGGCGGCGTACGCGGCGCCCTGCCTGGTGCCGTCCTTGACCATGACGCCCGCCTTCGCCCACGGGACGACGCCGGGCACGAGGTTGGTGACGCCCGGCCGCTCGTCCGGCTTGCGGATCCGCCCGGTCATCGACGCGACCCTGGCCGTGATGGCGCCGTCGCCGTCGAGACGCTGGTGGACGAAGAAGAACCGGTCGGTCACCGCCTCGCCGCCCGGCCCCACCGGCGGCGCGGGACAGGCCACCTCGACCGCGCCCATGCCGCACGACGCATGGCTGCCCGCCGCGGCCTGCAACCCCAGCCCGGCGGTCAGCGCCACGGCCGCCACCAGGCCGAGCACCCAGCCGCGCACGGTCCTGAACTTGGTCCACTCCGCGCGCACCAGCCGCCGGAACCCGCTCATCGCGCCGCCCCCCGGAACTCCACGGCGTCGCGGGTCAGGTCCATGTACGCCTCCTCCAGCGTGGCGCGGTGCGCGCTCACTTCGGCGAAGGGCACCCCGTCCCGGGTCAGCAGCTCCACCACCCGCTCGGCCGCCAGCCCACCGGCGGTCAGCGTGTCCCGGCCCGTCGCGGCCACCGTCGCGCCCGCCCGCGCCAGCGTCTCCATCGCCTCCGCCCGCGCCCGCGTCCGCAGCGTCACCCGGCCGCCGGAAGCCGCCTCGATCAGGTCCGCCACGCTCGTGTCGGCCACCACCCGCCCCCGGCCCGCCACCACGAGATGGCCGGCCGTGTCCTCCAGCTCGCTCATCAGGTGGCTCGACACCAGCACCGCCCGCCCCTCGGCGGCCAGCGACCGCAGCAGGCCGCGCATCCACACGATCCCGTCCGGGTCCAGCCCGTTGAACGGCTCGTCCAGCATGAGCACCGGCGGGTCGCCCAGCAGTGCCGCCGCGATGCCGAGGCGCTGCCGCATCCCCAGCGAGAACCCGCCGGCCCGCCGCCGCGCCACCGCCGCCAGCCCGGCCAGCTCCAGCACCTCGTCCACCCGCCGCCCCGCGAACCCCTGCGAGTGAGCCAGCCACAGCAGGTGGTGGCGCGCGGTCCGGCCCGGCTGCGGCGCCGCCCCGTCCAGCAGCGCGCCGACGTGCGCGAGCGGCGTGCGCAGACTCCGGTACGGCCGGCCGCCCACCAGCGCCGTGCCCGCGTCGGCGGCGTCCAGGCCGAGCACCACCCGCATCGTGGTGGACTTGCCCGCGCCGTTGGGCCCGACGAACCCGGTGACCCGCCCCGGCGTCACCGTGAACGACATCCCGTCCAGCGCCGGCACCTCGCCGAACCGCTTGCGCAGCCCGGCCACTTCGATCGTTGCCTCCATGTCCGGGAACCCTAGGGGCGACCACCCCGCCCGGTCGTCACGGTGCCGAGCCATCTCGCAGGTCACGGGCGCGAGCGACGCGGCATCCCTCCTGGGAGGGATGCCGGGACGCCGGCGGGCGGGAACAATGGGCACCTGTGAAACCAGGGGAGGTCCGGCAGCGGTGGCGGCGGCTGCTCGCCGCGAGCCCGCACACGCCGGCCCTGCCGACAGCCCGGCCGGCGCTGCTGCCGGCGCTGCTGATGTCACTGGTGGTGGCGCTCGCGGTCGCCGAGTCGCTGGCGCACGCCGGTGACGCGCCGCTGACCGGCCATCCGATGGGCGTCCCGGCCCTGGGCCTGCCACCGGGGGAGCCCGGGCCGGCCGGGCAGGGGCCGGGCGGGCGGCCGCTCGCGTTCGTCGGTCACGCGCTGCTGGCGCTCGCCACCACGCTGCCCGCCGGGCTGCTCCGGGCCCGCCCCCTGGCCGCCGCCGCGCTGGTCACCCCGGCCACCGTCGTATCCCTGGCCGCCTTCCAGACCCTCACGATCGCGGGCGCCGCCGCCCAGCTCGTCACCGCCTACCGGCTCGGCCGGGCCGGTCCCGCGCGGGACCGGCCGTGGGCGCCGCTCGTGCTCGCCGGCGTGCCGTTCCCGCTGCTGGCGCTGGCCGGCCACCTGGGCGGCGGGACGGGCACGTACGCGGGGACGCTCACCATCGCGCTGGCCGCGCTCGTCCCGGCGACGCTCGCGGCCGGCGCGGTCCGGCACGCCGCGCGCGTCACCGCCGCGCACGAGGAGCTGGCGGGCACGCTGCTGGAGCACACCGCGCGCGGCGAGCGCGCCCGGATAGCCCGCGAGCTGCACGACGTCGTCGCCCACCACATCTCCATGGTGAGCGTCCAGGCCGAGACCGCCCGTCTCACCACCCCCGGGCTGCCCGCCGCCGGCGCCGAACGGCTGACCGCCATCGGCGACACCGCCCGCGCCGCCCTCACCGAGATGCGGCGGCTGCTCGGCGTGCTGCGCGAGGACGCCGGCGGCGAGCCGGGGGAGCGGCGTCCTCAGCCGGGGCTGCGCCTCGGCGAGCTCAACGCGCTGGTCGACGAGGCGCGCGAGGCCGCCGGCAGCGCCACCCGGCTCATCCTCACCGGACCGCCCGTCCCGCTCGACCCCGGGGTGGAGCTCGCCGCGTACCGGATCGTCCAGGAGGCGCTCACCAACGCGCGCAGGCACGCGCCCGGCGCGGCCGTCGACGTGGAGCTGCACTACGGCGGCGGCCTGCTGCGGGTGCGCGTCCGCGACAACGGCCCCGGCGGCCCCGGCTCTCCCGGTGGAGGGCACGGGCTGACGGGGATGCGGGAGCGGGCGGCCGCCGTCGGCGGCGAGCTGCGGGCCGGGCCAGGTCCGGGTGGCGGGTTCATGGTCGAGGCGACGCTGCCGGGGGCCGCCGCATGATCCGCGTCGTCGTCGCCGACGACCACCTCGTCGTGCGCACCGGGTTCGCCGAGCTGCTCGGCACCCAGCCCGACTTCGCCGTCGTCGCCACCGCCGCCGACGGCATCGAGGCCACCCGCCGCCTGGCCGGGCCGGACGGGCCGCGCGTGCTCATCCTGACGACGTTCGACCTGGACGAGTACGTCTACGACGCGCTGCGGGCGGGAGCCAGCGGCTTCCTGCTGAAGGACGTGACCGCCGAGCGGCTGTTCGACGCGGTCCGGGTCGTCGCGGCCGGTGAGGCGCTGCTGGCCCCGGCCGTGACGCGCCGGCTCATCGACGAGTTCGCCCGCCAGCGTCCCGGGCGGCCCGTCGGCTCCCTGGCCGGGCTCACCCCGCGGGAGACCGAGGTGCTGCGCCTGGTCGCGGAGGGGCTGTCCAATCCGGAGATCGCCTCCCGGCTCACGATCACCGAGGAGACGGTCAAGACCCATGTGAGCCGGGTGCTCGGCAAGCTCGGCCTGCGTGACCGCACCCAGGCCGTGGTGGCCGCCTACGAGTCGGGCCTGGTCGTCCCACGCGCACGGCCATAACACCGTAATAGGGGCAAATTGCGTCGTCGCGCGGGCGGCCTCCCCCGCATACCGTGACAGCACTCCCCAACTCTCAGAGGAGGCTCCATGTCAAGAGCCTTACGCGCTCTGTTCGCTCTCGTCCTCGGCGTCACGGTCCTGCTCGTCAGCTCGCCCGCGCAGGCGGTCACCGTGCTCCGGTACGACGCGTCCAGGGCCGCCGAGTTCCGCGGCGTGGTCGACCAGGCCGCGCAGATCTGGAACTCCAGCGTGACCAACGTCCGGCTCGAACCCGGCACCCCCGCCCACTTCATCGTCTACGCCGACAACGGCTGGCCCCGCGCCATGCCCACCAGCCTGGGCCGAGGCTACGTCTGGATGGGCCGGCAGGCCACCGCCCAGGGCCACAACGCGCTGCGCATCGCCACCCACGAGATCGGCCACATCCTCGGCCTGCCCGACCGGCGCACCGGCCGCTGCACGGACCTGATGTCCGGCGCGAGCGCGGGCACCTCCTGCACCAACCCGTACCCGAACGCCGCCGAGAAGGCCGAGGTCAACGGCAACTTCGCCGGCGCCTCGCCGCGGGTGGAGTTCGGCCAGGTCCACGTCAACCGCTGACCTCGTCCGGATGAAACGGTGACGCCCTGTTGCGCGGCGGCGCGAACGCTGTTGCGCTGGGCGTCATGGCACGCGTTCTCCAGGCCGTCACGGCGCTCGCCGTGACGGCGGCGGCGGCCGGCCCGTCAGGGGTGGGCCGCGCCGCCGAACTGCGTTACGCGGGCGCGATGATCTCGCCCGTGCTGGTCGCCGACAGCACGCGCCACGCGCGGCACGGCGACGTGCTGTCCTCCGGCGGCGGGCGGGTCCTGTCGCCGGGCGGGCGGTTCCTGCGTTTTCCGGCCGGCTCCTGCCTCGCGCCGCCGTGCGCGCAGGCGATCATCGTGCCGCGCGTGCCGGACGGGCTTGGCGAGCTCGGCGGGCCGGGCCCGTTCGCGTTCGGGGCCGCCGTCCGGCTGACGGCCGAGCCGCCGCGGGCCGCCGGGATGAACGTGTGGCAGCACGGCCTGGCCGGGCCCGGGCACGCGCAGTGGAAGCTGCAGGTGGACGGGGGAGTGCCCGCCTGCCGGTGGTCGGACGGCGCGGGCGTGGTGCTGCTGCGCCCGGCGGCGCTGCGGCTGCCGGTGGGGCGCTGGTACGTGCTGCGGTGCGCGCGGGTGTCACCGGTGCTGTTCGAGCTGCGGGTGTTCGACCGGGGGAGCGGGGCGCCGGTCGTGGCGCCGGTGTACGCGACGGGGAGGCTGGGCACGATCCGGCCGAGGGGAGCGCCGACGGTTGGCGGCAAACGGGTGGACCCGGCGCGGGACGACCGGCAGACCGACCAGTTCCACGGAGATCTGGACGACGTGTATTTCGCCTACCAGTGATCTACTTTGTAAAGGCGCCGGGATTGTACACATCATCCAGGGTACAAACTTCGCAACCCGCACCGAACGCACCAGCAGAGATCTGCTGAATCATTGCCCTGCGTGACGGCTCTTGCCCGGACCGCCGGGAAGGGGGCGGAACAGGGGAGGTGGCCCGTGGGAACGACATCCGTATGGATCGAGATGCTGGGACGGGACCTGCGGGTCGTCGACACCGGCCGGTTCGCGGAGGGTCGCAGCGGGCTGGCGCTGCCCGAGGGCAGCGGGCTGCGGGACCTGATGGCGGCGCCCGCGGCGAAGGAGGCCGAGCGGCGCCTGCGCGAGGTGCTGGCCACGGGCGAGCCGGTGGTCGACTGGTGGCAGGTCATCCGGCCGCGCGAGCCCGGCGGCGAAGAGCGATGGGTGTCGATGTCGGCCTTCCGGATGGAGGACCACGGGGAGCCGTCGGGCGTGCTGGTGGTGTTCGCGGAGGTGGGCTCCGAGGACCCGGGGCGGCGGCTGGAGCTGCTGTACCGGTCGGCGGCGAGCATCGGCGCGTCGCTGGACGTGGTGGGGACGGCCGAGGACCTGGCGGGCGTGCTCGTGCCGGGCCTGGCGGACCTGGCGGCGGTGGACCTGTCGATGGCGGTGCTGAACGGCGAGGAGCCGTCGCCGCTGCAGCCGGGCGTGGCGCTGCGGTTCCACCGGTGCGCGGTGAGCGGGCCGTGGCCGGAGGGGACGGCCCAGGCCGGGTGGGAGCTGCCGCCGATTCCCGAACTCCGCGAGATGCAGGAGTTCTGGCTCGGGCAGTCGCTGCTGTCGCTGACCGCCGAGGAGGCGATGCGGCTGCTGGGGGACCGGCCGGAGCTGGTGCGGCTGCTGGTGCCGGAGAACGCGCGGGCGATGCTGTGCGCGCCGTTGCGCGCCCGGGGGATGCTGCTGGGCGCGGTGACGCTGTGGCGGGCGGCGGGCTCGGACCCGTTCGACGACGAGGACACGCGGCTGCTGGCGGAGATCGGCTCGCGGGCGGCGCTCGGGCTGGACAACGCGCGGCGCTACGCGCAGGAGCACCGCGCGGCGGTGACGTTGCAGCGGAGCCTGCTGCCGCAGGTGCCGGCGTCGCTGACGGCGGCGGAGACGGCGGGGGCGTACGTGCCGGCGGGCGGGGCTTCGGGGGTGGGGGGCGACTGGTTCGACGTGATCCCGCAGTCGTCGTTGCGGGTGGCGTTCGTGGTGGGCGACGTGGTGGGGCACGGGCTGCGGGCGACGGCGGCGATGGCGAGGCTGCGTACGGCGATCCAGGCGCTGGCGGACCTGGACCTGTCCCCCGACGAGCTGCTGGCCCACATGGACGACCTGGTGGTGCGGCTGGCCGAGGAGTCCGACCTGGAACGCGTGGACGTGATGGAGGCCACGTGCCTGTACGCGGTGTTCGACCCGGTCACGCGGCGGTGCGTGATGGCCAGCGCGGGGCATCCGCCGCCGGTGGTGGTGCCGCCCGGAGGGCCCGCGGCCTTCGTGGAGATGATGCCGGGGCCGCCGCTCGGGGTGGGCGGCATGCCGTTCGAGCCGGTGGAGGTGACGCTGCCGGACGGGGCGGTGCTGGCGCTGTACACGAACGGGCTGGTGGACGCCGACGACCACGACCTGGACGGGGGGATGGACTCGCTGCGGCGGCGGCTGGACGGGCTGTGCCGGCCGGACGGCTCGCTGCGGGAGATCAGTGACCGCTTGATGACGGAGCTGTCGCCGGAGTCGCGCGCCGACGACGTGACGCTGCTGCTGGCGCGCACGCATGGGGTGCCGGAGGGGGACATGGCGTCGTGGGAGTTCCGGGCGGATCCGTCCATCGTCGCGCAGGCGCGGATGGTGGCCAACGAGCAGTTGTCGCTGTGGGGGCTGGACGCGCTCGCGTTCACGACGGAGCTGATCGTGAGCGAGCTGGTGACGAACGCGATCATGCACGCGGGTGAGCCGGTGGGCCTGCGGCTCATCCGCGACCGGCGGGTGCTGGTGTGCGAGGTGTCGGACCCGAGCAGCACCCAGCCGCGGTTGCGGCGGGCGCGCGAGGTCGACGAGGGCGGGCGGGGGCTGTTCCTGGTGGCGCAGCTGGCGGCGCGATGGGGGAGCCGCTACACGCCCGAGGGCAAGACGATCTGGACGGAACAGCCGATCGGTTAGGGCAGGGGCGGCCTGCCGCGCACGACGCCGGTGGTGAGGGCGCCGACCTCGCCGATCTCGATGTGGACCGTGTCGCCGGTGGCCAGCGTGAACGGCAGGTCGGGGACGAGGCAGGTCCCGGTGGCCAGCACGACGCCGTCAGGGTGCACGTCGGCCGCGAACAGGTGCGTGACCAGGTCGTCGAGGCGGCGGTGCAGCTCCGCCGTGGAAGCCTCGCCTGACCAGGCGAGGCCGCCGTCCCGGTGGATGCGCATGCTGATCGGCAGCGCGTACGGGTCCGGGACCTCCCAGGCGGGGCGGATCGCGGGGCCGAGGGCGCAGGCGCCCAGGTAGACCTTGGCCTGGGGCAGGTAGAGAGGGTTGGCGCCCTCGATCGTGCGGGAGCTGACGTCGTCGCAGACGGTGTAGCCGGCGATCTCGCCGTGGGCGTTGACGACGAGGGCCAGCTCGGGTTCGGGGACGTCGATGACGGAGTCCTGGCGGACGGCGATCGTGCCGCCGGGGCCGACGACGCGCCAGGCGGTGGACTTGAAGAACAGCTCGGGGCGTTCGGCGTCGTAGACGCGCTCGTAGACGTCGGCGTCGGCCTCGCTCTCGGTGACGCGGGCCTGGCGGGAACGGCGGTAGGTGACCCCGGCGGCCCAGACCTCCATGCGGCCGTCGACGGGGGCGAGGGGGGTGCCGGGGGCGGGCTCCGGGGGCGTGCTGTCGGCGGCGGTGGTGACGAGGTCGCGCAGGTCGTCGAGGGGGAGGCGGAGAAGTTCCGGGAGGGGGAGCGGGAGAGGGTGCACGGTGTCGCCGGCCTGAACTCCGGCTCGGATCTCGCCATTCCGGGCATAGCGCACGATGTGCCTCATGGAGTCGATCGTAGGCGGACCGCCGCCGCCGGGCGGCGCCCGGGGCCCGGGGGCGAGGGGGGCGCGGGGCCGGGGTGCGGGGCCGGGGTGCGGGGCCGGGGCCCGTGCGGCGGGGTCGGCCTACAGGTCGGTGACGCGGCCGTTCGCCCAGGCCCAGGCGGCGATCGCCACCCGGTTCCGCGCGCCCACCTTGCGCTGGATGGCCGCGATGTGGTTCTTGACGGTGCCCGGCGACAAGAACAGCTCGGCGGCGATCTCCCCGTTCGTCCTGCCCTGGGCGACCAGGGCGACGATCTCGTCCTCCCGCTCGGTGAGGACGACGGCCGTCGCCTCCCGGGGCAGCGCGCGCTCGCGCAGCAGCCGTACGGTGAGCTGCGGGCTGATCAGCATGTCGCCGTTCACCGCGGCCCGCACCGCCTCCACGAGCAGCGCGGGCCCGGAGCGTTTGAGCACGAAGCCGGAGGCCCCGTGCCGCAGCGCCGCGTGCACGTACTCGTCCAGCCCGAACGTCGTCACGATCACCACGTGCACGCCGGTGCCCGACAGGGCGCGGGCCACCTCGATGCCGTCGGCGCCCGGCATGCGGATGTCGGCGAGCACCACGTCCGGCCCGATCGCCCGGGCGGTCTCGATGGCGGCCAGCCCGTCGGCGGCCTCGGCCACCACGGTGATGTCGGGCTGGGCGTCGAGGATCAGCCGGAACGCTTCACGGATGCCGCTCTGGTCGTCGGCGATGAGGACACGGGTGGCCATTCACGCCATTGTGTCAGGCGCGCTGTGTCGGGGCCGCCGGGTCAGGGTCGCTGTGTCGGGGCCGCTGGGTCAGGGCCGCCGGGTGCCGGTCTGTGCCGTACGTCCCGGCCGGTCACCTCGGGTGCGCCTTTCCGGGCGTCTGTTACTGGGCCTCGGTGTCCAGGAGTTCGTAGCCGGCCTCCTCGACGGCGGCGCGCACCTCCTCGACGTCCAGGGGGCGGTCGCTGGTCACGGTCATCGTGTCGTGCTCCACGTCCACGGCGACGGCGGTGACCCCGGCGACGCGCTCCACCTCCTCGGTGACGGCGTCCGCGCAGTGCCCGCACGCCATCCCGGCCACGGTGTACGTGCCGGCGATCATGCGGACTCCTTGACGGTGCGGGTGAAGGAGTTGCCCTCGCGCAGGCGGCCGTCGGGCGCGAACCGGCCGAAGAAGTGCACCTCGATGGCCAGGTCCTTGCCGCGGTTGTGCACGTACAGGGTGTAGCGGGCGGCGAGCCGGTCGCCGTCGGCCAGCGCGTCGTGCACCTCGATGCGGCTGGTGGGCCGGTTCTTGCGGACCGGGCGGGTGTGCGCGATGAGCTTGCCGCGGTCCATGCGGTTGCCGTCGGCGTACTGGACGACGTCCGGCGTGTGATAGCGGTCGACGATCACGGCCGCGTCCTCGTCGGTGGAGACGAGGTCGTCGTGGAAGGAGGAGTAGAAGTCGGTGATGAACTGCGCGGGATCGGTGGTGATCACGGTCTTCCTTCGCCAACGGTACGATCTCTTACGCGTTGTAAGATATGCGTGGCCCGACAATTTTGACAAGGTGTAAGAGATGACTCCGAACCGCCGTGCCGACGCCCAGCGCAGCCGGGCCGCCGTCCTGGACGCCGCTGTGCGCCTGCTCGGCACCCGGCCCGACGCCAGCGTCGAAGCCATCGCCACGGCCGCCGGCGTCACCCGCCAGACCGTCTACGCCCACTTCCCCAACCGGGACCGGCTGCTCGCGGCCGTCGTCGACCGGCTCACCGAAGAGACCGCCGCCGCCATGGACGCGACCGGCCCCGACACCGGCCCGGCCGCCGCCGCGCTGCTGCGCCTGCTCGACGCCGGCGCCGAGACCGCCGGGCGCTACCCCGCCCTGCTGGAGAAGATCAGCTCCGTGGCCGTGCCCCCGCAGGACGACCACGAACGCCACACCCTCATCAGCGACCGCCTCCTGCGGGTCATCCGGCGCGGCCAGGACAGCGGCGAGTTCGACGACCGGCTCCCGGCCGCCTGGCTGGCCACCGTCACCATCAAGCTCGCCCACGCCGCCGCCGAGGAGACCGCCGCAGGCCGCCTGCCCCGAGCCGAAGCCACCCGCGCGTTCCACACCACCCTCCTGCGCGCCCTCGCCGCCCCACCCCCACTCCCCGAACCCGGCAGGACCACATAGGGCGACCACCCGGCCGGCTCGACGCCGCAGTCCCGCGCTTGGGAAGCCGCACGTCGTACGCGCCCGTACACGTGAAACAACCTCACCGGCGAGAACGGCCCCTGCCGTACGGGCTTCTGCGGCTCGCCCCGCGCCGAACGCGCCGATGCCGGCGTTGCGCAGGGGGCCGCTCGGCGTGTAGGCGTGAGTGGGCCGTCTTTTCCTGATCACTGCGGTCACTCGTTGTGCAGGACGGTGGCGATAGTCTGGCGGGCCGCCGAGCGGGCAGGGAGCAGGGCGCCGAGGACGGCGATCACCACGCCCGACAGCGCCGCCCCCGCGAGCTGCGGCACGTCCCAGACGTTCTTCATGGCCTCGGGGAACACGACGGTGCCCACGTTGTCGACGATCAGGCGGTGCGCGGCGATCCCGCCGGGGATGCCGAGCAGGCCGCCCGCCACGCCCAGCGCCGCCATCGACGTCACCATCATGATCGTGACCTGGCGGGGCGTCATCCCGATGGACTTGAGCATGCCCAGGTCGCGGCGGCGTTCGCGGGCGTTGAGCAGGACGGTGTTGAACACGCCGAGCGACGCCACGACGATCAGCAGCGTGGTGAAGACGGAGGCGACCGCGACGACGGTCGCGGTGGCGCGGGTGTCGGGGCGGGCGACGGACGGGTGGAGGCCGGGGTCGGCCGCCCTGACCGCGGCGGCGTAGGCGTCGGCGTCGGCCCCTGGGGTGAGCAGCACCTCGTAGTGATCGGCGCCGGTGCCCGGGGCGAGCGCGGTCAGCGTCTCCCAGGTGGACCAGAGGAAGCGCGGGTCGCCGTTCATGATCTGGCCGACGATGGCGGCGGGGACCCGTCTGCCGTCGAGCTCCAGCGTGATCCGGTCGCCGACGGCCAGGCCGCGCTGCGCCAGGAACGCCGGCGGGGCGGCGATCTCGCCGGGTGCGGCCGGCCAGCGTCCCTCGACGATCTGGGTGGCCATCGCCGGTGGGTCGCCGCGCTGGAAGTTCACGGCGCTGCGCTGCGCGTGCCCGGTCAGGTGCACGTCGACGAACACCTTCGCCGTCACGCGCGACGCGCCCGGCAGCGACCTCAGCAGCGCCTCGATCCGCTCGTCGTCGAGCTCGGGCGCCACCTGCTGGAACGCCGGCTGGCCCGCCCGCACGCCGACCCGCGGGACCGCGCCGGCGTCCGCCTCGGCGAAGGCCACCATCGTGCTGGTCAGGCCGGTGGTGAGGGTGACGGTGACGACCCCGAGGATGATCGCCGCCATCGTCATCGCGGTCCGGCCCGGGCGGGCGAACGGCTGACCCAGGCCCAGGCTGACGGCGCGGGGCAGCCGGGTGCCGCCGAGCAGCCGCTGGACGCGCAGCCCGCGGCCCCGTAGCGGCGCGCTGCCCGCGCCGCCCGCGCTGATCGCCCGCGCGGCCGGCAGCCGGTGCGCGCGCAGCGCCGGCACCAGCGCGGCCAGTACGACGACGAGCGGCATGCCGGCCAAGCAGACGGCGGACACCCACGGGCTGATCCCGATGCCGGCGCTGCCGCGCTCGACCCCCTGGAAGGCGGTGTCCAGCACGGGCCCGGCCAGTGCGTTGCCCAGCAGCGTGCCCGCGACGCACCCGGCGGCGCCCGGCAGCGACACCATCGCCAGATAGACGGCGACAACCTGGTTGGGGGTGAACCCGATGGCCTTCAGCACGCCGATGTGGCGCGAGCCCGACACCACGGCGCCGCTGACCACGTTGGCCACCATGAGGACGGCGACCAGCAGGCCGAGCACGCCGAACAGCGTCATCAGCGGCAGATAGGCGCTGGCGGCGCTGGAGAAGGCGCGGCGCAGCGAGAGATGGGACTGCGCGACCGTCAGCGCGCCCCCGGGCAGCCCGGCGGTGGCCGCGTCTAGCCCGGCGCGTACGGCCTGCTCGGTGGAGGCGTCGCCGGTGAAGCGGTAGAGCATCTGCACGCCGGTCGGGCGCAGCGCGGCGGCCTGGGCGGGCGTGACCCAGGCGTCGGCCGACTGGCTCATGCCGGAGGCGACCCCGACGACCGTCAACGGCGGCAGTCCCGGCGCGCGGAGCCGCGCCCCCAGCATGCCGGGGCGGAGCAGGCCGTCGGCGTCGCGCAGGTTGAGGACGATCTCGCCGGGCGCGGTGGCCCAGCGCCCGTGCAGCGGATGGACGCGATCCACCGGGCCGCCCGGATCGGCCCGGCCCACCAGCTTGAGCGGGCCCTCCGCCTCGGGGATGTCGGTGGTCCTGGGGAAGTCGGCGACGACCTGCTCGAACGGGCCCGCCGCAGCCTCGACGCCGGGCCGCCCGGCGGTCGCCGCCAGCGCCTCCTTCGACACCTTGGCAGCGTCGAAGGAGGCGACCACGTGAGCGCCGCGCTGCCCGGCGAACGCCCGGTCGAACGGAGAGGTGGTGGCGTCGAGCAGGCCCAGGGTGAGCATGATCGTCGTGGTGCCGCACAGGACGACCAAGCCGGTGATGACCGTCTGCAGCCTCCGCCGCCGCACCGCCGCCCGCGCCACCCGCCACACCGCCCCCGCCCCCGCCCCGGCCCCAGCTCGGGCTCGGGCTCCTGCCCCGGCCGCAGCTCGGGCTCCGGCCCCCGCTCGGGCCCCGGCCCCGGCCCCAGCTTGCGCCTCGGCCACAGCCCCAGCTTGCGCCCCGGCTCCAGCCTGAGCCCCAACTCCAGCTCCTGCCCCGGCTCTGGTCGCAGCCCCAGCTCGCGCTCCGGCCCCTGCCCCGGCTCCGGCTTCCGCCCGCCGCCCGCCTCGGTGCCCGGACCGGTGCTCGGACGGGCGCTCGGTGGAATGCCCGGACTGGTGCCCGGTGGGGTACTCGGAGGGGGATTCTGCGAGGTGCTGTGAGCGGGGTTCGGTGGGATGCCCGGCGGGGTGATCAGACGGCGGGGCTGAGGGTTGCCCGGCGGGGTGCTCGGATGGCGGGGCTGAGGGGTCCTCGGCGGCGTGCTTGGGCGGCGGGGCTGAGGGGTCCTCGGCGGCGTGCTTGGGCGGCGGGGCTGAGGGGTCCCCGGCGGGGTGCCCGGTGGGGTGTTCGGACAGCGGCTCGGCTGGGGGTTCGGGGGTGCCTGGGGTGGGGGTCACTGCGCACGTCCCGGCGTGCTCGCTTCGGTGCTGCGCATCCCGGGCCTGCAGGCATGTTGCACGCTCGATGTGCTCATTCGGTGTGCTCCAGGGTGTTCTCGCGGGCCACCCGGCCGTCGGCGAGCTCGATGAGGCGGGTGGCGCAGCGGGTGGCCAGGTGGGGGTCGTGGGTGACGAGCAGCAGGGTCTGGCCGATCTGGTTGAGGTCGATGAGCAGGTCCATCACCTGTTCGCCGAAGCGGCTGTCGAGTGCGCCGGTCGGCTCGTCGGCCAGGAGCAGCGCCGGGCGGTTCATCAAGGCGCGCGCCACCGCGACCCGCTGGCGTTCGCCGCCGCTGAGCACCGCGGGGTAGGCGTCCTTGCGGCCCGCGATGCCGAGCTCGTCCAGCAGCTCCAGCGCACGCCGTCGCGCCTGGCGGGCCGGGATGCCGGTGAGCTGGGCCGGCAGTGCCACGTTGTCCAGTGCCGGCAGGTCGTCGACCAGGTTGAAGAACTGGAAGATCATCCCGATGTGCCGTCGCCGGAACAGCGCCAGCCCCGTCTCGTCCAATCGGCTCAGATCCTGGCCCGCGACCACGACCGAGCCGCCGGTCGGGCGGTCCAGGCCCGCGATCAGGTTGAGCAGGGTCGACTTGCCGCACCCCGACGGGCCCATCACCGCGACGGCCTCGCCCGCGCCGATGCGCAGGGACACGCCGTCCAGCGCCGAGGTCTCGCCGTAGTCCTTGCGCACGCCGTCCAGCCGCACGATGTCTTCTTGGCTCACGCGCAGCACGCTAGGCCAGCACCCGATCGGCCCACATCGGTCCGGGGACCGATCTCGCCCGGCCCTGTCGTACCGGGGGCTTACGGGATGGGCCTGGGAGGGCGGGTGCTCGAGGGCGTACGGGATGGGCCTGGGGCGGGTGCTCGGCGTGTCCGGGGCATGTGGGGCTGATGCGCGTCGTGTCCGGAGTGTGCGGATGGCCGGACGGCGGTGGGGGTCGTACCGGGGGCGTACGGGATCGGTCCGGAGACTGATGCGGGCCTCGGGGGCGGTCTGGGAGAGTGGTGGCGTGTGGTCGTACGTCGCGCTGGGGGTGGCCTGCGCCGTCGCCTCGGGGCTGGCCGTGGCGCTGGTGAGGGCGCGGCGCCTGCACCGTAAGGCGCTGGAGGAGCGCGGCTGGCTGCTGGAGCGCGAGCGTGAGAGCGCCGCCCGCACCGCCGTCGACGCCGAGCGCGCCCGCATCGCCCGCGAGCTGCACGACATCGTCAGCCACAACGTCAGCCTCATGGTGGTGCAGGCGGCCGCCGCTCGTGAGGTGCTGCCCACGATGCCGGGTGAGGCGGAGGCCGCGTTGAAGGCCGTCGAGGGAGCAGGGCGCGACGCGATGACCGAGCTGCGCCACCTGCTGGGGGTGCTCGCGCCGTCGCAGAGCGGCGACGACGAGCCGTACGGGGGCGGCGAGCCGTACGGGGGCGGCGAGCCGTACGGGGGCGACCTGGCGCCGCAGCCGAGCCTGAGCCGGTTGGGGCCGCTGATCGACCGGATCGCCTTCGCGGGGCTGCCCGTCGACGTGCGGATCTCGGGGGAGCCGCGGCCGCTGCCGGCCGGGATCGACGTCACCGCGTACCGGATCGTGCAGGAGGCGCTCACCAACGCGCTCAAGCACGGCAGCGGTGTGACGGCGCAGGTCACGGTGCGGTACGCCGACCGTTCGCTGCGGGTGGAGGTCCTCAACACCGGGCCCAGCGTGCTGACCTCCGCCGATCGACCGTCCGGGACCGGCCATCAGGAAGGGGCTGGTCATCAGGAAGGGGCCGGCCGGTACCGAGAAGCTGGTCGCCAGGAGGGGGCTGGGCGCGGTTTGCTCGGGTTGCGGGAGCGGGTCGCCGTCTATGGCGGCGATCTCGACGCCAGGAGACGGCTGGGCGGCGGCTATCGCGTCCGGGCTCGCATCCCGCTGGACGGCACATGACGGCGTACGAAGAGCCGCGGGTGCTCATCGCCGACGATCAGGCGCTGGTGCGCAGCGGGTTCCGGCTGATCCTCACCACCCGGGGCATCCCCGTGGCCGGGGAGGCAGCCGACGGGGCCGAAGCGGTCGCCGCCGCGCGGGAGCTGCGTCCCGACGTCGTCCTGATGGACATCCGCATGCCCACCATGGACGGGCTCGAGGCCGCCGGTCACATCCTGCGGGAGCTCCCCGGCTGCCGGGTGATCATGCTGACCACGTTCGACCTCGACCGGTACGTCTACGCCGCCCTCCAGCTCGGCGCCAGCGGCTTCCTGCTCAAGGACGTGACCGCCGAGCACCTGGCCGCCGCGGTGCGCCTGGTCGGCACCGGCGACGCCCTTCTGGCGCCGTCGATCACCCGGCGGCTGGTGGAGCGGTTCGCCGCCGGTGACCGTCAGCCGGCCCGCGCGCCCGCCCCGCACCGTGACCTCGCCGCCCTGACACCCCGGGAGCTCGAGGTGCTGACGCTCGTCGGGCAGGGCCTGTCCAACGCGGAGCTGGCCGGTGTGCTCACGTTGAGCGAGTCGACCGTCAAGACCCATGTCGGCCGCATCTTCACGAAGCTCGGCCTGCGTGACCGTGCCCAGGCCGTCGTTCTCGCGTACGAGACGGGGCTCGTCTCCCCGGGAGATTCCTCGTACTGAGGAGGGAGCCAGCCCGCATGATCGAGCTGCGGGAGCACCGGGAGGTCGCCCGCTGCCGACCTCGGGCGCGACGGATGGCGCCGAGCCCGGGGGCCGGGCGCTGGAGCTCGTGCGGGGCCTGCCGCTGCGGTGCCGGAGGCGGGCGGGCCGGCGCCGCCGTCCGGCGCCTTACGGCTCAGTGTGACCGGAGGAAGCGCGGCAGGGCGTGCCACTGCGGGGGTGCTGCGGCGGGGCCTACAAGCTGACCGGCGGGGCCTACAGGCGGGCCGGCGGGGCCTGCAAGCGGGCCGGCGGGGGCCCCACAGGCGGGCCGGCGGATCCCCACAAGCGGCCTGCGGGCCCTGCAAGCGGCCGGCGGGCCCTGCAAGCGGCCGGCGCCCCCTGGTGCGGGAGGCGGCTCAGCGTGACCGGGTGAGGTGCTGCTCGACCGCCGCCGTCATCCGGCTGCCCGCCTCCAGGGCCGCGGCCTTGGCCGCGACCGGGTTGGTCCCGGCCGCCTGGCCGAGGATGACGCCGAGCACCAGGCGGCCCCGTACCCGGGAGGCCCACATGAGGTTGCCTCCGGCGGCGGTGCCGGAGCCGGTCTTGACGCCGATGACGCCGTGCCTGCCGAGCAGCGTGTTGGTGCTGGGCAGCGTCCGGGCGTCACCGGGGACGGCCGTGCCCGGTGACGCCACGATCGCGCGGAACGCCGGGTCGCGCATCGCCGCCCGGGCGAGCTTGAGCTGGTCGGTGGCGGTGCTGACGGTGGTGTCCTCGTTGCCGCTGGCGCCCGTGTAGGTGGTGTCGGCCATGCCCAGGCGGCGGGCGGCGGCGTTCATCCGCTGGACGAACCGCGCCTCGGAGCCGGCGTCGTGACGGGCCAGGAGGCGGGCCGCGTTGTTGCCCGAGGGCACCAGCATCAGCTCCAGCAGCCGCCGCAGCCGGATCGTCTGACCTTCGCGGACCGGGACGGTCGACTCCTGCGGCGCGTACGCCTTCTCGGCGGCGGTGTGGTCCACCGTGATCGGCGGGCCGTCGTCGCCGGGCCGGAGCGGGTGACGGCGCAGGATCACGTAGGCGGTCATGACCTTGGTGAGGCTGGCGATGGGCACCGGTTCCCGGTCGCCGGTGGCGCCCAGGCTGCCCAGGCCGTCGACCTCGACCGCCGCCTGCCCTTCGGCGGGCCACGGCAGCGCCGCGGCCCCGGACGGAACGGCCGAGCACGCGCTCACCAGCAACAAGACAAGCATGAACGTACGTCGCATGCCGGAAACGGTGCGCCATCGCCGTATCCGTCAGGCCGTGACCGTGTCTCCGCCGCCGCTCGGCCGTGTATCGGCCGTGTATCAGCCTGCCGGCCCGCGGGGGAGGCGCAGCACGGCCACGGCGCCGTCCGGCGTGTTGGCCAGGGACAGCTCGGCGCCGATGACCCGGGCCTGGCCCAGCGCGATCGTCAGCCCGAGGCCGTGGCCGTGGCCGCGTTCGGCGGCGCCGGTGCGGAAGCGTTCCGGCCCGCCGTCCAGGAGCTCCGCGGGGAAGCCCGGCCCCCGGTCGCGGACCTCGATCACATGGCCGCCGGTCGTGACGCCGATCGTGATCTCGACCGGCGGGGCGCCGTGGCGGTGGGCGTTGAGCACGAGGTTGGCGAGGATCCGATCCAGGCGGCGCGGGTCCGTCTCGGCCACCGGGTTCCCGCCGGCGATCACCCGCGCCTCGACGCCCAGCCGGGCCGCCGACTCCTCGGCCAGCTCGGCCAGCGGCACCCGGGCCCGCTCGGCGACCTCGGCGCCCGCGTCCAGCCGGGAGACCTCCAGCAGGTCCTCCACCAGCTTGCGCAGCACCCGCACCCGGTCGCGTACCAGGTCGGCCGCCTCGCCCTCCTCCAGCAGCTCGACGACGGCGACCAGCCCCATCAGCGGGGTGCGCAGGTCGTGGGCGACGTCGGCGGTGAACCGCTGCTCGGCCAGCAGCCGGTGCTGGAGCGCGGCCGCCATGGAGTCGACGGCGGCGGCGATGTCGGTGATCTCGTCCCGGCCGCGCCAGCGCGCCCGGTGCGGCGGTGCGGGGCGGGTGCGGGCGTCGAGGTCGCCGGCGGCGATCCTGCGGGCGGTACGGGCGACGCGGCGCAGCCGCCGGTTGGCCAGCTCGGCCAGGCCCGCCGAGACCGGCACCACCACGGCGAGCGCGGTCAGCGCGGCCTTGGCCATGTCGCGGTCGAGCGCGTGCAGCCGGAGCAGCTGCGAGCCCATCGAGATTTGCACGCTGACCGCGTGCCGGCCGTCGCCGTACGGCTGGGCGGCCCACATCCACGGCTCGTCGCGGTGGTCAAGGCCGTACCCGACGGCCGGGCGGCCGGGCCGCAGCCGGGCCGCCAGGTCGCCGGGCAGTTCGGCGAGGGCGACCACGCCGGGCCGGCCGGAGGCGAGGGACTTCTCCAGGGCCTCCAGGGCCTGGGTCTCGCCGGTGTCGAGGGCGCGCTGCCAGGTGGCCTGGTGCACGAGGAGCCCGACCATGGCGGCGGCGACGGCGGCGGCGAGCGTGACGAGGGCGGCGATCTTCCACCGCAGCGAGGCCGGGTTCACGTGGTGGTCAGCTTGTAGCCGAACCCGCGCACGGTCTCGATGCGGCCGGCGCCGATCTTCTTGCGCAGCCGCTGCACGCAGAGGTCGACGACGCGGCTGTCGCCGTCCCACCCGTAGTCCCAGACCGTGCGCAGCAGCGTGGCGCGTTCGAGCACGATGCCGGGGTGGGCGGCGAACTCCAGCAGCAGCCGCAGCTCGGTCGGCGTCAGCTCGACGCGCCGCCCGGCCCGCCGCACCTCCAGCGCCCCGGTGTCGACGCTCAGCTCGCCGAACGTGAGCACCGCGCCCGCCTGCCCGGACGCGGGGGAGGGCTGGGCGACGGCGGCGCGGCGCAGCAGGGAGCGGATCCTGGCCACCAGCACCGGCAGGTCGACCGGTTTGACCACGTAGTCGTCGGCGCCGCCCTCCAGCCCGGCGACGACGTCCAGGCCGTCGCCGCGGGCCGACAGCAGCAGGACGGGCACCTGGCTGCTCTCCCGGACCCTGCGGCACAGGCTGATCCCGTCCAGGCCGGGCAGCATCACGTCCAGCAGCAGCAGGTCGTGGCCGCCCGCCAGCGCCGCCTCCAGCCCCGCGAGGCCGTCGGCGGCGGTGGACACCCGGTAGCCGTAGCGCTCCAGGGCCCGGCCGACCGAGGTGCGGATCACCGCGTCATCTTCGACGAGCAGCAGGGATGTCATGAGATGAACAATATTGAGCGAAATGCGGTGATACGTGCCTGGTGTGATCTGCTGCTCACCCCGGGACGGATGATACCGTCATGGTCAGGTGAGCCGGGAAGTCTGGTCGGCACGTCCCATCCCCGTCGAACGAAGGATGTGCGCGTGCGCGCCCGAGACCTCCTAGCCGACTTCCCCGTCGTCGGCCCCGACACCCCCGTGCTCGAAGCCGCGAGACTGCTGGCCGAGCAGGACCTGCCCGGACTCATCGTCACCGGCGCCGACCGCGCGCCGCTCACGATCCTGCCCGGCGCCGAGGTGCTGCGCCTGGCCGTGCCGGGCTACTGCCAGGACGACCCGGCGCTGGCCCGCGTGGTGGACGAGGAGCACGCCGACGCGTTCCTGGACCGGCTCGACGGCCGCACGGTGCGCGAGGCGCTGCCGTCCGGCCGGTGGCGCGAGCTGCCGATCACCGACGAGGACGCCACCGTGCTGGAGCTGGCCGCGCTGATGGCGCGCACCCGCAGCCCGCTGGTCGCCGTCGTCCGCGACGGCCGCCTGCTGGGTGCGGTCACGCTCCAGGCGCTGCTCGACCGGGCGCTCGGCGCATGACGGCGCTCGCCTGGGTGAGCGTGGCGGTGTTCCTTGTCGCGTACGCGTTGATCGCGTCGGAGAAGGTGCATCGGGTGGCGGCGGCGCTGGGTGGGGCGGGGATCATGTTGTTGATCCATGCCACGGGTGCGGAGGCGGCGTTCTTTTCGGAGCATTCCGGGATCGACTGGAATGTGATTTTTCTGCTGCTGGGCATGATGATCATTGTGGGGGTGCTGAAGGAGACGGGGGTTTTCGAGTATCTGGCGATCTGGGCGGCCAAGCGGGCGCGGGGGCGGCCGTTTCGGTTGATGGTGTTGCTGGTGTTGATCACGGCGCTGGCGTCGGCGTTGCTGGACAATGTGACGACGGTGTTGCTGATCGCGCCGGTGACGTTTCTGGTGTGTGAGCGGCTGGCGGTTTCTGCGGTGCCGTTTTTGATCGCGGAGGCGATGGCGTCCAACATCGGTGGTGCGGCGACGTTGGTGGGTGATCCGCCGAACATCATCATCGCCAGCCGGGGCGGGTTGAGTTTCAACGACTTCCTGGTCCACATGGCGCCGATGGTGGTCGTGTTGATGGTGGTGTTCGTCGGCCTGTGCTGGCTGATGTTCGGGCGGACGTTCCGTCATGATCCGGAGCGGGCGGCGGCGGTGATGGCGCTGGACGAGAACGAGGCGATCGGTGACCGGCGGCTGCTGTGGCAGTCGCTCACCGTGCTGGGCCTGGTCATGGCGGCGTTCGTGCTGCATCCGGTGCTGCACTACGAGCCCTCGATCGTCGCCCTGCTGGGCGCGGGCGTCCTCGTCGCCGCCACCAAGATCACGACTGAGCAGGCCATCGCCGAGGTGGAATGGCCGACGCTGGTGTTCTTCGCCGGGCTGTTCGTCATGGTGGGGGCCCTGGTCGAGACCGGCGTCATCGCGCAGCTGTCCGAGGCCGCCGTGGACGCCACCGCCGGGCAGCTGGAGCTGGCCACGATGGGCCTGCTGGGCGCGTCCGCCGTGCTGTCGGCCATCGTCGACAACATCCCGTACGTCGCCACCATGAGCCCCATCGTCGCCGAGCTGGTCCAGGCCGGCGACGGGCCGACGCAGGTGCTGTGGTGGGCGCTGGCCTTCGGCGCCGACCTCGGCGGCAACGCCACCGCCGTCGGCGCGGCGGCCAACGTCGTCGTCCTCGGCATCGCCGCCCGCAACGGCACGCCGATCAGCTTCTGGCAGTTCACCAAGTACGGCCTGATCACGGCCACGGTGACCGTCGCGCTCGTCGCGCCGTACCTGTGGCTGCGCTACCTGGCGTGAGGCGGCCCGCCCGGCTAGGGCCGGGCGGCGGCGGCCAGGTCGGCGTCCTCCAGGATCCCGCAGGCGTCGGGCACCAGGACGGCCACCGAATAGTAGGCGCTGACCAGGTACGACATGATCGCCTGGGAGTCGACGCCCATGAACCGGACGTTCAGGCCGGGCTCGTGCTCCTCCGGCAGGCCCACCTGGTGCAGGCCCACGACCCCCTGGTCGTCCTCGCCGGTGCGCATCGCCACGATCGAGCTGGTGCCGCGCTCGCTGACCGGGATCTTGTCGCACGGGAAGATCGGGATCCCGCGCCAGGAGGGCACCGCGTGGCCGTCGACGTCGGCGCTGTCCGGCACCAGGCCGCGCCTGTTGCACTCGCGCAGGAACGCCGCGATCGCCCGCGGGTGGGCGAGCAGCAGGCGCGTCCTGCGGCGCATGCTGATCAGGTCGTCCAGGTCGTCGGGCGTGGGCGGCCCCGACCGCGGCCGGATCCGCTGGCCGTAGTCGGTGGCGTGCAGCAGCCCGAAGTCGCGGTTGTTGAGCAGCTCCCACTCCTGGCGCTCGCGGACCTCCTGCACGGTCAGCCGGAGCTGCTCCTGGAACTGGTTCATCGGCCCGTTGTAGAGGTCGGCGACCCGGGTGTGCACGCGCAGGACCGTCTGCGACACGCTCAGCTCGTACTCGCGCGGGCGCAGCTCGTAGTCGACGAACGTGCCGCCGAGCACCGGCTCGCCGGTGTGCCCGGCGGCGATGTCGAGCGCCGCCTCGCCGCGCCGGTTGACCGGCCTGCCGGCGAGCTCCGCGAACCGTTCGACGTGCTCGCGCAGCGCCGCCGACCGGCCGGCGATCCGCCGCAGGTCGGTCTTCCGCGACACCAGGATCGTGCTCGCCGTGGCCGCCCGGATCGTGTACGGCCAGCGCGCGTCGTCCTGGCTGAGCAGCTCGTCGCCGAACTGGTCGCCGTCGCCGATCACGCCACGGTGCTGCGCGGAGCCGTACGGGCCGGTGGAGAGCCGGTCCAGGCGGCCGTGCGCGATCACGTAGAGCTCGCTGACGGGCGTGCCCGCCTCGACGACGACCTCGCCGGGCCGTACGTCGCGCTGCCGGAACGTCGCGGCGATCGTGTCCAGCACGCCGGTGTCGGCGAAGCCGCGCAGCACCGGGATCTCCGTCAGCGTCTCGGGGACGATCCGTACGTCGTCGGCGCCGGTGTGCGTGATGCCCACGCGCCCGCGCCCGACGGCGTGCGTCAGCCGGCGGTTGACCCGGTACGTGCCGCCTGCCACGTCGACCCACGGCAACCGGCGCAGCAGCCAGCGGGACGTGATCGCCCGCATCTGCGGACGGGTCTTGGTGGTCGTGGCCAGGTTGCGCGCGGCCTGGGTGTCCAGGCTCAGCCGCGGCTCCGTGGTCATGGTTCCTCGCAATCACCGATCCGGACCGTTCGCTCACTGAACGTAATCATCTCGCCACTCTCTGTAGAGTGGCGTGGCGGCGAGGGAATGCTGGCGGCCCGCAACGACGATCTAGCGTCTGGCCGCCCACACCGTCCGGGTGGTGCGCACCTCCAGGTCGTCGCGCTCGCCGATGCCGTCGAGCAGGGCGTCGAGCGCGGCGAGGGAGGCGGCGTCGAGCGTGCCGTCGAGGCCGTGGCGCATGCGCCGCAGCGACCGTTCGGCGTAGCGGCCGGCCGAGGCGGGCAGCGGGTGCGTCAGCCGCACGTCGAAGACCCGTTCCGCCTCGACGGTGAAGCCGGCCGAGGCCAGGCGCGGCCCCCAGTCGTCGCCGAAGTGCGGCAGCGCTTCGGCCCGGCGCCGGTCCAGGATCGCATGGCAGCGCTCCTCCAGGCCGGCGTGCTCCTGGGGCAGGAAGCGCGGGAAGCCGGCCGTCTCCGCGGCGACCAGCAGCCCGCCGGGCCGCAGCGCGGCATGCGCCTCGGCCAGGACGCGGCCGGGGTCGGCCAGGTGGTGCAGGGACGCCGACGCCCACACCAGGTCGACCTCGCCGACCGGCGGCCAGCCCGTGTCGAGGTCCGCCTGAAGGGTGCGGACCCGGCTCGCCAGCCCGCGCTCGCGGGCCCGCCCCTCCAGGTGGCGCAGCATCGGCTCCGACTGGTCCAGCGCGATAGCCTCGGCGTCGCCGAAGCGCTCCAGCAGGGCGAACGTGCCGGTGCCGGTGCCGCTGCCCAGGTCGAGCAGGCGGTGCGGCGGCCGGTCGGCGGTCAGGTCGCGGACCCAGGCGGTCACGTCGGACAGGTAGGAGTGCAGGACCTCGCCGTCGAGGTCGAGGATCTCGGCCAGCGAGTGGTCGTCGTGGTGGTGATGGTTCGCCATGCCGCCGACTTTAGGCAATGCTTGCGTGTGCGGCATACGGTCTTGCGTAGGAAGCAAGAAAGAGGCGTTCGCCCAGGCCGACGGCGCAGCAATCTGCGGCCTTCGGGGTGATTCTTGCCCCGATGCGCGGATGGTGCTGGCGCTCGCTTGGGACGGCACCGGGAACCTCCCCGTTACGTGACGAAGGAGGACGCCTTGGCCGGCAAACGCACGTCCAGGAACGGCAGGAAGGCCGACAGCCAGCCGTGGCCGCACCTGAACGGGGTGCAGATCCAGGAGTACGGCACGGTCCGGATGTTCCCGCTGGGCCTGTCGTACGAGGCCCGCATGTACTCGTGCCAGCGCCTCAACCAGATCCTGGCCGACACCCAGATCCTGTACGCCCTGTACAAGAAGCACCACTGGCTGATGCGCGGCCCCACCTTCTACCAGCTCCACCTGCTGCTGGACAAGCACGCCGAGGAGCAGAACAAGCTCGTCGACCTGATCGCCGAACGGGTGCAGACGCTCGGCGGCGTGGCCGTCGGCGACCCGCGCCACGTCGCCGAGATCACCGTGGTGCCGCGCCCGCCGGACGGCGCCGAAGAGGTGCCCGCGATGCTGACGCGCCTGATCGAGGCGCACGAGACGATCCTCGTCGCCGCCCACGACGCCGCCGCCCGGACGGCCGAGATGGGCGACGACGGCACCAACGACCTGCTGGTCTCCGACGTCATCCGCACCGGCGAGCTGCAGACCTGGTTCCTGATCGAGCATCTGGTCGACACCCCGCTGGTCGAGCCGCCGCCGGGAGACTGACGCGGGTGAGCGCGGACCTCCCGGACCGGCTCGCCCGGCACGCCGCGCCGGCCGGGTTCACCGGCGCGGCCATCTACGTGGCGGACCCGTGGCAGCGCTTCCTCGTGCCGCTGCCGGGCCAGCGGGACGCCTCGGGGGCGGTGCTGGAGCCGCTGGGCGTCGACGACAGCGTGGCGGGCCTGGCCTTCCGCGGCATGGAGCTGGTCCGGTCGGGCGCCTCGGCGGCCGGGGAGCAGGTGTGGGCGCCGCTGCTCGACGGCACGCAGCGGATCGGCGTGCTCGGCCTGACCGTGCCGCTGTTCGACGCCGCCGCCGAACGGCGCGTCCGGCGGCTGGCTGCCCTGCTCGCCACGCTGGTGGCGGGCAGGCGGCAGCCCGGCGGCCACCAGGAGTGGCGCCCGCTGCCGGTCCGGGCCTTCGCCGGCGAGCGGGTGCTGGTCAGCGCGGCGCTGGAGCCGGCCTACGTGGTCGGCGGCGACGCCTTCGACCAGGCGGTCACCGGCGACGTCCTGCATCTGGCGATCTTCGACGCGATGGGGCACGACACCTCCGCCGGCCTGACGGCGGCGATCGCCATGGGCTGCTACCGCGACACCCGCCGCCGCGGCGCCGACCTGTGCGCCGCCGCCGAGGCGATCGACGCGGCGATCGCCGACCGGTTCGCCCGCACCCGGTTCGCCACCGGCGTGCTGGCCGCCCTCGACACCGCGACCGGCGAGCTGACCTGGGTCAACCGCGGCCACCACCCGCCGATGGTGCTGCGCCGCGGCCGGGTCGCGGCCACGCTGGAGACGCTGCCCGACCCGCCGATGGGCTTCCGGCTGGGCGCCGAGGCGGGCCCGTCACGCTTCAGGCTCGAACCCGGCGACCGGCTCGTCCTCTACACCGACGGCGTCGTCGAGGCCAAGAGCCCCGCCGGGGAGCCGTACGGGCTGGAGCGTTTCACCGAGTTCATCCTCCGCCGCGAGGCCGACGGCGTGAGCGCCCCCGAGACGCTGCGCCGCCTGATCCGGGCGATCCTCGACCACCAGGACGGCCACCTCCAGGACGACGCCACCGTCCTGCTGGTCGAATGGCGGACGCTGCCGCGTCGCCACCCACGCCGCGAACGCCACTAAGTGGAACGGCACGTGCCGTGTTGACACTCTGCCCGGCATCCGCCCAGAATGAGCCAGCTCTCCCGAGATTCAGGAAGAAGGCCGTGTTCGATTCCCCCGTTCCCGCCGTCGAGGTGGCGGACCTCACCCAGCGCTTCGGGTCCGCGGTCGCCGTCGACCGGCTCAGCCTGAGCGTCCCGCCCGGGATGTTCTACGGCGTCGTCGGCCCGAACGGCGCCGGCAAGACCACCACCCTCATGGCCGTGTGCGGCCTGCGCGAGCCGACGTCCGGCACGATCAGGATCGCCGGCCACGACCTGCGCACCGCGCGCGAGGCCGCCCTCGCCCAGCTCGGCGTCATGATGGACGGGCTGTCCCTGCCCGAGCGGCTGACCGGCGCCGAGGTCCTGCGCTACAGCGCCGGGCTGCGCGGCCTGGACGACGGCTGGCAGGCCCGCGCGGGCGACCTGCTGGAGATCCTCGGCCTGGACGCGGTCCCGCGCACGCTGATCGTGGAGTACTCCACCGGCATGCGCAAGAAGATCAATCTCGCGCTCGCGATGCTGCACCGGCCCCGCGTCCTCGTGCTGGACGAGCCGTTCGAAGCCATCGACCCGGTCTCGGCCCACTCCATCGAGCAGGTGCTCAAGCAGTACGTCGAGGGGGGCGGCACCGTGCTCCTGTCGAGCCACATCATGGACTTCGTCGAACGCAACTGCCGCCGGGTGGCCGTGGTCGCCGGTGGGCGGGTGCTGGTCGAAGGGCCGACCGAGGAGGTGGCTGCCGGCTCGACGCTGAACGAGCGCTTCATCGAGCTGGTCGGCGCCGACCCGGTGCGCCCGCTGGAGTGGCTGCGATGACGGGCGCCCTGTTCGCGCTCAAGCTGCGCCTGCTGCGCAACGGCCCGCACAACGAGCGGGCCTTCGGCCTGGTCACCGGCCTGGTCCTGGCCGCCCTGGTGGTCGCGGGCTCGGCGCCGGCCGCCCGTGGCGTGATCCACGAGGGCTGGGTCGCGGTGGCGCTCACCGTGTGGGGCGGCATGTGGGTGTTCGGGCCGCTGGCCCAGCCGCGCCACGACCCCTCGGTCATCTCGCGCGAGTGGCTGCGCGGCTATCCGCTGCGGCCCGGGCGGCTGGCGCGCGCGCTGTCCTGGACGGAACTGCTCGGCGTCGGGCCGCTGATCACCCTGGCGTGCCTGGCGTCCCTGGTGGTGCTGGCGGCGCCGGGCGGCCCCGCGGCGGCGGCGATCGCCGCGCTGGCCGCCGCCGCCCAGCTCTACCTGCTGATCTGGGCGGGCAAGACGGTGGCGGCGCTGGCCGCCTGGCTGCTGCAGACCCGGGCCGGGATGACCCTGGCGGCGCTGCAGACCGCGATCATGCTCGCGCTGTCGTTCGCCGGATGGGTGCCGATCGCCGCCTGGCTGCTGCCGCGGCTCGGTGAGGGGGACACCGCGCTCGTCATCCCCACGTTCGGGCATCTGCCCGCGCCCGTGATCGACGCGCTCACCGCCCTGCCCACCGGCTGGGGTTACGGCGTGGCGGTCGCCGTGCGTGACGGCGCCGGCTTCGGCGAGGTCGCGGCGCCGCTGGCGGGGCTGCTGGCCTGGGGCGTCCTGCTGCAGGCGGGCTGGATCGCGCTGACGGCGCGGGCGCTGCGCCGGCCGCCCCGCCGGGCGGTCCCGCGACGGCCGGCCGTGCCGGGCCGCCCGCTGCCGCTGCCCGGCACCAGCCCGCAGGTGGCGGCGGTCGTCTCGCGGGAGCTGGCCACCTGGCTGCGCGACCCGGCGCGCGGGGTGGAGCTGCGCAGCGCCTGGCTGACACCGCTGCTGATGGCGGCCGTCATCGCGCTCACCGACTGGAGCTGGGCCCTGCCCCTGGTGGGGCCCGCGGCGGCGGTGTTCGGCGCGATGGTCGCGATCAACACCTACGCCCTGGACGGCACGGCCCTGTGGCAGCTCCTCACCACCCCGGGCGCGCTCCGGGCGGACGTGCGCGGGCGCATGGCGGCCTGGGCGCTGCTGTTCGGCGTCCCGTCGGTGGCGCTGGCGGCCGTGCTGTGGGCCGTGACCGGCTCGCCCCTGGGCGGTGCCGCGCTCGGCGGCGCCGTCACGGCCGCCGCCGCCGGCTGCGCGGCGGCGCCGCTGCTCGCGCTCGTGATGCCGGCCGTGGGCGCCGACGCCCGCGATCGCGTCCACCCCGGCCAGCAGGCGGGCGATCCGACCGGCGGCCAGATGACGATCTTCCCGGTGGTCCTGGCGGCCGCCGCCGTGCCCGGCGTCGCCGGCGCGCTCGCCGGCGGCCCGGGGTGGGTGGCCGCCGCCGTCCTCCTGGCCGGTGCTCTCCTCTACGCCACCCCGGTGCTCACCGTGCGCCTGCTCCACCGGCGCGGCCCCGGCCTCCTGGACGCGATGGCCTCGCGCGACGCCGCCGTGCTCCGCCCGGCCGCACTCAAGGCCGAGCGGTAGCGGCGGCCGGGCTCGTCACTGGACGGCCTTGATCACCGCGTCCGCGATGGCGCGCGGGCTCACCCCGAAGTGCTCCCGCGCCGCCTCCCGCGTGTCGGACAGGCCGAAGCCGTCGGTGCCGAGCGACGTCCACGGGCGGCCGATCCACGGGTGGATCTGGTCCGGCACCGCCCGCATCCAGTCGCTCACCGCGATCACCGGCCCCTGCGTGTCCGCCATCGCCCGCTGCAGATACGGCACGCCGTCGGCGGCCATCGCGTCGCGCCGCAGCTCGCTCCAGGAGGTCACCGACCACACGTCCACGCCCAGCCCGTACTCCTCCTTCAGCAGCCGCTGCGCCTCCAGCGCCCAGTGGATCGCGGTGCCGCTGGCCAGCAGGTGGGCCCGCCCGCCGCCCTCGGAGCAGCGGTAGAGGCCCCTGAGGATGCCCTCCTCGACGCCCTCCGGCATCGCCGGCTGGGGCAGCGGCTCGTTGTAGAGCGTGAGGTAGTAGAACACGTCCTCGCCCGCCGGCCCGTACATCCTGCGCAGCCCCTCCCGGACGATCACGGCCACCTCGTAGCCGAACGCCGGGTCGTAGGCCAGGCACGCCGGGTTGGCCGAGGCGAGCAGCTGCGAGTGGCCGTCGGCGTGCTGCAGCCCCTCGCCCGTCATCGTGGTGCGCCCGGCCGTCGCGCCGACGAGGAAGCCGCGGCCGAGCTGGTCGGCCAGCGCCCACATCTGGTCGCCGGTCCGCTGCCAGCCGAACATCGAGTAGAAGATGTAGAACGGGATCATCGCCTCGCCGTGGGTGGCGTAGCTGGAGGCCGCGGCGGTGAACGACGCCATCGACCCGGCCTCGGTGATGCCCTCGATGAGGATCTGCCCGTCGACCGCCTCCTTGTAGGCCAGCAGCAGCTCCCGGTCGACCGCGTCGTAGCGCTGGCCGAGCGGCGAGTAGATCTTCGCGGTGGGGAAGAGCGACTCCATGCCGAACGTCCTGGCTTCGTCGGGCACGATCGGCACCCACCGGCGGCCGGTCTCCGGGTCCTTCATCAGCTCCTTGACCAGGCGCACGAACGCCATCGTGGTGGCGATCCGCCCGCCCCCCTTGGCCGCCGCCTGGAAGGGCCGCTCCGCGGGCGGGGGCAGCGGCGCGTACGAGACGGTCCGGCGCGGGATCGGGCCGCCGAGCGCGGCCCGCCGCTCGGCCAGGTAGCGCGCCTCCGCCGAGCCGGGGCCGGGGTGCAGGTACGGCGGCAGGTCGCCGCTCAGCGCCTCGTCCGGGACGGGCAGGCCGAGCCGGTCGCGCATGGCGGCGAACTCGTCCTGGGTGAGCTTCTTCATCTGGTGGTTGGCGTTGCGCGCCTCGACCCCGGCGCCGAGCGTCCAGCCCTTCACCGTCTTCACCAGCACCACCGTGGGCGCGCCCCGGTGGTCGAGCGCCGCCCGGTAGGCGGCGTGCACCTTGCGCGGCTCGTGCCCGGCCCGCGACCCGCCGACGATCGCGCGCAACTGGTCGTCGCTGTAGGGCGCGGCGACGGCCTCCAGCCCGGCGAACAGGCTCTGCCTGATGTACGCGCCGCTCGAGGCCGCGTACGTCTGGAACTGGCCGTCCGGCACGGCGGAGAGCCTGGCCACCAGCTCGTCCGAGCCGAGCAGCCCGTCCCAGTCGCGGCCCCACAGCGCCTTGACCACGTGCCAGCCCGCGCCCCTGAACACGCTCTCCAGCTCCTGCACGACGCTGGTGTTGCCGCGTACGGGCCCGTCGAGGCGCTGCAGGTTGCAGTTGACGACGAAGGTGAGGTTGTCCAGCCCCTCGCGGGCGGCCAGGGTGAGCGCGGCGGTGGCCTCCGGCTCGTCCATCTCCCCGTCGCCGAGGAACGCCCACACGTGGCTGCGCGAGGTGTCCTTGATCCCCCGGTGCAGCAGGTAGCGGTTGAACCGCGCCTGGTAGACGGCGTTGAGCGGGCCCAGACCCATCGACACCGTGGGGAACTGCCAGAAGCCGGGCATCGCGCGCGGATGCGGGTAGGAGGGCAGCCCGCCGGCGGTCTCCCGCCTGAACAGGTCGAGCTGCGCCTCGCTCAGCCGCCCCTCCAGGAACGCGCGCGCGTACACGCCGGGGGAGGCGTGGCCCTGGAAGTAGACCTGGTCGTCGGCGCCGTGGAAGAAGTGGTTGAACCCGACCTCGTACAGCCAGGCGGCCGAGGCGTAGGTGGCCATGTGGCCGCCGAGGCCGAGCACGCTGCCCCGGGTGACCATGGCCGCCGCGTTCCACCGGTCGTAGGCGGCGATGCGCTCCTCCAGCTCCAGGTCGCCCGGGTAGGCGGGCTCCTGCGCGGTGGGCACGGTGTTGAGCGGGCGCGTGCCGGTGGCGAGCCTGCGCAGCAGGAACTCGGCGCGCTCGTCACCGGCGGCCCGGCGCACCGCCTCCAGCGACTCCAGCCACTCCGCGGTCTCCTGAGGGTCCAGATCTCTCTCCATGCCTCCATTAAACACCCTATGATCGATCATCCGGTTTATGATGGTCGGATGAATCCGGTCGAACGGTCCCCGCTCCGCGACGAGATCCGCCAGGTGCTGCTGGACGGCCTGATCGACGGCCGGTGGGAGCCCGGCGACCGCATCGTCGAGCGCCGCCTCGCCACCGAGCTCCAGGTCAGCCAGGCCCCGGTCCGCGAGGCGCTGCGCGAGCTGGAGGCGCTGCGGCTGATCGAGACGGTCCCCAACCGGGGCGCCCGCGTGCGCGCGTTCACCGCCGCCGACCTGCGCGAGGTCTACCAGGTCAGGGCCTGCCTGGAGGAGAAGGCCGCCACGCTCGGCCGCCCCGACGCCGACGCGCTGGAGCTCCACCTGGCCCGGCTGCACGAGGCCGCGACCGCCGGCTCGCTCACCGCCCAGGTGCGGCACAGCGTCGCCTTCCACCGCGAGATCGTCGCCGCCTCGGGCAACGCCGTGCTCGTGTCGGTGTGGGAGTCCCTGGGCATCGAGGTGTGGACCCACCTGTCGATCCGCCTGTTCAGGGTGCGGCTGCACGAGAACGCGGCCGACCACGGGCCGATCGTCGAGGCGTTCCGGCGCGGCGACCCGGCCGTGGGCCGCCTGCTGCACGACCACGTCCTCGGCTACGCCCCTCCGCAGCCATAAGCCCCAGCGGAGCGGGCAGGGGCAGCGGCATGGGCAACGGGTACGACAAGGTGGCGATCGTCACGGGGGCCGACTCCGGCATCGGCAGGGCGACCGCCGTGGCACTGGCCGAGCAGGGATTCGACGTGGGCATCACCTATCACGCCGACCGCGACGGCGCCGAGGAGACCGCACGGCAGGTGCGCGAGCTCGGCCGGGCGCCGGCCGTGCGCGGGCACGACCTCACCGATCCGGAACGCGCCGCGGGCGTCGTCGACGAGCTGGCCGACGAGCTCGGCGGGCTCGGCGCGCTGGTCAACAACGCCGGCACCGGCACCGCCGAGCCGCTGCTGGACATGGGGTACGACCGCTGGCGCTCGGTCGTGGCGGTCGACCTCGACGGGCCGTTCCTGTGCGCGCAGCGGGCCGCCCGCCGCATGATCGCCTCCGGCAGGGGCGGGCGCGTCGTCAACGTCACCAGCGTGCACGAGGAGCACCCGCGCGTCGGCGCAGGGCCGTACTGCGCGGCCAAGGGCGGGCTGCGGATGCTCAGCCGGGTGCTGGCCCTGGAGCTGGCCGAGTACGGCATCACGGTCAACACCGTGGCGCCGGGCGAGATCGCCACGCCGATGACCGGGCAGGAGGACCTGCCGCCGCAGCCGGGCACCCGGCCCGGCTACCCGGTGCCGAGGCCGGGCGACGCCCGCGAGGTCGCCGCCGTGATCGCCTTCCTGGTGAGCCCCGGCGCCTCGTACGTGACGGGCGCGAGCGTGTTCGTGGACGGCGGCCTCGGCCTGATGGGACCGCAGGCCGCCGGCGCGCTCGGCTCGGGCGACTGGCGCACGGGCTGAGCACGCGGGCTGACCGCAACAGCAGGCCGCGCCGGACCGTCAGCCCGCCAGGCCGGCCTCCTTGGCGGCGGCGTCGATGGCCGCGAGCTCGTCGGCGGTGAAGTCCAGGCGGTCCACGGCGGCCACGTTCGCCTCCAGCTGCTCGGGGCTGGAGGCGCCCACGAGCACCGAGGTGACGCGCGGGTCGCGCAGCGCCCAGGCGAGCGCGAGCTGGGCCACCGACTGGCCGCGCGCCCGCGCCAGCCCGGCGAGCGCCCGGACGAACGCCAGCACCTGCGGCGTCACCCGGTCCGGCGTGAGGAAGCGCCCCTCGGCGGCACGCGAGTCGGCGGGGATGCCGTCGAGATAGCGGTCGGTGAGCAGCCCCTGCGCCAGCGGCGAGTAGACGACGCAGCCGACCCCGTGCTCCTCCAGCACGCCCAGCAGCGAGTCCTCGATCTCCCGGTTGAGCAGCGAGTAGGACGGCTGGTGCACCAGGAGCGGCGTGCCGAGCTCGCGCAGCAGCCGGGCGGCCTCGGCGGTGCGCTGCGGGGAGAAGTTGGACACGCCCACGTACAGCGCCCGCCCGGTTCGCACCAGGTGGTCGAGCGTCGCCACCTGCTCCTCCAGCGGGGTGTCCGGATCGTCCCGGTGCAGGTAGAAGATGTCGACGAAGTCGAGCTCCAGCCGGGCCAGCGAGCGGTCCAGCGTGGCGAGCAGGTGCTTGCGCGAGTTGCCCTTGCCGTACGGGCCGTCCCACATGGGGTTGCCGCCCTTGGTGGTCACCACCACCTCGTCGCGCAGCGAGCGCGGCAGCAGCCGGCCGAACGCCGACTCGGCTGCGCCCAGCGGCGGGCCGTAGCGGTCGGCGATGTCGACATGCGTGATGCCCAGGTCGAAAGCCTTGTGCAGGATCGCCCGCTGCCCGTCGAGCGGCTTGCCGCCGCCGAAGTTGTGCCACAGGCCGAGCGACACGGCGGGAAGCAGGAGGCCGCTACGGCCACACCTTCTGTACGGCTGGCGTTCGTAGTCCACGGTGCACCTTCCGGCGTGATCAACAGGATGGGCGACATATCCGTCGTGCCCTGATGAATCACCGTAGCGGCATCTCCCCGGCCCGCCCGGGTCAGCCGAGCTCGATGGCCGCCCCCGGGCACACCGCCGCCGCCTCGCGGACCGCGTCGTGCTGGTCCGCGCCCGGCTCGGCCTGGAGCACGACGGCGATGCCGTCGTCGTCACGCTGGTCGAACACCTCCGGCGCGATCAGCACGCACTGTCCGGCGCCGCAGCACTTGTCCTCGTCGACGATGACCTTCATTCCGATCCTCCCCTTTCCGATGACCAGCGGACCGGCTACCAGCGGACCGGAACGGTGCGCAGGCCGCCGACGGCCAGCCCCTCCACCCGCTCCAGCTCCCCGGCGGGCACGGCCAGCTCCAGCGTGGGCAGCTTGCGCAGCAGCACCTCCAGCACGACCTGCAGCTCGGTGCGGGCCAGCGCCTGCCCCAGGCAGGAGTGCGCGCCCGCGCCGAACGCCAGGTGCGGGTTGGGGCTGCGGGTCAGGTCCATCTCGCCGGCGGCCTCGAAGGCGCTCTCGTCGCGGTTGGCCGCGGCCATGCTGCACACCACGGTCGTGCCGCGCGGCAGGACCGTGCCGCTGACCTCGGTCTCCTCGCCCAGGTAGCGGGGCAGGCCGAAACCGGCGTTGGCGTCCAGGCGCAGCGTCTCCTCCACGGCCGTGCGGATCAGCTTCGGGTCGGCCAGCAGGCTCTCCCAGCAGCCGCGGTCGGCCAGCAGCATGGAGACCATCTTGCCGATCATGTTGGCGGTGGTCTCGTGCCCGGCGACCAGCAGGCCCATGCCGGTGACCACGATCTGCAGGTCGGACAGGCCGCCCTCCTCGGGGCCGCCCACCGCGATCAGCTCGCTCAGCAGGTCGTCGCCGGGCGCGGCCCGCTTGCCCGCCACCAGGTCGGACATGTACTGGAAGAACTCCGCCTGCGCGGCGTCGATCTCCTCCTTGCCGTAGCGGGTGAGGTTGAGCAGCGTGTCGGACCAGTACGAGAACCGGTCGCGGTCCTCCGCTGGCACGCCGAGCATGTCGCAGATGACGTAGACCGGCAGCGGGAAGCCGAGGCTGGCCCTGAGGTCGCCGGGCGCGCCGCCCGCGACCATCTCGTCGATCAGGCCCTCGGCGATCTTCGTCATCGACGGCCGCAGGGCCGACATCCGCTTCGCGGTGAACCATCTGCCGACCAGGCGCCGCCAGTGCTGGTGCTCCTCGCCGCCGTCGGGGATGATCGTCGCCATCTCGTTGCTGAACACGCCGCCGCCCTCGGCCGACAGCCGGGCCGCGTCGGGCGCGGTGAGCTGCCGGGTGAAGCGCGGGTCGGCCAGCACCTGCTTGACGTCGTCGTAGCGGGTCAGCAGCGTGGCGGTGTCGCCGCTGGGCAGCTTCACGTGGGCCACCGGGCACTCCTTGCGCAGCTCCGCCCACTCGGCGGGCGGGTCGAGCGCCGCGTCACTGGGGATCGGGTAGCGCAGGACCTGCTCGTTGACGCTCATGCGGCATCTCCTCTGCGGTAGTGGTTGGTCACGCGCGGACGGGTCAGGCGGGCGCGAGCGGCTGGGCGGCGAGGACCTGCTGCCTCAGGACACGCGCCTGCTTGGGCATGTTCCAGCCGAGCACGCCGGTGACCCGGCCGTCCTCGCGGTAGAGGGCGGCGAAGCGGTGCTCCTCCGGGTCGCCTTCGGCGACGGTCAGCTCGGCCGCCGGTGACGGCAGCCCGTGAGCCTGGATCTTGACGTCGTACTGGTCGGTCCAGAAGTAGGGGATCGGCGTGTACGGCCGGTCCGCGCCGAGGATGTTGGCCGCCACCGCCTGGGCCTGCTCGGTGGCGTTGGTGCGGTTCTCCAGGCGCAGCCGCCTGCCGAGCCCTTCGTGCGGCCAGGAGGCCACGTCGCCGACGGCCCAGACGCCCGCGGCGGCGCGGCAGCGCGAGTCGCACCTGACGCCGTCGTCCAGGGTGAGGCCGCTGCCCTCCAGCCAGCCGGTCGCCGGGCGGGACCCGGCGGCCACCACGACCACGTCGGCGGCCAGCAGCTCGCCCCCGGCCAGCCGGACCCCGGTGACCCGGCCCGCGGCGCCGGTCAGCTCCTCGACGGTGACGCCGAGCCGCAGCCGGACCCCGCGCTCGGCGTGGGTGCGCGCCAGCAGCGCGCCGGCCACGTCGCCGAGCTGCGCGCCGAGCGGCGTGCCGCCCATGCCGGCGAGCGTGACGTCCAGGCCGAGGGTGCGGGCGGTGGCCGCGACCTCCGCGCCGAGCACGCCGTCGCCCACGACCACCAGCCGCCGCCCGGCGGTCAGGTCGCCGCGCAGCGCGAGCGCGTCGTCCAGCGTGCGCAGCACGTGCACGCCGGCCAGCCCGTCCTGGCCCGGGAGCCGGCACGGGGTCAGCCCGGTGGCGACGACCAGGGCGTCGGCGCGCAGCACGCGGCCGGAGGCGGTGGTGACCTCCCGGGCCGCCGCGTCCAGCGTGACGGCCGGGTCGCCGAGCGCGAACTCCGCCCCCAGCGCGTCCAGCCGCGCCTGGTCACGGAGCTGGACGCGCTCCGGCTCCCACACCCCGGCCAGGACCTGCTTCGACAGCGGCGGCCGGTCGTAGGGCAGGTGCGGGCCGGCGTCGAGCAGCGTCAGGCCGCCCTGGTAGCCGTGCCGCCGCAGCGCCTCGGCCGTGCTCAGGCCGGCCGCCGAGGCGCCGACGATCAGCACGCCGCCGGGCGGGGTCACGAGCGGCCGCCCCGGGAACGTGTGCGCATGGTCGTGCTCCCTTCCGGACGCCACATTACCCTACACATGTAGGAAATCGTACACATGTAGTCAGAAGGTAGGGTGAAATGCGTGTCCACTAGCAGAAACAGCACCCCCGCGGCCGACCGGCGGGTGCGACGGACCCACGCCGCCCTGGCGCGGGCGCTCCTCCGGCTCGTCGAGGAGCAGGACCTGTCGCGCATCAGCGTCGCCGACGTCGCCGAGCACGCCGGGGTGAGCCGCTCGACCTTCTACGACCACTACCGCGACGTGCACGAGCTGGCCGAGGCCGCCTGCACGGCGATGATCGACGACCTGATCGCCTCCCTGCCCGCCCCCTCGCCGGGCTCGCCCGACCTGGAGCGGGAGGCTGCCCTGTCGCTGGAGGCGTTCTTCGCCAGCCTCGCCGGGCACGCCGGGCTCTACCGCGGCCTGCTGGGGCCGCAGGGCAGCGCGCGCGTGGCCGACCACATCCGCCGCCGCATCACCGCGGCCGTCTACGACCGCCTGCGCGAGGGCACCGGCCTGCCCGCCCGCGCCGGGGCCCCGCTCGACGGCCGGCTCGACATCCCGCACAACGTGCCCGCCGCCTTCACCGGCGGGGCGATCATCGGGGTGGCCGCCGACTGGCTTGAGCGCGGCTGTCCGCGCTCGCCCGCCGAGATGGCCGCGCTGACGTGGCCGCTGTTCAGCGCCCTGTACGGGGCCGGCGTGCATAAGCAACTCTAGTTGCTAGGCTTGCCCGCATGGCAAGCGAAGATCCGGCCGACGCGCTGGCCGCCGTGGCCGCGCTGCGCCGGCTGGCCGACCAGCTCGAGGACGCCGCCGTCGAGCAGGCGATGCGGGCCGGCTGGAGCTGGCCGCAGGTCGCCGAGGCGCTCGCCGTCACGCGCCAGGCGGTCCACAAGAAGCACGCCAAGCGGCTCATCGCCGCCGGGGTGACGCTGCGGAGGCGGGCATGAGCGAGATCGACCTCCACCTCCAGGAGGTCCTGGGGCGCGCCGAGGAGGAGGCCGCGCAGGACGGCTCGGCCACCATCGAGGCGCACCACCTGCTGCTGGCCATCGCCACCGGCCCCGATCCGGCGCTCACCGCGGCGGGCCTGGACCACGCGGCGCTGAAGGCCGCCCTGCGCCGCGAGTTCGAGCACAGCCTGAGCGTCGCCGGGGTGTCGCCCGGCGACTTCGACCTGCCGCCCGCCACCCGCGACCCGGAGCGCCGGCTCGGCCTGGGCGCCTCGGTCAAGCTCGCCCTGGACCGGATGGCCAGGGCCCACCGCAAGAAGGACCTGCGGCCGGGCCACCTGCTGATCGCCGTCCTCCAGGCAGAGGCGGGCACGGTCCCGCGCGCCCTCGCGCTGGCGGGCGTCGACCGGGCCGCCCTGATCGACCGCGTACGGGACGGGCTCGCCGGCCGGTGAGCACACGCCGAAAACGGCGACTCGGACACCCGTATCAGGCGCGCGCTTGAGATCGCGCCGGGCTCGATGGATCTTAGAGTCCGGCTCGTCTGAAGGGCGTCGCTACACATGCAGCCTCCACCCCCGAGCGACCCGCGCGACCCGGGCGGACGGGGCTCACTCGGCTGGCGGGACCCGCTCTTCCTGGCGTCCAGGCCCAGCGCCGAGCGGGTGCGCAGGTTCGTGGCGATGCTGCTGCTGCTCCAGCGGCTCAGCTACCTGCTGCCCGCCTGTTCGAGCCTGTTCACCGCGCGGGGACCGGTCACCGTGCTGTCCACCGGCCGGGGGCTCGACGTGGCGCTGCTGGCCGTGGCCCTGGCGTGGAACGCGGCGCTGTTCCGCTGGGTGGCGCGGCGCGGCTGGTTCGACCCCCGGGCGGTGGTGATCGACGTGGCCGCGACCTGCGTGTTCATGATGGGGGTGACCGGGGCGTGCCTGCCCTCGTCCGGCACGTGCGTGTCCAACTGGTCCTCCCACGCGCTGCTGGCGACGGGCGCGCTGATCGGCGCGGTGTGCGAGCGGCCGGTCCAGTTCGCGGCGCTGCTGCCGCCGGTCGCGGTCTACGCGCTCGCGCACGCCGGCGACCTGGGCCAGCGCCTCCCGGCCGTGGTGGAGCTGGGCGTGCGGGTCAACAGCTACGTGTGGTTCGCGGTCATCGTCTTCTTCATCCGCCGCTACCTGGCCGCCCAGGCGACGCGGCTGGACGCCCTGGCCGAGCAGCGCTCGGTGGCCGAGGCCGAGCGGGCCGCCGAGCGGGCCAGGCTGGCGCACTACCGGCAACTGCACGACACCGTCCTGACGACGCTGACCGCGATCGCCCGCGGCGGCCTGGACCACCGTACGGAGGAGGTGCGGCGGCGGTGCGCGGCCGACGCCGCCTACGTGCGGACGCTGATCAGGCAGGACGCGATCGGTCCCGCCACCGGGCTGGGCAACGGCCTGGCCCGCGCGGTCGCCAGGGCGGCCGGGCTGGGGCTGTGCGTGCGCTACGCCGCCGAGGCGCTGCCCGGCGGCGTGCCCGACGAGGTGGGGGAGGCGATGGCGGAGGCCGGTGCGGAGGCGCTCAACAACGTGGCCAGGCACTCGGGGGAGCGCGAGGCGTGGCTGACCGCGGTCGAGGTGGACGGCGTGGTCACCGTGCGCGTCGTCGACCGGGGCACGGGCTTCGACCCCGGCCTGGTCGAGCCTGGTTACGGGCTGCGGTCGTCGGTGATGGGGCGCATGCGCGAGGTGGGCGGGCGCGCCGAGGTGATCACCGCGCCGGGCGAGGGGGTGTGCGTGGAGCTCAGGTGGCCAGACCGTCCTCCCTGACGCGGTCGGCCAGGTCCAGCTTGGTGTAGGCGGGGCGGCCCGCCTTGCGGTACTTGTCCTTGACGCGTTCGAGGTAGTTCCTGGCGGTGCCCGGCTGTACCCCGGCGCTGCGGGCCGCCGCGGTGAGCGTCATGCCGGAGGCGTAGGCGAGCAGCACCGCGCGTTCCTGCGGCGACAGGACCGGCCGGTCGCCGTCGCGGTCGGCCAGCCAGCCGAGCGCCAGCTCGGGCGAGATCGCCACCCGGTCCTCGGCCACCTCCCTGACCTTGGCCACCAGCATGCCCAGGTCGTGATCCTTGGTGAGGTAGCCGCCCGCGCCCGCGGCGATCATCTGCCTGGCCATGTCGCCCGAGGTCACGACGCTGACCACGAGCACCCGGCGGTGCAGCCGTACCAGCGTGCGCACGTTGCCCGCGGGGTCGGAGCGGTCGGCGAGCAGCAGGTCGAGCAGCACCACGTCGGCCGGCGAGCGCTCGGCGGCGAGCAGCTCGGCGACGGTCGCGGCCGATCCGATCAGCCGGACGTCGGGCACCGCGGCGAGCCAGGCGGCCAGCCCGTCGATGAGCATCCGGTCGTCGTCCACGACGGAAACGGTGATCACGCCTGTCTCTCTCATATCCGGAATGTCGTGTCAAGTGCGCAGTTTTGACGTCTAGCCGTCATGAACCCGGCACCAGATCATGACGCCAAGTCCGAGAAGGGAGCAAGGATGACCGTCACCCTCGAAAGGGCCGAGGAGATCATCGCCGCCTGGAGGGCGGGCGACGAGCCGGACAGCCCGGTGGGCCCGCTGCTGCAGGGCACGTACGCCGAGTCCGAGATCACCATGACCGGGCCGGGCGCGTCCGGGAAGTGCGGCACCGCCTGCTCGGCTTCTCGCACCCGTTACTGCTGCTGAGCGGGGACGGGAGCACATGGCCGGTGAGTTCGACCCACCGCTGGACCCGCTGATCGGACCGGCTCTGGCCGACCTGGAGGCCCGGCTGGGACGGCTCACCGGCCTCGCCGGGGCCGAGCGCGCAGCCGTCCTGGCGGGCTCGGCGCGGTCCCTGGACGAAGACGTCCGCCGCAGGATCACCAGAGTGCTGGTCCTGGAGGTGAACGCCGCCCGGCTCTCCGGGCGCCTGACCGCCTCCGACCCCGCCGCCCGCTGGGAGCAGTGGAAGCGGACCGTGGCGGAACCGGCGTTCTGGCGCGGACTGGACGGCCCGTACCCGGCCATGAAGGCCCGGCTGGCGACCGTGATCCGCAACCGCTGCGAGGCCGCCCACCGCTTCGCCGCCCGCTTCGCCCGCGACCGCGCCGCGCTGGCCGCGCTGCCCGGCGCGCCGGCCGGCGAGCTCACCCGCGTCGAGTTCGGCGCCGGAGACAGCCACCGCGGCGGGCAGACGGTCGTGCTGGCGCACGGCGAGGACGGGCGGGTGCTGTACAAGCCGCGCTCGCTGGCCGTCGACGCCGAGCTCGCCCGGCTGCTCACCCACCTCGGCGACTCCACCATGCGAGTGCCCGAGGTCGTGACCCGCGACGGGTACGGCTGGGCCGAGCACATCGAGCACCGCCACTGCGCCGACGCCGCGGAGCTGCGCGCCTTCTACCGGGGCATGGGTCACTGGCTGGCCCTCATGCGCCTGCTCGGCGGCAGCGACCTGCACGCCGAGAACCTCATCGCGGCGGGCCCGCACCCCGTGGTCGTCGACTGCGAGAGCCTGTTCACCCCGCACGCCAAGGCCCGCCCCTCCGGCTACGGCCAGGCCGTCGACCTGGCCGTCGAGCTGGTCAACGCCTCCGTCATGCGCACCGGGCTGCTTCCCGGGCGCGGCGTCGCGCTGGGCTGGCGGGGCGTCGACATGTCGGCGGCCGGGGCGCTGCCCGGCCAGCAGCCGGAGGTCGAGCTGCCGGTCGTGCTCGACGCCGGCACCGACAGCCCGAGAATGGGCACCGAACGGGTGGAGCTGCCTCCGGCGGCCAACCACCCCAGCCCCGAGCCGGTCCTCGGCCACTACTGGGACGCCATCATCGCCGGGTTCGACGAGCTCGACGAACGCCTCGCCGAGCTGGACCGGTCGGCCAAGCTGGAGCCGCTGCTGGCGGGCTTCGCCGACTGCCCGGTCCGCGCCGTGCTGCGCTCCACCGAGTCCTACGCCGAGCTGGCCCGCATGCTCTGGCATCCCGTCGCGCTGCACGACGAGGCGCCCGCCCGGGCCAGGGCCGCCGCGCTGCTGGCCAGGATGTCCGAGAACGTGCCCGGCGCTCCCGGCGACGCCGCCGTCATCGCCGCCGAGGTGGACGAGCTGTGCCAGGGCGACATCCCGCTGTTCGACACCACGCCCCGGGTGGGCGTGCTGCGCGGCCCCGGAGGCAGCCGGTGCGGGCCCGAGCTCGACCTGGTGGCCGACGCCGTGGCCCGCTGGCGGGCGCGTGATCACGCGCTGGACCGCCGGGTGGCGCAGGCTGCCCTGGTCAGCGCGTACCTGAACGAGGGCTGGATGCCGGAGGACAAGCGGCTGTCGCCCGGCCTGCTCCTCACCGACCGGCTGGAGCCCAGGCGGCGCGCGGCGGCGGCCGGCATCATGCGGGGCGTGCTGGACGCCGCCGTGCGCGGGCCCGACGGCACCGTCACCTGGATCACGCCCGTGCTCAACCCCACCGGCTGGGCGGTGCAGCCGCTGTCGGCCGACCTGTACGGCGGAGCCCACGGCGTGGCCGTCCTGCTGGCCGCCTACGTGAGCGAGGCCGCCGCCGGCCGGGCCGAGCCCGTCGACGAGCTGCCCGGCCTGCTGGCGGCCGTCCTGCGCACCGTACGCCTGACCGAGGACCGCGACGCCGCCCAGCGGCGCGCAGACATGCGGCTGCGGCCGGAACCGCCCGGCGCGTACCTCGGCATCACCTCGCAGGTGTGGGGCTGGCTGCTGCTGCGCGCGCTCGGCGCGGCCGGGGAGGAGGCGCCGGACCGCGCCCGCGCGCTGGCCGAGCTGCTGCCGGAGGCGATCGACGCCGACGACGGCTACGACCTGCTGTCCGGCATGTCCGGGGCGATCGTCCCCCTGCTGCGGCTGGCCGAGCAGACCGGGGAGCCGCGCTGGACCGCGCTCGCCGCGTCCATCGGCGAACGCCTCGCCGCCCTGGCCGAGCACCGGACCGGCGGGGCGTGCTGGCCGGGTGCGCGCTTCCCGCAGGGCCTCGGCGGGCTGGCCCACGGCGCCACCGGCATCGGCTGGGCGCTGTCCCGGCTGGCGGACACCGCCGCCGCCCCCGCCGGGACGCGCGAGCTCGCCGACGCCGCGTTCGCCTACGAGGACACCCTGTACGACCCGGACCAGCGCGGCTGGGTGGACCTGCGCGGCGACGGGTTCACCGCCGCCGCCTGGTGCCACGGCGCGGGCGGCGTCGGCATCGTCGCCGCCGACCGGCTCGCCCGCGAGGGCGGCGCCCGCTGGCGCGACCGGCTGGCCCGCGCCGCCGCCTCCTGCTGGGCCGACGGCACCGGCTGGAACCACACGCTCTGCCACGGCGACCTCGGCTCCTGGGAAGTGATCGAACACGCGCGGGCCGCCGGGGTCGCGCCGGTGGACCGGGCCGTCCTGGACGCCCACATCCTGGGCGGCCTGGAGGTCAACGGCCCGGTCAGCGGCCTGGCCAGGGACGCCTTCGCGCCGGGCCTGCTGCCCGGACTCGGCGGCGTCGCCTACCAGCTCCTGCGCATGCACCCGGACTGCGCGCTGCCGTCCGTCCTGCTGCCGGACCCGGCGTGAGCGGCATGACGGCGGACGCGCAGGACGAGCTCGTCACCCCCTACTGGCACCTCGACAGCCCGGACGGGCCCCGGCACACCCTGCGCCGCCTGCCGGCGCTCGTCGCGCCCGTGCTGCGGCTCGTCTGGGAGTGCGGGCGCCGTCCCGCGCTCGCCGTCCTGGCCCTCCAGCTCGCGATCGGCGCGGCGACGGCGGGCGGCCTGCTGGCGACCACCGCCGTGCTGGACGAGCTGCTGGCCGCAGGGGCGGCCCCGGAACGCATCCTCGCCGCGCTGCCCGACCTCGTCCTCGTCGCCGTGATCGTGGCGCTGCGCGGAGCCGCCGTGGCGGGCGTCGAGCTGGCCAGGGCGCGGCTCGAACCGGCGCTGCGCCGGGCCGCGCAGGAGCGGCTGTTCGCCGCGGCGCTCGGCGTGCAACTGGCCGACCTCGACGACGTGGACTTCTTCGACGGCCTGCACCGGGCCCGCGACCGCGGGCTGTTCCACCTCGACCGCTCCGCGGGCAACCTCGTCGACCTGCTCGGCGCCGCCTGCGGGGTGACGGCCGCCGCCGCCGGGCTCGCCGTACTGCACCCGCTGCTGGTGCCGCTGCTCGTGGCCGGGGTGATCCCGGAGGCGTGGGCGGTGCTCAGGGCCGCCAGGCGCGGCTACGCGGGCATGCGCGCGATGGTCACGCTGAACCGCCGCGTGGACCTGCTCACCTCCCTGGCCACCGAACGCGAGCCGGCGGGCGAGCTGCGCGCCTGCCAGGCCGAGCCGTCCGTGCTCGCCGAGTACCGGCAGGTGGCGGACGTGCTGAAGGCGGAGGAGACGCGGGTCGGGCTGGCCATGGCGCGGGCCACCGCCGCCGGCCGCGCCGCCGCCGGGCTGGCCCTGGCCGGGGTCCTGGCCGCGCTCGGGCTGATGCTGCACGCCGGCTGGATCGCCACCGCCGCCGCCGGCACCGCCGTGATCGCCGTCAGGGTGGCCGCCGGGGCGCTGCGCCAGCTCACCCAGGCCGCCAACCAGCTGTTCGAGCAGTCCCTGTACGTGGCCGACTACCACGACTTCCTGGCCGACGCCGAAGCCAGGAGGCGGCCCGAGGGCGGCGTGCCCGCGCCCCGCTCACCCGCGCGCATCACCCTGCGCGACGTGGGGTTCACCTACCCGGGCGGTGCCGGGCCCGCGCTGCGCGGCATCGACCTGACCGTCCACGCCGGCCAGACGATCGCGCTCGTCGGCGAGAACGGCTCGGGCAAGACCACGCTGGCCAGGCTGCTGGCCGGGCTGTACCGGCCCACCACCGGGACCATGCGCTGGGACGGGCTCGACTGCGCCGGACTGGACCCGCGCTCGCTGGCCGACCGGATCGTGCTGGTGCCGCAGCACCCGGTCCGCTGGCCGCACGACGCCAGGACCAACGTCCGCATGGGCCGCCACGACCGCCCCGACCCGGGCGACCACGCCCTGCGCGAGGCCGCCTCGCTCGCCGCCGCCGACGACGTGATCGCCGGGCTGCCCTCGGGCTGGCGGACGCTGCTGTCCAAGCAGTTCCGGGGCGGTCACGAGCTGTCGGCCGGGCAGTGGCAGCGCCTGGCCGTCGCCCGGGGGCTGTTCCGCGACGGGCCGCTGCTGATCTGGGACGAGCCGACCGCGCCACTGGACGCCAAGGCGGAGTACGCCGTCTACGAGACGCTCCGGCGGATCGCCGGCGAGCGCACGGTCGTGCTGATCACGCACCGGCTGACCAGCGTGCGGCACGCCGACCGCGTCTACCTGCTGCACCAGGGCCGCATCGCCGAGCAGGGCACCCACGAGGAGCTGCTGGCGCTGCGCGGCCGCTACGCCGAGCTGTACGCGCTACAGACCGGCAAGCCGGCCCGCCGATGACCGCGCCGCGGCTCATCCATCCCGGCGAGCCCGGTTACCAGGCCCGCCGCAAGCCGTTCCTGGGCACGCTCGACGAGGCGCTGCCCGCCGCCGTGGCCTGCTGCGGCTCCGAGGCCGACGTGATCGGCGCACTGGAGCTCGCGCGCGTCCGCGGCCTGCCGTTCGCGCTGCGCGGCGGCGGCCACAGCTTCGCCGAGCACTCCTCGACGACCGGCCTCCTGGTCGACCTCGGCGGGATGCGGACGATCGAGGTCGGCGACGGCACCGTGCGGGTCGGGCCCGGCGTGCGGATCGGCGAGCTGGCCCGGCGGCTGGCCGAGCACGGGCGCATGGTGCCGTGCGGCTGGTGCCCGGCCGTGGGCGTGACGGGCGCGGTCCTCGGCGGCGGCTACGGCGTCTTCTCCCGCCTGTACGGGCTCGGCGCCGACCACCTGCTGGCCGCGCGCGTCGTCCTGGCGGACGGGCGGGCCGTCGAGGCGGGCGACGACCTGCTGTGGGGGCTGCGCGGGGCGGGCGGCGGCACGTTCGGCGCTGTCACCCGGCTGACGCTGCGCACCCGCCCGATCGTCCCCGTCACCGCCGTCCGGGCGATCTGCGGTTTCGGCGACGCCGCCGCCCTCGTGGACGCCTGGCAGCACTGGGCGCCCGGCGCGCCGGACGAGGTCAACCTGGAGATTGCCGTCATCGCCGGCGACGAGCCTGAGGAGGAGCCGTACGCGGTGCTGTTCGGCGTCGTCGCCGGGCCGGAGGAGCAGGCCGCCGAGCTGGTGGCCGGCCTGGCCCCGGTGGACCGGCTCACGCTCACCCGGCTGGAGGGCGCCGCGGCCGCCTGTCACCACTCCTACGCCGACGGCGGAGCCGGAGCCGCCACGGAGCTGCCGCCCGGAGAGCGGCCCGGCCTGCGCCTGAGCAAGTCGGGATTCCTGCCCGGCGCCCTGCCCCGGGAGGCCGTCGAGGACCTGCTGGAACGGCTGGCCGCCGACCGGGTCTACGGCGAGATCCGCGACCTGGAGTTCGTGCCGTGGGCGGGCGCGATCGGCCGCGTCGACCCCGCCGCGACGGCCTTCGCCCACCGCACGCCGCGTTTCCTGCTCAAGCAGGCCGTGCAGGTCGGCTTCCGGGCGAGCGACAGCCGCCGCCGGGACGCGCACGCCTGGCTGCGCCGCGCCTGGGAGCGCATCTCCCCGTGGACGTCCGGCGTCTACCCCAACTACCCGGACCCGGACCTGGCCGACTGGGCGCGCGCCTACCACGGGGCCAACCTGCCCCGGCTGCGCGAGCTGAAGGCCGTCCACGACCCGCACGGCGTGTTCGGCTCGGCCCAGCCGCTGGGCTGACCTGGCGCCGGTTACTCGAATGGCGTATGTTTTACTCATGCAAGTAAGAACGTTCACGGGGGAGGCCCGGCGCGCGCAGATCATCGCCGCGACTGTGGAGACCCTGAGCGAGGCCGGCTACGGCCAGACGTCGTTCGCCCGGATCGCCAAGCGGGCCGGGCTCAGCAGCACGCGGCTGATCTCCTACCACTTCGCCGGCAAGGACGAGCTGATGGCCGAGGTCGTCGGCCACATCATCGGCAAGCTCGGCCGCCACCTGGGGGAGCGGATGGCCGGGCTGCCCGGCGCCGCCGCCCGGCTGCGCGCGTACATCACCGGGCTGGTGGAGTTCAACGCGACGCACGCCGGTGAGATGCAGGCGCTGATGACGATCTTCCTCGACTGGCGCGGCGGCGCGGGCGAGAGCCGGTCCTACGGCCCCGACGAGGAGAACGGCGTCCTCGGGCACCTGGAGGCGATCCTGCGTGACGGGCAGAGCCGGGGGGAGTTCCGGCAGTTCGACACGTTCGTCATGGCGGCGACCATCCAGCGCTCGCTCGACGGGCTGCCGTTCCTGCTGCGCACCAAGCCCGACCTCGACCTCGACGGCTACGCGCGCGAGCTCGTGACGCTGTTCGACCTGGCCACCCGGAGCGGCGGGTGAGCCGGGCCCTGTCGTTCGCGCTAAACGTCGTGGTGCCGCTGGGGGTCTACTACGGGCTGCGCGCGCTCGGGGTCAGCGTCTATCTCGCGCTGCTGGTCGACGCGCTGGTCCCCGCCGTGGTCACCGCCTGGCAGTTCGCCCGGGGGCGCAGGCTGGACGGGCTCGGCCTGTTCATGGCGGGCATGATGGGCATCGCCCTGCTGGCCGCGCTGGTCGGCGGGGACGAGCGGCTGCTGCTGGCCAAGGAGGGGTTCGTCACCGCCGCCGCTGGGCTGTGGTTCCTGGCCTCGGTGTGGTGGGGGAGGCCGATGGCCTACGAGTTCACCCGCCCGCTGGTGGAGCGCAGGCTCCCGCGCGGGCCGCTGCGCGAGCCGTGGGACGTCTACTGGGAGCGGCTGCCCGCCTTCCGCCGGATCTGGCGGGTGTCCACCGTGATCTGGTCCGTGGCGCTGCTGCTCGACGCCGCGGCCCGGGTCGCGATCGCGTACACGCTGCCCGTCGACCTCGTCAGGGCGGCCGGGCTGGGGCTGTACGTGGCCATGACGCTGCTCGCCGTGCTCGCCACCAACGTCCACTACTTCGCGACCGGGCTGTTCAACGGCTGGAGCGCCCTTTACGCGCCCATCAGGGAGCGGAGCCTGCCCGTCACCGGCCCGTCGTGACGACGATCTTGCCGACCTGGGCGCCCGACTCCAGATAGCGGTGCGCCTCGGCGACGTCGGCCAGGTCGAAGACGCGGTCCACGGCGGGCGCGAACGCGCCGGCGCGCAGGCCGGAGGCGACGAACGCCTCGGCGCGGCGCAGCCGGTCCGGGTCGGTGGTCGTCTCGTGCACGGTGTAGGTGCGCATGTTCAGGGCGGGCATGCCGAGCGCGAACCCCGGATAGGGCGTCACCTCGCCGCTCAGCGCCCCGTACATGATCAGCGAGCCGCCCGGCGCGACCGCCCGGCCCAGCTCCAGCACGCCGGGACCGGCGACGGCGTCGAAGACGAACTCGGCGCCGCGCCCGCCGGTCAGCGCGAGCACCCGCGCGGCCACGTCCTCCTCCTCGGTGACGATCACCTCGGCCGCCCCGGCCGCGCGCAGCCGCGCCGCCTTGGCCCGCGTGCGGGTGGTCGCGACGGGCACCGCGCCGACGCGGCCGGCGATCTGGATCGCGGCCAGGCCGACGCTGCTGGAGGCCGCCGTCAGCACGACCGTGTCGCCCGCGCGCATCCCGCCGACCTCCACGAGCGCCCCGTACGCCGTCAGGTACGGCATCCACACCGCCGCGCCGCCGACCGCGTCGAGCCCGGCGGGGCGGGGCAGCACCGCCGCGGCCGGGACCACCGCGCGCTCGGCGTAGACGCCGTAGTCGTTCATGGAGAACGCGGGCACCACGCTGATCTCCTGGCCGGGGGCGAACCCCGTCACGCCGGCGCCGACGCCCTCGACCACGCCCGCGGCCTCGGCGCCGAGCCGGGAGGGGAACTCCTTGACCGGCTCGATGTAGTGGCCGCTGCGGAACAGCGTCTCGGCGCGGTTGAGCCCGATCGCGTCGACCCGGACCAGCAGCTCGCCGGGGCCGGGGTCGCCGGGCTCCACGTCCTCCAGCCGCAGCACCTCGGGCCCGCCGAGCTCGTGGAAGCGCACCGTCCTGGTCATCGCGCATCGTTCCTTCCGTGGTGAGGGGTTCACTCAAGCGGAAAGTATGATCGCTGTCAAACTTCGATGGTGGCCGTACTTTGCTAGGGTGGGGTGATGACGGTGGCACGGCGAACCGGGCGGGAGCGCGTCCCGCCACACCCGGACATCCGGACGATCACCCTCCAGCAGGTGCTGGAGGCCCTCGTCGACCCCGTGCGCCGCCACATCGTCAGCGAGCTCTACCGGGCCCGCGAGGACGTCAGCTGCGGCACCATCGAGCTGCCCGTCAGCAAGTCCACCGCCACCCACCACTTCAACGTGCTGCGCGAGGCCGGCCTCATCCGCCAGCACTACGTGGGCACCTCCCGGATGAACGCGCTGCGCCGCGACGAGATCGACGAGGCCTTCCCCGGCCTGCTCCAGGCGCTGGTCGGCCGCTGAAAAGCAGTGGACAGCCCCGTTACGGTGGCTGCCATGACTGTTGTGGACGTGGAGCGTTTCGTCGCCGACGGATTCGTCAAGCTGGAGGCCGCCGTGCCCCGCGAGGCCGGCGACGCGGCCAGGGCGGCGGTGTGGCACCAGATCGGCCTGTCGCCCGACGACCCCGCCGGATGGCGGCAGCCCGTGGTGTGGGCCGCCGACGTCACCGGCCAGGGGCCGTTCGGCGCGTTCGTCCGCAGCGCCCGCCTGGCCGAGGCGCTCGACGCGCTGGCCGGGCCGGGCGGCTGGAAGCCGCGCGGAGCCATCGGCAACATGCCGGTCCGCTTCCCCGGCAAGTCCGAGGTCGACGACCGGGGCTGGCACATCGACGCCTCCGTCGCCCGGCCCGACGGCTCCTGGGCGGTGTCCGGGCGGCCCGAGACGATGCTGCTGCTCACGCTGCTGTCGGAGGTGGGCGAGGACGACGCGCCGACCCGCATCCGGGTGGGCTCCCACCGTGACGCCGCCCGCGTGCTGGGCGAGCGGGTGCTCGACCCGTTCGAGGCCGGGCCGCTGCTGGACGAGGCGTCCCGCGACCGCCCGGTGGCCCGCGCGACCGGCCTGCCCGGCGACGTCTACCTCGTGCACCCGCTGACCGTGCACGCCGCCGACGAGCACCGCGGCACCCGGCCGAGGTTCATGGCCCAGGGGCCGGTCTTCCTCACCGAACCGGTCGCGCCCGGCGACGGCAACGCCCTGGCGCGCGCCCTACGGGACTGAGTCCCGCCGCCGTCCAGCGTCCGGGCTGACAGGAACGTGTCACGGCGGACATCATGCTGGCCCGCACAATTCCGGATACGCGGCGGCCCGGACCGCACACTTGCAGTATGCAGGCGAATTCGGCGGACGAAGGGACGGCAAATGGCACAGGTGAATTGGCCCCCGCGACGGCGGGAATTCGTCAACCACGCGGGCGGAAAACGCCCGCACATTACACTGGTTTCGGATGAGCCGGGAATTCGCGGGCTGTTCCGCTACCGGCCGGAGGCGGCGGCGCCGCTCACGCAGTTGTCGGAGGTGCTCCTCTCCGGCGACGACACCCTGGACCGCGCCGAACGTGAGCTGATCGCGGCGTACGTGTCGTCGCTGAACCGGTGCCGGTTCTGCTTCCACACCCACGCGGCGTTCGCCGCGGTCCGGCTGCCCGAGGGCATGAAGCTGGTCGACGCGGTGCGGGCCGACCCGGACACGGCGCCGATCTCCGCCAGGCTGCGGGCGCTGCTCGCGATCGCGGCGGCGGTGCAGCGCGGCGGGCAGCAGGTCGGCGCCGACCTGGTCGAGGCCGCCAGGGCCGAGGGGGCCTCGGACCTGGCGATCCACGACACGGTGCTGATCGCCGCGGCGTTCTGCATGTACAACCGCTACGTCGACGGGCTGGCCACGCTGGCCTGCGACGATCCGGAGCACTACGCGGCCAGGGCCCGCCTGACCAGCGGCTACGTGGCCGTCTGGCGCAAGGAGCTGGCCGAGAGCGCGTGATCAGGAGGCGAAGAACGCGTCCACGGCGCCAGGGTCGTCCGGGTAGCTCCACCGCTCGCTGATCCTGCCGCCGGTGACGCGGTAGACCTGCAGGCCGGTGTCCTCCAGGACCCGGCCCTCGCGCTCGGCGTAGACGCTCAGCATCGCCGCGACGTGGTCGTCGCCCACCAGGAACGTGCGCGGCTCCATCCGCAACGTGTCGCCGGTGCTCTGGGCGAGACGCTTGAGATAGCCCAGCACCTCGTCCTTGCCCCGGTAGTCGCGGGCCAGCGAGCCCTGGCCGGGCACGTGGAAGACCACGTCGTCGGCGAGAAGTTCGTCGCGCAGGTAATCCCAGTTGCCCTTCGCCATCGCGTCGTAGCTGTTCGCGGCGACGGTGATGTTCGGGTGATCGGCCATGACGCACTCTCCGGTCGTTAAACGGGGTTCACGTGGCGTGCGTGACATTACGCCGGGCGGTAACGCCCGACAACCCTTGTCCGGCCGCCGGGAAACAAATGGGGCCGGCGACCGGAAAAGAGGCGTTGACAGGCGCGCATTACACAACGATCATGCAGGTGCCCGGTCGTCCGAAGGAGTTGTGTCTTGCCCCACGTCACCATCGATTCCGGCGTGCCGGGCATCCGCGGCCTGTTCGCGTTCCGGCCCGAGACGGCCCGGCCGCTGAACGCGCTGGCGGAGGTCCTGCTGCGCGGCGAGAGCACGCTGACCCGCGGCGAGCGCGAGCTGATCGCCGCCTACGTGTCAGGGCTCAACGCGTGCTCCTACTGCACCGCCTCCCACTCGGCGTTCGCCGCCGCGCAGCTGCCCGAGGGCGCGGACCTCGTCGCCACGGTCCACGCCGACGCCGCGACCGCGCCGGTCACGCCGAAGCTCCGCGCGCTGCTGGCCATCGCCGCCGCCGTGCAGCGCGGCGGCAAGAACGTCACCGGCGAGCTCGTCGCCGCCGCCGAGGCCGAGGGCGCCACCGAGGTGGAGATCCACGACACCGTGCTGATCGCCGCCGCGTTCTGCATGTTCAACCGCTACGTCGACGGCCTGGCCACCGACACGCCGGACGACGACTCCTTCTACGCCGCCTCCGCCGAGCGCATCGTCGAGCGGGGCTACACGAGCGTCGCCGATGGATGACGAACGGCACCGCTACGTGATCATCGGAGCCGGTCCCGCCGGGCTCCAGCTCAGCTACTTCCTCCAGCGCGCCGGCGCCGACTACCTCACCCTCGAACGCGAGGCCGCGCCCGGCGGCTTCTTCCGCCGCTACCCGCGCCACCGGCGGCTCATCTCGCTCAACAAGGTCAACACCGGCGAGAAGGAACGCGAGATCCAGCTCCGCTGGGACTGGAACTCGCTGCTCTGCGACGACGGCCCCGACCTGCGCTTCGACGCCTACTCGCGCGAATACTTCCCGCACGCCGACGACCTGGTCCGCTACCTGGGCGACTTCCACGCCCTGCACGGGCTGAACGTCCGCTTCGACACGCCGGTGACCCGCGTCGGCAAGCGCGACGGGCTGTTCGAGGTGCACGCCGGCGACCGCGTGGTGCGCGCCGAGTGCGTGATCGTCGCCTCCGGCTGGAGCGGCCCGTACGTGCCCGACATCCCGGGCATCGAGCTCGCGACCGGCTACGAGGACGTGCCGACGGCGGGCGAGGAGTTCACCGGCCGCCGCGTCCTGATCATCGGCAAGGGCAACGCCGCGTTCGAGACCGCGATGGCGCTGCTGCCGCACGCGTCCGTCATCCACCTGGCCAGCCCCAGCCCGGTCCGGCTCGCCTGGACCACCAAGCACCCCGGCCACGTGCGCGGCCAGTACGGGGCGCTGCTGGACAGCTACTGGTTCAAGACGCTGCACGCCGTGCTGGAATGCACCGTCGACAAGCTCGAACGGCACGGCGAGGGCGTGCGCGCCTCCATCACCTACACGCTGGCCGACGGCGAGCGGGCCGAGCTCGACTACGACGCGGTGCTGCGCTGCACCGGCTTCGTCATGGACACCGGCCTGTTCGCCGAGGAGTGCCGGCCGGAGATGGCGCCCGGCGGGCGGCTGCCGGCCATCCGGCCCGACTTCCGCTCGGCCAACGTCGACGGCCTGTACTTCGCGGGCACGCTGATGCAGGCGCGCGACTTCAAGCGGGCCTCGTCGGCGTTCGTCGACGGCTTCCGCTACAACCTGCGCGTGCTGGCCGCGCTCCTCGGCGAGCGCTACGACGGCGTCCCCCTGCCCGAGGGCGCGGTGCCCGCCGAGGCCGAAGCGCTGACGCGGTCGATGCTGGCGCGGGTCAACCACAGCTCGGCGCTGTGGACGCAGTTCGAGTACCTGTGCGACGCCTACGTCGTCGACGGCGGCGTACGGCACTACCGGGACCTGCCGGAGGACTACGCGGTCGAGCGGTTCGGCGGCGGCGGGCTGACGTTCACGGTCACGCTGCGGTGGGGGCGGCGCGACTACGCCGACGTGTTCGCCATCCGCCGCCACCCGGAGCCGGAGCGGGCCGAGGAGTGCGCGTTCCTGCATCCGGTCGTCCGGGCCTGGCGCGGCGGCGAGCTGCTGGCCGAGCGGCACCTGCTGGAGGACCTGCAGGCCCGCTGGGACGACCCGGTCCGGCACGCCGAGCCGCTGCGCGCGTTCCTGGCCCGCTGGCTGCCCGGCTGAGCCCGGCCGGTCAGCGGGTGAAGCGGCCGATCAGGTCGTCCACCACGTCCGTCAGCAGGCCGCGCCGTGCGAAGGCGGCGCGCTGGCGGGCCGCGCCGCTGCCCGACGCGCGCAGCCGCCGCCACAGCTCCTGGACCGCCTCCAGGTCGCCGCTGGCGGCCAGCGCGGGCCGGACCAGCTCCAGCAGCTCGGCCACCAGCTCGATGGCGGGACGCGGCACGCCGGTGAACGGGTCGACCGCGTGGCCCTCCAGCCCGTCGCGGGCGCTGCGCCAGTAGGCCACGCGCAGCAGCGGCTCGGCCGGCCGGGGACCGGGGTCGCCGTCGCGCGCCCGCTTCGCGCACACCGTCACCAGCGCCCGGACGAGCAGCGCCAGCAGCGTCGCCTCGGCCGTCGAGGCGGGCACGTCGCCGACGCGCACCTCCACGGTCGGCAGGCGGGCCGACGGGCGGGCGTCCCAGAACAGGGTGCCGGGGTCGACCACCGCCTCGGACGCGGTCAGCGCCGCCACCAGCCGGTCGTGCTCGGCGGCGCTCGCGCAGTAGGGCGGCGGCCCGGCCACCGGCCACTTGCCCCAGGCCAGCACCCGCCAGGCGGCGTAGCCGGTGTCGCGGCCCTCCCAGAACGGCGAGTTGGCCATCAGCGCGATCAGCGCCGGCAGCCAGGGCCGCAGGTGGTTGCAGACGAGCACGGCCAGCTCGCGGTCGGGCAGGTGCACGTGCACGTGCCCGGCGCAGATGCTCTGCTCGTCGTGCAGCGCCCGGTAGGCGGCGATGCCCTGGTCGTAGCGGGCGCCCTCGGTGATGGGCGGCGGCACCGCGCCGGGCAGGACGGGCGTCCCCGACGCGATCACGGCCAGCCCTTCGGCGCGGGCCGCGGCGGCCACCGCCCGGCGCATGCCCGCGAGCTGGCCGCCCAGCTCCGCCACGCCCGCGCACGGAGCCGTCTTGGCCTCCACCTGGAAGCGGGTGATCTCCGCGCCGACGCGGTCGCCGAGCTCGGCGGCGGCCCGCTCGACGACGGCCCGCGCCCGCGGGGCGACCGCCCGCGTGACCGGGTCGACGAGCAGATACTCCTCCTCGACCCCCATGAGCGGGGTGACGGCGTCGAAGGGGAGGTCGAGCGTGGTCTCTGCGGTCGCGGTCATCTCATCTCCGGCTCACGGGCGGACTTCCTCCCGATCATGCTGCCGTAACCGCCACCCGGCCGCGAGGACCTTCGCCAGGTTCAGGGGTAGCGTGCGTGGCCCGGCCCAGGGAGGCCGGCGTCGCTATCCGGCGTCCTCGCTCGGGAACAGGATCGGGCTGAGCAGGTAGCGGGACCGGCCGGGGCCCGGCTCGTTGGCCAGCTTGGGCGCGATCGCCGCGCGCAGCCCGGTGATCAGCTCGTCGAGCTCCTCGGGGCTGAGCCAGACGGCGTGCTGCCGGTAGCCGACCAGGTCCGCGATCGGGTCGGCGTGCTCCCGGTCGAGGTAGGCGTTGAACTCGGCGAGCAGGATCGCCATCGCCGTGGCGAAGCCGCGCCGGTGGTCGTCGGGCGTCAGCGTCCGCATCAGCTCGGCGTCGATCACCGCCCGGTCCTGCCGCAGCCGGTAGCGGCGCTCGACCGCGCCGCGCACCCGCTGCTCGCCGGCCACCTCCAGGACCCCGCCGGCCGCCAGGAGGTCGACGTGCCGGTAGACGGTGGCCTTGGAGACGTCGGGGATCAGGCCGCACAGCTCGGTCGTGGTCAGCGTCCGCCCGCCGCGCATGGCGTGCACGACGCGCAGCCGTACGGGGTGGCCCAGGAGCTCCAGCGTGTTCACTCCCGTACGATCTCATGTCGTGCTACCGTTCTCAAACTATGAGAATGTTAACGGGGGCGGAGACGACCGCCCGGACGGTCGCCGAGCTCGCACACGCGGGACGGTTCGCGGAGCTCGAGCGGCTGTTCGCGGCGCCGCTGCGGAAGCTGATCGACGCCGAGGCGGTGCGCGCGGCCTGGACGGGCGCGATCGCCGAGCGGGGGCCGGTCACCGGCATCGGCGAGCCCGCGACCGAGCACGCCGGGCCGGGCCCGGCCCGCGTGAGCGTCCCGGTCACCGGCGAGGGCGGCGGGCTCGCCGTCGTGGTCGCCGTCGACGCCGACGGCCTGCTGCACGACCTGCGGCTCACCGCGCTCACCCCGCCCTGGGAGCCGCCGCCGTACGCCGACCCGGCGGCGTTCGCCGAACGCGACATCGTGATCGGCGACGGGCCCCTGGCCGTCCCCGGCACGCTGAGCCTGCCGAGCGGGCCCGGCCCGCGTCCGGGCGTCGTCCTGCTCAGCGGGGGAGGGCCGTTCGACCGCGACGCCACCAGCGGGGCCAACAAGCCGCTCAAGGACCTGGCCTGGGGGCTCGCCACGCGCGGGATCGCGGTCGCCAGATTCGACAAGGCCACCCACGTCCACGCCGCCGCCGAGCTCACCATGACCGGCGAGTACGTGCCGTACGCGACCGCCGCCGTCCGCCTGCTGCGGGACGAGCCGGGCGTCGACCCGGACCGCGTGTTCGTCCTCGGCCACAGCATGGGCGGCAAGGTCGCCCCGCGCGTCGCCGAGGCGGAGCCGGCCGTCGCCGGTCTGGTGATCATGGCCGGTGACACGCAGCCCATGCACGAGGCCGCCGTCCGCGTCGTCCGATACCTCGCGTCGCTGGACCCGGGGCCGGACATGGACGCCGCCGTCGAGACGATCACCCGGCAGGCCGAGGCGGTCGCCGACCCGGCCCTGTCGCCTTCGGCCCCGGCGCAGTCGCTGCTGTTCGGCCTGCCCGCGCCGTACTGGCTGGAGCTGCGCGGCTACGACCCCGTCGCGACGGCGGCGGCGCTGGAGCGGCCCATGCTCATCCTCCAGGGTGGCCGCGACTACCAGGTGACCGTCGAGCACGACCTGGCGGGCTGGCGCGCCGGGCTCGGCCACCGGCCCGACGTCACGATCCGCGTCTTCGACGCCGACGACCACCTGTTCTTCCCCGGCACGGGCCCGTCGACCCCGGCCGGGTACGAGCCCGCGCAGCACGTGGACCCGGCCGTGGTCGCCGACGTCGCGGCCTGGATCGGAGGCCGATCGGGGGAGGCGCCGGCCGGGTGACGCGGAGCGTGGCGGAGCGCCTGTCCGTGCAGGGTCGTTGCGGATAATCCGGATGGGGACGATTGGCTAGGCTGGTGGCATGACCGCAATGGCGCCCGGCCGCACTGAGCCCGACCTGTCGTTCCTGCTCGACCACACCAGCCACGTGCTGCGGACGAGGATGGCCGCCGCGCTGGCCGAGATCGGCCTGACGGCGCGGATGCACTGCGTGCTCGTCCACGCCCTGGAGGAGGAGCGCACGCAGATCCAGCTCGCCGAGCTCGGCGACATGGACAAGACGACGATGGTGGTCACCGTCGACGCCCTGGAGAAGGCCGGGCTGGCCGAGCGCCGCCCGTCGAGCACCGACCGGCGGGCGCGCATCATCGCGGTCACCGAGAAGGGCGCCGAGATCGCCCGGCGCAGCCAGGAGATCGTCGACGGCGTGCACCGGGAGGCGCTGCACGCCCTGCCGGAGGCGGAGCGCGAGACGCTGCTCGCGGCGATGCGGCGGCTGGCCGAGGGCCACCTGTCCACCCCGGTCGAGGTCGCGCCGGGCGCGCGCCGGGCCCGCCAGTCCCAGAAATAAGTCCGACGGGGATCGTCTACAACAAAACCATCTGTTAGGGTCTCACCTGTCCGCATCTGAACAGGAGAGGCCATGTCCCCCACCCCATCGCGCCCGCTCGCCCTGATCGCGCTGTCGGCCGCCGGCCTGATGACCATCCTCGACGGCAGCATCGTCACCGTCGCGATGCCCGCCATCCAGCGCGACCTCGGCTTCACCGCGGCCGGGCTGAGCTGGACCGTCAACGCCTACCTGATCCCCTTCGGCGGCCTGCTGCTCCTGGCCGGGCGGCTCGGCGACCTGATCGGCCGCAAGACCGTGTTCCTCGCCGGAAACGTGATCTTCGCCGCCGCGTCGCTGCTCGCCGGCCTGGCCGCCACGCCCGCCGTGCTGATCGCCGCCCGCTTCCTCCAGGGCGCCGGCAGCGCGCTGGCCTCCGCGGTCGTGCTCGGCATCCTGGTGACGCTGTTCACCGAGCCACGCGAACGGGCCAAGGCCATCGGCGTGTTCAGCTTCACCGGCGCGGCCGGGGCCTCCATCGGCCAGGTGCTCGGCGGCGTCCTCACCGACGCGCTCTCCTGGCACTGGATCTTCTTCATCAACCTGCCGATCGGCCTGGCCACCGTCGCCCTGGCCGTCCGCGTCCTGCCCGCCGACCGCGGCGCCGGCCTCGCGGCGGGCGCCGACACGCTCGGCGCAGCCCTCGTCACCGGCGGCCTCATGCTCGGCATCTACACCGTCGTCAAGATCGAGGAGTACGGCTGGGCCGCCGGGCACACGCTGGGCCTGGGCGCGCTCTCGCTCGCGCTGCTGGCCGGGTTCTTCGCCCGCCAGGCCACCGCCCGCAGCCCGCTCATGCCGCTGCGCGTGCTGCGCTCCCGCAACGTCGCCGGCGCGAACCTCGCCCAGATGCTGAGCCTGTCGGCGATGTTCGCCTTCCAGATCCTCGTCGCGCTCTACATGCAGAAGGTGCTCGGCTACGGCGCGCTGGAGACCGGCCTGGCGATGCTCCCGGCGGCCGTCGCCATCGGCGGCGTCTCGCTGTTCGTCTCCGCCCGGCTCAACGACCGGTTCGGGGCCCGTGCCGTGCTCGTCGCCGGGCTGGTGCTGCTGCTCGCCGCGATGGCCTGGCTCACCCGGGTGCCCGTGCAGGCGTCGTACGTCCCCGACCTGCTGCCCGTCATGCTGCTGATCGCCGGAGGCGGCCTGGTGCTGCCCGCCCTCGCCACGCTCGGCATGTCCGCGGCCAGGGCCGACGACGCGGGGCTCGCCTCCGGCCTGTTCAACACCACCCAGCAGATCGGCATGGCGCTGGGCGTGGCCGTCCTGTCCACCATGGCCGCCTCCCGGACCGGCGAGCTGCTCGGCCAGGGCGCGACCCAGGCGGCGGCCCTGACCGGCGGCTACCGGCTGGCGTTCGGCATCGCGGCCGGGCTCCTGCTGGCGGCGCTCCTCGTCGCGCTGACCGTGCTGCGCACGCCCGCCCGCGCCGCCGCCGCGTCACCCGCCCCCGTGGTCACGCACTAGGACGCGGGCGCGACGTTGTAGTTGAACCGGAACACGTTGCCCGGGTCGTACACCGCCTTGATCGCGGCCAGCCGGGCGTGGTGGGCGGCCGGGTACGCGGTGCGCACCAGCTCCGGGCCGGCGGCCTCCCCGTGGCCCATGAAGCTGAGGAAGCGGCCCAGCGTCCACGGCCGCAGCTCGCGGAACACCTCCGCGGGCGCCGGCCGCCCGTCCATCGTCAGGACCGCCAGCATGAACGCCGCGTCCCGGTGCCCGACCGCGTTCGGGCGCGCCGGGGGAGCGGCCAGCGCCCCGCCCAGGTGACGCAGCTCCACGATGACCTCCGGACCGGCGTGCGCCAGGATGATCCCCGCCGCCTTCTCGTCCAGCTCGCGCAGCATGGCGTTGTCCGCGCCCCACGGCATCGGCGTCGGCGGGTCGTCGTGGATCGAGGCGCACTCCGCGTACGGCATCTCCCGCAGCGTCTCCAGCACCCGCGGGCCGACCCGCCGCAGCGGCTCGACCAGGCGCTCGCCCTCCTCCGCCGGGCCGGTGTACGCGATCCGCACGTGGCACAGCCGCCCGTCCGGACCCGGGATCAGCGCCAGCGAGGAGTTCATCTCCGCCGGGACGCCCGCGGTCCACTCCCGGTACGCCTCCAGCACCCCGGCGGCGAGCCGGGCGTCGAAGAACAGGCCGCCCCCGTACAGCCGGGACACCTCCACCAGGCCGAACTCCAGCGCCGTCACCACGCCCACGTTGTCGCGCCCGCCCACCAGCGCCCAGTACAGGTCCGGCTCGGAGTCCGGCGTGACCCGGCGGGCCCGGCCGTCGGCGGTCACCACGTCCAGCGCCAGCACCCGGTCGGCGGCCCAGCCGTGGGAGCGCCCCAGCAGCGCGAGCCCGCCGCCCAGCACGTACGAGACGACGCCCACGTGCGGCGCCGACCCGTTCAGCGGGGCCAGCCCGTACGGCGCGGCCTCGGCGATCACCTGGCCGAGCCGGGCCCCGGCCGCCACCCGGGCGGTCCGCGTCTCCGGGTCCACCTGCACGCCGGTCATGCGCCGGGTCGAGATCAGCACGCCGCCCGTCGCGGGGACCGAGAAGCCGTGCCCGGCGCTCTGCACCGCCACCGGCAGGCCGTGCGCCACCGCCGCCTCGACCGCGGCCGCCACGTCCCCGGCCTCCCGGGCGCCGACGATCACGTCGGGGCGGTGCCGCACCGCCAGGTTGAAACCGGTCAGCTCCTCCTCGAACCCGTCCTGGCCAGGCAGGAACACCGGTCCGGTCACCCGGCCGGCCAGCGCGGAGGCAAGGGTGCGCGTCATGTCGTACTCCGTTCGTCTCGTCAGGGTCAGCACGGCCAGCCTGGCGACATAACATGACATCTGCCGTCATATTCTGAACGGGTGAAATTCGACCGGCTGCTGTCGATCATGCTGGTGCTCCAGCACCGGCGCCTGGTCCCCGCCAAGGAGCTGGCCGAGCTGCTGGAGGTGTCGCAGCGCACCATCTACCGCGACCTCGAGGCGCTGTCCGCCGCCGGCGTCCCCGTCTACGCCGAGCGCGGCAAGCACGGCGGCGTCGGGCTGCTGGCCGGGTTCCGCACCGACGTCACCGGGCTGACCACCGACGAGGCCAGGGCGCTGTTCGTGCTGAGCGCCCGGGGCGCCCACGCGGCGCTCGGCCTGGACCAGGCGTTCGGCTCCGCGATGCGCAAGGTGATGGCCGCGCTCCCCGCGCCGCACCGGCCCGCGGCCGAGCTGACCAGCCGCCGCATCCTCGTCGACCCCGACCGCTGGCTCGCCGGCCCCCGCCCCGACTTCCCGCTCGACACCCTGCTCGACGCGGTCCTCGCCGACCGGCGGCTGCGGCTGCGCTACCGCCACAGCGGCCAGCGCGCCGTCCGCGGCTACACCGTCGACCCGTACGGGCTGGTCGCCAAGGCCGGCGTCTGGTACCTGGTCGCCGACCACCGGCGCGGCCCGTACCTCTACCGCACGGAACGCATCTCCCGCGTGACCGTCACCCCCGAGCCCGTACGCCGCCGCCCAGGCGTGGAGCTGGCGCAGGTGTGGGACGAGCTGCGCCGCCAGGTGGAGCAGCGCGGCGACGGCATCCGGATCGAGACGCGCATCCGGCGGTCACGCCTTGACATGGTGACCCGCATCGCCGGCGGCTACTTCAGCGGCCCGCCCGAGGATGACGGGCCCGACTGGGTGCGCGTGCCGTTCACCTACCCGGAGCTGGGCGCGGTCTGCCACCTGCTGCAGTTCCACGCGGACCTCGAGGTCACCGCGCCGCCCGAGGCCCGCGATTACCTGTCCCGCGCGGCCTCCGCGATCTCCGCCCTGTACCGTGACTGACATGGCGGACGAGCTCCAAGAGATCTTCGACCGGGCCGGATGCCAGGGCGCGCTGTGCGTCCGGCCGCTCACCGGCGACGCGGAGATCGGCCTGCGCTCCGCCGAGCCGGTCGTGCCCGCCTCCGTGGTCAAGGTGCAGATCGCCCTGGAGGCCGAGACCTGGTTCGCCGACGGCCGCCTCGACCCGCGCGAGCGCGTCACCCTCCGCGCCGCCGCCCGCACGCCTGGCCCGGTCGGGACCTCGCTGTTCGAGGACGACACGGTCATCTCGTTACGGGACATGGTCACGCTGGCGCTGACGATCAGCGACAACCACACCGCCGACACGCTGCTGCGCCGCACGGGCGTCGCCGCGGTCAACGCGACCGCCGCGCGCCTCGGGCTGGCCGCGACCGTGGTCGAGTCCGACCTGGCGGCCATGCTCGACTCGATGGGGCGCGAGCTCGGCCGCGCGGGCTGGGAGGACCTGGTCACCTGGTCGGCGGGCGCGCCGCCGGAGGAGGTGGCGCGGGCCGAGCGGCGGCTGCCCGGGTGCCGCGCCCTCGACCCCGCGCGCGGCACCCGCACCACGCCGCGCGACATGACCGAGCTGCTGCGGCTGATCTGGTCCGACGCCGCCGGCCCGGCCGCCGCGTGCGCGCGGGTGCGGGCGCTGATGGGCCGCCAGCTCACCCGCCACCGCATCGCGAGCGGCTTCCGGCAGCCCGTCCGGGTGGCGGCCAAGAGCGGCGGCCTGGCCGGGGTCGTCCGCAACGAGATCGGCGTCATCACCTGCCCCGACGGCGGGCGCTACGCCGCCGCCGTCTTCACCCGGTCCGAGCCCGGCGCGGACGACGCGGCGATCAACGCCGCCATCGGCGCCGCCGCCGCGCGGGCCGTCGCACTGCTGCGCGACACCGCCGGTCAGGGATAGCGGGCGTTGACGAACGGGCTGGTCAGGTGGGCCGTCGCCAGCGTGGCGCGGCGGCGCCTGGCGTCGGCGAGCAGGGCGCGGCGCGTCTCGGCGGCCACCGCCTGGTCCGCCTCCAGCGCGTAGCCGACGCCCGGGGCGACCAGCTGCACGGCGTGCACCAGCACGTCGCCCGTGATCACCATGCGCCGGCCGTGGCCGTCGACCAGCACCGACTGGTGGCCCACGGTGTGCCCCGGCGTCGGGATCGCGGTGAGCCGGCTGCCACGCGCACCGGCCAGCCGCACCTCGCCGTCGATCTCGCGGAGCTGTCCCGTGCGCTGCAACGGCACGATCAGGTAGTCGCGCATCGGGCTGGTCGCCGCGAGCCGCGCCACCTCGGTCCGCTGGACCACGTACCGGGCGTTCGGGAACGTCGGCACCCCGTCCGTGCTCACCGACCAGCCCATGTGGTCCTCGTGGACGTGGGTCAGCACGACCAGGTCCACGTCCGCCACGTCGATGCGGGCGGCGGCGAGCAGTTCGGGCAGCACGCCCGGGGCGGCCCACGCCGAGCCGGGGCTGCCGGCCGGGCCGACCCCGGCGTCGACCAGCGCGATCCGCCCGCCCGGACGCCGCACCGCGTAGCAGCGGAAGTCGAGCTTCCAGGCGAGGTCGGGGCCGAACGCGCCCGGGTCGGCCCGGCGGGCCCGCTGCCAGTCCGCCTCCGTCGCGTCCGGGAACATCTCGGTACGCGTCGCCGGGAACGTGTCGGCGGAGTCGCGGAGCGCCACCACGTCGAAGGCGCCCACGGACCTGGACGTGATGGCCCCGCCCGGCGACGCCCCGGCGTGGGCCGCCGCGGGAACGGCGGCCGCGGGCAGGAGCGCGCCCGCCCCGGCGGCGACCGCGCCCCACAGGAACGTCCGACGATGCACTCCGGTCATGATGTGTCTCTCCTCTGCGTTCGGCTCCGGGATCATCCTGATCGGGGCGGCGAAGGCGGCAGGAGTAGCAGGAATGCCAACATGCGCTACATTCCTGCCATGCGCAGCGTCGCTCTGCTTCTGCATGACGGGATGAGCGTGCTGGACTACTCGGTCGCCTGCTGGGTGTGGGGAGCCGACCGCTCCCATGCCGGGGTGCCGCGCTTCGACCTGCGGCTCTGCTCGGTCGACGGGGCTCCGGTCACGATGGAGCCCGCCGCGCGGGTCCAGCCCGCGCACGCGCTCGACGGCCTCGCCGACGCCGACCTGATCGTCATCCCCGGCGCCGGCGTTCCCCAGGGGCCGCTGGACGGGCGGCTCGCCGACGCGCTGCGCGCCGCCGCCGGCCGGGGCGCCGACCTCGCCGCCCTGTGCAGCGGCGCGTTCGTGCTGGCCGCCGCCGGGCTGCTCGACGGGCGGCGCGCCACCACCCACTGGCTGCTGGCCGGCCGGCTCGCCGAGGCGCACCCCGACGTCACAGTCGATCCGGACGCGCTGTTCGTGGCGGACCGCGGCGTCTGGACCTCCGCGGGCGCCACCGCCGGCATCGACCTGTGCCTGCACCTCGTCCGGCTCGCGCACGGCGTGAACGTGGCCAACACCATCGCCCGCCACCTCGTCGCCGCCGGTCACCGCGACGGCGCGCAGGCCCAGTACGTCGCCAGGCCGGTGCCCGCGACCGGCTCGGCCGCCCCGGACATCGCCGCCACCCAGGCGTGGGCGCTGGAGCGGCTGGACCAGGCGCTGACCGTGGCCGACCTGGCCGCCCATGCCCGGACCAGCCCGCGCACGTTCGCCCGGCACTTCGCCGACTACACCGGCACCACCCCGGCCCAGTGGCTGCTGCACGCCCGCATCGCCCGCGCCCAGCAGTTGCTGGAGTCCACGACGCTGCCCATCGACCAGGTCGCGGCCCGCTGCGGCTTCGGCGTCACCGCGCTGCTGCGCCGCCACTTCGCCCGGCTGATCGGCACCTCGCCGGGCCGCTACCGCCGCCTGTACGGCCACTGAACCCAAGCGCGGGGGCTGTCCTCAGGGCGCCATCAGCTGGTCGGCGAGCGCCGTCCGTGCGTACAGCACCTGACGGCCCGCCCTCGTGCGGGACAGCAGCCCGTTGCGCCGCAGCACGGCGAGATGCTGGGAGACGGCGCTGGGCGTGACGCCGTGCCGCCTGGCGAGCTCCGACGTCGACATCGGGTCGTCCAGGGTCGCCAGCAGGCTCGCCCGGGTGGGCCCGATCAGCTCGGCGAGCGCCTCCGGCGGGGGCGCCGGGGACGCCTCCCACAGGGTGCCGATGCCCCGGCACCGGTAGATCACGGTGGGCGGCTCGCCGGGCCCGACGGGCGCGATGGTCTGCGGCGCGAACAGCGTGGGCACCAGCCACAGGCCGCGCCCGGCCACGTCGGCCTCGTAGTCCAGCGAGGCGCCGCCGTACACGCGCAACGCGCCGTCGGCGAAGCTCACCCGGTGGTCGAGGCCGCGCAGCACGGCGGCGGCGCCGTCGGCGGCGGCCTGCCGCGCCCGGTGCAGCAGGTCGGCCTCCAGCACGGCCCGCATCCGGGGCCAGTGCGGGGCGACGGCCGCGTCCCAGTAGCGTCCCAGCACGCCGGCGATGGCGGCCGGATCGGTCGTCCCGGGCAGCGGGTGGGTGCCGTAGACGGCGCGGAAGTCGGCCAGGGCGCGCTCCGGCGGGGTGCCGCGCAGGCGGTCGAGCTCGCCGGCGATGTCGGGTGAGCGTACGGCGGGGCGCGGGGTGAGGAAGTCGGGCAGCCAGTCGCGGCCGGGGCTGAGCAGTCCGTCGAGCACGGCGACGTCGGCGGGCGCCGCCCCGGCGAGCGCCGCGCGGGCCCGCCGGATCCAGGGCAGGTGGATCGCGTGCCGCTCCGGCCGCCGCAGGGCCCACAGGCTGGTGACGGTCTCCAGCAGCGGTGAGCAGGCGAAACGCACGTCCGCGAGGTCGTCGACGGACAGCCGGTAGGTAATCATTAAGCCAGAGCCTAAATCAGTGTCGGCGTGGGGCGGCTCCCGGTTGACTCCTCGGCCATGGCTGTCATCGTGCATCAGGTGGCCCGGCCCCACGAGTGGCCGGACACCGGAGACTTCGCATATGTCAAGATCCCCGACCCGGTGCCGGGCCCGGGACAGGCGCTGGTGGAGAACCTCTACCTCTCGGTCGACCCGTACATGCGGGAGCGGATGGACACCGACGACCTCGGCATCCCCCTGGAGGGCCGCTCCATCGGCCGGGTCGCCGACTCGCGCGACCCCCGGCTCGCACCCGGTGACCTGGTCTTCCACCGCCAGGGGTGGCGCAGCCACGCCGTGGTCGCGCCGGAGGACGTCCGGATCCTGCCCCGGGCGCCCGGCGTGCCGGTCACCGCGTACCTGGGCGTGCTGGGCGGGACGGGCCTGTCGGCGTACGTGGCGCTCACCCAGGTGGCCCGGCTGCGCGAGGGGGAGACCGTGTTCGTGTCGGCGGCGGCCGGGGGAGTGGGCAGCGCGGCCGGCCAGTTCGCCAGGCTGCTCGGCGCCGGGCGGGTCGTCGGCAGCGCCGGCTCGGCGGCCAAGGCCGCGTACCTGACCTCCGAGCTGGGCTTCGACGCCGCGATCGACTATCGGGCGGGCGACCTCGGCGGCCGGCTCGCCGCCGCCGCGCCGGACGGGATCGACGTGTACGTCGACAACGTGGGCGGCGACCACCTGGAGGCGGCCATCGGCGCGCTGCTCCCGCACGGGCGCATCGCCTGGTGCGGCGCGGTCGGCCAGTACAACACGCCGGTCCCGCCCGCCGCTCCGCGCAACCTGTTCGACGTCGTGGGCAAGCAGCTCCGCCTGGAGGGCTTCCTCGTCCGCGACTACGGGCACCTGCAGCCCGAGCTGGAGGAGTTCGCGATCCCGCACCTGCGGGCCGGGCGGCTCGTCGCGGCGGAGACGGTCACCGAGGGCCTCGACGGCATGGCCGACGCCTTCATCGCCATGCTCCGCGGCGGCAACGTGGGCAAGATGATCGTCAAGCTGTAGCGGGACCGCGCCGCTACCGTGCGCCCGCCCGGCTCTCCAGCCAGTGCACCAGCCCGCCGCTGAGCGGGATCTGGACGTCGGTGACGTCGAGCAGCACCACCTCCACCCCCCACCGCATGCTCGTCTCACTCACCCGGTCGGCCAGCGCGGCGTGGTCGTAAGCCGCCAGCGCCGGCAGCTCGGCCAGGTCCCGCTGGGCGATGTGACGCCGCAGCTCGCCCTCGACCGCCATCGCCGTGGCCGCCGCCGGGCTCTCGACCGCCGTCGCGAACCGTACCGGATCGGTCACCGCCGTCAGCGCGGCCGCCGTGACCTGAACCGTCACCCCGTCCCTGGTCACCGCGCCGGGGCAGGACAGCTCGAGCGGCTCCAGCCGCAACGGCACCCGCACCTCCCGGTCCAGCACCGGCCACATGACCACCGGCCCCGGCCCGCGCACCCCCTTCGTCCGCCCGAACCTGCGCACCACCAGCCGCTCGTCCTCGCCCACCACCCGGAAGCACCGCCCGGCGATCACGAGAAGGGACAGGCCCAGCAGGATCCACAGCCCGGGCTCAGCGATGTCGAGTGCGTCCATATGGGCCCTCTCCCTCCATGGTCGTGCCGCGGCCATGCGGGTGAGCAGGCGCTCCGGGGGACCTTCCGCCCCTCACGCATGGCCCTACAGTCTGCCCGTCCCCGGCCGGGAACTCCATCGGGCCTGACACCCATCTCCGGCCGGGCCACCATGTAGACGGGAACCGCAGGTCGCGCGGTCAGCGGCGGCAGGCGGCCAGGGTGGTGAGGATGACCTCGGCGAGCCGCTCGTGCGGGTACGGGCCGGCTTGACGCCGTCCTCCGGACCGGCGAAGCCTGACCCGCCGCACCGCATCCGGGCTGGTTGTCAATACCTCTGGGGTCTTGGGCTCGGGGGACCTGGTGGAGACGCGGGGGCCCGGGGCGGGGCGGGATCGTCGACGGCATGCGAATCTCCAGGCTTCAACTCGCGGCGGCGGTCGTGTCGCTGCTCACTCTCATCACGGCCCTGGTGACGGCGGGGCTGCCCGCGCCGTCGTACACGGCCGGTTTCGCGCCCCATCTCGTGACGGCGGGGGCCGCGCTGGCGGGGGCGGTGTTCGCGCTGGTCCCCCGGCTGGCGCCGCTCGGGTGGGCGGCGGCGGTGCTGCTGCTCTGGTCGGCGGGCGGGGTGGTGCTGGACGGGTTCCGGGCGTTCTTCGCGGTCACCGGCATCCCGGCGGGCGACTTCGCGACGGTCGACTGGCCGGGGATGGCGGGCCGGGCGCTCGCGCTGGCCGCGACCGGGCTGGTGGGCGCGCTGATCCTGCGGCGGACCCGGGTGCCGGGCGGGCCCTGGCTCGGCTACACGGCGTTCGCGCTGGGCTTCGTCTACCCGACCGCCAAGCTCTACTGGTCGTTCGGCGGCGAGTTCCTGCGCCCGGCGGTGTACGCGGAGGGGTTCCCGTACGGTGAGCTGGTCATGCTGGTGATGGGCGCGGCCGGGTCGCTGGCGCTGGTGCAGGGGTGGGGGCGGCGGCTGCCGCGCCGGCTGGTGCTGGCCGGCGGCTGGACGGGAGCCGCCATGCTGGCCACGATGGGAAGTATGTCGGTTTTCGGCACGCTTGCGCAGCTTCTCGGGGTGACCGACGGCCCGGTGCCGCTCGGCGACGCCTCGGCCGTCATCATGGTGTCCGTGGTCTATGGAAGCTGGCTGCTGTTCGGGCTCGCCGTGGGTGGGGCCACGCTGGCCTTCCAGCGCGGATGAGCCCCGCCCGCAGGTTCGACGTCACCGTCGCGTTCGTGCTCGGACTGCCGGTCTTCCTGCTGTCCGCCGTCGTGGCCGTGCTGTCCGTGCCGGGCCCGAGGGCGATCGTCCTGGTGGCGGCCTGCCTGGTGGCGCACGTGGCGTTCGCGTTCCGTCGGGACCTGTGGGCGTTCGCGGTGATCGCCGGGATGATGGCCGTCCAGGCGGCGGTGACCGGCCTGTTCATGGTGCTGCCGACGGTCGTGCTCTTCCCGCTCGCGCTGTATTCGCGCACCGCGTACGGCAGCCCGTACCCGCCGCTGGTCGTGGGCGTGGCGGGGGCGGGGCTGGCGGCGGCCAGGTTCGCCACCGACGCCAGCGTGGCCGCCGCCCGGCTCGGCCCGGACCCGTGGATGCTGCTCGGCCTGCTGCTGGCCGTCGTCGTCGCGGCCTGGGGCCTGGGCCTGCACCGCAGGAGCCAGCTCCGCTACGTGGAGCTGCTGGAGGAGCAGGCCACGATGTCGGCCGAGCGGGCCACGCTGGCGGAGCGGGCCAGGATCGCCCGCGAGATGCACGACGTCGTCGCGCACGCCCTCGCCGTGATCGTCGCCCAGGCCAGGGGCGGCCGGCTGGTGCCCGCCCGCGCCCCGGAGGTGCTGGCCACCGTCGAGGAGACCGGGCGGCAGGCGCTCACCGAGATGCGCGGCCTCGTCGGCGTCCTGCGCGCCGAACCGGCCGGGCTCACGCCGCAGCCCGGCCTCGCCGACCTTCCCGGCCTGCTCGACCGTACGCGCGCGGCCGGGCTCGACGTCACCATGACCGCCTCCGGCGAGCCCAGGCCGATCGGCCCGGGGGCGGAGCTCGCGCTCTACCGCGTGGTCCAGGAGGCGCTGACCAACACGCTCAAGCACGGTGGCGGCGCGGCCCGCTCGTCGGTGGACGTGTCGTGGACCCGGGGCGCGCTGGAGGTGACGGTGACCGACGACGGCCCACCCCCCGCCCCGGGCAAGCCCCCGGGACACGGGCTGGCCGGGATGCGCGAGAGGATGGCGGCCGTCGGCGGCACCGTGTCCGCCCGGGCCGAGGGGGAGCGGGGATTCGTGGTGAGGGTCCGTCTGCCGTACCGGGAGGGCGCGCGATGACGATCAGGGTGTTCGTGGTCGACGACCAGGACCTGGTGCGCACCGGCACGGCCATGGTGATCGACGCGCAGGACGACATGGCGGTCGTCGGCGAGGCGCGCGACGGGCTCGACGCCCTCGCGGGGCTGGCGCGCGTCAGCGCCGACGTGGTGCTGATGGACGTGCGGATGCCGCGCCTCGACGGCGTCGAGACCACCCGCCGCCTGCTGGCCGGGGGCGGCCCGAGGGTCATCGTGCTGACCACGTTCGACCTGGACGAGTACGCGTTCGCCGCGCTGCGGGCGGGCGCGTCGGGGTTCCTGCTGAAGGACGCGCCGGCGGACGAGCTGGTGGCCGCGGTGCGGACCGTCCACGCGGGCGACGCGGTCATCGCCCCGTCGACCACCCGGCGGCTGCTCGACCACGTCGCCCCCACGCTGCCTCGGCCCGCGGACCCGGGCGTCCAGCTCACCGAGCGGGAGCGGGAGGTCCTGCGGCGCATCGCGGCGGGCGAGACGAACGCCGAGATCGCCGGCCGCCTCTACATGGCGGAGGGCACGGTCAAGACCCACGTCGGCCGCATCCTGGCCAAACTGGGGCTCCGCGACCGCGTCCAGGCGGTCATCTGGGCCTACGAGCACGGCTACGCCAGGACCGGCGGGCCCGGCCCTCACGCGTGACCCCGCCGCCCCCTGACGAACAGCACCGCGCCCACGGGGGTGAACAGCAGCCCCAGCCCGCCGACGATCAGCGGGCCGAGGAAGCCCGACGAGAACGAGGCGATCCGCGCGTCCGCCGGGTCGCCCGGGTCGTAGGCGACGGGCACGCTCTCGCCCGTCGCGTAGGACGGCGGGTTGCTGCCGGTGGAGTCCCGGAACGTGTACGTCCGGCCGCCGACGCTGAACTCCACGGTCGGGTACCACACCGACTCCCGGCGCCGGTGCCCGTCGGAGTTGCGAGGCTTGGTGGTGATCCGCTCCGTCATGTCGACCACGGTCCCGTCGGCCCGCCCGGCCGAGGACAGGAAGCTCGCCGAGGAGACGGCCAGCGCGACGCCGACGCCGAGCAGCACCAGCCCGACCACGCCGAAGATCGCGCCGAGCAGGGTGAGAGGCCGTCCGATGCGCATGGGACGAGTGTGGCGCAAAGGGGACAACTGATTTCGACTGCGCGAACCGTTGATCAACAATACGGTGGGGTCATCGCGAGTGCGGGAGCGTGGTGCGTGACGGAACTGGCCTGTGGCGTCCTGGGCCCGGTCTTCCTCCGGGTGGCCCAGCGGACCGTCGAGCTGAGCGGCAAGCAGAGCGCCCTGCTCGCCGTCCTCGTGCTCGACGCGAACGCCACCGTGTCCCGGGACCGCCTCGTCGCCGCCCTGTGGGACAGCCCGCCCACCTCGGCCGTCTCCAACCTGCAGACCTACGTCGCCCGGCTGCGCAAGGCGCTCCCGGCCGGGATCCGCATCCTCACGAAGGGCACCGGCTACCTGCTGGAGGCCGACGCCGGCCTGGTCGACCTGCTCGTCTTCGAACGCGAGACCCGGCTCGCCCGCTCGGCCGCGGCCGAGGGCGCGCCGGAGGCCGCCGCCGGACACTACGAGCGCGCGCTGGCGCTGTGGCGCGGCCAGCCCGCCGAGGGCGTCCGCCTGCCCGCCGGCGTGCTCGCCCGCCTCGACGAGCTGGAGGAGCGGCGCACGCGGACCCGCCTCGACCACGCCGAGACCAAGCTCGGCCTCGGGCACGCCCAGGACGTCATGAACGACCTGCGCCGCCTGCTGGCCGAGCATCCCCTCCAGGAACGGGCCTGGTACCTGCTCATGCTGGCGCTGGCCCGCACGGGACAGCGCGACATGGCGCTCGACGTCTTCCGGCAGGCCCGCGACGTGCTCGTGGGCGAGCTCGGCGTGGAGCCGGGCAAGGACCTGCAGCAGCTCCAGGCCAGGGTGCTGGGCGGCGACCTGCCGTCCGGCGCGCCCCCCGGGCCGCGTGACGGGGGCGTGTGCCAGCTCCCGCCGGACGCCGCCGACTTCGTCGGCCGGGCCGACGAGCTGGCGGCCGCCCTGGAGACGCTGCGCCCGGCCCGCCCGCAGGCGGGCCCCGAGTCGCCCGTCCCTGTGTGCGTGATCTCCGGTCAGGGCGGCGCCGGCAAGACGACGCTCGCCGTCCACGCCGCCCACCACCTGCGGCGCGACTTCCGGGACGGCCAGCTGTACGTGAACCTGCACGGCGCGGGCCAGTCGCCGGTCACGCCGGAGACGGCACTGGGACGGTTCCTGCGCGCGCTCGGCGTCGACAGCGCCGCGATCCCGGCGAGCCTGGAGGAACGGGCGGAGATGTACCGGGGGAAGCTGGCCGACCGGCGCTTCCTCGTGGTGCTGGACGACGCCGCGGACGAGGGTCAGCTCCGCCCGCTGCTGCCCGGCACCCCGGGCTGCGCGGTGCTGGTCACCAGCAGGCGGCGCCTGACCGGCCTGCCCGCCGCGCGCCGGATCGAGCTGCCGCTGATGCCGCCGGGCGAGGCGCGCGAGCTGCTGCGGTCCGTCATCGGCGCCGAACGGGCGGCCGAGGCGGCGGGCGACACCGACCGGCTCGTCCAGCTCTGCGGCGGCCTGCCCCTCGCCGTGCGGATCGCCGGGGCCAAGCTCGCCGCCCGCCCGCACTGGAACGTGGACCAGCTCGTCGCCCGGCTGCGCGACACCCGCGACCGCCTGCGGCACCTGTCCCACGGCTCCCAGGCGGTGCGGGCCACGCTCGCCGTGGGCTACCAGGGCCTGACGCTGCCGGCGCAGCGGCTGTTCCGCCTGCTCGGCCTGCTGGAGGCGCCGGACTTCGCCGCGTGGACGGCCGCCGCCCTGCTCGACGCGCCCCCGGCCGAGGCCGAGGACCTGGTCGAGGAGCTGGTCGACGTCCGCCTGCTGGACGTCGCGGGCCGCGACCGGAGCGGGCAGACCCGGTTCCGCTTCCACGACCTGACGCGCGCGTACGCCCGCGAATGCGCCGAGGCCGCCGAGACGGAGGCCGAGCGGACCGCGGCGGTGCGGCGGGCGGTGAGCGGCTGGCTCGCGCTGACCCGCCAGGCCCACATCAAGCTGTGCGGCGGCGACTACCAGCTCCCGCGCGGCGGCGACCTGCTCTGGTCGCCCGGCCCGCAGGTCACCGACGGGCACGTCCTGCCCGACCCGCTCGCCTGGATCGAGGCCGAACGCGCGGCCCTCGTCGCCGCCGTCCGCCAGAGCGCCACGCTCGCGGCGTGCTGGGAGCTCGCCGCCGCGGCCATGCACCCGCTGGAGACCCGCGGCCTTTACGACGAATGGCACGCGATGCACGAGACCGCCCTGGCCAGCACCCGCGCGACCGGCGACGTCCGGGGCCAGGCGGTCGCCCTCTACGGCCTGGCCCGCCTGTACTTCGCCCGCAACGAGCTGGCCCGCTGCGAGCAGGTCATCGAGGAGTCGCTGGCGCTGTTCGACAGGGCCGCCGACCCGTACGGCCACGCCCTGGCCCAGGTCACCCTGGCCGAGCTGCACCGCCTGCGGGGCCGCGCCGCCGACGCGCTCGCCTGCTACGAGCAGGCGGGCGACGGCCTGGCCCGCGCCGGCGACCGGTTCACCGAGATCACCCGCGTCCGCGGCATCGGCCGCCTGCACTTCAGCCAGGGCCGGTACGACCTCGCCACCCGCCACATCCGGCGCGCGATCATGCTCGCGGACCGCACCGGCGACGTCCGCTCCCGCGAGTTCACCCGGATCGTCCTCGGCGAGATCGAGCTCGAACGCGGCGACCTCGCCGCCGCCGAGGACTGCTTCAGCCGGGCGCGGGCCTGCCTCGACGAGCTCGGCTTCCCCATCGGGATCGCCTACGCCGTGCTCGGGCTCGGCATGGTCAGGCTCGCCCAGCACGACCTGGCCGACGCCGAACGCCGGCTGCGGCACGCCCTGGAGATCTACCACGGCGTCCAGGACCGGGTCAGCCAGGCCCGCGTCCTGTTCACCTGGGCCGACCTGCGGCGCAGGCAGGGCCGCTCCGGCGAGGCGATCGCCACGCTGACCGAGGTCATCGCCATCGCGGGGGACATCCCCGCGCCCCGCCGCCAGGGCCTGGCCCTGCGCGCCCTCGGCGACCTGCACCACGAGCTCGGCGACCTGCCCCAGGCCGCCGACGCCTGGCGGCGCGCCCTCACCGTCCTCGGCGCCGCCTCGCCCGAGGCGGCCGAGCTCACGACGAAGCTGGAGCTGCACGGCCGGCCGTGAGGCGCCGATGTCACGTTCGCTGCCGCTGGATCCGTCTGGATGCCGGTACGCGGACGATGACGAGGAGGCTGTCATGAAGGTTCTGGTCGCGGGGGCCACGGGGGCGATCGGCCGCCCCCTGGTGGCGGCGCTGGTGGAGGCGGGCCACGAGGTGCTGGCCCTCACCCGGAACGCCGGGGTGCGGGTTCCCGGCGCCACCACGGTGGTGGCCGACGTGCTGGACCGCGACGGCCTGCTGCGCGCGGTCGGCGGGCTGCGCGCCGACGCGCTGATCCACGAGCTGACCGCGCTGGCCAAGACCCCGGCCCGCTACGCCGACATGGCGATGACCAACACGCTGCGCACCACCGGCACCGCGCACCTGCTGAAGGCCGCCCGCGCGGTCGGCGCGCGCCGGTTCGTCACCCAGTCGATGGTGCCCGGCTACGGCTTCCTCGACCACGGCGTCAGGCCGCTGACGGAGGAGGACCCGTTCGGCCAGGCGCGCGGCGCGAGGACCGACCCGGTCGTGGCGGCCATGCGCGCCACCGAGCGGCAGGCGTTCGAGGCCGACGGGATCGACGGCGTCGCCCTGCGCTACGGCGCGTTCTACGGGCTGACCGCGTCGCGGAGCTTCGTGGAGGCGCTGCGGTCCGGCAGGCTGCCGGTGCCGCGCGACGGCGGGCGGACCATGGCGTGGATCCACCTCGCCGACGCCGCCTCGGCCACCGTGGCTGCGCTGGAGAAGGGCGCGGCCGGTCAGGCGTACAACATCGTCGACGACACGCCCGTCACCTGGGGCGAGATGTTCCGCGAGCACGCGCGCGCGGCGGGCGTCAGGCCGCCGCGCGCGCTGCCGGACCGGGTCATCCGCCTGGCCGCGCCGTACTTCGCCGCCCTGATGGTCGACACGTCGATGCGCGTGTCGAACGCCAAGGCCAAGGCCGAGCTCGGCTGGACGCCCGCCCTGCCGGGCTACCGCGACGGCGTGCGGCGCGACCTCACCTCCCGTACGACCCCGGCCGGCTGACCGGGGCAAGACGGTCAGCGGCCGAGGGCGTCGGCGAGCTGCCTGCGTGAGGTGACGCCCAGCTTGGGGAAGGCTCGGTAGAGGTGGTGGCCGACCGTGCGGGGGCTGAGGAAGAGCTGCGCCGCGATCTCCCGGTTGCTCACCCCGGCGGCGGCGAGCCGGACGACCTCCCGCTCCTGCGGGGTGAGGCGGCCGAGCGGGCTGCCGGTGGCGGCGGTCTCGTCGATCACCTCGCCGGTGCCCCGGAGCTCCGCGCGGGCGCGGGCGGCCCACGGCGCGGCGCCGGCCCGGTCGAAGCCCTCCAGCGCGGCGCGCAGGTGGCGGCGGGCGTCGGTGCGTCGGCGGCGCCGGCGCAGCCACTCGCCGTACAGCAGGTGCGTGCGCGAGCGTTCCAGGCCCGGCTCGTGGTGGCCGAGCGCCGCGCCGAAGTGGTCCTCGGCCTGCTCGCCGGTGCTGGTGAGGGCCCGGCAGCGGGCGGCGAGGGCGAGCGCGGCCGGGCTGCCGGTCCGCCGCGCCCACCGCTCGTAGCCGGCCGCGGCGTCGGGGCGGGGCGTGCCGGTGCGGGCGGCGGCCTCGACCAGGCCGGGCAGCAGGAAGGCGGTCAGCATCGGCGGCCCCGGCGGGACGCGGTCCAGGTGGGCGAGCGCCGGGGCGGGGTCGCCGGCGCCGAGGTGCAGGAGGGCCAGCGCGTGACGGGCGTGGGCGGCGGCGGAGCCGATGTCGTGGGCGGTGGCGTGCGCGAGGGCGTCCCCGGCCAGCTCGCGGCAGCGGGTCTCGTCGCCTTCCAGGGCGGCGACGGTGGCGAGGGTGGCGCGCAGGTGGCAGGCCCGGTGGTCCAGCCCCGCGTACTCGGCGTGGCGCAGTCCCTCCGCCGCCGACTGCCCGGCCAGGTCCAGGGCGCCGAGCGCGAGCCGGCTCTCCGCGAGCAGGTGCAGGCACGTCGCCTGCCAGCCGAGCAGCCCGTGGGAGCGGCAGTGGTCCAGCAGGAGCGCGGCGAGCTCGCCCGCCAGGCGATGGTCGTCGACGGCGTACGCGGCGCGGGCGGCCAGGAAGCGCTCGCTGAACAGCGCCCCCGCGTCCCGGGCCGCGTCCTCCCAGCGGGGCGTCGTGGCCCGGCCGGTGAGGAGCAGGGCGACGCCGGTCAGCGTGCCGTGGGGGCCGGGAGGGGCGGCGAGCGCCCGTTCGCACACGCGCGCGGCCAGGCCGGGGTCACCCGCGGACAGGGCCGCGTGCATGGCCTCGACGGCGATGGCGGGCTCGCCGAAGTCCGCGCCGAGCAGCACCCGGACGGCTTCGGCGGCCGAGCCCGCGTTCAGCTCGAGCGCGGCCCGCACCCGGGCCGCCTCGGGCGAACCGGTCCCGTCGCCGTGCTCCAGGAGCGCGGCGACGCGGTGGAACAGCCCGGCGTCGGCGGCGACCTGGGCCGCCGTGACGAGGCGGCGCTGCCGGGCGGCGGGGTCGGCGCTGAGCTGGGCGGCGCGCTCGTACGCGGCGGAGGCCGAGGCCATGCCCTGCCGGCCGGTGGCGCGCTCGGCGGCGCGTTCCAGCTCGGCGGCGGCCCGCTCGTCGGGGCCGGTGGCGGCGGACGCCCGGTGCCAGGCGCGGCGGTCGGCGTGCTCGTCGCCGTGCAGGACGGCCACCAGGGCGTCGTGGGCGGCGATCCGCTCGGCGAACGTGGCTCCCTGGTAGGCGGCGGCCCGCACCAGCGGATGCCGGAAGGCCAGCGTGGAGCCGGTCAGGTGGATCAGCCCGGCCTTCTCGGCCGGCTCCAGGTCGGGCGCGGCGGCCCCGGCCGCGGCCAGGACGACGGCCGGATCGCCGGTGTCGTCGGCGGCGGCGACGAGCAGCGCCCGCCGGGTGAGCGGCGGCAGCAGGCCGAGCTGCGCGCCGAACGCGGCCTGCACGCGACCCGCCGCGCTGAGGCCGCCCGGCGCCGCCGGGAGCGGGCCGAGCAGCCCCGCGCGCTGCTCGGCGGTCATCGCCCGCGACAGCTCGACGAGGGCCAGCGGGTTGCCCTGCGCCTCCGCCGTGACCCGTTCGCGCACGTACGCGGGCAGCTCGCCGCCCGTCCGCGCCGCGAGCAGCGCCGCCGTGGCCGCCTCGTCCAGCCTGCCCAGCCGCAGCTCAGGCAGACCGAGCGGACGCGGCTCGCGCAGGGCGAAGAGCATCACCACGCCCTCGGCGTCCAGCCGCCGCGCGGCGAAGGTCAGCGCGTCCAGGGACGCCTGGTCCACCCACTGCGCGTCGTCCACCAGGCACAGCAGCGCCTGCTCCCCGGCGTGCTCCGACAGCAGCGTCAGCACGGCGAGCCCGATCAGGAAACGGTCGCGGCCGGTGGCCGCGGTCATGCCGAACGCGGCCCGCAACGCCTCCGCCTGCGGCCCGGGGAGCAGGTCCAGGTGGTCCAGGGCAGGCCGCAGCAGCTGGTGCAGGGCGGCGAACGGCAGCTCGTTCTCCGACTCGATCCCGGTCGTCCGCAGCACCCTGCCCGCGCCGGACGCCAGGTGGTCGAGCAGCGCGGTCTTGCCGATGCCCGCCTCGCCGGTCAGCACCAGCGCGGCGCTCGCACCGGCTCCGGCCTCGGTGAGGAGGCGGCGCAACTGTTCTTCTTCGGCGGCCCGACCGTACAACACCCGGCAAATGTACTGGCATGCCGGTCAGGGCGATCGGTCGCATTAGGTCGTCATGACCGATTCGGCGGCGGGGGCCGGGTGCCTACTGTCGGTGCCGTACCCCTACGCCGGCCTGGTTCCGGCCTGATTCGGCAGGAGAGCATGATGACGTTCACCCTGGAGACCGCCCGGCTGCGGCTTCGCCCGTTCACCGAGGAGGAGGCCCGGCACGTGGTGGCCGGGTCGCGCGAGGGCCGTAACTGGAGCCCCGGCTACCCCAGGGACGACGACCGGGACATCGCCGGGCTCGTCCTCAAGGGCGCCGGGGGTGATCCGCTGTTCGGGCCGCTGCAGATCGTGCTGCTCGGGTCGGGCGCGGTCATCGGCGGCCTCGGCTTCTTCGGCCCGCCCGACGAGGCGGGGACCGTCGGGTTCGGGTACGGCGTCGCCCCCGAGGCCGAGGGGCGCGGTTACGCGACCGAGGCGGTGCGGGCGCTGCTGCGGGAGGGCTTCGACGACGGCCGGGTCCGCCGCGCGCTGGCCGACACCGCGCACACCAACGTCGCCTCCCAGCGGGTGCTGGAGAAGGCCGGCCTGCGCCGGGTCTCCTCCGACGACAGCCTGCACTACTACAGTACCGAGGATTGACGCTGCGGTGTCGTGCAATTGCGAAATTGCGCAACTGCGTCGACACTGGAGCGCATGAATGCGGGATGCGATGAGTGAGGCCTTCGCGGCGGAGATCCGCAGGCGAGCCGACGAGGCGGCCGAGGCCCTGCGCGCCGCCGAACGGGCCGGTGACGCCGAGGCCGCGCTGGCCGCCGCCGGCGACCTGGGCGAGGTGCTCCGGCTGGCGCGCGCCCACGGCGTGACGACGGGCCACGATGAGACGGGCCACGAGACGGGCGGCGAGGCGGGCGGCGAGAGACCGGGGGAGGGGAATGCGTGATGTCCGTCCCGCTGTACGAGGCCAAGGCGGAGCTGTTCCGGCTGCTGGGGCACCCGGTCCGGATCCGCGTGCTGGAGCTGCTCCAGGACGGGCCGAAGCCGGTGCGTGACCTGCTGGCCGCGATCGAGGTGGAGCCCGCCGGGCTGTCGCAGCACCTGGCCGTGCTGCGGCGTTCGGAGCTGGTCACCGCGCGCCGCGACGGCTCGACCGTGGTCTACGCGCTGTCCGGCGGCGACGTGGCCGAGCTGCTGCGCGCCGCCCGCCACCTGCTGCACGCCAAGCTGGCGGGTCGCCACGCCCTGCTCGACGAGCTCGAGGCGGAGGCCGGCAGCCGGTGAACCAGGCGCTCGCCGGGGCGTGGGCCATCGACCGGCTGGAGAGACGGGTCCTTCCTCCGGATGACGGCGGCGGGGCCCGTCCGCATAGGGCTTTTCCCGAAAGCGTCAGCTAAGGTCCCGGGTTAGGAAAGTTTCCTAACTAGGGAGTTCGCATGAAACTCGCCGTGATCGGGGGCGGCTCGACCTACACCCCCGAGCTCATCGACGGCTTCGCGCGGCTGCGCGACGAGCTGCCGCTGACCGAGATCGCGCTGGTGGACCCGGACGCCTCCAGGCTCGGGCTGGTGGCGGGCATGGCGCGGCGGATGCTGGCGCACGCCGGGCACCCGGCCCGGGTGGTCGCGACCGCCGACGTGGCCGAGGGCGTCGCCGGGGCCGACGCGGTGCTGTTCCAGCTCCGGGTGGGCGGCCAGGCCGCGCGGAACGTCGACGAGACGCTGCCGTTGCAGTGCGGCTGCGTCGGCCAGGAGACCACCGGCGCGGGCGGCCTGGCCAAGGCGCTGCGCACCGTCCCGGTCGTCCTCGACCTCGCCGAGCAGGTACGCGCGCACGCCCCCGACGCCTGGATCGTCGACTTCACCAACCCCGTCGGCATCGTGACGCGGGCCCTGCTGGACGCGGGTCACCGGGCGATCGGGCTGTGCAACGTGGCGATCGGCTTCCAGCGGCGGTTCGCCAGGCACCTGGGCGTCGAGCCCGAGCGGGTCGAGCTCGGGCACGTCGGGCTCAACCATCTGACGTGGGAGCGCTCGGTCCTCGTGGACGGCGTCGACGTGCTGCCGGAACTGCTGGCCGAACACGGGCAGGAAATCGCCGACGACATCGGGCTGCCCGTGGAGCTGCTGCGCCGCCTCCGCACCGTGCCGTCGTACTACCTGCGTTACTTCTACGCCCACGACCTGGTCGTGGAGGAGCAGCGGGCCAAGCCGTCGCGGGCGGCCGAGGTCGCGGCGATGGAGGAGGAACTGCTCAAGCTGTACGCCGACCCGGCGGTGAACACCAAGCCGGAGCTGCTCGGCAAGCGGGGCGGCGCGTTCTACTCCGAGGCGGCGGTCGCGCTGATCGCCTCGCTGCTGGGCGACCGGGGCGACACCCAAGTGGTCAACGTGCGCAACGGCGGCACGCTGCCGTTCCTCGGCCCGGACGCGGTGATCGAGGTCCCGGCCAGGATCACCGCCTCCGGCGCGGAACCGCTGCCCGTCGATCGGCTGGAGCCGCTGTACGCGGGACTGGTCGCGCACGTGTCCGCGTACGAGGAACTGGCCCTGGACGCGGCGCTGCACGGCGGCGCGGACCGGGTGCGTGACGCGCTGCTCGCCCACCCGCTGATCGGCCAGGAGCATCTGTCGGCCGAGCTGACCGGGCTGCTGCTGGAGGCGAACGGCGGGTACCTGTCGTGGTGATCATCGCGGTCGACGGCGGCAACAGCAAGACGGACGTCGTGGTGCTCGACCCGGGCGGTACGGTGCTGGCCAGAGGGTCGGCCGGGGCGTTCCTGCCGCAAAGCCAGGGCGTGGCGGCGGCCGTGGACGTCGTGGAGGAGGCGATCCGGCAGGCGCTGGGCCCGGACGCGGCCCCGCCGTACGCGGACCTGCTGACCGCCTACCTGGCGGGGGCGGACCTGCCGGTCGAGGAGGAGGCGCTGGCGGCCGAGTTCCGCGCGCGCGGGACGGCGGGCGAGGTCGTCGTCGCCAACGACAGCTTCGCGCTGCTGCGTTCGGGCGCGTCCGGGCCGAGCGGCGTCGCGGTGGTGTGCGGCGCCGGCATCAACGCCGTGGGCGTGTCGCCGGCGGGCGAGGTCGCGCGCTTCCCGTCGCTGGGCAAGCTCAGCGGCGATTGGGGAGGCGGCGGCGGCCTGTCCGAGGAGGCGCTGTGGCACGCCGTCCGGGGCGAGGACGGCCGGGGCGCGCCGACCGCGCTGACCCCGGCGATCGCGGCGCACTTCGGCACGCGGACGGTCGAGGAGGCGGTGATCGGCCTGCACGTCGGGCGGATCCCCGCCGAACGGCTCACGCGGTTCGCGCCGGCCGTGTTCGAGGCGGCCGAGGCGGGGGACGGGATCGCCCTCGGCCTGGTGACCCGGCTGGCCGACGAGGTCGTGGTCATGGCGGAGGTGTGCCTGCGCCGCCTCGGGCTGCTGCGGACGCCGACCGAGGTGGTGCTCGGCGGGGGAGTGCTGCGCGCGCGGATCCCGCTGCTGTCGAGGATGCTCGACGAGCGGTTCGGGGAGCGGGCGCCGCTGGCCAAGCAGGTGATCCCGCGGCAGCCGCCGATCGTCGGCGCGGCGCTGAACGCGCTGGACCGCGTGGGTGCTGGTGAGGCCGCCGAGGCGCGGCTGCGGGCCTCCTTCTGACGGATGGTTGACGTGCCCGAGGGCGTGAACCTATAGTCAGCCGCTAACCGTCTGGAAGGTATCCGGACGGTTAGCGGTAAGGAGCCACCCATGTCCACGACCCCCAGCCGACGTGAGGTTCTTCGACGGATCGGACTCACCGCCCTCGCGGCGGGCCCCGGCGCCGGGCTGCTCAGCGCGTGCGCCACCAGCCGATCCGCCGGTCCCGTCGCGGCGTCCCCGGCCGCGCCCACGTCGGCGGCCAACCCCCTCGGGGTGGACGCGGCCAGGCCGCTCGAAGTGGTGATCTTCAGCGGCGGCAACGGCGACGGGTACGCCACAGAGCTGCACGAGGCCCTCTACAGCAAGGCGTACCCCAAGGCCAAGATCAACCACGTGCCGACGCAGAAGGTCGGCACCCAGCTCCGCCCCCGGTTCATCAGCGGCGACGCGCCCGACGTGGTCAACAACTCCGGCCCCGAGGCGCTCGACCTGCAGTCGCTGGTCGCCGAAGGGCACCTGGCCGACCTGACGCCGCTGTTCGAGGCGCCCTCGCTCGCCGACCCGGCCAAGAAGGTCCGTGACACGCTCGTCGGCGGGGTGTACGAGAACTCCCTGATCGACGGCGTGCCCCGGGTGCTGCAGTACACGGTCGCCCACCGCGCGCTCTGGTACAACGCCAAGCTGTTCGACAAGCGCGGCTGGCAGGTGCCCCGGACCTGGGCCGAGTTCAACGCCCTGGGCGAGGAGGCGAAGAAGGCCGGGATCGCGCTGTTCGCCTACCCGGGCCAGGTCGGCCCCTTCTATCAGCTGTGGAACCTCGTCTACAGCGCCGCCAAGATCGGCGGCAACAAGGTGATCATCGACATCGACAACCTGGCCGACGGCGCCTGGCAGGCCGAGCCCGTCCGGCAGGCGGTCGCCGCCTGGGCCCAGGTCCAGCGCGACTTCGGCGACAAGGCGTACTTCGGCCTCGACCACACCCAGACGCAGGTCAGGCACCTGAAGGACGAGGTGCTGTTCTACCCGTGCGGCTCCTGGCTGGAGAACGAGATGGCCAAGGACCGGCCCGAGTCGTTCGAGTACGCGATCGCGCCGGTGCCCAGCATCACCGCCGCCGACGCCATGCCGTACGAGGCGATCATGGTCGGCGTGAGCGAGGCGTTCTTCGTGGCCGCCAAGGGCGCGAACCCGCAGGGCGGCCTGGAGTACCTGCGCATGATGCTGTCGCGGGAGGGCGCGCGCGGCTACACCGAGATGACCAAGAACCTCACCGTCGTCAACGGCGTCGTCGACGGCCTGGAGCTGACCTCGGCGGTGCGCAGCGCGGCCAAGGCCCAGGAGGCGGCCGGCACGGACATCATCACCGACATCCGCTTCGAGGGCTGGTACAAGGAGCTGTTCGACCACGGCCAGGTCCAGACGAACTCGGTGATGTCCGGGCGCATCACGCCCGAGGAGTTCTGCGCGAACATGCAGAAGAAGGCCGACGCGCTCAAGGCCGACTCGGCGATCGCCAAGCAGTCCAGGAGCGTCTGAGCCGTGCGGCGGCACGGCTTCGTCGCGGGCTTCCTCCTCCTGCCCGTGGCGCTCTACCTGGTCTTCGTGATCAGCCCGTACGCGCAGGCGTTCCAGATCGCGCTGACCGACTGGCGCGGGGTGTCGGCGAACCTGAACTTCGTCGGGCTGGACAACTTCGAGCGGATGTTCGGCGACGACACCTTCTGGCAGGCCGTCCGCAACCACGCGGTGCTCCTGGTCACGCTGCCGGTGCTGACGATCGCGCTGGGCCTGGCCTTCGCCTACCTGCTCAGCGACTCGGCGGGCACGCCCGGGTCGCGGGTCTACCGGGTGATCTTCTTCCTGCCGCAGGTGCTGGCGGTGGCCGTGGTCGGCGTGCTGTTCAAGGCCGTCTACCGGCCGGACGCCAGCGGCGTGATCAACGGCGGGCTGGCCAGGCTCGGGATCGAGCCGGTCGGCTGGCTGACGGACCAGAACCTGGCGCTGTGGTCGATCATCGCGGTGATGGTGTGGCAGGCGGTCGGGTTCTACGTGGTGCTGTTCTCGGCCGGCATGGCGGCCATCCCTCGCGAAGTGTTCGAGGCGGCCGCGCTGGACGGCGCGGGGCGGCTGCGCACGTTCTTCTCCATCACGCTGCCGCTGGTGTGGGACACCGTCCAGGTCGCCTGGGTCTATCTGGGGATCGCCGCGTTCGACGCCTTCGCGCTGGTCAACGTGCTGTCGATGGAGCAGGGCGGGCCGGACGGGGCGACGAGCGTGCTGGCCACCGAGATCTACAAGAACGCCTTCGGCTACTCGCGGTTCGGGTACGCCTCGGCGCTGGGTGTGGCGCTGTTCTTCCTGACGCTCACGTTCGCCGCGCTGACGATGCGGGTCACCCGCCGCGAAAAGGTCGTGTACTGAAATGTTGCGAAAAATCCGCATCCACCAGGTCGGCATCCAGCTCGTCCTGGCGCTCTGGGCGCTGCTCATCGTCGCCCCGCTGCTGTGGACCCTGCTGGCCTCGTTCAAGAGCAACGCCGAGATCTTCGGCGACGCCCTGCAACTGCCGGGCGAGCTGCGCTGGGACAACTGGGCGCGGGCCTGGGAACGTGCCAACGTCGGCCGCTACCTGCTCAACACCGTCATCGTGGTCTTCTTCGGCGTGGCCGGCACCATGCTGCTCAGCTCCATGGCCGCCTACGTGCTGGCGCGCTACCGCTTCCCCGGCAACCGGCTGGTGTACTACCTGTTCGTCTCCGGCATGGCCTTTCCCGTCTTCCTGGCGCTGGTCCCGCTGTTCTTCGTGGTCGACGGGCTCGGGCTGCTCAACACGCACCTCGGCCTGGTCCTGGTGTACGTCGCGTACTCGCTGCCGTTCACCGTGTTCTTCCTGACGTCGTTCTTCCGGGCGCTGCCGGACGCGGTCGCGGAGGCGGCCATGATCGACGGCGCCTCGCACACGCGCACGTTCTTCCAGGTGATGCTGCCCATGGCCAAGCCCGCCCTGGTCAGCCTGACCATCTTCAACGTGCTCGGCCAGTGGAACCAGTATCTGATCCCGCTGGTGCTGCTGCCGGGGGACAAGGACCTGTGGGTCATCACCCAGGGCATCGCCGACATCTCGACCATCGCCGGCTACGAAGCCGACTGGCCCGGGCTGTTCGCGGCGCTGAGCATGACCGTGCTCCCCGTGGTGCTGATCTATATCGTCTTCCAGCGACACATCCAGTCCGGGCTGACATCAGGAGCGCTGAAGTAGGCATGTCCACGGGAAACCCCACCGTCTTCCGCACACTCAACGAACGCACCGCGCTCACCCTGCTCCTGGAGCACGGCGCGCTGACCCGCGCCGAACTGGAGACGCACACCGGCCTGTCGAAGGCGTCGGCCGCCGAGGTGCTGCGCAGGCTGGAGAACAGCGGGCTGGCCAGGAAAGCCGGCCACAAGCCGGGCAACGCCGGGCCCGCCGCGCAGATGTGGGCGCTGGACGGCTCGGCCGCCCGGGTGGCGGGCGTCGACCTCACGACGCGGTCGATCGAGGTGTCCGTCGCCGACCTGACCGGCCGCGTCCTGGGCGGCCACCGCACCGAGGCGACCGGCGACGCGCGGCTGCTGCTGGAGGAGACGCTGGCCGCGGCCGGCTTCCGCCTGGACGAGCTCGACCAGGTCGTGGTGGGGGTCCCGGGCATCGTCGAGGCCGAGGGGCGGCGGCTGCGCCAGGCCGTCCAGCTCGCCGGCTGGACCGGGCTCGACGACCTGCCCGGCCACGTGCGCCTGGAGAACGACGTCAACCTCGTCGCCATCCGCGAGCAGCAGGAGCACCAGGACGACAGCTTCGTGCTGTTCTGGGTGGGCGCCGGCGTCGGCGCCGGGGCGGTGCTGGACGGCACCGTCTGGCGCGGCGTCACCGGGCGCGGCGGCGAGGTCGGCTCCGTCATCGTGCCCGACCCGGTCAGCAAGGGCCGCGTCTACGGCCACGACGGCGGCCCGCTGGGCGCGCTGCTCGGCGCCGAACCGCTGGCCGCGCTCGCCGCCGCGCACGGGGTGACGGCCGAGCCGACCCTCGACGGCGCCGGCCGGGCGCTGCGCGAGGCCGATCCGCGGTTCCTGTCCGACGTGGCCGCCCGGGTCGCGCTCGGTGTGAGCGCCGCCATCGGCGTGCTCGACCCCGGCCTGGTGGTGCTGGCCGGCCCGCTGTGCATCGCGGGCGGCGAACCGCTCCGGGCCCTGGTCGCCGGCCGCCTGGCCGAAACCCCCCTGGTGCCCGTCACCGTCGCGCTGAGCGCCGTCGACGGCAACGCCGTCCTCGACGGCGCGCTGTGCTACGCCCTGGACCTGACCCGCGAGCGGGTCTTCCAAGCCGGTACGGCAGGCCGTACCGGCGAATCCCATCCCTAAGGAAAACGCTGATGTTGAGAACCCTCGTGATCGCCGCTCACCCCGACGAGCCCGAGATCTACGCGGGCGGCACCGCCGCGCTGCTGGCACGGGCCGGGCACGCGGTGAAGTTCCTGACGCTCACCAACGGTGACGCCGGGCACCACGAGATGGAACGCGGCCCGCTGGCCCGCCGCCGCGCGGAGGAGGCGTTCCGGGCGGCCGACGCGCTCGGCGTGATCGACTACGAGATCTTCCACGACGTGCACGACGGCATGCTGGAGCCGAGCCTGGAGATGCGGCTGCGCGTGCTGGCGCAGGTGCGTGGCTGGCGGCCGGACCTGGTGATCGCCCTGCACGCCGACGGGAGCGGCCATCCGGACAACCGGGCGGCCGGGCTGCTGGCCGAGCAGGCCGTCGAGTTCGCGATGACGCGCAACCTGGAGGTGGGCAAGCCGCCCCTGACGCGGATGCCGGTGTGCCTGCTGATGACCGACTACGCCTCGGCCCCGGTGCACCGGGCGGACGTGGTGGTGGACGTGGCCCCGGTGCTGACGGCCAAGCTGGACGCGTGCCTGGCCCATGCCTCACAGTTCCTGGAGTTCGCGCCGTGGCAGCGGGGCTTCCTCGACAAGGCGCCGGAGCGGGGTGACGCCGAGGCGGGCCGGGCCTTCGTCCGCGAGCACTGGGCGGAGTTCGTCGGCCCGGAGACGTTCCAGTTCGCCGGCTACGGCAGGCAGGCAGGCCAGGACGAGATCGCGCGCCTCCTCGCCGGCGAGCGCTGACCCCACCGGCTGCGACGACGGCGGCCGGGCGGTCCGTGCCCGGCCGCCTCCGGCCGGCTAGCCGCGGGTGACCAGGGCCGCGATGTTCTCCAGGCGGACGATCTCCCCGCCCGCGCCCCAGTTGCCCTCGGGGATCTCGTTGATGTGCACCCAGGCGGAGGTGGCCCGGCCGAACCGCTCAGGCTCCGGGTCGGCGTCCGCCAGCACCCGTGTGACGCGCTGGACGATGTCGAGGCGCTTGTCGTCGGTGAGCGAGCCGGCCGGGACCCCGACGCGCACCACGTAGCGCGGCTTCTCCCCGGCGGGCAGCTCGCGCCCGCCGATGAACCAGGCGTCGACCTCGTTCACCACGAGCCAGGAGATGGACCGGGCGACCTCGTTGTCGGGGGCGCCCTCGGCGATCATCACCTCGGACACCAGCCGCCCTCCGATCTTCTCGCGGCGCTCCTGGTCGAGCGAGCCCTTGGGGACGAACAGCTCCACGAACGGCATGGGTAAGTCCTTTCATTGAACTCTCTGTCGCCCGCAATGTAACGGCAGTGAGTTCAATCAAGCAACCCACTATGCTGGGGAGCATGCAACGGACCAGCTTCGCGGAGATGCACTGCTCGATCGGGCAGTCCCTGGAACGGGTCGGCGAATGGTGGACGCCGCTGATCCTGCGGGACATCCACCTCGGCCTGCACCGGTTCGACGACATCGCCGAGAACCTCGGCGTCTCGCGCAACCTGCTCACCCGGCGGCTGGAGGCCCTGATCGCCGACGGCATCGTGGAGCGCCGCGCCTACCAGGAGCGCCCGCCGCGCCACGCCTACCACCTCACCGAGGCCGGGCGCGAGCTCGTGCCCGTGCTGATGGCGCTGATGGCCTGGGGCGACAAGTGGGCGACCCCGGCGGGCGGCCCGCCGGTGCTGCTGGAGCACGACGCGTGCGGCGCCCGGTTCACGCCCCGGGTCTGCTGCTCGGAGTGCGGGCAGCCGGTGACGGCCACCGACGTGACGGCCCTGCCGGGCCCGGGCGCCGCCTCCGGCCCCGGCACCCGGGTGCTGGCCCGCCGCAGCGGCCTCGCGCCGGAAGAATCATGACCCTCAAGATCTTCATATTTCGGGATCTCCATGCTTATGCTCTGGGCAGTCCCGGAAGTGATCAACCTGGAGGCGCTCATGAAGAAGATGACCATTCGCCGGAAGAGTGACCTTCGCCTGCTGGCCGGCGCCCGCCGGATCTGGTTCGAGTGGTGCTGGTAGCAGCCACCCCGGCGGGCGTCCCCGGGCGCCCGCCCCTGCCCGGACCGGCCTAGGGAGACCAGCACACCGGTGAGCACGGAGCCGCACCGCTACGACTGCCATCGCGCTCACGGGCCGTACGCCGGGGTCGCGCGGTTCCTCGCCCGGATCGCTGGGGAGCGTCCCAAGCTCGCCGCGCGGCACGAGGTCGAGCTGCACGCCATCGCCCCGTGGCTCGGCCGCGCCGCCCGCCCGGCAGCGGAGGAGGAGCCGATCAGGTTCCACCCGGCCCGCCGCACCGCCTTCCTGGCGTACGGGGCGGCCGAGCTCGTGGCGGCCTGGGCCGGCGCCCTCCGGCAACCGGTCACCGTACGCTTCGACCACGTGGCCGGCGCCGACGAGACCACCGCCGAGCTCCTGGCCGCGCTGGCCCACAGGGACGTCCCGGCGCTGCGCCTGGACCTGCGCGACGGCGGCGACCCGCCACCCGTCACGGACCCGGCGCCGGACGCGTTGCGCACCGCCCTGGGCGACAGCCTGGCGCGCGGCTTCTACCACCACGCGGCGCGCGTCGCCCGGCGCGGCCGTGGGCTCGTGAGCCCGGGGGGCGACCTGCGGCACTGGTGGTCGTTCACCACCGGCCTGGCCACCGCGCTGGCCGCCCTGGACCGGGCCGCCGAGGCCCTGGAGCTCTACGACGAGGCGCGGGCGGCGACCGGCGACACCAGGATCCTCATGTCGGCCGCGTACTCCACGGCCATGCTCCACGCCCGGCACCTGCCCGGCGCCGCCCAGGACCCGCAGCGGGCACTCCACTGGCTGGAGCGGGCGCTGAGCCTAGCCGCGACCCTGGACGACCCGCGCGAGCGGGTCGTCTCCACCGTCTTCTACGAGCAGGGCGTGGCGCTCCTGCACGCCAAGGCCGGCGAGCCCGCCCGCGCGCTGCGCCTGGTCGACGACGGCCTGGCCAGGCTGTCAGCCGTGCTCGCCCCCGGCGAGCTGCCGCAGCACACGGCCCGGCTGCTGCACAACCGGGCCCAGGTGCACCTCGCCCTGCGCGACCCGGCCCGCGCCCTGGCCGACCTCGACACCGTGATCGAACAGGACCCCGGCAACTGCGAGTACTACGCCGACCGGGCCGCCCTGCACCGCGCCGCCGGCCGCGCCCGGGCCGCGATCAAGGACTACGACGCCGCGATCCGCCTCGGCCCGCACCTGCCGGAGGCGTACTACAACCGGGCCGTGCTCGAACAGGAACGCGGCCGCCTCGACCGGGCGCGCGACGACCTCCAGCGGGCGCTCGCCGTCGCCCCCGGCCACCTCGACGCCCGGATCGCCCTGGTCAACCTCCAGCTGGAGACCGGCCTGCTGGACGCGGCCGAGGAAGGCGCGCGCGCCGGGCTGGAGCTGGCCCCGCACGAGCCCGCGCTGCTGTGCACGCTCGGGCTCATCCGCTCGGAGCGCGGCAGCCACGACGAGGCCGACGCCCTGCTCACCCGCGCCCTGGAGGGCGACCCGGACCTCGTCGAAGCCTGGACGAACCGGGCGGCCGTCCGCTTCGAACGCGGGGACGCGGCGGCCGCCGTGGCCGACCTGGACCGGGCCGTGGCGCTGTCGGCTGCGCCGGTGCCGCGCTACAACCGCGGCATGGCGCTCATGCGGCTCGGCCGCTGGGACGAGGCCGCCCGCGACTTCACCGACGCGCTGTCCCAGCCCGGTCTGGACCGCGGGCTGCGCGGCGACCTGCGTGCGGAGCTGGCCCGCTGCCGCCGCGAGGCGGCCCGCTGACCGGCCCTGGACACTCTTGACGAAACCGTTGACATGATCGGTTCCCTCGGAGAACATCCAGGGAGAATTCGTACCCAGCTTGATCAACAGCGCGGGCGCCACGGGGTTCCGAGCCCCGCCGCGCGGCTTCCCGGACGATCGCCGGGCACTCTCGCGCTCCTCGAAAAGCCGCATGCACGTCCACAGAAGGCCGACCGTTCACCCACCCCCGAGAACTCCATCAAGCCGATGTCGAGGAGCATACGGTGCAGAGCGAGAGGGACGGTTCCGCACGCCTGGCCATCAACGGCGGCGACCCGGTACGGCACGACCCCTGGCCGACGTACGACAAGGGGGCAGTCTTCGTTCACCGCGAGGACGAGGAAGCCGCGCTCCGCGCGATCCGCAGCCATCTGTACTTCCGCTACGACTACCGACCCCAGCAAGAGACCGAGTGCGGCCGATTAGAGGCCGAGCTGTCGCGCTACTTCGGCACCAGGCACGCCCTGGCCGTCTCCAGCGGCACCACCGCGATCGCGCTGTCCATCATGGCGGCCGGCATCCCGCCCGGCTCGCTCATCGCCTGCCCCGGCTTCACGTTCGTCGCCACCCCGAGCGCCATCGTGCTGGCCGGCTGCACGCCGTTCCTCGTCGAGGTGGACGAGGACCTGCACCTCGACCTCGACGACCTGCGCGCCCGCTGGAACCCGGAGATCAAGGCGATCCTCGTGGTGCACATGCGGGGCTTCGCCGCCGACATGGCGGCCGTGACCGCGTTCGCCGCCGAGAAGGGCGTGCCGGTGTTCGAGGACGCCGTGCCCGCCCTCGGCGCCGAGCTGGACGGGCGCAAGCTCGGCACGTTCGGCCTGGCCGGCGGGTTCAGCACCCAGTCCGACAAGTCGCTCAACTGCGGCGAGGGCGGCTTCCTCGTCACCGACGACAGCGAGCTGTTCGCCCGCGCCGTCGTGCTGTCCGGCGCGTACGAGGGCCGGCTGAAGCGGCACTTCCCCGGCGGCGACCCGCCCATCGACACCGACCTGGACCTGCCGCTGCTCAGCTTCCGCATGGACGAGATCCGCGCGGCGCTGCTGCGCTCGGAGCTGGACCGGCTGCCGCTGCGCCTGAAGTGCTTCCACGACAACTACACCTACGTGTCGGAGGCGCTCAAGGACGTGCCGGGGATCGCCGTGCGCCGGCCGGTCGCGCCCGGCGCGTTCCTGGGCGAGGCGTTCATCTTCCGGGTGCCCGGCGGCGACGCCGGCTGGTTCGCCGACGCGCTGTGCCATGAGGGCGTCGGCGCGCGCAACCTCGGCTCCGACCGCGACACCAACGTGCGCGTCTTCTGGAACTGGCGCTTCCTGTTCCGCGGCCAGGACGTGGCCTCGATCCAGGCGCTGCTGCCCCGCACCACCCGCTACCTGCGGGAGGCCGTGGACGTGCCGCTGTCGTCGTCGCTGTCGGTGGAGGACTGCGACCACCTGATCGAGGCCGTGCGCAAGGTGGCGGGCTCGTGAGGCCACGCGCCCTCGCCGGCATCTTCGGCGGCCTGTTCGCCGGTTACGTGGGCCTGGCCGCCGCGATCCCGGTGCTGCCGAGCTTCGTCACCGACAGGTACGGCTCCACCGGCTTCACCGTCGGCGTCGTCGTCATGGCGACCGCGCTGACGGCGCTGCTGGTCAGGCCGGTGGCGGGACACCTGGCCGACAGGTACGGGCACCGCCGCGTCATGCAGGCCGGGGCGCTGATCGTGGCCGTGGGAGGCGCGCTCTACTACGCCCCGATCGGCGTCGCGGGCCTGGTCGCCGACCGCCTGCTGCTCGGCGTCGGCGAGGCCGCGCTGTTCACCGCCGGGGCCGTCTGGACGGTCTCGCTCGCGCCGCACAACCGGCGCGGCCAGCTTGTCGGCCTGTACGGCGTCAGCATGTGGGGCGGCATCGCGGCCGGGACGTTCCTCGGCGCCGCGCTGTCGAGCCACGGCTACGGGACGGTGTGGGCGTTCAGCATCGGCATGGGGGTGATCGCGCTCGCCCTGGTGAGCTCGGCGCCCGCCCCCGCCCGGCCCGACCGGGCGAGCGGCGGGGGCCTGCTGCTGCGGCCCGCGCTGCTGCCCGGCACCGCCCTGGCGCTGGCCGCCGCCGGGTACGCGGGCCTGGCCGCCTTCGTGGTGCTGCACCTCCAGGCGCGCGGCATCGGCTCCGGCGTGGCCGTGCTCAGCGGGTTCAGCCTGGTCTACGCGGGCACCCGGCTGGTCATCGGCCACCTGCCCGACCGGGTGGGCCCGCGCCGGATGGTGATCTGGTGCGGCGCGGGCGAGGCCGCCGGGCTGCTGATCATCGCGGTGGCGCCGAACCTGCCGCTGGCCGTGCTCGGCGGCGTGGTGATGGGCGTCGGCTTCTCCCTGCTGCACCCGTCGCTCGCCCTCATGGTCATGAACCGCACCGACCCGGCCAAACAGGGCGCCGCGCTCGGCGCGTACACGTCCTTCTGGGACCTTGGGCTGGCCGTGTGGGGGCCGCTCATCGGCGTGGTCGCGGGCGGGCTCGGCTACCCGGCCGTCTTCCTGGTGGGCGCGGCCTGCGCCGTGGCGGCCGTCGGCGTGGGCCTGTGCGTACGCCGGCCCGTCACGCTGCCCGCGCCCACGAGCTGAAGGAGAGAGCGTGGACACGATCAAGGTCCTCTGCGTCACCGGCTGGTGCCGCAACGGCAGCACCATCATCGGCAACGTCCTCAACGAGATCCCCGGCTTCTTCCACGTCGGCGAGCTGCACTTCCTCTGGAAGAACGGCGCCGGCCTGGGCGTGAACAACCTGTGCGGCTGCGGCAGCGCGCTCACCGAGTGCCCGATCTGGTCGCGGATCCTGCCGCTCGGCAACCCCGGCGGGCTCCCACTGGCCGACTTCGCCGCCACCGTCATCCGCCGCCAGCGCGCCTGCGTGCGCACCCGGCACACCTGGCGGGTGCTCGGCCGGGGGCTCGACGGCGACGACATCAGGGCCCACGCCGACCTGATGACCCGCACCTACCACGCCGTCGCCGAGCGCACCGGCTCGCGCGTCATCGTCGACACCACCAAGATCCCGGGCGAGGCGGCGCTGCTGCCGTACCTGGACGGCATCACCCCCTACTACGTGCACCTCGTGCGCGACCCGCGCGCCGTCGCGCACTCCTGGAGACAGCCCAAGCAGTACGTCTACGCCATGTCCTCCTGGATGAGCACCGCCTACTGGCACGGGTTCAACCTGGCCTCCCACGCCATCACCCGCCGCTTCCCGCAGCGCTCGCTCTTCCTGCGCTACGAGGACTTCACCACCGACCCGGAGGCGACGATCGACGCCCTCGTCCGGCACTGCGACGCCGGCCCCGCCCCCAACCCGGTACGCGACCGCACGGTCGAGCTGCACACCAACCACACCGTCACCGGCAACCCCGACCGCTTCCGCACCGGCGCCACCGTGATCCGCGACCGCGACGACACCTGGAAGGACACCCTCACCCGGCCCGCCAGGCTCGCCGCCGTCACGCTCGCCACCCCGCTCTTCAGCCGCTACGGCTACAGCTACGGCGGCACGCTGGCAGGCGGGGCCCGGCCGAAGGAGAACCATGGATCTCGGGCTTGACGGCAAGGTCGCGCTCGTCGCCGGCGGCTCCAGCGGCCTCGGCCTGGCCACCGCCGCGGAGCTCGCCCGTGAGGGCGCGCACGTCGCGATCGGCGCCCGCGACCGGCCCCGGCTGGAGTCGGCCGCCCGCGAGATCGAGCGGGTGGCGCGCGGGCGCGTCCACGCCACCGGCGTCGACATCACCGACAGGCACGCCGCCCGCCGGTGGGTCGGCACGGTCGCCGCCGAGCTTGGCGCCCTCCACGTCGTGGTCGTCAGCGGCGGCAGCCCGCCCATCGGCCCCGCCTCCGGGTTCGAGGTGGAGGACTACCAGGCGGCCGTGGACAAGGTGCTGATGCCCGCGGTCAACCTGACGCTGGCCGCGCTGCCGCACCTGAAGGCCGCCGGGTGGGGGCGGCTCGTCTACGTGGCCTCCGAGACGGCCACCACGCCGATCCCGCCGCTGGCTCTCTCGGGCGTGACCAGGGCCGCGCTGCTGCGCTTCGCCCAGGCGCTGGCCTCGGACGTCGGCCGCGACGGGATCACCGTCAACGTGATCGCGCCCGGTCACGCCCGCACCCCGCCCATCGAGCGGATGGCCGCGAGCCTCGGTGGCGACGTGGAGGAACAGCTCGCCCGCATGGGCCACCACAGCGCCCTGGGCCGGATGGCCCGCCCCGAGGAGGTCGCCGCCGTGGCCGCCTTCCTGGCGAGCGAGCGCGCCTCGTTCGTCACCGGCGCCGTGCACGCCGTCGACGGCGGCGCCGCCGTCACCGGACCCGACCTGCCGCACCTCACCCGAACGCGCAAGGACACCAACACCTGAAGGAGCCCCAGGGATGTCGACCACCTACACCGAGCAGGACGTCGGCGACTTCTTCGACCGGACCACGCAGACCTATCTGAGCTTCTGGGACAGCGAAGGCGTCCTGCACACCGGCTACTTCGCCGGCGAGAACGACGAGGACTACCGGGCGGCGGCCGAGCGCACCTCCGAGCTCATGGCGGCCGAGGCGGGCATCGACGGCTCGTCGCACGTGCTGGACGTCGGCTGCGGCTGCGGCAACTTCCTCATCCACCTGGTCACCCGGCACGGCTGCCGGGGCGAGGGGCTGGACCTGAGCCTGGAACGGGTCAGGTTCGCCAGGCAGCTCGCCGACCCCGCCCTGGGCATCGAGTTCCGGCACGGCTCCGCCACCGCCATGCCGTACGAGGACGGCACGTTCAGCCACGTGGTCAGCCAGGACGCGCTCTTCCTGGTGCCCGACAAGCCGCGCAGCCATGCCGAGATCTTCCGCGTACTGCGGCCCGGCGGCGTGTTCGCCTTCTCCGACTTCCTCCAGCCGAAGAAGGAGATCGGCGAACGGGCCCGCAGGCACGTCTACGACCGGGTCAGGTGGAGCAGCGGCTACTCGCTGGTGGAGTACCAGGCCGAGCTGGAGCGCAGCGGGTTCGAGATCCTGCTGGCCCGCAACCTGGAGAGCCACATCAGGCAGACCTACCGCGTGCTGGGCACGACCGCCCGCGAGCGCGCGCGGACCACCGAGGACCCCGCGGCCAGGGACTGGATGCTCGCCTTCGCCGAGTCGTGCGGCGAGATCCAGGTCGCCATCGACCAGGGCGAGTTCGGCTGGGGAGTGTTCGTCGCCCGCAAGCCTCACCGGAGGACGTCATGAAGCAGGAGATCAAGCGCACGATGGCCGAGGTCGTCGCCCAGCGCAAGCAGGAGATGTCACCCGGCCGCAGGTTCGCCGAGGCGTGCGCCGACAAGGGGCTGGAGGCGGCCGTCGAGTACGACGTGACCATCACCGACTCGCTGACCAGCTCGCGGCGCAAGCCCCGCTACCCGGCCCGCAACATGCTCAAGGTCGTCGACCTGTCGAGGGACCCGCGCCGCTACTACTGGCACGAGAGCCCGCCCGCCCCCGGCGACCCCGAGGTGTTCGAGGCCGACGTGCGCCGGGAGGCGGCCAGCCGCTTCCACCGCTCCGAGGTGCCCGAGCTGCTCCCCACGACCGCCTGGGTCCAGGTGCCGCCCGGCCTGTGGGAGGACCAGGAGACGTTCGAGTCGTTCGTCAACTACCGGCTGATCGTCCGCCTCGCCACGGCCGAGAACAACACGATCATCCGCGGCCCCGGCGGCCTGCTGAACCTGCCGGGGATCGCCCGCATGACGTCGAAGGGGCCGTTCGCCTCGACGATCCTGGCCGCGTGCAACGAGGTCGAGCAGATGGGCGGCACCGCCGACGGCCTCATCATCAACCCCGTCGACTACTACACGTTCATGGGCGAGGGCAGCCTGATGGACGACGTCGAGCGCAACGGCGTCTTCATCGTCAGGACCCGGCTGGTCGAGCCGGGCACGGCCGTCGTCGGCGACTTCGGGCACGGCGCCCTGCTGTTCGACGCCGGACGCTCGGTGATCCGCTTCGCCGAGCCGCCGCCCGGCACGTTCGCCGAGCCCGGCATCGCGCTCATGGCGGAGATCTACGAGCGCGTGGTGATCAACCTGCCGACCAACTTCTTCGTCGTGAGCCTGTAGATGCCGGACGTGCTGGTCGTCGGCGGCGGTGTCGCCGGCCTGTTCTGCGCCTACTACCTGCGCAGGGCCGGCGCCACCGTGACCGTGGTCGAGCGCGGGCCGATCGGCGGCCCGCAGTCGTGCTCGCACGGCAACACCGGATTCGTCGGCACGCAGGGCGCCGCCCCCCTGGCCGAGCCCGGCGTGCCCGCCCTGGGGCTGCGCTGGCTGCTCGACCCGCGCAGCCCGTTCTTCATCAGGCCGCGCCCCGACCCGGCGCTGATCGCCTGGCTGTGGCGCTTCCGCCGCCGCTGCACCGAGCGGGCGGCCGGGGAGGCGTTCCGCGTCCTGCTCGACATGAAACAGCGCAGCCTCGCCATCCTGCGGGAGCTGTGCGGCGATGACACGCTCACCGCCCGGGGCATGGTGATCGCCTTCCGGACGCCGCAGGGGTTCGACCGGGCCCGCCGCACGGTCTCCCGGGCGAACGCGTCCGGGGTGCCGCTGCGCGTGCTCGAACCCGGCGAGCTGAGCACGCTCGAACCCGGCGTCGAGTTCGACATCAGCGGCGCGCTCTACAACGAGGAGGGCGCCTACCTGCGCGTGCCCGAGTTCGTCACCGAGCTCGCCGCGACGCTGGCCGGCATGGGCGTCGAGCTGCTGGAGGACACCGACGTGCTGGACCTCGAGGTCGCGGGCCGCCGCGTCCGGCAGGTGCGCACCTCGCGCGGCGACCTGCGGCCCGGCACTGTCGTCATCGCCGCCGGCGCGTGGTCCGCGGCCCTCGCCCGCAAGGCGGGGCTGAAGCTCATGCTGCAGCCCGCCAAGGGCTACTCCGTCACGCTCAAGAGCCCCGGCGGCGCCCCCCGCCGGCCGGTGCTGCTCAGCGAGGGCAAGGTCGCCATCACCCCGCTCGGCGACCGCCTGCGCCTGGGCGGCACCCTCGAACTGTCCGGCATGGACACCACGATCTCGCGCCGCCGGGTGGACGGCATCCTGCGGACCGTGCGCGACCACCTGCCCGCCCTCGACACCACCGCGACGCCGCAGACCTGGAGCGGCCTGCGTCCCTGCACCCCCGACAGCCTCCCGTACATCGGGCGGGCCGAGCCGTACGAGAACCTGGCGCTGGCCTGCGGGCACGGGCACATCGGGCTCGGCCTCGCGCCCGTCGGCGGCAAGCTGCTCGCCCAGCTCCTGGCCGGCGAGACCCCTGACCTCGACCCCGCCCCCTTCCGCTACGGCAGGAGGTTCCCGTGAAGCCGATCGGCGTGCTCTGCCTGGAGACCACGTTCACCAAGATCCCCGGACACATCCGCAACCCCGCCACGTTCGGCTTCCCGGTGATCTACGAGGTCGTCGAGGGCGCGACGCCGGAACGGGTGGTCACCCAGGCCGACCCCCGGCTGCTCGACCCGTTCGTCGAGGCGGCGCGCAACCTGGAGGCGCGCGGCGCCGCGGCCGTCACCGGCGCCTGCGGCTTCCTCGTGCTCTTCCAGGAACGGCTCGCCGGGGCGGTCGGCGTGCCGCTGTTCTCCTCCAGCCTGATCCAGCTCCCGATGATCCACCGCATGCTCATGCCGCACCAGAAGGTCGGCCTGCTCGTCGCCAAGGAACCCGCGCTCACCGGCCGCCACCTGGCCGCGATCGGCGGCGAGCACGTGCCGGTGTGCGTGACCGGGATGTCCGAGCAGCCCGAGTTCCGCGAGGTGATGCTGGAGGGACGGCGCGACGCCCTCGACGCCGACCGCCTGGAACGCGAGGTGCTCGGCCAGGTGCGGCGGCTCGCCAAGGACAACCCCGACATGGGGGCGCTGCTCATCGAGTGCACCGACCTGGTGCCGTTCGCGCACGCGATCCAGGCCGAGACCGGGCTGCCCGTCTTCGACATCGTCACGCTCACCACCATGGTCCACGCCACCCTCGACCGCCGCCCCTACCGATGAGGCACGAACGGGCGAGACCGCCGCCCCTACCGGTGCGGCATAAACGGGCGGGCCGGAAAGTTGTGCACGTGCGTGAACGTTGACCACGATCTCCGGCTCGGCCTGCACCCGCTCCTCGCGGACCGGTTCAGCCCGTCCGCGTTCGACCCGGCGGGCGTCGTCGGCGACGAGACGCTCGCGCTGCTGCTGGAGGCCGCGCGGTGGGCGCCCTCGGCGGGCAACTCCCAGCCCTGGGCGTTCCTCCCGGTCCGCCCCGGCGAGCCGGACCACGCCCGGGTCACCCGCTTCCTCGCCCCCAGCTCGGCGCGGTGGGCCCCGGCCGCCGGGCTGCTGATCGTGAATCTGGCCCGCCGCCACGTGGACGACACCGACCTGGTCTACTCGGAGTTCGCCGACTACGACCTCGGCCAGGCCGTGGCCCACCTGACCGTGCAGGCCCAGGCGATGGGCCTCACCTGTCACCAGTTCCGCGCCTTCGACAAGGACGGCCTGACGGCCGAGCTGCGCCCGAACCCCGGCTGGACCGTCCTGACGATGACCGCCGTCGGCGTCCCGGCCGACCGGGGGCAGCCCGTACGGAGGCGGCGCAGCGTCGCCGAACTCCGCTCCGCCCCCTGGAGCGACGGCCTCTGAAGCGACGGCCCCCTTGAGCGACGGCCGCTGACCGCCGCGCCGGGCTGCCGCACCGGGCCGCCGGGCCGCCGCACCGGGCCGCCACACCGGGCCGCCGCGCCGGGCCGGCCGAAAACCTGGTGCCCGCCGCCGGTCCGCTGGTGTGTGATCGGCGGCATGACGATCGAGCTGGGCGAGCCCGGGACCGGCGGGCTGGACGGGATCGTGGCCGTGCTGCGCGCGTGGCAGCACGAGGGCGCGCCGATGCAATTGCATCCGGGGGATCTGGGCTGGTTCTGGCGGTTCGGCGCGGAGGCGACGGCCGCGGCCGTCCGGACGTGGAGCCGCGGCGGGCGGATCCTCGCCGTCGGCCTGCTGGACCACCCCCGGCTGCTGCGGCTCGCCGTCGCGCCGGACGCCCGGCGCGACGGCGAGCTGGCCCGGCGGCTGGCCTCGGACCTCGGCGATCCGGGGCGCGGGGTGCTGCCCGCCGGGACGGCGAGCGTCGAGGCGCCGGCGGGCGCCCTGGTCAGGGACCTGCTGGGCGAGGACGGCTGGCAGGCGGGTGAGCCGTGGACGCCGCTGCGCCGCGACCTCACCGCGCCGGTGCCCGGCCCCGGCGTGCGGGTGGTGGAGGTCACTGCTGATCAGGTGCCCGAACGGGTGGCCGTCCAGCGGGCCTCGTTCGACGGGTCGACGTTCACGGAGGCGGCCTGGCACGCGATGGCCGCCGGCTCGCCGTACGCCGGCGCCCGCTGCCTGGTCGCCTACGACGAGCGGGGTGACGCGGTGGCGGCCGTGACCGTCTGGCCGGCCGGCCCGCACCGGCCCGGCCTGCTCGAACCGATGGGCGTGCACCGCGACCACCGAGGCCGCGGCCACGGCGCCGCGATCGTCCGCGCCGCCGCCGCGGCGCTGCGCGAGCTGGGCTCCTCCAGCGCGGTCGTGTGCACCCCCAGCTCCAACACCGCCGCCGTCGCCACCTACGGGTCGGCCGGCTTCGACCGCCTCCCCGAGGTCCGGGACCTGTGCCGGCCGCCCCTATGAGGGGTTCTGCTCCGTGGACTGGTCCATGACGTAGAGGGTCGCGCCGCCCGGGTCCCGGTAGGTGGCCTGGAAGCCGCCGGGGATCTCCGACGGCGCTTCGACCACGGTCAGCGACTCCGGGCGGGCGGCGTGGAACGCCTCGACGCTCTCGACGACGAACACCGGCCCGACCGGGGCGGCCGGGTCGTGGGCGTCGAGCATGAGCTGCACGTCGGTGCCCGGCAGGGCCAGGGCCACGGTCGCGTCGCCCTCGCGCCAGCTCTCGGTGAAGCCGAGGCCGTCACGGTAGAGGGCGAGCGACGCCTTCAGGTCGGCGGTGGGGACGAACAGGAACTCCAGCTTCACGGCGCATCCTTCCGGATTCCGGACGTAATTGGATTTCCTCTCACCATAACGGCATTATGTACGGGTGCGCGAATGGATCCCCGTATCGACCTCCCCGAGGGGCAGGCTCGTACTCGCAGCGGTCAAGGAGTTCGGGGCGCGCCCCTTCGACGAGGTCACGGTCGCCGACCTGGCGGCGGCGGCCGAGGTCACCACGGGCGCCCTCTACCACCACTTCGGCAGCAAGCTCGGCCTGTACGCCTTCGTCCGGGACGACGTCGAACGGCGCCTGCTGGACCGGATGGAGGGCGCGATGGCGGCCACGGGGCCCGGGCCGGACCGCTCGGCGGCCGTCACCGCCGCCCTGCTGGTCGGCCTGGACTTCGCCGTACGCGAGAACTTCCTGCGCATCCTGGGCGAGCCGCCCCAGGATGCGGAGCGCGACCGGCTGGCCGAGCTGCTCGGGCGCGGCGACCTGCCGTCGGCGCCGCTGCTGGGCCGCGTGCTCGCGGCGGCCTGGCGCGCGGCCCTGGCGGCGGTCGCCGAGGGCGCCGAGCCGGAACACGCCCGCGCCGCCCTCGCGGCCCTCAGGCCGCACACCCCCTGACGGACCCGCCGCCCGGGACGTCGGGCGAATCGCCCGCTCAGGGAAGAAGGGCGTCCAGCGCCCGCAGGGCACCGGCCACGCCCATCCTGGCGCCGAGCTCGTACCTGTCGATCAGCTCGGTGAGGGGCGTCCCATCGACACGGGCGACGACTTCGAGGGCGTCGAAACCGAGCTCGTCACGTCCCTGATCATCCCACCCTGGTCGAGGTCGGGTCAGGGGGTCAGAGAGGGCGCGGGTCAGGTGGGGGTGGTGGCGGGGGCGGGGAG
>NZ_JBGNUU010000013.1:0-275403 GCF_041950485.1 Nonomuraea sp. ATR24
ACCCCCCGGAGCCCCCCACCGCCCCCCGGACACGCTCACCCGACCACGCGACACCACCCCGGCGGCCGACTCCCCAACGGAGACGCTGCCGCGTGCCGCTGTCCCGGAGGGGGCGGGCGCTGGGGCGCTGCGGCGTGGCGCGGCTGTGGGCGCGCGTCGCTCGCAGGCGACCCAGGAGGCGCTGCCCGGCAGGCTGCGTGCCGCCGTCCTGGAGGGGGCGGGCTCAGCTCCTGGGGTGCTGTCGGCTGGACGGCGGGTGGTGGTGGGTGGGGTGGGGGTGGATGCCGCCACCGAGGCCGAGGTGGTGGATTGGGTGAGCGGGGAGGTGGAGGCGGGCCGCGGGGGCCAGATCGTGACGCCCAACGTGGACATCTGCCGGGCCGTGGCGCGGGATGCCGGGTTGCGGGAGCTGGTGCGGCGGGCCGAGGTGGTGGTGGCCGATGGGATGCCGCTGGTGTGGGCGTCGCGGATCTCGGGGACGCCGCTGCCGGAGCGGGTCACGGGCGCGGACCTGATCTGGTCGCTGAGCGCGCGGGCGGCGCGGCGCGGCTGGCCGGTCTACCTGCTCGGCGGGCCGCCCGGGGCCGCCGAGGGCGCGGCGGGGGAGCTGGCGCGCCGCTGTCCGGGGCTCGACGTCCGGGGCGCGGTGTCGCCGCCGTACGGGTTCGACGCACGCCCGGCGGAGCGCGAGCGGGTGATGGGCGACGTGGTGCGGGCGCGGCCCCGGCTGGTGTTCGTGGGGCTGGGCTTCCCCCGGCAGGAGCTGCTGATCGGCGACCTGCGCCAGGAGCTGCCCGGCGCCTGGTTCCTGGGCTGCGGGGCGGCGATCGCGTTCGCGGCCGGGACGGTGCCGCGCGCTCCGGGGTGGATGCGGCGCGCCGGGCTGGAGTGGGCGTTCCGGCTGGGGTCGGAGCCGGGCCGGTTGGCCAGGCGCTACCTGGTGGACGATCTGCCGTTCGCGGTGCGGCTGCTGCTGGAGGCCAGGCGCGGGGTCATGCGGCGGTGAGGGCGCGGACGCGGGCGATCTCCGCCGGGGTGAGGCCGCGGGCGGCGGTGCGCAGGGCCTGGCGGGAGTCCATCGGCCGGTAGGCGGTGCGGGACAGCCCTGTCCAGGCGAAGCTCCGGCCTGGTCCGGTGGGGGCGGTGCAGGCGTGGGTGATGCGGCGTTCGGCGGCGGGGGTCCAGGTGAGCCCGGCGTGGTCGTACAGGGTGCGGAAGCCGGGCAGGGGGTCGGCGGCGAGGTCGTCGTACGAGGTCACCTGGATGCCGGGAAGGCGGGAGAGGATCGTGCGCGTCACCCGCCACAGCGCGGCGGCCTTGGCGAGCCGGTCCTGGGAGCCGATCAGCGGGCGCAGCAGCTCGACCTCGGGGTGGTCGCGGACGAGGAGGGGCTGTTCGAGCAGCTCGTGGAAGTAGACGGTCCAGCCGAGCCGCTGCCAGCTTGCCACGAAGGCGACGGGGTCGCGGACGAGCGCGATGACGCGGCAGCCGAGCCGGGTGGCGAACCAGCCGGCCGACAGCACCGCGAACGGGTCGTCGAGCAGTGCCCGCCGCCCGGTCAGCCGCCCGAGCCCGAACGCGGCGCCGTAGCGGATCATGCGGGCCAGGTCGTACGGGGTGCGGTTGGCCCGCAGTTGGGCCGCCCAGCGGTAGCGCAGGGCGACGGTGTCGCGGAAGGCGGGCAGCCAGGCGTCGGCGTTGTCGTCGCAGATGTACTGGAACCGGTGGGTCACGTGGGCGCGCAGCACGCCGGGGGAGCGGCCGGGCGGGTGTTGCGGGTTGAGCGGTTCGTTGACGTAGACGAGTTCGCCGCCGGCGGCCAGCATCTTGCCGGTCCAGCTCGTACCGCTTCTGGGCAGCCCGGTGACGAGCACGGGCGGGTTCACGCGGCCGCCCAGGCGCGGAGGCGGAGGGCGCCGAGGCTGTGGCGGCCGAAGGGGCGCAGCCCGTAGCGGCGGTGGAGCTGCCAGAGCGGCAGGGCGTTCTTGACGAGCAGCCCGCCGGCCCAGCCGAGCGCGGCGCCGAGCGCGCCGTGGGCGGGGATGAGCGCGAGGTCGAGCAGCACGGTGACGCCGAGCGCGGCGAGCAGGTTGAGCAGGCTGCCGGTGGTGTGCCCGGCGGCGGTGAGGACGACGTCGACCATGCCGCACGCGGTGGCCGCCATCATGGCGGCGGCGAGCACCAGGGCGACGGGCGCGGCGGCGTCGTAGCCGGCGCCGAACAGGTCGAGCAGCCAGGGCGCGAGCGCGGCGTAGCCGAGCCAGACGGGCCAGGTGAGCAGCACCAGCCACATGGTGGTGACCTGGTAGAGCTCGCGGGCGCGGGCGAGGTCGCCGTCGGCGAGCGCGCTCACCAGGCGGGGTTGCGCGGCGCGGGAGAGCCCCTGGTTGGCGAGCTGCCCGACGACCTTGAACCGGGTGGCGGCGGTGTAGACGGCGGCCTGGACGGGCCCGCCGAGCGCGGCGACGAGCACGATGTCGAGCCGCTGGAACACGGCCTGGACGGCGCCCGCCGCCGACCGGGGCGCGGTGTGACGCCACAGGTCGCGCCCGGTGCCGGGCAGGTAGGGCGTGCGGGGCGCCCGTCCGCGCAGCGCCAGCCCGGCCAGCATGGCCACGATCAGGTACGGGGCGGCCCAGGCGAGGGGCAGCGCGGAGCTGTGGGCGAGGGCGGCGGCGACGAGGGCGAGCTGGCCGACGGGCAGCACGATCCCGTCGAGCAGCACGGTGGGCCGCATCGCCCCGAACCCGCGGGTGGCCGCGAGCAGCACGTCGGCCACGGCGATCGCGGGCAGCGCCCAGGCCAGCGGCCCGAGCTGCGGGTGGAGGACGATCCCGGCCGCGGTGGCGACCACGGCGACGGGCACCACCGCTGCCCTGACATATCCGGAAACGCCGAGATAGCCGTACGTCCCGGCCCGCGCGATGAAGTACACCAGCCCGTTCCCCGCGTCCAGCTTGGCCACCCCGGCGGCCAGCAACGCCAGCGCGGTCACCGCGAAGAACTCGCCCGCCTGGGCGGCAGGCAGCCCTCTGGTCACCACCACCACGAGCGCGAACTGGGCCAGCGCCCCCACCGCGGCCCCGGCCAGCCCCGCCGCGCCGCTGCGCGCCAGACCCGTCACCGCCACGACGGCGCACCCCCCAGCCAGCGCACCAGCCGCGCGTCGTCCGCCTCGAACCGCTCGCGCAGCGCCCGCCGCAGCGACGCGGGCAGCGGCCTCGGCAGCGCCCGCCCGTTGTGGCGCTCGAACGCCGGATAGCCGAGCCGGGGCACGCCCAGGAAGTCCAGCACCCGGTCGTAGACCGGCTCGGGCTCGGCGAAGAACCGGTGGCTGTCGAGCACCAGGATGCGCTCCCGCCCGAACAGCGGCTCCAGCCGGTCGAGCTGCGCGGCGTAGCGGCCCCGCGCCACGTAGGCGTGGTGCCGGTGTGAATGGTGCACCGAGTACGGCCGTGCCCGCAGGCTCTCCTCGGCCCCGGCCAGCCGCCGCTCCTCCAGTTCGAGTGCGTACTCGAAGCTGGACTCGGTCTCGTACCCGCGGGCCAGCTCGTGGGCGTGTGCCGAGCACGCCCGCTCGACGGGGTCGCGCACGAGCACGATCAGCTTGACCCCCGGCAGGTCGGCGGCGATGCGCTCGCCGGCCAGCGGGTGGAACAGGTAGTAGGGCGACGACTCGAACGCCTGCGCCGGGGCCCCGTGGCGGCGAGCCAACAGTGCCGCCCCCACGCGCAGCGGGAAGTGCCCCCGGTACCACGGCAGCCCACGCCGGTAGCCGGTGTCGAAGTAGTGGACGCCCTTGTGCAGCACCGGTTTGAGCAGCAGCGGGTGCTGTGCCAGCGCCCGGTAGAGCGAGGTGGTGCCGCACCGCTGCGCCCCGATGATGAGGAACGACGGCAGCACGCGCGCCCTCGAGGTGAACCGCCCGGCCCCGCGCGACACCGACAGCACGGGCCGCTTCATCGGCTTCACAGGATCGGCTCCTCGTGGTCGACGAGCGGGGACAGCCAGCGTTGCGGCGGCCCCAGCGGCTCGTGCCCGTCGGTGGCGTGCCGGTCGGCCAGCGCGACGAGGTAGAGCAGCGCCGTCCGCCTGGCCTGGGCCGCCGAGAGCCCGTAGGGCGCCAGCACCCGCAACGCCTGGGCGAGGCAGGCGCGCGCGGCGGTGGGCGGGTCCATGCGCCGCAGCGCCCGCTGGAAGAAGTGGTGCATCGCGTCGAACCCGTGCGGCACCCCGGTCGCGTAGCGCTCCCAGTCCCACACGAGCAGCCGCCCGTCGGCGGCGGGTGCGATGTTCCACGGCGCCAGGTCGCCGTGCCACGCGCCGTCGCCGGTGGCGGCGATCTCCTTGACGGCGCGGATGAGCAGCGGCTCGGGCACCCGGCCGCGCCGCGCGGGCAGCGGCGACAGCGCGAGCACGCCGAGCCCGCGCCAGGTGCCGTGGTAGAGCACGCTGGGCGCGACGACGCTCTTGAGCGGCCGGTCGGCAAGCCGGGACAGCACGGCGGCCTCGTTGGCGACCAGCGCGCGCGCCCGCTCGCTGTCGCCGATCTTCACGTACGCCAGCCGCGCCCCCGCCGAGTATGCCTCCAGGACCGGTTTGCGGTTGGCCCGGCGGGCGGGCCGCACGTGCACGACGAGCTCGATCGGCGTGCCGAACACCTCGCCCAGGTGGTCGCCGATCGACCCCTCGGCGGGCAGCATCACCCTCGGCCCCGGATGCCACCACCGGCGCGGAGCCAGTCGCCGGGGCAGGTAGGGGTGGGGCAGCACCGTGTAGGGGCGCGGTGACCCGGTGCCGGGAAAGAGCAGGTCGAGCGTGTCGCCGAGATAGCGCAGCCGGATCCTATGGTCGTGCATGCGTGTTCCTCCACAGGAGGGCGAAGGAGATGAAGTAGAGGCTCAGCGGCGTGACCAGCCCGTCGTAGACGAACATGTAGAGCAGCACCAGGCACATCACGAGCACCCCGGCCAGCCCGACCGGCGTCCGGTCGGGCCAGTGGCGGCGGATCGCCCCGGCGAAGAACGCCACGTAGAGCACGGCCCCGGTGAACCCCTGGGTGATCATCAGCAGCCAGAGCTGCCCGTCGGCGCCCAGCGGCGGATGGCCGCAGCCCGCGCACCAGCCGGTCTTGCCGGTGGTGATCGTGCGATGGCTGCCGAGCGCGTTGCGCGTGTTGCCGTAGCCGGCGACGGGGGAGTGGGTGGCGGCCTCGATCGTGGCCGACACGGTGAACGCCCGGATGTCGTTGGAGTGCGGTTTGTCCAGGCGTTGCATGACGAGCCCGGCCAGCGGGCTGAGCGCGAACACCAGCGCCGCCGCCACCGCCCCGGCGCACAGCATGAGCCTGGTCCGGCCGCCCACCCGGACGATCAGGTACGCGACGGCCAGCCCGAGCCCGATCCACAGGCCGCGGTTGAGCGAGTAGACGATCGGCACGGCGGCCAGCGCGACCAGCGCCACGGCGACCACCCGGCGGCGGCGCGACCCGTACACCCACCAGCCGACCACGAACCAGACCAGCAGCACCGACACGTTGCTGCCCCACGCGTTGGCCCATTCGTAGGGGGCCTCCGGGCGCGGCATGGAGTAGCCGAGCACCTTCTGCGTCTGGGAGGCGGTCGGGTGGATGAGGTTCTGCACGAACGGGTTGCCCGCCAGCCAGTCGGGCAGCAGCATCTCCACCGGCGAGGTGAAGGAGAATCCGGGCGCGAGCAGCCCGAGCAGCCCGCCCGCCACGGTCGTCACGAACAGCACGCCGAGCATCCGCACCAGCCGGAGCTGCGGCAGCTCCCGCTCGGTGAGGTTGCCCAGGTAGAGCACCATGATCATGAGCGACAGGTAGAGCGCCAGCCGCATCCCGTAGCCGGCCAGCCGGCCCGCGCCGAGCTCGCCGTAGGTGCCGGGCGGCATCTCGCCCAGCATCAGCGCGCTGATCAGGTAGCCGCCGATGAGCAGCGCCCACAGCCCGAACCCGCGCGGCACCCGCACCGGCCGCCGCCGGAACAGGATGACGGCCATGGGCACGGCCAGCACGACCACCGACAGCCCGCCGAAGCCGAGCGCCCACCAGACCGGATAGCCGAGCAGCAGCGCGCCGATGGGCCAGGCGGGCCCTTTCACGTCGGCTTGCCCAGCGAGCCCACCGGGCGGTTCACGGGCTTGTGCGCGGGGGTATGCACAGGCGTGCTCATCGGCGTCGTCAGGGCGCCGCTCTCGGCGAGCTCGCCGCTCGCGACCAGCTTGCCGAGCGTGTTGGGCCGGCGCGGCTCGGGCACGGGCGCGGGCGTCAGGTCCGTCGTCGTCACCACGCCGATGACGGGCACGCGGTGCCGGCCGACCTGTCGTACGGCGGCCGCGACCTGCTCGGCGGTGGCCTCGCCCAGCCCGACGAGCAGCACCGCCGCGTCGGCCCGGCCGAGGTCGCCCACCTCGGCGCCGTTGAGCACCGACAGCGGGGCGCTGGCGGCCAGCGGCGCGATCACGGACGCGGTGCCGAGCTCGGCGGGCACGGCCTTGACCAGCAGCCACTTCCCGGGGCAGGCGGAGACGACGGAGGTGGCGAGCTCGGCCGGGCGTGCCAGGTCGGCCAGGACGGGCAGCCCGGTCAGCCGTTCGACGTCGGCGGCGGTGCGCAGCCGGGTGTCGAGCCGGTCGCGCAGGCTCGCCGCGCCGGCCCCGGCCAGCAGCCCGGCGACGAGCCCGGAGGCCAGGTGGAGCGGCAGGCTGGGCGAGCTGGGCGCGGACGGCGGCTCGGCCGGGCTGATGACCGAGCCGGGCGTCACCGGGACCGTCTTGAGCGCGTCGTACTTGAGCGTGAGGCTGTTGGCCTGCCGGTTGAGCACGCCCTGCCGGTGGAGCGCGAGCGTGTGCTCGGCGGTGCCGCGGCGCAGCCCGCCGAGCTGCGTGACGGCCTTGGCGAGCGCGGCGTTGACCTGCTTGAGCTTGGCCAGGATGAGCTTCTGCTGGGAGGTGATGGCGGCCTGCGCGCCGTCGGCCCGGTGGGCCAGGTAGGCGTCGGCGTAGGCGCGCGACTGGGTGGCGGCGGCGACGGGGTCGGGCGCGGTGACGGTCATGAGCAGGACCGCCGAGTTGGGCGGCACCGTGACCTCGACGGGCTCCGGCTCGGCGATGCCGGCGATCTGGGCGGCGGCAGCGGCGACGACGCCGGAGCGGGCGATCTGCGCCTCGGTGTCGAGGTTGAGCTGCTCGCGCTGCCTGGCGGTCACCTGGTTGCCCTGCTCGGGCACGCCCACCGGGGTGACGAGGACCTGGGTGGTGGCGGTGTAGGCGGGCGGGGTGAGCCGCATCAGCGCCAGCCCCATCGTGCCACCGGCCAGGAAGCAGCCCAGGAACAGCAGCCAGCGCCTGCGGAGCAGCGAAAGGTGCGCCCCCAGCTCGGTGCCGGAGCGGTGGGCCGGGCAGTCCGGCGTCGAGCTCATGGAGGCGCGTCTCCCTGAAGTGCGTAGCGGATTGTCGCGCTTCTGCGACTCTGCGTCACGTGCCGAGGTGTGCGCCCACTATAGGCGGGCCGGATATTACCCAGGTCGATTACCCAAGATTTTCTCCCGTACGGGCAGCAATTCGTCATTCAATAACCCGCGATAAAGGGATTTGTACGGCGGCCGTACCGCCTCTGATCTGCGGTCTCGGCTGACGATCCGGCATGGGCGTGGCATGGTTCAGGGTTGACGGGCGGGGGCTTGAATGAGGGGGGCGGGTCATTTTGCCGCATAATTCGCCACATATCATCGCGTGGGCTCTGGTGCCGGCGCTGGTCGTCGTGCTGTCCGCCTGCTCGGCGGCCGACGAGACGCCGGCCGCGGCCCGGGCGAGCCTGCCGCCGGTGGTGGCGACCCCGCCCGAGTGCGCCGTCACCAGCAGGCTGATCCCGTCCTGCGGCGCCTGGTGGGGGATCGCGCCGGAGATCTTCACCGGCGCGGGCGTGACCCGGGCCCTGGAGAACGCCGAGCACCGCATGGGCGCCAAGGCCGACATCCTGCACGTCTACCACCGGGGCAGGGAGCTGTTCCCGACCGACGAGGAGATCCGGCTCGCCCGCGACCCGGCCAGGCCCCGGCTGCTGCTCGTCAACTGGAAGCCGTCGTTCGGCCACACCTGGGCGGAGATCGCCGACGGGGCCATCGACTCCCGGATCGACCGGCTGGCCCGCTACCTGCGGCGCACGTTCCCCGAGCGATTCTTCCTGACCATCCACCACGAGCCGGAGAACGACGTCGACGCCGCGGCCGGCTCCGGCATGCGGGCCGGCGACTACGCCGAGATGTTCCGCCACGTCGTGCTCCGGCTGCGCGAGCGCGGGGTGAAGAACGCGGTCACCGTGATGACCTACATGGGCGCGCCCAACTGGGCGTCCAAGCCGTGGTTCGAGGAGCTCTACCCGGGTGACGACGTGGTCGACTGGGTGGCCATGGACCCCTACGCCGACGGCCGGGTGCAGGACTTCGGCACGCTGGTCAACAAGACGCGCGAGGACTTCGACGAGTGGCCCGGCTTCTACCGGTGGATGCAGTGGCGCTTCCCCGGCAAACCGGTCATGGTCGCGGAGTGGGGCGTGTTCGAGCGGGCCGACGACCCGGCGTTCAAACGGGCCTTCTACGAGTCGGTGCGCCGGCAGATCCGCCGCTATCCGCAGATCAAGGCGCTGGTCTACTTCGACTCGCCGCACGCCCCGAGGGGCAACACCAGCTTCGACACCGAGCCGACGGCCGACCGGGCGTTCACCGAGCTCGCGAGAGATCCGCACTTCCGCGCGACTCGCGTGCCGCGGCCCTGACCCGCCACCGCCAGCCCGCCACGACGACCGCCGTCGCCGCCACCAGCGCGATCACGGTGACCGTGTTGGGCACGTCGAGCAGCTTGAGCGCCGAGGCCAGCAGCACGATCGCGAGCATCGCCCTGATCAGCCCGCCCGGCGCCCGCGAGGAGATCCGCGCGCCCAGGTAGACGCCGGGGATCGAGCCGACGAGCAGCGAGAGCGTCAGGTCGGCCTGGAAGTCGCCGAACAGCAGGTGGCCGAGCGCCGCCGACACGACCAGCGGCACCGCCTGGACCAGGTCCGTGCCGACGAGCTGGTTGGCCTTGAGCGCCGGGTAGAGCGCGATCAGCGCCACGATGATGAGCGACCCGGAGCCCACGGACGACACTCCGACGACCAGGCCGCCTACCATACCGACCAGTAGGGTCGGTATTGGGCGCACGACGATCTCCCGGGCCTCCGCCGTTCCGCCCCGGTCGCCCAGCCACGCCTTGGCGGCCAGCCCGGCGACCGCGAGCAGCAGGGCGACGCCGAGCGCGTACTTGACCCCGTCGCCCACCGCGAACGCCCGCGCCAGGAACACCCCGCAGAACGCCGTCGGCACCGAGCCCGCGCAGAGCCAGCCGACCAGCTTGAGGTTGACCGTGCCCCGGCGCAGGTGGACGACGCTGCCCACCGGCTTCATCACCGCCGAGGCCACCAGGTCGCTGGAGACCGCGGCCAGCGGCGGGACGTTGAAGAACAGCATCATCATCGGCGTCATCAGCGCGCCGCCGCCCATGCCGGTCAATCCGACGACGATCGCCACCAGGAACGACCCGGCGATGAGCGGGAGGTCGATCATCGCACCCACCCGCCGCCGCGCAGCGTGTCGAGCACCCGCCCGACGGCCGCCTCGACCGACAGGTGCGTGGTGTCGATCGTCAGGTCGGCGTCGTCCGGTTCCTCGTACGGATCGGAGACGCCGGTGAACTCGGGGATGAGGCCGGCCCGCGCCTTGGCGTACAGGCCCTTGCGGTCGCGGCGCTCGCACTCCTCCAGTGGCGTGGCGACGTGCACGAGCAGGAAGTCGGCGCCGACCGACTCGGCCATCTCGCGCACCTCGGCCCGCGTCTCCGCGTAGGGGGCGATGGGGGCGCAGATGGCCAGGCCGCCGTGGCGGGCCGCCTCGGCGGCCACGAACCCGATCCGCCGGATGTTGAGGTCGCGGTCGGCCTTGGAGAACGTCAGCCCCTTCGACAGCAGGTGGCGCACCACGTCGCCGTCGAGGTAGGTGACCGTGCGGGTGCCCAGCTCCAGCAGCGCGTCGCGCAGGCCGCGGGCGATCGTGGACTTGCCCGACCCCGACAGGCCGGTGAAGAACACCACCAGGCCGCGCCGGTGCGGCGGCCCGGGGATGCGCACCGGGTCGGGCCCGGCCAGGTGCTCGCTCGCGCCGTAGGCGAAGGCGACGTGCTCGCGCAGCTCCAGGTCGATCTCGGGCTCGTCGCGCGGCGCCAGCGGCACCGGCACCACCATCGTGCCCTCGGGGAGCTGGTCCCTGGCCCGCAGCGCGGCCCTGACGACGCCCGGCCCGGCCTCGCCGTACGCGAGGGGGAGCAGCAGGATGACGGCGCCGAGCTCCTTGGCGGTGGCGACGATCTCGCCCAGGTCGTCGAGCGGCCCGCGCATCGTGACGGCCAGCGCGTCGCGCCCGCCCAGGTCGACGCGGACCTCGTCGGGCGTGCGGCGCAGCCGCGCGAACGGGCCGTGCTCGGGCGCGCCGAGGCCCTTCACCGGGCCGGCCGCCAGCCCGTCGTGACCCCGCTCGGTCACGCTCAGCACGGCCAGCGGCACGCCCTCGGGGTCGAGCAGCGTGACCTCCTCGCCCGGGGTCACCTCGTCGGGCAGGGTGATCGTGACGGGCGCGGGCCACGGGGTGCCGTCGGCCAGCGTGCCGCGCTCGTGCACCGTGTGGAGGTCGTCGTGGCCGAGAAACCCCGTCAGCGGCTGGAACGCCCCCGAAAGCAGCAGCTCAAGATCGGCCAGCTCGCGCGCGTCGGGGGTCCACTCCACGATCGTTCATCCCAACTATCCCGATTACATTGGTAGGAAAAAATACCACTGTACTCGGTGTGGCCGCTAGATCAGACGGGCGAAGTGATACTCGGGCTTCCTGATGACCATCGTGATCTCGTCGTGGGTGGCAGGGTATCGCCCGCGGGTCAGCCGGGAGGCCAGGCCGACGAGCGCGCCGCCCACCCGGCCCATCGCGGGCCCGCTGGTCGCGGTCTCCTCGTCGGTGATCAGCAGGCCCCGGGTCAGGCAGAACGCGTGCATCCCGTCGGCCGAGGCCAGCGGCCCGTGCACGACCGGGAGCGGCCCCGGGGTGCCCGGCACGACCAGCCGCCGCCACAGCAGCCGCCGCACCCAGGCCGGCGTGAGCCGCTCCAGCAGCGCGTAGGCCGAGTTCCTGTCGCGCATCCGCAGCAGCACCAGGCCGCCCGGCCGCAGCGACTGCAGCAGCCGGTCGAAGACCAGCTCCGCGTGCTCGATGCGCTCCAGCAGGAAGGAGAGCTGGATCACGTCGTAGGCCCGGGGCGGCAGCGCCGCCGAGCGCAGGTCGCCGAGCGTCCAGGCGACCAGGTCGGCCCGCTCCTCGACCACTCTGCGTATCGCGGGCAGGTCCTCGTCGACCCCCGTGACGCGGACGTCGATGCGCCCCAGCGCCAGCGGCTCGTCGTGGGCGCACCCGGCGACCAGCACGTCGAGGCGCCGGCCGAGCTGACCGGTCCACTGCTCGCGGATCCGCTGAACAAAGAGATCGCCCCCTTGGGCGACCGACCGCACGTCAGACATGTGACCCACAGTAATCAATAACTGCCGAAGAGTAAGGGACATCGGTCCCTCGCGAGCGTTTCCGCGCGTGATGGCGGCGGACGGGTGAGGGGCACCCGGCCAGTAGTCTGGAACGACCACACCCCCGCTGCCGTTCGGCCGGGGGTAGTCGTGTTGCCATGGGGCTGACTGATGAGTCTTTCCGGACTGCTTGACCTTGTCTCCGCCGACCCGAGCCTGGCCGCCGCCCTCGAACAGGGCGGCGACGTGGCCCTCGTCGCGCCCGCCGCGCTGCGGCCCTTCGGCGTGGCCGCGCTGGCCGGGCACGACCAGCGCGCGGTCCTGGCCGTCACCGCGACGGGCCGCGAGGCCGAGGACCTGGCGGCGGCGCTGACCAGCCTCATCGAGCCCAGCACGGTCGCGGTGTTCCCGGCCTGGGAGACGCTGCCGCACGAGCGGCTCTCGCCCCGCTCCGACACGGTCGGCCAGCGGCTGGCCGTGCTGCGCAGGCTGGCGCACCCGGTCAAGGGCGACATCGCCGCCGGGCCGCTCAACGTGATCGTCGCGCCGATCCGGGCGCTGTTGCAGCCGATCATGAAGGGTCTGGGCGACCTGGAGCCGATCCGGCTGCGGGCCGGCGACGACGCCGATCTGGACGAGGTCGTGGCCAACCTGGTGGGCAACGGCTACCACCGGGTCGACATGGTGGAGAAGCGCGGCGAGGTCGCGGTGCGCGGCGGGCTGCTCGACGTGTTCCCGCCCACCGAGGAGCACCCGCTGCGGCTGGAGTTCTGGGGCGACACGGTCGAGGAGATCCGCTGGTTCAAGGTGGCCGACCAGCGCTCGCTGGAGGCGGCCGAGGACGGGCTGTTCGCGCCGCCCTGCCGCGAGCTGCTGCTGACCGGCGAGGTCCGGGCCAGGGCGCGGGAGCTGGCCGAGCGGCACCCGGCGCTCGCCGAGGTGCTCGACCAGCTCGCCGAGGGCACCCCGGTCGAGGGCATGGAGGCGTTCGCCCCGGCGCTGGCCGGGGAGATGGACCTGCTGATCGACCACCTGCCGGACCGGGCCGCGGTGTTCGTCTGCGACCCCGAGCGGATCAGGAGCCGGGCCGAGGAGCTGGTGCGCACCTCGCAGGAGTTCCTGGAGGCGTCCTGGATCAACGCGGCCGCCGGCGGCGAGGCGCCGATCGACCTCGGGGCCGCCGCGTTCCGCTCGCTGGAGGAGATCCGCGACCACGCCGGCTCCCTGGGGCAGCCGTGGTGGTCGATGGCGCCGTTCGGCACCGGCGTCGAGCTGGCCGCGCACGACTCCGAGGCCTACCGGGGCGACACCCGCAAGGCGCTGGAGGACGTCAAGGGCTGGCTGGCCGAGGACAAGGCGGTCGTGCTGCTCAGCGAGGGGCACGGCCCGGCCGAGCGCATGGTCGAGGTGCTGAAGGGCGTCGACGTCCCCGCCCGTCTCACGAAATATCTGGACAAGGCGCCGGAGCCGAAGGTCGTCCACGTCACCACCGGCCTCCTGGAGCACGGCTTCGTCACCCCCGGCCTGGCCGTCCTCACCCACCTCGACCTGGTCGGCCAGAAGGCGTCCACCAAGGACATGCGCCGCCTGCCCTCGCGCCGCCGCAACATGGTCGACCCGCTCCAGCTCAAGGTCGGCGACCACGTCGTGCACGAGCAGCACGGCGTCGGCCGCTACGTGGAGATGGTCCAGCGCACCGTCCAGGGCGCCACCCGCGAATACCTGGTCATCGAGTACGCCAAGGGCGACCGCCTCTACGTGCCCACCGACCAGCTCGACGAGGTCACCCGCTACGTCGGCGGCGAGGCGCCCACGCTCAACCGGATGGGCGGCGCCGACTGGGCCAAGGCCAAGTCGCGGGCCAAGAAAGCGGTCAAGGAGATCGCCGGCGAGCTCATCCGCCTCTACTCGGCGCGCATGGCCTCGCCCGGCCACCCCTTCGGCCCCGACACCCCGTGGCAACGCGAGATGGAGGACGCCTTCCCCTACGCCGAGACCGGTGACCAGCTCGAAGCCATCGACGAGGTCAAGCGCGACATGGAGCGCGGCGTCCCGATGGACCGGCTGATCTGCGGCGACGTGGGCTACGGCAAGACCGAGATCGCGGTGCGCGCGGCCTTCAAGGCGGTGCAGGACGGCAAGCAGGTGGCCGTGCTGGTGCCGACCACGCTGCTGGTGCAGCAGCACATGTCGACGTTCACCGAGCGCTTCTCCAGCTTCCCCGTCACGCTCAAGCCGGTCTCCCGCTTCCAGACCGACGCCGAGATCAAGGGCACGCTCGACGGCCTGCGCACCGGCGCCGTCGACGTGGTCATCGGCACCCACCGGCTGCTCAGCCCCGAGGTCAGGTTCAAGGACCTGGGCCTGATCATCATCGACGAGGAGCAGCGGTTCGGCGTCGAGCACAAGGAGGCCATGAAGCACCTGCGCACCCAGGTCGACGTGCTGGCGATGTCGGCCACGCCGATCCCGCGCACGCTGGAGATGGGCCTGACCGGCATCCGGGAGATGTCCACGATCCTCACCCCGCCGGAGGAGCGCCACCCGATCCTCACCTTCGTCGGCCCGTACGACGAGAAGCAGATCGCGGCGGCGATCCGGCGCGAGCTGATGCGCGACGGGCAGATCTTCTTCGTGCACAACCGGGTCGCCTCGATCAACCGGGTGGCCGCGCGGCTGCGCGAGCTGGTGCCCGAGGCGCGCGTCGCGGTGGCGCACGGCCAGATGAACGAGCACCAGCTCGAAAAGATCATGGTGGGCTTCTGGGAGCGCGAGTACGACCTGCTCGTCTCGACCACGATCGTGGAGTCGGGGCTGGACGTGCCCAACGCCAACACGCTCATCGTCGACCGGGCCGACAACTACGGCCTGTCGCAGCTCCACCAGCTCCGCGGCCGGGTCGGGCGAGGCCGCGAGCGCGGCTACGCGTACTTCCTCTACCCGCCGGAGAAGCCGCTGACCGAGACCGCGCACGAGCGGCTGGCCACGATCTCGCAGCACACCGAGATGGGCGCCGGCATGTACGTGGCGATGAAGGACCTGGAGATCCGCGGCGCCGGCAACGTGCTCGGCGCCGAGCAGTCGGGCTTCATCGCGGGTGTCGGCTTCGACCTGTACGTGCGGCTGATGGCCGAGGCCGTGCAGGAGCAGAAGGCCAAGCTGTCGGGCGCCGAGCCGGCCGAGGAGGTGCACGACGTCAAGGTCGAGCTGCCGATCAACGCGCACATCCCGCACGACTACGTGACCTCCGAGCGGCTGCGGCTGGAGGCGTACAAGCGGATCGCGGCGATCTCCGCGCCCATCCACATCGACGAGGTGCGCGCGGAGCTGACCGACCGCTACGGCAAGCCGCCCGTCGAGGTGGAGAACCTGCTGGAGGTCGCCAGGTTCCGGATCAAGGCGCGGCAGGCGGGGCTGACCGACGTCACGCTCCAGGGGCAGAACATCAAGTTCGGCCCGGCCGTGCTGAAGGAGTCGCAGCAGGTCCGGCTCGACCGGCTCTACAAGAAGGCCGTCTACAAGCAGGCGGCCGAGACGCTGCTGGTGCCGGTGCCCAAGACCAAGCCGCTGGGCGGGCAGCCGCTGCGGGACCTGGACCTGCTCAAATGGTGTGGCGACCTGGTGGAGGCGATGTTCCTCGAGCCGGCGCGGGTAAGCTAGCGGCGATTTTTGTCGAAGGGATGCACGTGAAGTCGATACGAGCGGTTTTGGTCGCTGCCGCGGCGGGAGCCAGCGTCCTCGCGCTGACCGCCTGCTCTACCCCTGTCGAGGCCGGCGCGGCGGCCGTGGTCGGCAACCAGCGGATCTCGGCCAGCGATCTCACCCGGAACGTCCAGGAGTTCGAGGCCGCGCTGAAGAAGGCCAACATCACGCCCGAGCAGCTCGGCGTGCCGGTCACCCAGTTCGTGCTGTTCCGGATGACCAACCAGGCCCGCTACCAGCAGCTCGCCGCCAAGCACGGCATCACGGTCACCGAGACCGAGGTCGACGCCGCGCTCCAGCAGCCCGGCCAGCAGCAGTCGCCCGAGATGAACCTGCTGTCCAAGGGCGTCGCCCCGGCCGGTGCGCGCCCCTACCTGCGCGCCGAGCTGGGCGCGGCCAAGCTGATCGAGAAGTTCGGCGGCACCCAGAGCCAGCAGGCCGCGGCCAAGTGGGCGGAGGAGTACAACTCCATCAAGACGCAGTTCAGCCCCCGCTACGGCACCTTCCAGCAGGACCAGGGCTTCGTCGACCCGGGCCGCTTCGGCAAGCCGCTGCAGCCCGCCCAGCCGCAGCAGCAGCCGCAGGGCTAGGCATGCCACTCGTCGTCGTCACCACCTCGCCGCGCGTCGCGCCGGGGCTGCTGAGCCACCAGGCGTGGCAGGCGCTGCGCTCCGGCCCGGTGCTGACCGGCTCCGCCGATCACCCGCAGCTCCCCTACCTGGCCGAGGCCGGGGTCGAGGTCGACGTGGTGACGCCGGACCCGGCCTCGCTGGCCAGGCGGGCCGTGACCGACACCGTCGTGTGGCTCGCCTCCGGTGACGACGAGGACTTCATGCGCGCGCTCGGCCACGCCGCCGTCGCGCTGGCCGACCCGCCCCTGATCGAGGTCGTGCCCGGCTCCTACGACCTGCCGGGCGCCCGCGTCCTCGACCTGGTCGCGGTCATGGACCGGCTGCGCGTCGAGTGCCCGTGGGACCGCAAGCAGACCCACGAGTCGCTGGTCCCGTACCTGCTCGAAGAGGCGTACGAGGTGCTGGAGACCATCGAGGAGTCCGACTACCCGGCGCTCCGCGAGGAGCTCGGCGACCTGCTGCTCCAGGTGGTGTTCCACGCGCGGGTGGCCGACGGGTTCGACATGGACGACGTGGCCGCCGGCATCGTCGACAAGCTGGTGCGGCGCCACCCGCACGTGTTCGGCTCGGTCCGGGCCGAGACCGCCGACCAGGTCAACGACAACTGGGAGGCCATCAAGGCGGCCGAGCGGGCCTCCAAGGGCGGCGAGTCGCTGCTCGACGGGGTGCCCTTGGGCCAGCCCGCGCTTTCGCTGGCGGCCCAGCTCGTCCGGCGGGCCGAGCGCGGCGGGGCGCCCGGGAGCCTGGCCGCCGCCGTCGGCCAGGGGGTCGCCCGCGAGCTGTGGGACCTGGTGCGACGCGCCCAGGAGGCCGGGGTCGACGCCGAGGCCGAGCTGCGTGCCGCCGCACGCGCCTACCGCGACAGGGTGCGCGCCTGGGAGTCGCGAGAGGGCCGATAGGCTCTAGACCCATATTGCCTTTCGATTTAGGAGCGCATCCCGTGGCTACCATCGAGGTCGTATACGCGCGCGAGATCCTCGACTCCCGGGGCAACCCGACGGTCGAGGTCGAGGTGATCCTCGACGACGGCAGCACCGGCCGCGCCGCGGTGCCGAGCGGCGCGTCCACCGGCCAGTTCGAGGCCGTGGAGCTGCGCGACGGCGACGATCGCTACAACGGCAAGGGCGTGCAGAAGGCCGTCCTCGCCATCACCGACGAGATCTTCGACGAGATCCACGGCGTCGAGGCCGAGGACCAGCGCATCGTCGACCAGATCATGATCGACCTGGACCGCACGCCCAACAAGGCCAAGCTGGGCGCCAACGCCATCCTGGGCGTCTCGCTGGCCGTGGCCAAGGCCGCCGCCGACAGCGCCGAGCTGCCGCTGTTCCGCTACGTGGGCGGCCCCAACGCGCACGTGCTGCCCGTGCCGATGATGAACATCCTCAACGGCGGCGCCCACGCCGACACCAACGTGGACATCCAGGAGTTCATGATCGCGCCGATCGGCGCGCCGACGTTCCGCGACGCCGTCCGCATGGGCACCGAGGTCTACCACGCGCTCAAGTCCGTGCTGAAGGAGAAGGGCTACGCCACCGGCCTGGGCGACGAGGGCGGGTTCGCGCCCAACCTGCCGTCCAACCGCGACGCCCTCGACCTGATCCTCGTCGCGATCGAGAAGGCCGGCTACCGGCCCGGCGAGGACATCGCGCTCGCGCTCGACGTGGCCGCCTCCGAGTTCCACAAGGACGGCGTCTACACCATCGACGGCAAGGGCCTGTCCGCCCAGGAGCTCATCGCCTTCTACCAGGACCTGGTCGACAACTACCCGCTCGTCTCCATCGAGGACCCGCTCGACGAGGAGGACTGGGAGGGCTGGCGCGCGATCACCGAGGCGCTCGGCTCCCGGGTGCAGCTCGTCGGCGACGACCTGTTCGTCACCAACCCGGAGCGGCTGGAGCGCGGCATCAAGGCCGGCACCGCCAACGCGCTCCTGGTCAAGGTCAACCAGATCGGCACCCTGTCGGAGACCCTCGACGCCGTCGACCTGGCCCACCGCAACGGCTACAAGTGCATGATGAGCCACCGCTCGGGCGAGACCGAGGACACGACGATCGCCGACCTGGCCGTGGCGGTCAACTGCGGCCAGATCAAGACCGGCGCGCCGGCCCGCTCCGACCGGGTGGCCAAGTACAACCAGCTGCTGCGCATCGAGGAAATCCTCGACGACGCCGCCCGTTACGCGGGTCGTGACGCTTTCCCGCGGTTCCAGCGCTAGTTTCGGGTACGGCCCGCGGTGGGCGAGTCCTGCCGCGGGTCCCGTCGCCGTCTGAGGGGGTAGTGCGTTGGCGAAGAGACCGCAGCTGACCGGGCGAGCCGCCATCCTGGCGATCGTGGTGTGCGCGATCGCCATGAGCCTGGCCTACCCCGTGCGCGAGTACATCGCCCAGCGGCGCAACATCGCCGAGCTCCGGGAGGAGAAGGCGCGGGTCGAGGCCGAGCGCCAGCGCCTGCTCGCCGAGGCGCAGCAGGTGCGCGACCCCAACTGGATCAAGCGCACGGCCAAGGAGCGGCTGCACTACTGCGGGCCGGGCGAGAAGTGCTACGTGGTGATGGACGCCGATCCGGGCAAGGGCAGGACGGCGGTCAAGCGGCCGGCGGCGGCGCCGCCGTGGTACCAGACGCTCTGGGAGTCGGTGCAGGCCGCCGACGACGGCACCGGCCGCCGGGCGGGCGTGACCGACCCGGCCGACACGTCCGGCGAAGCCGACCCGGCCGGCAAGACCGGCGAGACTGACAAGACCGGTGAGGCCGGCACGGCCGGCGAGGGGGAGTAGGAGAGCGTTGGAGAGCAGTGACGTCGAGGCGGTCCAGCGGCAGCTGGGGCGGCCTCCCCGAGGGTTGCGCGGGGTGGCGCACCGCTGCCCGTGCGGCAACCCCGACGTGGTCGAGACCGCGCCGCGGCTGCCCGACGGCTCGCCGTTCCCCACGCTCTACTACCTGACCTGCCCGCGGGCCGCCTCCGCGATTGGCACGCTGGAGGGCTCCGGGCTGATGCGCCGGATGCAGGACCGGCTGGCCGACGACCCCGAGCTGGCCGCGGCCTACCAGGCGGCGCACGACGACTACGTCGCCCGGCGTGACAAGGCCGCCGAGGAGGAGGGCCTGGAGCCGCTCCCGCGTGACATGCAGAGCACCGGCGGCATGCCGCTGCGGGTCAAGTGCCTGCACGCGCTCGTGGCGCACGAGCTGGCGGTGCCCGGCAGCAACCCGTTCGGCAGGGAGGCGCTGGACGCGCTCCCCGACTGGTGGAGTGACGGACCATGCGCGTAGCCGCCGTCGACTGCGGCACCAACTCGGTGCGGCTGCTGATCGCCGACGTCGGCGACGACTCGCTGACCGAGGTCGAGCGGCGGATGGAGATCGTCCGGCTCGGCGAGGGCGTGGACCGGACCGGGCGGCTGTCGCCCGACGCGCTGGAGCGCACGTTCGGCGCCATGCTGCGCTACCGCGAGCTGATCGACCGGCACGGGGCCGTCGCCACGAGGGTGGTGGCGACCAGCGCCACCCGTGACGCCGACAACCGCGACCGGTTCACCGACGGCGTCCGGGAGATCTTCGGCGTCGCGCCGGAGGTGGTGACGGGCGCGGAGGAGGCGGAGCTGTCGTTCACCGGCTCGACGCGGGGCCTGCTGCGGCTGTCGCCGGAGACCGAGGTGCCGCAGGGCCCGCTGCCGCCCTACCTGGTCGTCGACATCGGCGGCGGCTCGACCGAGTTCGTGGTCGGCTCCCGCCACGCGGAGGCGGCGATCTCCGTCGACATCGGCTGCGTGCGGCTGACCGAGCGCCACCTGCGTGACGCGGGCGACCCGCCGTCGGCCGAGGCGCTGGAGGCGGTGGTGGCCGACGTCGAGAAGGCGCTCGACCGGGTCGAGGCCGAGGTCCCGGTGCGCCAGGCGCACACGCTGGTGGGGCTGGCCGGTTCGGTGACGACGGTCGCGGGCGTCGCGCTCGGGCTCCCGGAGTACGACCCGGCGCGCATTCACCATTCGCGCATCTCCGCCGAGCAGGTGCACGAGGTGACGCGGCGGCTGCTGGCGATGACGCATGGTGAGCGGGCGGCGCTGGGCGTGATGCATCCGGGCCGGGTGGACGTCATCGGCGCGGGGGCGCTCATCCTGGACCGCATCGTGAGGCGGTTCACATTTGCGCAGGTAGTAGTGAGTGAGCATGACATTCTCGATGGAATTGCGTGGTCCCTGGCCTGAAAAGTGGCTAAATCGGGACATAACTCGCTTGCGTTCGTGTTGAGCGTGCAATCAGTTCTGTGCTTTAGTGATCGTGCATAACGGGGGCTTTGCCATATTGCGCGACACAAGAGGGCTGTCGGCGTGGCAACCGTTCCCGAGCGCATCTCTTCCCTCACGGAATGGAGCCTCATTCATGAAGTCCTCTGTGTTAGCGCGGAAGGTGGCGGCGTTCGGCGCCTCCACTTTCGTGCTGGCCGGCCTGGTGGCCGGGCTGGTGTCCAGCCCCGCTCAGGCCGCCACGGCCTCCTCCGCGACCGCTGGGGCAGCGGCCGCCAAGACGAAGGCCAAGGTCTCCGTCTCCACGCCGAAGGTGTCGGAGCGTGACTACGTCGGCGCCTGTCCGGTGTCGGTGACGTTCTCCGCCACGGTCAAGGTCTCCAGCAAGGCCAAGACCACGCTGGCCTACCGCTGGCTCCACGGCGACGGCTCGAAGAGCAAGGTCAAGACCGTCAAGGTCAAGGGCACGAAGTCCGTGAAGGTCACCGAGAAGGTCACCTTCAAGGGCGACGTCAAGGGCTGGCAGGCCCTGCAGGTCCTCGGCCCGCGCACGGTGACCTCGAAGAAGAGCTACTTCTCGGTCAACTGCATGAAGCTCGAGGGCACCCGCGACGACGTGCGGGTCTCCGCCCGTGCCTGGGCGAGCCCGTCCCACTACGTGGGCTCGTGCGACCCCGGAAAGCGGATCCACTTCGCCGGCCGGATCACTGTGAACCGCCCGGCCTGGGTGCGCTACCGCTGGGTCGTCAACGGTGACGTCGTGGACTACGGCAAGGTCAAGGTCTGGGACTCCCGCAAGGTCTACGCGGGCATCACCGCCCGTCACAGCCAGCGCGGCTCCGCGGTCCTGCAGATCCTGAGCCCGGACCGTGAGTACTCGAACCGGGCCTACTACAAGGTCTGGTGCAAGGACTACACCCCGCCGGCCCCGGCTGTGAAGGTCTCCGCCTCCGACCTGGTGACGGCGACCAACCACGACGGCTGCAAGGTCAGCGCGCACGCCAACATCAACCTCAACCGCGCCGCCGACGTCCGGTGGGTCTGGTCCGTGAACGGCCAGGCGGTCGAGCAGGGTTCGCGCTACTTCGGCAGCGGCACCAAGAACGTCTCGCTCTCGCAGCGGGCGCTGCACGGCGCCGCGAAGAACGGCGGCAAGATCACGCTGTCGGTCTACGGCCCGAACAACAGCGACTCCATCACGCAGTCCTACGCTGCGTGTGACGAGCCCAAGCCCGAGCCCTCCTACGAGGTCTCCGGCGCTTCGGTGAGCGCGAGCGAGAACACCTGCCCGTCCGGCACCCTGTCCGGTTCGGCCACGGTGACCGGCAAGAACGGCTTCAAGGGCCAGGCCGTGTGGACGTACGAGGGCACGCACCTCGGCTCCGCGAACATCGGTGACGGCTCCACCACGGTCTCCTTCTCGCAGAACTTCAACGAGCTGACGAAGGACGGCGTGGCCGAGCTGAAGATCTTCGACCCGAGCGGCAAGCTCCTGAAGGCGGTCCCGGCCTCCTTCCAGGCGCCCTGCAAGAAGGTCTGAGATCGCTGAACCGGGTGGCGCCTGGCGCCGCCCGGTTTTCCTTTTGCCGCTATTACGCTTTGCACAGTAGTGTGCATGGCGTGGATAGCAGCCAGTTGCTCAAGGGCGTGCTCGACCTGGCCGTCCTGGCGGTGCTCGACGACCGCGACGGCTATGGCTACGACGTCGTCCGCCGCCTCAGGGAGGCCGGGCTCACCGAGGTCGGCGACGCGTCCGTCTACGGCACGCTGCGCCGCCTGTTCAAGGCGGGCGCGCTGACCTCGTACGTGGTCGCCTCCGACGAGGGGCCGCACCGCAAGTACTACGGGCTCAACGACGCCGGACGCCGGCAGCTCGCCTCGTCGGCGGCGACCTGGACCTCGTTCGCCGCCACCATGGACTCCCTGTTGAAGGAGGGGCCGCATGACTGATCACGATGCTTACGCGCGGGCCGTGCGCGAGGCTCTGGCACGCCATCCCGAGCGCGAGGAGCTGCTGGAGGACCTGGACGACCATCTGGCGGAGATCGCCGCCGAGTCGGACGCGTCGCTGGAGGACCGGCTCGGCCCGCCCGACGCCTACGCCGAGGAGCTCCGGGCCGCCTACGCGGGCCGCCCCGAGGCCGTCAGCGGCCGCAGGAGGCCGCGTGAGATGGCCGCAGGGTTCGTGGCCCGGGTGCGGCGGCACAGCCTCTACGGGGGCGCCACGGGCTTCCTGCGGGAGCTGCGGCCGGGCTGGTGGGTGCTGCGGGGCTACGCGCTGGGCATGGCGGCGCTGGCGCTCAATCCGGGCCCGGCGGCCGAGGGTCCCGGACTCGTGCCGGGCGGCGCCGTCGAGATCCTGGTGGTCGCCGTGGCCGTGGCGGCGTCGGTGTGGTTGGGGCGGCGCCGCGGGGGATGGCCGGCCCTCTCGCTGGCCGTCGCCGCCAACGCGGCGGCCGCGGTGGCGCTGTTGGCGGGGATGCTGGCGGGCGCCGCACCCGTCCCGGAGCAGGCGTTCTCCCCGACGCCGCAGTCGGTGCGGCCCGATGTCGTGCTGGTCGGCTCGGGATCGCCGTTCGCCGCCGCCGTCACCAACATCCGGCTCTACAAGGACGGCAAGGCGCTCGTGGGCGTGGACGTCTACGACCAGGACGGCAGGCCGCTCGTGCTGTCGCCGGAGGAGCACGGCCTGGAGATCGACCCGGCGTGCGGCGACGTGATCCGCAACCGCTACCCGCTGCCCCTGGTGACCGCCGAGGAGGCCGAGGCCAGGCGGCTGCGCGAGCTGGAAGGCGGCAAGGCCGACGTGGTGCCCGCGCCGTCGGCCTGCGCGACGTCCGAGCCGCGCTGATCGGGCACCATCGGTGTCATGAGCTACGTACCTCCCGGCACCGGCTGGCCCGACGACCCCGCGACCCCCGCCACGCCCGTGGCCGCCGGCCCGGCGGACGTGCGCGCGCTGGCCGACTCCAGCCGTGACCTGGCCGACCTCACCGCCCGGCAGTCGGTCTGCCGGGCCTGCCCGCGCCTGGTGGCCTGGCGCGAGGAGGTGGCCGACGTCAAGCGGCGGGCGTTCGCGGACGAGACCTACTGGGGGCGGCCCATCGCCGGGTGGGGCGAGGAGCACCCGCGGATCCTGCTCGTCGGCCTGGCCCCGGCCGCGCACGGCGGCAACAGGACCGGCCGGATCTTCACCGGCGACCGCAGCGGCGACTGGCTGTTCGCCTCGCTGCACCGCACCGGGCTGGCGGTGCAGGCGACGAGCACGTACGCCGGTGACGGGCAGAAGCTGGTCGGGACGCGGATGCTGGCGTCGGTGCGGTGCGCGCCGCCCGCGAACAAGCCGCTGCCCGAGGAGAAGGCCACCTGCTTCCCGTGGATGGCCCGTGAGATCGCGATGGTGGCCGGCAGCGTGCGGGTGGTCGTCGCGCTCGGCGGCTACGCCTGGCAGGCGATGTGGCCGGCGCTGCGGGAGGCGGGCTACGCGCTGCCGCGCAGCAGGCCGCCGTTCGGGCACGGCGCCGAGGTCGAGGTCACGTACGGGAGCGCGCCCGTGACGCTGCTGGGCTGCTACCACCCGAGCCAGCAGAACACGTTCACCGGCAGGGTGACGGCCGACATGCTCGACGGGATCTTCGCGCGGGCGGTCGAGCTCTCGGTGTGACGCGTTGCACCATCCCCGCGTTGGCCTTCGCGGATAAGCGTGGCGTAAGCTTGTGAATGCTTTCACAAGCTATCCATCGAGGGATGGGGCCATGAACAAGCACATCTTGATCGTCGGCGGCGGTTACGTCGGTCTCTACACGGCACTGCGTCTGCAGCGCAAGCTCTCCCGGGAGCTGCGCGCCGGCGAGGTGCGCATCACGATCATCGACCCCCAGTCCTACATGACCTACCAGCCGTTCCTGCCGGAGGCGGCGGCGGGCAACCTGTCGCCCCGGCACATGGTCGCCCCGCTGCGGCGGGTGCTGCCCAAGGTGAGCATCCTCAACGGCAGGGTGACCAAGGTCGACCACGCGGCCCGCACGGTCACCTTCCAGCCTGCCGAGGGCGCGCCGCGTGAGGTCGCCTACGACGTCATCGTCATGGCCGCGGGCTCGATCTCGCGCACGCTGCCCATTCCCGGGCTCACCGACATCGGCATCGGCTTCAAGACCGTGGGCGAGGCCATCGCGCTGCGCAACCGGGTGCTGCACCTGCTCGACGTGGCCGAGTCGACCGAGGACCCGGAGGTGCGCCGCAGGGCGCTGACGTTCGTGGTGGTCGGGGCGGGCTTCGCCGGCGTCGAGGCGCTGGCCGAGCTGGAGGACATGGCCAAGCACTCGACCCGCTACTACCGCAACATCAAGCCTTCGGACATCCGCTGGGTGCTCGTCGAGGCCACCAACCGGGTGCTGCCCGAGGTGGGGCCGGAGATGGGCAAGTGGACGCTGGAGCAGCTCCGCGAGCGCGGCATCGACGTCAAGCTGGACACCCGGCTCGAATCGTGCGTCGGCGGTCACGTGGTGCTCAGCGACGGCTCGGAGTTCGAGGCCGAGACGCTGGTGTGGACCGCGGGCGTCAAGCCCAGCCCGGTCGTCGCCGACAGCGACCTGCCGCTCGACGAGCGCGGCCGGCTGAAGACCACGACCAAGCTCACGCTCGCCGGCACCCGCGACGCGTTCGCCGCCGGTGACGCGGCCGGCGTGCCCGACGTGACCAACCCCGGCCAGTACTGCGCGCCCAACGCCCAGCACGCCGTCCGTCAGGCGAAGGTGCTCGGCGACAACATCGTCCGCCACCTTCGCGGGCAGGAACTGGTCGATTACCGCCACAAGTACGTCGGATCGGTCGCCGGTCTCGGCCTGCACCAGGGCGTCGCGAACGTCTACGGCGTCAAGCTTCGCGGATTCCCTGCGTGGTTCATGCACCGCACCTACCATCTGTCGCGGGTGCCTACGCTGAACCGCAAGGTCCGTGTCGTCGTCGACTGGACCCTGGCCCTGTTCTTCAAGCGCGAGACGATCTCGCTGGGTGAGATGGAGCACCCGCGCGAGGGGTTCAGGGCAGCCGTCGCCACCATGCGACGCTAGCCCAGGCACGGCAGCGCCCCGGCGGTCCCGCCGGGGCGTTTCGGCACCCGCTGACGGAACTAGAAAGGGGTGCCGCCGGTGGGGCTATCAGCGGTGACCGTGCTCGGCGTCGACAGGCCAGGCGTGATCGCCGAGGTCACCGGCGCTCTCGCCGACTGCGGGGCGAACATCCACGACTCGACGATGACGCTGCTCGGCGGCCACGTCGCGATGATGCTGCTCGTCTCCGGCGACCTCAGCTCCGACGACCTGCTGGAGAGGCTGTGCGTGCCCGACGCGGTGGTGACCGCCTCCGCCGTCGAGGCCAGGCGCTACTTCCGCGCCCACACCAACGGGATCGGCTACGTGCTCACCGTGCACGGCCCCGACCGGCCGGGGATCATCTCGGCGATCAGCGCCGTCCTGGCCGCCGACGGCGGCAACATCACCGGCATGAGCACCCGCCTGTCCGGCCGCCTGTACGTGCTCATCGCCGATGTCGAGCTGCCGGAGAAGGTGGACGTGGCCGCGCTCATGCGCAGGCTGGCCAACGTCGGCGCGGGCCTCGACTCGGAGATCACCTTCCGTCCCGTCGAACCGGACCTGCTGTGAGCGTACGGCCGGGGACCGCCCGTACGCTCCTCGGCGCCCCGCACCCGCTGCTGTCGTCGCCCGCCGAACAGGTCGACCCCACCGCTCCCGAGGTCGTCGCCGCCGCGGCCGACCTTCTCGCCACGCTGCGTCACGAGCCCGCCAGGACCGGCCTGGCGGCTCCCCAGATCGGGCTGAGCTGGCGGCTGATCGCCTTCGACGCCGGCCGCCACCCTCGGAGCCGTTCGTCGGCCGGGGAGCTCGTCATCGTCAACCCTCGCCTCACGGGGGCGTCCCACTGGGACCGCGGCCGCGAGGGCTGCGCCTCCATAGCGGGCCTTTTAGGAGATGTACGGCGAGCGTCGCGTATCACCGTACATGGGCGTTTGCCAGGAACCGGGAAGCCCGTCACCATCGAAGCGGATGCATTCGAAGCTCGGTGTATTCAGCACCAACTGGACCATCTGGACGGCGTACTCTTCCTGGACAGAGTGTCTGGAGCCCTATCACTTCACCGCAGACTTCACACTTGTGACGCCTGATGCGAAGTTGTGCTCCTCGGAAGCATGGTCCGTTTCGTATGATTGCGGCGCCCCCGTAGCCCAATGGCAGAGGCAAACCCCTTAAAAGGGTTGACGTGCGGGTTCGAATCCCGCCGGGGGCACCGGCTTCTACCATGGGAAATGCTTCTTTTTCGGCTGCGGCGGCCTGGGAACTTCCGCGGCGCGGCGTTCGTTGACCTCCCGGCTGAAGTCTCGAAACTACATAGATCCGAGCGCGAGTTGACCTAGGTGCCGTCCGGTCCCATAGGCTCGGCGCACAGGAGGCAGCGATGGAGAGCAAGAACCCCGTATTCAGCAGATCGCGGCAGCAGACCGGCTGGGGCGGCCAGGCGCCGACCCCTGACCAGCTGCAGCACATGTACGACGCTCCGTCGTACACCCCGCCGGCGCCCCCGGCCTTCCGCACGATGACGATCGACGACGTCGTGGTCCGCGGCTTCATGACGCTGGGCGCGCTCGTCGTGGCGGCCGGCGCGGCGTGGTATCTCAACGTGTCCATGGGCGTGGCCATCGGCGCGGCCATCGTCGCGCTGGTGCTCGGCCTCATCGCCTCGTTCAAGCAGAGCACCAACCCGGCGCTGATCCTCGGCTACGCCGTCTTCGAAGGCGTCTTCCTCGGCGCGCTCAGCCGGGTCTTCGAGGGCGCGATCAGCGGCATTGTGGTGCAGGCGGTCCTCGGCACCGCGATGGCGTTCGCCGGCATGCTGGCCGTCTACACGCTGCGCATCGTCCGCGTCACCCCGAAGATGGTCAAGTTCGTGATCGCCGCCGCGATCGCCGCGCTCGGCCTGGTCCTGGTCAACCTGCTGGCCGGCCTCTTCGTCGATGGCGGGCTCGGGCTGCGCGAGGCCGGCCCGCTCGGCTACGTGTTCAGCGCCGCGATGATCCTGCTCGGCTGCTTCTTCCTGCTCCTCGACTTCGACGCCATCGAGCAGGGCGTCAAGCAGGGCGCCCCGGAGAAGTTCGCCTGGCAGTGCGCCTTCGGGCTCACGCTGAGCCTGGTCTGGATCTACCTGGAGGTGCTCCGGTTCCTGTCCTACTTCACCAGTAGCGACTGACCCCCGGACCGTCACGGAAAGGGCCCCGCCGGTGACCGGCGGGGCCCTTTCGCTGCGCGACCGGAAATCTACCCGCCGTGACAAGATCCTCCGGGCTTGGGGCCTTGCCATATCTCTGCCTGTGTTGCAGTGTCAACAAAAGGCCTTAATCCGTGGAGGTGCCCATGTCCTTGAACCACTCACCGGAGACGCAGACCAAGCTCATCGCCAGAGTCCCTGCCATCACGGGACGCGAACTCCCCGAGTGGTTCCAAGCCATCGACAACGGCCCGTCGTTCCTGAGATGTGACGAGCGGGCCAACTGGCTCGCCGACGAGCACGGGCTGACCCACGGCTACGCCGCCGCGATCGTGCACGAACACGAGCGGCACCGCCGTAACCGCATGGGCTTCATCTAAGCCCTCGTCGTCGACCCGCGCCCGTGCCCCGCACGGGCGCGGACCCATGACACGGCCGCGCGTGCTGGCACCCACGGAAGCGAGCACGCGATCATGGCCGCATGGACCTCGACAGAGCACGTGACTTTCTGGCCCGCAACCACCGGGCCATCCTCCTGACCACGCACGCCGACGGCCGCCCGCAGATGTCGCCGGTGGTCGTGGGGGTCGACGACGCCGGGCGCGTCGTCGTGAGCACGAGGGAGGCCGCAGCCAAGACGCGCAACGCCCGCCGCGACCCCAGGGTCGCCGTCTGCGCCTTCACCGACGGCTTCTTCGGCGAATGGGTGCAGGTCGAAGGCACCGCCGAGATCGTCTCGCTGCCGGAGGCCATGGACGACCTGGTCGCCTACTACCGCGGCATCTCCGGCGAGCATCCCGACTGGGACGACTACCGCGAGGCGATGAGGCGCGAGCGCCGCGTCGTCATGCGCATCACCCTGGACCGGGCCGGCCCCGACGTCCACCGCTGACCGTCCCGTACCGGAGATCCGGCGGGCGCCGCGAGGACGCCCGCCGGGCGGATCAGCTCAGGCGCTCCAGGATCATCGCCATGCCCTGGCCGCCGCCGACGCACATCGTCTCCAGTCCGATGCTCTTGTCGTGGTGCTGGAGGCTGTTGATCAGCGTGGAGGTGATGCGGGCGCCCGTCATGCCGAACGGGTGACCGACGGCGATCGCGCCGCCGTTGACGTTCAGGCGGTCCAGGTCGATGCCCAGGTCCTGGTAGGACGGGATCACCTGGGCGGCGAACGCCTCGTTGATCTCGACCAGGTCGACGTCCTCGATCGCCATGCCGGCGCGTGCCAGCGCCTGCTTGCTCGCCTCCACCGGGCCGAGCCCCATGATCTCCGGCGACAGGCCCGTGACGCCCGTCGACACGATCCGGGCCAGCGGCGTGATGCCCAGCTCGGCCGCCTTCACGTCGCTCATCACCACGACCGCCGCCGCGCCGTCGTTGAGCGCGCAGCAGTTGCCCGCCGTGACCGTGCCGTCGGGGCGGAAGACCGGCTGCAGCGCCGCGACCTTCTCGTACGTGGTGCCGGCACGCGGGCCGTCGTCCTTGCTCACCACGGTGCCGTCGGGCAGCGTCACCGGCGTGATGTCCTTCTGCCAGAAGCCGTCGGCCAGCGCCTTCTCGGCCAGGTTCTGCGACCGCACGCCGAACTCGTCCTGCTCCTTGCGGCTGATCCCCTTGAGCTGGGCCAGGTTCTCCGCCGTCTGGCCCATCGCCACGTAGATGTCGGGGACCGTCCCGTCCTCGCGCGGGTCGTGCCAGGTGCGGCCGCCCTCGGCGAACGCCTTCGTCCTGGCCCGCGCCTCGCCGAACAGCGGGTTCATCGTGTCGGGCCAGGCGTCGGAGTTGCCCTTGGCGAACCGCGACACCGTCTCCACGCCGGCCGAGATGAACACGTCGCCCTCGCCGGCCTTGATCGCGTGGAACGCCATCCGCGTCGTCTGGAGCGACGAGGAGCAGTAGCGGGTGACCGTGGTGCCCGGCACGCCGTCCAGGCCGAGCAGCACCGCCACGACGCGGGCCATGTTGAAGCCCTGCTCGCCGCCGGGCAGGCCGCAGCCGAGCATGATGTCGTCGATCGTCCCCGGGTCGAGCTGGGGCACCTTGGCGAGCGCGGCCTTGATCATCTGGACGGTCAGGTCGTCGGGGCGGATCTCCTTGAGCGACCCCTTGCCGGCCCGTCCGATGGGCGAGCGGGCGGTTGCGACGATGACTGCCTCGGGCATGGCCCCTCCTTTGTCAGCACAGTGACTAGAACTATATTCCAATACCTCCGAGTCATCACGCCCCGCCCTCCGGGTTCTTCGGAGAGCGGGGCCGTTCAGGGGCGTTCAGGGCCGTTCAGGGGCCGTGCGGGAAGGTCAGCCGTACATGCCGGGGGCGGTGGCGGTGCGGTCGTTGGTGGCGTGGACGTGGCCCTTCTCGTCGCGCCAGAGCCGCCAGCCGTCCTGGCTGCCGGTGTACCAGGCGGGCGGGGTCGCCGCGCCGCGCACGCGCTTGCCGGTGGCCAGGTCGTACTCGCACAGCGCGGCCGTGGAGTAGAAGCCCGGGGCCTGGCCGCGCAGCGGGAGGGGCTTGGGGTCGGTGACGCAGAAGGACCAGCCGCGCTGGTCGTCGACGGGGACGGACTTGCCGGTGACGAGGTCGAAGGCGGACCCCTTGTGGCCGTGCTTGAGGAAGCCGAGCTTCTCCATCCGGCTGGGGAAGGCCAGCCACCAGCCGGAGCCGGGCACGTCGGAGGCGGTGATCTGGCCGACGACGCGGCCGGTCTCGGAGTCGAGCCGGGCGAAGCCGCCGTAGGCGCCCTGCTGGTCGACGGGCCGGACGACGGGGGCGAAGCCGGGGCTGCCCGAGGGGTAGACGCGCACGACGGAGGGCCGCATCCAGTTGATCGTGCCGTCGCCGATCTTGATGGAGAACAGCCCGAACGCCGAGACCTTCTTCGTCTTGGTGTTGGTGTAGGGGGCGACGTAGCCGATCAGGTTGTCGCCGGTCGAGCCGAACGCCCAGCCGCCGGACATGTCGATGCCGGGGCCGAGCGCCTGCTCGATCGGCTGCTGCCACTGGAGCTTGCCGGTCTTGAGGTCGTACGACTCGATCATGGGGTTGGCGGCGAGCCGGAGCATGAGGACCCGGCTCGCGTCGGACCATTCGACCTCGGCGATGCCGGGCAGCTTCCACATGAGCTTGCCGGTGGCGGGGTCGAGGACGACGACGCGGGCCTTGGACAGGGCGGTGTGCTCCGACAGGCAGAGGTAGGGGCCGCAGCGCTGGGGGCCGAAGGTGGAGTGGATGGGCCGGGTCCACAGCTGCTTGCCGGTGCGGGCGTCGCGGGTGATGAGGGTGGCGTTCCAGCGGCCCTTCTTGGCGGGGTCGAGTGCGGCGATGACGGCGCCCTTGCCGGTGTCGACGAGGGCGGGGGGCGAGACGCCCATGCCGGGCAGGCGGCCCGCCATGGTGGCGGGGTGGGCCCAGAGTTTCCTGCCGCTGGCCTGGTCGAGGGTGACGGTCTCCAGCGTGCCGTCGGGCTTCATGGCGGTGGCGGTGACCACCCCGCCGGCGGCGGCCATCCGGCTGACGGCGTTGATCTCGTTGTTGTGCCAGGTCGGGAAGCTGGCTGTGGCTGCATCGCTGTTGGAACAGCCGGCCAGGGCCAGGGTTCCGGCGAGGGCGAGAGCCGGTTTCGCGAGAGGCCGGAGCACGGGCAATTCACTCCAAAGGTGGACGACGAGTGACGGCCCCGGCTCGGAGGGTGACCGGGTTCAGGCGTCGTTCAGCCCCTCCCCGAGGCGACGGCGGAACAGGTTGGCCCACTTGCCGTGGGTGCCGCTGGCCCGCCCGTCGACCCGGGTCGCGGAAACCTCGGTGCCGGGCTCCTCCGCGGCCGTGGCCGCCGCAAGGTAGATCGGTTGCAGTCCTTCGCCGCGCGCGGGCCGAGGCTCGGGCCACAGTCCTAGCGCGGCGCATACAGAAGGTAGCACCGCGTAAGCGGCCTGGGCGTAACCTCGGTCAGATGGATGGAAACGATCCGGTCCGAACATTTCGCCCGGATTTGCGTGGAATTCCTCGCCGAGGAGGTCGGCGAACGCCACCGTACGGCCGCCCGCGTCGACCACGCCGACCGTCTGGGCGGCGGCGATCTGGCGGCTCCACCGCCGCGCCACCCAGCGCAGCGGCTGCGCGATGGGCCGGACCGTGCCCAGGTCGGGGCAGGTGCCGACGACCACCTCGGCCCCGGCCTCACGCAGCCGCCTGACGGCCTTGGTCAGGTGGCGCACGGCGGTGGCGGGCGAGGTCTGGGTGATGACGTCGTTGGCGCCCACGAAGATCACGGCCACGTCGGGGCGGAGTTCGAGCGCGGCGTCCACTTGCTCGGCCAGCTCGGCCGAGGCCGCGCCCGACTTGCCGACGACGCGCAACCGTACCGGACGCTCGGCGACGGCGGCGAGGCCGCACGCGATCAGCACCCCGGGGGTCTTGCCCGGATCGGTGAGGCCCAGGCCGACAGAGGTGGAGTCGCCCAGCATGGCCAGCTTGAGCGGCTCGCCGGGGAAGTCGCCGTAGTCGCCGTCGGAGAACGGGCCGTCCATGCCGTGCGGGCGCCCGATCGTCTTGCGGGCCAGCATGCCCTCCGCGATCAGCAGGCCGTAGGCGGTCGCGCCGAGCGCCGTCAGGCCTCCTCCCCCCAGCGCGGCGGCTGTCGCGATCCTGCGCGCCGCACGCGCCATGCCCGCTGGCCAGACCACGTGTGTCCTCCCAACCGAACTCGGCGGTAGCGTTTGCATGAAACTAGCCGAGGGCCTGCCAACCGTACGGGATCTCGGCCCCGGACCAGCTGACCAAGCTTCGGTAAAGAAGGTGAACACCTCGGTGCGCGTTTATGATTCCCTGGTCGAGCTGATGGGCAACACTCCGCTCGTCCGGCTGCACAAGGTCTCGGCGGGGTTGCCGGCCCAGGTGCTCGCCAAGGTCGAATATTTCAACCCCGGCGGATCGGTCAAGGACCGGATCGCGGTCCGCATGATCGAGGCCGCCGAGGCGTCCGGCGAGCTGCGCCCCGGCGGCGTGATCGTCGAGCCGACCTCGGGCAACACCGGCGTCGGCCTGGCCATCGTGGCCCAGCAGAAGGGCTACCGGTGCCTGTTCGTGGTGCCGGACAAGGTCGCCGGTGACAAGATCTCCGTCCTGCGGGCCTACGGCGCGGAGGTCGTCGTGTGCCCGACCGCGGTCTCGCCCGACCACCCGGAGTCCTACTACTCGGTCTCCGACCGGCTGGCCCGCGAGATCCCCAACGCCTGGAAGCCCGACCAGTACTCCAACGTCAACAACCCCGAGTCCCACTACCACTCCACCGGCCCCGAGCTGTGGGAGCAGACCGACGGCGGCATCACGCACTTCGTCGCGGGCATCGGCACCGGCGGCACGATCAGCGGCACCGGCCGCTACCTCAAGGAGGTGTCCGACGGCCGCGTCCGGATCATCGGCGCCGACCCCGAGGGCTCCGTCTACTCGGGCGGCTCCGGCAGGCCGTACCTGGTCGAGGGGGTCGGCGAGGACATCTGGCCGGCCACCTACGACACGGACATCTGCGACGAGATCATCGCGGTGTCCGACCGCGACTCCTTCAACATGACCCGCAGGCTCGCCCGCGAGGAGGGGCTGCTCGTCGGCGGCTCGTGCGGGATGGCCGTGGTCGCGGCGCTCCAGGTGGCGGCCAAGGCCGGGCCCGACGACACCGTCGTGGTGCTGTTGCCCGACGGCGGGCGCGGCTACCTGTCGAAGATCTTCAACGACGACTGGATGGCCGACTACGGCTTCCTGACCACCGCCTCGGAGGAGGGCCGGGTCGGCGACGTGCTCGCCCGCAAGGGGCCGGGGCTGCCGGAGTTCGTGCACGCCCACCCGCACGAGTCCGTCGGCACCGCCATCTCGATCATGCGCGAATACTCGGTGTCGCAGCTCCCGGTCATGAAGGAGGAGCCGCCCGTCATGGCGGCCGAGGTGGTCGGCTCCATCGTCGAGCGCGACCTGCTGGAGGCCCTCTACCACGGCAAGCTCTCCTCCGACGACCTGATCTCGCAGCACATGTCGTCGCCACTGCCCATGATCGGCAGCGGCGAACCCGTGTCCCGCGCGGTCGAGGTGCTGGAGAAGGCCGACGCCGCCGTGGTGCTGGAGGACGGCAAGCCCGCCGGGCTGCTCACCCGGCAGGACCTGCTCGCGTTCCTGGCCGGCCGTTAGGGCTTCATGATCGACTTGATCACGGTGCCCAGGCCCTCATGGCCGCGCCCCTCGGCGTCGGCGCGCTGGAACAGCCGGCGCAGGGCCTGCGGCACCGTGGTCTCCAGCCCTGCATCCTCCAGCGCCGCCACGGCGTGGCCGAGCCCCTCGGCCTGCATGTGCAGGCTGTTCAGCTCGCCCGGGTAGACGCCGGCCTCGAACTCCTCGGCCAGGATCTTCGCGAAGCCCATCGGCCCGTCGGAGCCCAGGCCGGTGAACGTCTCCCGGGCGAACGGCACGAACTCCGACGGCGCCACCCCGGCCGTGCGCAGCAGCGCCATCGCGTGCATGTAGCTCGTCAGCGACGACCAGAAGACCAGCAGCTGCGCCTGGTAGTACATCATCGCCAGACCCTGGTCGTGGCCCACGTACGTGACCTCAGACAGCGCCTCCAGCGTGCTCGCGTGCCGGTCGAGGATCGGCTTGGGGCCGCTGTAGAAGGCGTACGCGCCGGGCTTGCCGATGCCGGGCGGCGGCACCATGATCCCGCCCGTCACCAGCGTGCCGCCCCGCCCGGCCACCCACTCGGCCGCCTCCCGCAACGCCTGCGGCGTGTCCGAGGAGAGATTGACCACCACCTTCCCGTCCAGCCTGGCGTCGCCGAAGCTGTCGTACATCGCCTGATAGCTGATCTGGCTCACCACCAGCAGCTCGCCCGTCACCGGCGAGTCCGCCCACTTGGCCCCCCGGGCCACCAGCGGGTCCGCCTTGCTCGCCGTACGGTTCCACACCGTCACGTCATGGCCCGCGGCCAGGAACGTCTCGGCCATCGTCGCGCCCATCGGCCCGAGGCCGATCATCGTCACTTCACTCATGGGTTCACCCTGACCGCGAGCGCTTCGGAATTCCTTCCGGTCCGCTACGGGTTGGCACTGACGTGGTGCGATTCGGGGTGCTCGGCCCGCTGGCCGTGTGGGACGACGACGGCGGTACGGTGCGCGTGCCCGAGGCCAAGGTCCGGGCGCTGCTCGCCGACCTGCTCGTCCACGGCGGCGCGCCCGTGCCGGTGGACCGGCTCGTCGACGACCTGTGGGGCGAACGGCCGCCGCGCAACCCCGCCGGCACCCTCCAGGCCCGGGTCTCCCAGCTCCGCCGCGCGCTCGGCGACCCCCGGCTCGTCGTGCACGGGCCCGCCGGCTACCGGCTCCCCGCCGCCGACGTCGACGCCGACCGCTTCCGCGAGCTGTGCCTGCGGCAGGCCGCCGGGGCCGAGGAGCGCGCCGCGCAGCTCGACGAGGCGCTGAGCCTGTGGCGGGGGGCCGCGTACGCCGACTTCGCCGACGACGGGTTCGCCCAGGCGGAGATCGCCCGCCTGGAGGAGCTGCGCCTCACGGCGCTGGAGGAGCAGGCGGAGGTACGGCTCGCGCTCGGGGCACGCGTCGACCTGGGCGGGCTCGTCGCCGCGCACCCGTTGCGCGAACGGCTCGTCGCCGCCCACATGCGCAGCCTCTACCGGGGCGGGCGGCAGGGCGAGGCGCTGGCCGCGTTCACCGCGCTGCGCGAACGCCTGGCCGACGAGCTCGGCGTGGACCCCTCACCCGCTCTCTCGGCCCTCTACCAGGCCGTACTCCGCCAGGACCCCGCCCTCCCCTCCGAAGCCGACGGCACGGCCCGCACGGCCCCGCCCACGGGACGCGGGCCGGCCGCGCGCGAACCGGGCCCCGCCGCCGGACCGCCCGGGCGGGGGAACCTGCCCGCTCCGGTGGGGGACCTGATCGGGCGGGACGCGGAGGTGGCCGAGGTCGCCGGGCTGCTGGCCGCCCACCGGCTGGTGACGCTGACCGGGCCCGGCGGGGTGGGGAAGACGCGCCTCGCCCTGGAGACCGCCCGGGGCGTACGGCCGCCGACGGCCGGGGAGGCATGGCTGGTGGAGCTGGCCGGGGCCGCCGACGTGGGCGAGGCGCTGGCCGCCACGCTGGGCGTGCGCGACGACGGCGCGGCCGGGCTGGTGGAACGGCTGGCCGGGGCGCTGGCGGGCAAGGACGCCCTGCTGGTGGCGGACAACTGCGAGCACCTGGTCGAGCAGGCCGCCGAGGTGGTGTCCGCGCTGCTGCGGGCCGCGCCTGGGCTGCGCGTGCTGGCCACGGCCCAGGAGCCGCTCGGCGTCACCGGCGAGGTCGTCCGCGTCGTACAGCCGCTCACCGAGGCGGCGGCGGTGCGCCTGTTCACGGCGCGGGCCGGGATCGAGGCCGGGCCCGCCGTCGCCACGATCTGCCGGCGGCTCGACGGCATCCCGCTCGCCCTGGAGCTGGCCGCCACGCGGGTGCGGGCGCTCGGCGTGGAGGAGGTGGCCCACCGGCTGGACGACCGGTTCCGGGTGCTGACCGCCGGCATGCGGGACGCGCCCGCCCGGCAGCGGACCCTGCGGGCGACCCTCGACTGGAGCTGGGAGCTGCTGCCCGAGCACGAGCGGATCGTGCTGCGCCGGCTGGCCGCGCACGCCGACGGGTGCACGCTGGAGGCGGCCGAGGAGGTGTGCGCGGAGCCGGGCGTGGACGTGCTCGACGCGCTCGCCCGGCTGGTCGACCGGTCGCTCGTCACGCCGGGGCCGCGCTACGGGCTGCTGGAGTCCGTGGCCGCCTACTGCGCCGAGCGGCTGCGGGAGGCCGGGGAGCAGGAGACGATCCGCGAGCGGCACGCGCGCTACTACACGGCCCTCGCCGAACGGGCCGAGCTGCGGGGGAGCCGCCAGCGCGAATGGCTGGACCGGCTCGACCGGGAGGCGGCCAACTTCCGGCTCGCGCTCGCCGGGCCGCGGCCGTTGCGGCTGGTCAACGCGCTGGCCTGGTACTGGTTCCTGCGCGGCAGGCTCGGCGAGGCACGCAGGTCCATCGCCGCCGCGCTGGCCGCCACGCCGCCCGGCGCCGGGCCGGAGCAGGAACGTGAGGCGGCCGTGGCGTCCGTGTGGCTGGCCGGGATGACGCTGGCCATCGGGGAGTCGGCGCCCGCCATCCGCCGCGACGGGCTCGACCGGGCGGGGCGGGCGCTGGCCGACTGGCTCCCGGCACAGGTGCGCTGGGCGTACGGCGACCAGCGGGCGCACGAGGAGGCCGTGGAGCGGGCGCTGCGCGCGTTCGAGGAGCTCGGCGACCGCTGGGGCGTCGCGGCGGCGCTCCAGCTACGGGCCAAGCTCGCGGCCGTGCGCTCCGACCTGGACGCGATGCGGCGCGACGGCGAGCGCAGCCTGGCGATCTTCCGCGAGCTGGGCGACGGGTGGGGGCGCATCGAGGCTATGGACGCGCTCGACCGGCTGGCCGAGATGCGCGGCGACTACGCCGAGGCCGCCCGGCTGCGGGAGGAGGCGCTGGAGCTGGCCGAGGAGCTCGGGTTCGAGGTGGCGTTCCGGCTGTCGGCGGTGGGCCGGGTGGCGCTGCTGGAGGGCGACTACGCGCGGGCCGACGACTACCACGAGCGGGCCCGCAGGCTGGCCGTGGAGCAGTCGTACAAGTCGGCCGAGGAGCACGCCGTGCTCGGGCTGGCCATGAGCGCCCGGCGGCGCGGACGCCACGCGGAGGCCGAGGCGCTGCTGCTGCCCTGGCTCGGCTGGCTGGAGGAGGTGCGCGGGACGCCGGGGATCGCGTTCGTGCTGGCGGAGCTGGGGTTCGCCGCCGAGCAGCGCGGCGACGCGGAGACGGCGGCGGCCCGGCAGCGGGCGGGCCACGCGGCGGCGCGGGCGTCGGGCGACCCGCGGGCGGTCGCGCTGGCGCTCGAAGGGCTGGCCGGGGCCGAGGCCCTGGCGGGCGACGCCGTACGAGCCGCCGAGCTGCTCGGCGAGGCCGCGGCCCTCAGGCGGTCGGTCGGCACGCCGCTGGCCGCGGGGGAGCGCTTCGACGTCGACCGCATCACCGCCACGGCCCGGGCCGCCCTGGGCGACGACCGCTTCCGCCAGGCACACGCCACCGGAGCCACCCGCGCCCCGCGTGCCGCGCCAGGCACCCCACCGCCCAGCGCAGCGGACGGCGTCTCCGGCACGGCGTGAGGCCCGGGGCTCAGGTGGGGAACTCGGCCAGGACTTCCCAGGCGCCCTGGGGGGTGGGGCCGGCGCGGAGGCGGCCGCCGAGGGCCTCGACGCGCTCGGCCATGCCGACCAGCCCGAAGCCGCCGCCCAGCCGGGCCACGCGGGGGTCGGCGGCGGAGCCGTAGTTGCGCACCCGCAGCACCACGGCGGCCTCGTACCGCTTGAGCGACGCCTCGATCCACCGCGTGTGCGGCGCGTGCTTGCGGACGTTGGTGAGCGCCTCCAGCAGCACCCGGTGCAGCGTCGTGATCACCTCGGGCGCCAGCGTGCCGTCGCCGAGCCCGGGCCCGATCTCGAAGGCGACCTTCGGCCCCTCCGCCGAGAACCGCTCGGTGAGCAGCCGCAGGTCGCCCAGCGAGGTGCCGGGGGTGCGCGAGGCCTCCTCGGCGCGCAGGACCGTGACCATGCGGCGCATCGAGGTGAGCGCCTCGCTGCCGGCGGATGCGATGGCGTCGAGGGCGGGCACGACGGCGTCCGGGCTGGTCTGCGCGACGGTGCGGGCGGCCTGGGCCTGCACGACGATGCCGGTGATGTGGTGGGCGACCAGGTCGTGCAGCTCCCGGGCGAGCTCCAGCCGTTCGGCGCGGCGTACGGAGTGGACGGCCTCGTTGCGGCGTTCCTGCTGGAAGCGCAGGTAGCCGCCGGCCCCCGCGACCGTCGACCAGCCGACGAACAGCATGAAGGAGAAGACGAACGCCTCGTTGCCCCCGGAGCGCCAGATCGTCTCGGCCATCAGGACGACCAGTCCGGCGCAGGCGAGGATGGCGGCGTTGCGCACGGGTTCGACGTGGCGGAGCACGCCGATGATCAGGATGAGCATCGCGCCGGTCTCGGCGGTGCCGGGCACGCCCTGGACGCCGTCGAGCGAGAGGATCAGCGAGGACAGGAACGACAGGCCGAGCAGGGCGGCGTAGGACTCGATGCGGTAGCGGCGGCGCAGCACCACGGCGGTGATGCCGGCGACGCCGCACAGCACCGCGAGGAACTGCAGCCCGCCCGCGCCGACGGCGATGACCAGGTCGAGCATGAGCATCATGCCCAGCCAGCCGAGCATCGCGATCTCGCTCAGCCGGCGGATCCAGTAGACGGCGCGTTTGGATTCCCCCACGGCCTTGAGCCTAAGCCGCAAGTCGGACAGCTCGTATCGACCGATCGGCCGACCCCAGGGCCGAGGGACCGGCCCTTCAGCCGAGGTGGCGGCGGGGGCGCGCGGCGCAGCATGGAGGCATGGTCTTCATCGGATTCGTACTGCTGGGTGTGGGGCTGGTCATCGGGGTGCTGCTGGCGCTGTCGGACCCGGTCCTGCTGTCGCGCATCAACGGCGAGGAAGCCCAGGGGCAGAGCGGCAGGCACATCCACGTCGCCCCACCCCAGGAGCGGGAGGAGGAACGGCGCGCCGCGTCCGTTACCGTGGCCGTATGACCAACGGTTTCGAAACCCTGGCGATCCACGCAGGTCAGGAGCCTGACCCCGTGACCGGCGCCGTGGTGCCCCCGATATACGCCACGTCCACCTACAAGCAGGACGGCGTGGGCGGCCTGCGCTCCGGCTACGAGTACAGCAGGTCGGCCAACCCGACCAGGACCGCCCTGGAAGAGGCGCTGGCCGCCGTGGAGGGCGGGGCGCGCGGGCTGGCGTTCGCCTCCGGGCTGGCCGCCGAGGACACGCTGCTGCGCGCTGTGTGCAAGCCCCAGGATCACGTGATCATCCCCAACGACGCCTACGGCGGCACCTATCGGCTGTTCGCCAAGGTGAACGAGCGCTGGGACCTGCACTACGACCCGGTCCCGCTGGGCGACCTCGACGCGGTGGCCGCGGCGATGACGCAGAAGACGCGGGTCGTGTGGGTCGAGACGCCGACCAACCCGCTGCTCGGCATCGCCGACATCGCCGCGCTCGCCCAGCTCGCCCACGACAACGGCTCGCTCCTGGTCGTCGACAACACCTTCGCCTCGCCGTACCTCCAGCAGCCGCTCTCGCTGGGCGCGGACGTGGTCGTGCACTCGACGACCAAGTACGTGGGCGGCCACTCCGACGTCGTCGGCGGTGCGCTGATCGCCCGCGACCGGGGGCTCGGCGACGAGCTCGCCTACCACCAGAACGCGATGGGGGCGGTGGCCGGGCCGTTCGACGCCTGGCTGACGCTGCGCGGGCTCAAGACGCTGGGCGTGCGTATGGACCGCCACTGCGACAACGCCGAGCGGGTCGTCGACCTGCTGCTCGCGCACCCGCGCGTGACGCAGGTGCTCTATCCGGGGCTGGGCGAGCACCCCGGCCACGAGGTCGCCGCCAAGCAGATGAAGCGGTTCGGCGGCATGGTGTCGTTCCGGGTGGCGGGCGGTGAGGAGGAGGCCGTCGCGATCTGCGACCGGACCGAGCTGTTCACGCTCGGCGAGTCGCTGGGCGGCGTGGAGTCGCTCATCGAGCACCCGGGCCGGATGACGCACGCCTCGGCGGCGGGCTCGCCCCTGGAGGTGCCCGGCGACCTGGTGCGCCTGTCGGTCGGCATCGAGACGATCGACGACCTGCTCGCCGACCTGACGCGGGCGCTCGGCTAGCTGCCCGGCACGACCATCAGGAAGAGGATCACCAGCCAGATCACGGTCAGCAGGCCGCTGATGGCGGCGATCCGGCCGACCTGCACCTTCGCGTCGTCGTCCGCGGCCTCGCTCTCCAGGGCCTGGACGGCGCCGCGCAGGTCGCGGTCGACGATGACGAGCAGCACGATGGCGACGATGAACAGCGTCATCGACGCCGTCATGTACCAGGCGCCGAGCAGCCCGCCGCCCATCACCACGCCGAGCACGATGCCGAAGACCAGCACGCCCAGCGAGCCGACGCTGTAGATCCTGGTCATGCGCTGGATGGTGCGGACGACGGGCACGTTCTTCGTACGGATCGCGCGCGGCGCGGCGTGGGTGGCGGCGGTGATCGGCCCGATCGTGAAGATCGCGAAACCGATGTGCAGCCACAGAAGCAGGTCCGTCATGCGGAAGAGACTAGTCGCCGACGATCTCGGTGGGGGACTCGACACTCTCTTTGCCGTCAGGGGAGCCGAGCATGATGAGCTCGGTGACGGCGATGGTGACGACCATCACCAGGATCAGGACAATCATGGCGAGCATGGGACACCCCTCCTTTCCCCCCTGCCGGATGTGAATCCGCCGGACGTAAATATCGTCCGTAATGACTAGACGGCTTGGCAACGGAATAAGTTCGCCCCGGGTAAGGTGGATGGCCGCTGGTCTTTCCTTACCGTTTGGGCACAAGGGGGTGCCGTCCGTGGCCATCAAGCACGTCGAGCCGTATTCCGACGAGTGGCTGCAGCAGCCGGTCTGCTACGTGCGCCGGGTCGTCGGGCTGCTCGGCGCCGAGGCCGACGGCTGGTGGGAGGGCCCGTGCGAGCCGCGTGAGGCGACCGTCAGGCTCGCCGACGGCGCCGCGCTGGTGTGGGACGAGGAGAGCGGCTGGCGGCTGGGCCGCTTCGTCTCCGGCGCCCCGGGTCAGCACACGGAGCTGTCCGGCGTCCGCTATCTCGGCGGCGGGCTGCTGCCCCGGCCGGAGCGGGTGCCCGCGGCGCTCGCGGACGCCCGCGCCGGGGTGGGCGCGAGCAGCGCCTGGCGGCCCTGCTACCGCTCGCACCGCAACTGCCGTGACGGGTTCGACGTCGCGCTCGACTTCTACGCGCGGCTCGTCGAGGCCTAACGCGCCCGTCGCACCCGCAGGAAGTCGCTCACCACGTACTCGCCGAGCCGGTCGGCGCTGGGCGAGAAGACGCGCCCGCCGTTGCGCCGCGCCACCTCGTCGACGAACTCCTTGAGCCGGTCGTCCCCGGCCAGCATGAAGACGTTGATCGTGGCCCGGCGCCTGGTCATCTTGTCGACCTCGGCCAGCGTGAGCTCCAGCGTCTCCGGCGAGGGCGGCCACTCGAACGCCGAGCGGCCGTTGCGCAGCAGGTGCGCGGTCGGCTCGCCGTCGGTGACGACGAGCACGACGGGCTCGAAGTCGGGGTGGCGGTCGAGGTGCCGCCCGGCGATCAGCAGCGCGTGGTGCAGGTTGGTGCCCTGGACCATGTCCCAGTCGAGCCCGGCCAGCTCGTCGGGCTGCAGCACCCGGGCGTAGTTGGAGAAGCCGATGATCTGCACGGCGTCCTGCGGGAACTTGGAGGCGACCAGGGCCTGCAGGGCGAGCGCGGTCTGCTTGGCGGCGGCCCAGGTGCCGCGCAGGGCCATCGAGTAGGACAGGTCGACGAGCAGGCAGACGGCGGCGGCGCTGCGCCGCTCGGTCTCGGCCACCTCGAAGTCGTCCACGGACAGCTTCACCGCCGTACGCCCCCCGCCTGCCGGGTCCGTACGCAGGCCGCCGGCGCGGACGGCGTTGACCAGGGTGCGGACGACGTCGACGGGCTGCTCGTCGCCGAAGCGCCACGGCCGGGACGACCCGGTGAGCTCGCCCGCCGAGCCCGCGTCGTGCTGGTCGTGGTCGCCGCGGCGGCCGGCGTCGAGCGAGGAGAAGACGCGGCGCAGCGCGGTCTCGCCGAGCCGCCGCACCGCCTTGGGCGTGAGCTCCAGCTTGCCGCGGCGGCGCAGCAGGTAGCCCTGCTCCTCCAGCTCCCGTTCGATGCGCTTGAGCGCTTCGAGATCGTCGACCGCCGAGCGGCCGAGGGCGCGGCGCACGGCGGCCTCGTCGATGTCGTCGAGCCGGGCCCCGGGGTAGTCCTGGCGCAGCGCGCTCTCCAGCCCGCTGAGGTCGGCCAGCTCCTCCAGGGCGGTGACGGCGTCGCCCATGCCCAGGGGCTCCTCGCCGGTCAGCCGTTCGGTGGCGTCCCAGGCGAGGTCGGGGCGGCGCGCGTACAGGGCCTCGCCGAGCCGCCGCATCTGGTCGGCGAGCCCGGCCTGGTCGAGGGTCTGGCTCATGAGGTTGCCGAGTTCCTCGCGCTGGCGCGGGGTCATCGAGGCGAGCATGCGCTGGGTGGCGGCGGCCCGCCGGGCGAGGATGTCGACGAGCTCGTCGAGGTTGCGCGGCTTCTCCGGAAAGAGGTCACCATATTTCGCCATGAAGGAGTCGAAATCCGCCTGCGTGTGCTCGCCACGGGCGTCCTTCTCCAGCATGTCGTTCAGGTCGGCCATCATCCGGCGGACCCGTTCCATCGCCGCCGGGTCGGGGTTCGCCAGCGCCTCGCGCAGCCCCCTGAACTGGGCGTCCAGCACCTCGCGCCGCAGCAGGTCGCGCAGCTCCTCGAAGGTCTGCCTGGCGGCCTCCGAGCGCCACCGGTAGGTGCTCAGCTCCTGGATGGCCCCGGCCGTGTCGTCCGGCAGCGCGTCGAGCTCGGCCTCGCGCAGCCGGGCGTCGTCGGCCGGGTCGGGGAACAGCTCGGCGCGCTCCTGCCCGATGGCCTTGTCCAGCAGCGCCCTGGCCTTCTCCAGCGTGCCGTCGAGCCTGCCGCTCTCACGAAGGTCGCGGCGGCGCCGCCGGACCTCCCTGAGCATGTCGTCCAGGCCGCGCCGGTCCTGGGCGCCCGGCAGGCCGCGCTTGAGCAGGTCGCGCAGGGCGTGGACGGGCGTGGAGCCGGACAGGATGGCGTCGCCCATCTCGTCGAGTGCCGCGCGCACGTCGTACGGCGGGGCCAGGGGGTCGGGGCCATCGTGGTACTCGCCATAGCGGTAGGCCGTCACGCACCCACGCTAACCCGAGATGCCCTGCTATGCGTCGCCGAACACCTCCCACACCTGGAACACCTGGCCGCTGCGCGGCTGATAGTCGATCTGGACCAGCACCGGGTGGCGCAGCTTCTTCAGCGCGGCGGTGAAGTCACCCGCGCCGCAGTGCTTGGTGCCCAGGCCGTCGCGGTCGGCGTTGACCGGCCTGCCGGTTAGCCAGCCCGCGCCGCACCGGGAGGTGACGCGGCTGAAGGCGAGCGCGTGCGTGTAGCCGAGCTTGACGGTCGTGCCGCCCCTGGTGAACAGCAGCGTCCGGTCGCCGGCCCGCTTGACCGTGCCGCGCACGACGCTGAGCTTCGACGGGTACGGCAGGAACTCGGTGACCTTGACCGCCTGGCCGCCGGTGTGGTGGACGCGTACCGCGACGGGGCCGGACGCGAGGCTGTCGGACAGGTCGGCGGCCCCGCACCGGGTCCGGCCGAAGTTCTTGGCGTCGAGCGCGACCCGGCCCTCGGTCTCCTTCAGGCCGCAGGCGACCGCGACGCGCAGGTAGGCGGCCTTGGTGTAGCCGAGGCGCAGCTCCTTGGCCCCCCGGATGGCCTTGAGCCGGTAGCTCTTGCGGACGGCCGTGGCCGACTGCGGCAGGATGCGCAAGTGGCCGGCGCCGTCGGACCAGGCGTAGCCGTACACGACCTGAGGAGAGGTCTCCGCCGAGGCGGGGATGGCGTAGGCGCTCAGGGCGCACAGGGCGAGGGCGGTGGTGGCGCTGGCGAGCAGTCGCATGGGCGGTTCCCCCCGGACGAAACGGTCAGTCGTCCATTACGACGTGCGGAACCGCCCGAATGTTCACGTCCGGTAGACGGCGACTCCGTCGAGGTCGTCCTTCGACAGCCGGCGCATGAGGTAGAGGCCCTCCATCGCGAACTCCAGCGCCGCCGCCGCGTGCCCGGGGGACTCGTCGCCGGCTCCCATGCCGAGCTTCGACATGATCTTGGCCAGGCCGTCGACGGGGCCGATGCGGCGCAGCAGCTCGCCGGCGGCGACCAGCTCGCCCGACTCCACCTGGGCGCCCTCGGCGAACTTGTCGGTCAGCGGCGACAGGTCCATCGCGCCCAGCCGGGTGCGGAACGTCTCGGCCGTGGCGCGGCGCAGCAGGTGGGCCAGGATCTCGGTCTCCCTGCCCTCCTCGCTGACCTCGAACTCCACCTTGCCGCGCAGGCTGTGGACGACCGGCGCCAGGTCGCACACCCGGGTCACGGCCTGGTCCTCGCCGGTGATCGCGGCCCTGCGCACGGCCGAGGCCGCGGCGGTCTCGGCGGCGGCGATCGAGAAGCGCGCCGACACGCCGGAGCGGGCGTCGACGGCCGTGGACTCGCGGACCAGCCGGGTGAAGCGGGCGATCACCTCGACGAGGTGCTCCGGGACGTCGGCGCCGATGTCCGGCACGGACTCCTGCCGGATCAGCGTCAGCTCGTCCTCGATCGTGAGCGGGTAGTGGGTGCGGATCTCGGCGCCGAAGCGGTCCTTCAGCGGGGTGATGATCCGGCCCCTGTTGGTGTAGTCCTCGGGGTTGGCGCTGGCGATGAGCAGGATGTCGAGCGGCAGCCGCAGGTTGTAGCCGCGGACCTGGATGTCGCGCTCCTCCAGCACGTTGAGCAGCGACACCTGGATGCGCTCGGCCAGGTCGGGCAGCTCGTTGACGGAGAAGACGCCCCGGTTGGTGCGCGGGACCAGGCCGTAGTGCACGGTCTCGGGGTCGCCCAGCCTGCGCCCCTCGGCGATCTTGATCGGGTCGATGTCGCCGATCAGGTCGCCGACGGAGGTGTCGGGGGTGGCGAGCTTCTCGCCGTAGCGCTCGTCGCGGTGCTTCCACGCCACCGGCAGCTCGTCGCCCAGCTCGGCCGCGAGGGCCCGGCAGCGTCCGCAGGCGGGCGCGTACGGGTGGTCGTTGATCTCGCAGCCCTCGACCACCGGGGTCCACTCGTCGAGCAGGCCGGTGACCGTGCGGATGAGCCGGGTCTTGCCCTGGCCGCGCTCACCGAGCAGGACCAGGTCGTGCCCGGCGAGCAGGGCGCGTTCGAGATGGGGCAGGACGGAGTCGTCGAAGCCCACGATGCCGGGAAAACGGGGCTCGCCCGCTCTGAGCTTGACCAGCAGGTTTTCGCGGACCTCGGCTTTGACGGTGCGATGAACGTGGCCGCTCTCTCGCAACTCGCGGAGGATACGAGGCTGATGCACGGGATCGACCCTACGTCCCCGGCGCGCGAAGTGGCAGGGGTTTCGCATCTGGCGGAGATTTCGGATCTTGACCATTGCGTGGCGGTTCGTGTGCGTGCTTGTCCCTTTAGTGGGGAGAATCGGGCCTAGGGAACTTGGACCTGCCGAGGGAGGCGAGAGGCGTGGCAGTCATGACGAGCCGCTTCGCCGACGGCCTCGCCGTGGATTCCGACCTGGTCGAAGCCGCGGAGAGGGCTGTCGGCCAGGCCCTGGCGAGGCTCAGCGGTCAGGCCGACCTGGTCTGCTTCTTCATCTGCGGCGACGATCCCGAGGACGTCGCCAGGGCGGGGGAGCGGGCGATGCGGATGGCCCCCGAGGCGCACGTGATCGGTTGCAGCGCCACCGGCGTGATCGGCGACGGGCAGGGCGTGGAGCTGACGCCCGCCGTGAGCGCGTGGGCGGCCACCCTCGACGGGGCCGAGCTGACCACGTTCGCGCTGGAGACGCTCACGGCCGAGGACAGGTTCGTGGTGGTCGGGCTGCCCGAGCGGACGGCCGACGACCACGTGGCGATCCTGCTCGCCGACCCGTACTCCTTCCCCACCGACGCGTTCGTCGAGCGCTCGTCGGAGGTGCTGGGCGACCTGCCGCTGGTCGGCGGGCTGGCCAACGGCCTCCAGGGCAGGGGATCGGTACGCCTGTTCGCCGACGGCGAGGTCTACACCGAGGGCGCCATCGGCGTGCTCATCAGCGGCGCCATCCGGGTGAGCACCGTGGTCAGCCAGGGCTGCCGCCCGATCGGGCCGAGCATGGTCGTCACCCGCTGCGAGGAGAACCTGCTGCTGGAGCTCGCCGGCCAGCCCGCCCTGTCCCGACTGGAGGACATCGTCAGCGACCTGGACGAGGACGACCGCGAACTGGTCGCCGCCGGGCTGCAGATCGGCCTCGCCATGGACGAGTACGCCGAACGGCACGAACGCGGCGACTTCCTCATCAGAGGCGTGATCGGCATCGACCCGGAGCGGGAGGCCGTGGCCATCGGCGACATCGTGGACATCGGGCGGACCGTCCGCTTCCAGGTGCGCGACGCCGCCACCGCCGACGAGGACCTGTACGACGTCCTCGACGCGCACCGGGAAGAGCTCGGCCGCGTCGACGGGGCGCTGCTGTTCTCCTGCAACGGGCGCGGATCGGCGATGTTCGGCACTGCCGACCACGACCCCGTCGCGCTGCGCGACACGCTCGGGCCGATCGGCGTGGCGGGCTTCTTCGCCGCCGGCGAGGTCGGCCCGGTCGCCGGCCACAACCACGTCCACGGCTTCACCGCCTCCGTGCTGGTCTTCTCCTCGGCGAGCGGCGGGTGATCCTCGCCCTCGACATCGGCGGCACCAAGATGGCCGCCGCACACGTGGACCACGACGGCGCCGTGCTGCGCACCCTCCGCGCGGCCACCCCGCAGGACGCCGACGCCGAGACCCTGTGGAAGACCCTCGCCGGCCTCGTCGAACCGCTCGCCGCCGGCGTGACCGGCGTCGGCATCGGCTGCGGCGGCCCGATGACCTGGCCCTCGGGCGAGGTCTCACCGCTCAACATCCCCGGCTGGCGCGACTTCCCGCTGCGCGCCCGGCTTTCCGGCCGCTTCCCCGGCCTTCCCGTACGCATCCACAACGACGCCGTCTGCGTGGCCCTGGCCGAACACTGGCGAGGCGCCGGCCGGGGCGTCGCCGACATGCTCGGCATGGTGGTGTCCACCGGCGTGGGCGGCGGTCTGATCCTCGGCGGCAGGCTCATCGACGGCGGCACCGGCAACGCCGGGCACATCGGCCACATCGTGGTCGAACCCGACGGCGGCCCGCCCTGCGGATGCGGCGGCCACGGCTGCCTGGAGGCCGTCGCGCGCGGCCCCGCCCTCACCGAGTGGGCGCTGGCCCGCGGCTGGACGCCCGGCACCGCCTCCGCGGGCCACGGCCTCTACCGGGAGGACCGCGCGGTGACCGGCCGGGCGCTGGCCGCCGACGCCCTGGCCGGGGACGAGGTGGCGCTCGCGGCGATGCGCCGGGCCGGGCGGGCGCTCGGCATCGCCATCGCCTCCGCCACCCACCTGTGCGACCTGGACCTGGTCACCATCGGCGGCGGGCTGTCCCAGGCGGGCGAGCCGCTGTTCGGGCCGCTGGAGGAGGCGCTGCGCGAGCACGCCAGGATGGCCTTCGCCCGCCGCCTGCGCGTCCTGCCCGCGGCGCTCGGCCAGGAGGCCGGGCTGGTGGGGGCGGCGGCCCTGGTGCTGACGGAGGAGCGCTAGGAGCCCAGGCCCCACTCGTCCCGGAGCCGGTCCGTGGCGACCCGGTGCCGGGGGTGGTAGGCGGGGAAGAACTCCTTGCCGCATTCGAGGTCGTCGAGCGCCGAGCTGATCTCCTCGCGCAGGTGGGGCATGGCCTCCTCGCGAGTGAGCGTGGGCATGACCTCCATGCCGGGCTCGGCGCCGGGGTTCTGCTCCCGGCCCAGTGCCGACAGCTTGGCCCGGAAGCGCTCCTCCTCCAGGTGGCTGATCTGGCTCGGCTTCTCCGTGGACACCGGGTATCCCTTCGCGCGCAGGCAGGCCGCGTAGTCGCGCGCCAGGGCCACGAGGCGGGGGTCGCTGTCGAACTCGCGCTCGTCGAGGGCCCGGTGCGCCGCCCCGTGCAGCCGGTGGAGGTCGTCGACGGCGGTGACGTCCCTGCCGAGCACGGCCTTGACCGCGCGGGTGAAGCACTCCTGGTCGGCCTGGTGGTAGGCCGTCTGCTGGCTGGCGGACAGGGCGGAGATGTAGCGGTCGTTGGGGAAGGAGGGGTGCAGGTCCACACCCCCGGCCTCCTGCGTGGTGCGGTGGACGTAGCCGGAGAAGACGCCGTGGCCGTACCTCTCCCGGTGCCGCCGCATCGACGCGTAGTGGCCGTCGGCGCGCCGCAGGGCTTCGGGCGTCAGCGTGCGGTCCGGCACCCACATCTCGTACTTGAAGCCGCGCTCGGCCATGCAGGCGGCCTTCAGGCTCTCCCAGCGCCACCGCTTGCCGGTGCCGCCGGCCTCGGCGCTGGAGACCGTACAGCCGGCCAGGGCGAGGAGCACGACGAGCGCGAGGGCCCTCACAGGACGAGCCTTCGCCGCGCGGTCGCCGGGGCGACCGCCGAGGCCGCGGTGAGGACGGCCAGCAGCGCCCAGTGGGCGATCTCCTGGCGGGAGGCCAGGGACAGGTGCTCGCCGAGCACCGCCGTGGCCGGCAGCAGGTAGACGGCGGCGGCGATCGCCCAGCGGCCGTCGCGCGTCAGGCGGCCCGCGTAGACGGCGGTCACCAGCAGCGCCGCCTCCAGGACGACCCGGACGACGGTCTGCGCGCTCGGGCTCGCCAGGTCGTCCCAGCCGGGGTCCAGCCCGGCGGCCACCGGCAGGACGGCCGGCCACCACCACGACCGCGGCCGTGGCCGTTCGCCTCGTGCGGCCAGCACGAGCAGCCCCAGCACCACCAGCGCGCCGGAGGTGGCCGTGGCGACCGGCCCGGCGTTGCCGTACAGGGCGGGGCCGTCCGCCCACGGGCCGCCCGGGAAGACCGGCAGGAGCGTGCGGTCGAGCCAGGGCTGCCCGAGCGTGACCGCCACGGCCTTGCTGCCGGTGAGCATCATGACCGGCAGCGCGAGCCCGACGCGGCCGCGCAGGACGGCGAGGAAGCCGAGCGCCGCCAGCGCCGTCCACAGGCCGGTCTCGGCCGTGTACGGGATCAGCGCGGCCAGGTTGACCAGCGACAGCGCCAGCACGCCGAGATGCAGGCCGTCGGCCCAGGCCGGGCCGGCGGCCGACTCGGTGAGCCGGGCGCGCATCCCGCCCAGCAGCAGGGCGCCCGCCTCGCGCGCCGGCGGGCGGGCCCGGCCGGGTCCGGCGGCGTCGAGGAGGACGTCGAGCAGCTCGTCGCCGTGGTCGGAGCGGTAGCCGGAGGGGTAGGCCCGCAGGAGTAACCGGTAGTGCCGCTCCAGCGGGCTCATCCCGCCGTCGCCCCCAGGTGCCGCCGGGTCACCACGGCGGCGGCCTGCTGCATGCGCCGGGCCTCGGCCTGGACCAGGCCGGTGCCGTCGTCGGTGATGCGGAAGTAGCGGCGCTTGCGGCCGTTGACGATCTCCTCGCGCTCGACCTCGATGACGCCGTTGGCCGCGAGCCGGTCGAGCGCGCCGTAGAGGGTGCCGACCGCCAGCGTGATCCGGCCGTCGGACAGCTCCACCACCCGCTTGAGAATCGCGTGCCCGTGGAGCGGCCCGTCGAGGAGCGAGGCGAGCACGAAGTAAGCCTGCTCGCTCAGGCCCGTCGATCCCTTCGGCATGCGGGCACCATACTTCGATGCCCGAAGTGCGGCAAGAAGATCATGCCGGGCGGCGCGGCTGGAAGAGCCAGGCGTCGAAGAGCGCGTCGAGCTGCTTGCCCGACAGGCGTTCGGCCAGCGCCACGAACTGCTCGGTGGTGACGCTGCCGTAGCGGTGCTCGGCGGCCCAGGTCTTGAGCAGGGTGAAGAACGTCCGGTCGCCGATGGCCCGGCGCAGCGCGTGCAGCGTCATGCCGCCCCGCGTGTAGACGGACTCGTTGAACAGGTCGGCGGGCCTGGCCCGGCCGGGCGGGTAGGACCAGATCGGGTCGGTGGCCGGACGGGCGTGGTAGGAGGCGAACAGGGCGTCGGCGGTGCGCCGGCCCTTGTGCTCCGACCACAGCCACTCGGCGTAGGTGGCGAAGCCCTCGTTGAGCCACAGATCCTTCCACCGCTTGATGCTGAGGCTGTTGCCGAACCACTGGTGGGCCAGCTCGTGCGCGATGATGCCGTCGTCGGGCTCGAAGCCGCCGTAGATCGGCTTGGTCTGGTTCTCCAGCGCGTAGCCGGCGGAGAAGTCGTCGACCACGCCCCCGGTCGAGCCGAACGGGTAGCGGCCGAAGACCGTGCTCCAGTAGTCGGTGATCTCCCCCGAGACCCGGTGGAACTTCTCCAGCGTGGAGCGGAACCTGGGGTCGACGGCCGCCAGGTTGGGGATGCCGCCCGTCGTGGTGCCCTTCTTGAGGTGGAACTTCCCGATGGTGGCGGTGGCCAGGTAGGTGGTCATCGGGTGCGTCTCGCGCCACCGGAACGTCGTCCTGCCCTCGCTGGTGCGCGGCTCGCCGCGCAGCTCGCCGTTGGCCAGCGCGGTCACGCCCTCGGGCACGGTGATCTCGAAGTCGAAGGCCGCCTTGTCGGCGGGGTGGTCGTTGCCGGGGAACCAGGTCTTGGCGCCGTTGGGCTCGCACGCCACGAACGCCCCGTCGGGGGTCGGGACGAAGCCGTAGGTGCCCAGGTTGGTGGAGTTGCGCACCGGCTCGGGCACTCCGGAGTAGGAGACCCTGGCGATGAACGGCACGCCGCGGGCCAGCGGGCGGGCCGGGACGACCGTGAGCTCGTCGCCGGCCCGGGTGAACGTGGCGGTGGTCCCGTCGACCCAGACCCCGTGCACGGTGAGGCCCCTGAGGTCGAGGTTGAACCGCGACAGCGGCGCCGTGGCCGTGGCGCGGATCGTGGCCTCGCCGTCGAGCTGCTTGCTCGCGGGCGTGTAGCCGAGCTTGAGCGCGTAGTGGGCGACGTCGTAGCCGCCGTTGCCGTCGGTGGGGAAGTCGGCGTCGCCGATGCCCGCCGCGCCCGCCCGGGCCCCCGCCGGGCCCTCGTCGCGGGCCGCCCCGTCGGACGGCCCGCACGCGAGCACGCTCATCAGGGCGGCCAGCGCCGCGGCCCGCCTCCTGGTGTGCCTCATGACGCGGCTCCCCTTCGTGATCGTCAACTTACGTAACGTAAGCATCCACGAAGGAGCCGCTGATCACCACCGGTTCAGAGGTTGCCCCTGCGCTCCTGCTCGCGCTCGATGGCCTCGAACAGCGCCTTGAAGTTGCCCTTGCCGAAACCGAGCGAGCCGTGGCGCTCGATGAGCTCGAAGAATACCGTCGGGCGGTCCTGCACCGGCTTGGTGAAGATCTGCAGCAGGTAGCCGTCCTCGTCCCGGTCGACGAGGATCTTGCGCTTGTGCAGCTCCTCGATCGGCGCGCGCACGTTGCCGATGCGGGCCCGCAGCTCCGGGTCCTCGTAGTAGGAGTCGGGGGTGTCGAGGAACTCCACCCCGGCCGCCCGCATGTGGTCGACGGTGGTCAGGATGTCGTTGGTGGCCAGCGCGATGTGCTGCACGCCGGGGCCGCCGTAGAACTCCAGGTACTCGTCGATCTGCGACTTCCTGCGGCTGACGGCCGGCTCGTTGAGCGGGAACTTGACCTTGCGGGTGCCGTCGGCCACGACCTTGGACATCAGCGCCGAGTATTCGGTGGCGATGTCGTCGCCGACGAACTCGGCCATGTTCGTGAAGCCCATGACGTTGCGGTAGAACTCCACCCACTCGTCCATCTTGCCGAGCTCCACGTTGCCGACGCAGTGGTCGACGGCCTGGAAGAGCCGGCCGGACTTGGTGGCGGGCGGGGCGACCAGCGGGTCGGCGGCGACGTAACCGGGCAGGTAGGGGCCGCCGTAGTTGGACCTGTCGACGAGCGTGTGGCGGGTCTCGCCGTAGGTGGCGATCGCCGCGAGCACGACCTTGCCGTGCTCGTCCTCCACCGTGTACGGCTCGTCGAGGCCGCGGGCGCCGTGCGAGACGGCGTGCTGGTAGGCCGCCTCGACGTCCGGCACCTGGATGGCCAGGTCGATGACTCCGTCACCGTGCGCGGCCACGTGCGCGGACACCCCGGTGCCCGCCCGTACGGCGCCCCGGAACTCGAACGTGGCGCTGCCCGAGGTCAGCACGTAGGCCACCTCGTCCCGGCTGCCGTTCTCGGGCCCTCGGTAGGCGGTCAGCTTCATGCCGAACGCCGTGGAGTAGTAGTGGGCGGCCTGCTTGGCGTTGCCTACGGCGAAGACCACTGCATCCATGCCGTTGACCGGAAAGACATCACTCATGCCACTAACTCTCGATTTACCTGGGCGAGTTGTGCAAGAGTTACGTAGATGAGTGGACAATCTGCCCAATCCTGGGTGTGAAGCACCGGAGAACCTGTGACTATTGACCACCTCGACGCGCGCCTCATCGCTCTGCTCGCCGCCGAGCCGAGGCTGGGGGTGCTGGAGTGCTCGCGCCGGCTCGGGGTCGCCCGCGGCACCGTGCAGGCCCGGCTCGACCGGCTGATCGCCCGGGGCGTCATCACCGGATTCGGTCCCGACGTGTCGACCGTGGGGCTGGGCTACGACGTCACCGCTTTCGTCCTGATGGAGATCCGGCAGGTCGCCGGGCACGACCCGGTGGCCGACCGGCTGGCGCTCATCCCCGAGGTGCTGGAGGTGCACACCATCACCGGAGGCAGCGACCTGCTCTGCCGGGTGGTCGCCCGGACCAACTCCGACCTGCAGCGCGTCATCGACCAGATCGTCGGTGTGCAGGGAGTTCTCCGGACTTCTTCGATCATCGCCCTGGACACCCCTGTTCCGTACCGAGTGTTGCCTTTGGTGGCCGATGTCCCGCGCAGGGAGGGCCAACGGTCGTAGCATCGGCTCAGGACGATGCACCGTTATCGATCGTTTACCCTTGACGTTCGCGCCGAGGACCAGGGGAGGGCGGCACGATGCGAAAGCGGCGGTTGCTGCGATTCCTGCTGATCACGGCCGGTGCCGGCCTCGTCGTGCTGGCCGCGCTGTTCGGCATCGCGTGGGCGATGACGCCCATTCCCGACAGCACGCAGAAGGACGCCACCGCCCAGGGCTCGGTCATCTACTACCGCGACGGCAAGAGCGTCATCGCCCGCCAGGGCATGAACCGCCGGGTCGTCACCCTGGACAAGGTGCCCGAGCACGTGCGCGACGCCGTCATCGCCGCCGAGAACCGCTCCTTCTACGAGGACGGCGGCGTCTCGGTCAAGGGCACGACCAGGGCGCTGTGGTCCACGCTCACCGGGCAGCAGCTCCAGGGCGGCTCGACCATCACCCAGCAGCTCGTCCGCAACTACTACAGCGGCCTGAGCCAGGAACGGTCGGTCACCCGCAAGTTCAAAGAGATCATGATCTCGCTGAAGGTCGACCAGTCCAAGTCCAAGGACTGGGTGCTGGAGCAGTACCTCAACACCATCTACTTCGGGCGCGGTGCCAACGGCGTCCAGGCCGCCGCCCAGGCGTACTTCGGCAAGGACGTCGAGGATCTGAGCATCGCCCAGGGCGCCTACCTGGCCGCGGTCATCCAGCAGCCGAGCCGCTTCGCCGACCCCGAGGGCCCCGACCTGGACGCCGCCGAGGCCCGCTGGCGCGCGATCGTCGACGCCATGGTGGAGACCCGCGCGCTCACCCCGGCCCAGGCCGCCGAGCAGAAGTTCCCCAAGCTCAAGGCGCCCAAGAAGCCGTTCCAGCTCAAGGGCCAGGCCCAGTACATGCTGGAGCAGGTCACCGCCGAGCTCAACCGGCGCGGCTACACCGACGAGGACATCAACGGCGGCGGCCTGAAGATCGTCACCACGTTCGACAAGGACCTCATGACGGCCGCCGAACGCGCCGTCAAGGAGACGCTGCCGGACAACCTGCCCAAGAAGCTGCGCACCGGCCTGGCCGCCGTCGACCCGGCCACCGGCGAGGTCGTCGCCTTCTACGGCGGCAGCCCCAGCAAGTCCAAGTACGACAACGCGTTCTCGGCCAAGGTGATGGCCGGCTCCACGTTCAAGCCCTACACGCTGGCCGCCGCGCTCGACAACGGGTTCGGCCTGTCGACCAGGGTCAACGGCAACTCGCCGATGCGGGTGGCGTCCGACCCGGACAACCCCATCCCCAACGACAGCGGCCGCTCCTACGGCCGGATCGACCTGGTCTCCGCCACACAGAACTCGGTCAACACCGCGTTCGTGGACCTCGCGCAGAAGGTCGGCCCCGAGAAGGTCGCCGCCACCGCCGAGGCGATGGGCATCCCGGCCGCCCAGCTCGCCCCGCACGTCCAGGCCGCCACGTTCCCGCTGGGCGTGGCCTCGGTCAGCGCCGTGCAGAACGCCTCCGGCTTCGCCACCTTCGCCAACGGCGGCGTCCACATGGAGACGCACGTCGTCAGGAGCGTCACCGACGCCGACGGCATGAAGGACGTCGTCAAGCCCGAGGCCACCCGCGCCGTCAACGAGCAGGCCGCCGCCGACGCCACCTACGCGATGCAGCAGGTCGTCCAGTACGGCACGGGCACCGCGGCGCGGCTGTACGACCGGCCGGTCGCGGGCAAGACGGGCACCACGGACGACTCCCGCTCGGTGTGGTTCAACGGCTTCACGCCGCAGCTCGCCGTGGCCGTCGACATGTTCCGCGACGACAACAAGACCGTGAGCATCCCCGGCTACGGCGTGCAGTTCGGCGGCCAGCTCCCGGCGCGGATCTGGCGGGCGTTCATGGCCGAGGCGATGGAGGGCGAGCCGGTCGAGCGCTTCCCCGAGCCGTCGCGCTACGGCTACCAGCCCGACTACGGCGAGCCCCAGCACGACCAGCGGCGGCCCGAGACGCTGCCCACCGACGGGCCGGAGCAGGAGTGGACGGAGACGCCCGACTCGCCCGACGCCACCGAGCCGCCGATCCCCGAGCCCACCACCGAGCCCGACACGCCCGACGAGCAGTCGCCGACCGTCCCGGACGAGCAGCAGGGCCCGCCGACGCAGGCGCCGGCCGAGCCCACGGGCGGCCCGCCCGACGACGGCGGCCGCCCGGAACCCGTCCTCTAGCCGGGCCGCCCACACGTCCTGATCGTGTGGGGACCGGCGTCCCTCCGGCCGCTGTGGAACGTTCTGCGGCTCATCCGCTGCCTCTCCCCGTCGGTGCGTTTCACCCCGACGCTAGAGAGCGCGTGTTGGGAACCTGTTGGTGCCCGGTCAGCCCCCGGAGCGGTCCAGCTGCGCCCGCAGGTCGGCGGCCGTGGTGACCGGCAGCTTGCAGGCGAAGCCCTCGCACACGTACGCGGCCGGCGCCCCGGCGACCAGCCCGCGCCCTTGGAGCAGCGGCACGGCGTCAGGCGTCGACCCGGAGCCCAGCGCCACGACGGCGCCCGGCGCCCCCGCCAGGTAGGCCGCCTTGTGCAGCTCGGCGGTGCGCGGGTCGTCCGGCGGTCCGACGACCGCCACCTCGACCGGCCCGTCGAGCGCCGCCCGCGCCACGGCCAGCCCCCACCCGGCGAACCGGGCGTGCTTGCCGGCCAGGACCGACACGGTGCCGAGCGCGGCGTGGGCCGCCTCGCGGTGCCGGGCCGAGCCGGTCAGCGCGGCGTAGGACAGCAGCGCGCCCGCCGCCGCGTACTGGCCGGACGGGGTGGCGTTGTCGGTCGGGTCCTGGGGCCGCTGGAACAGCCGCTCGGCGTCGTCGGCGGTGTCGTAGAAGCCGCCCGTCCCGTCGCCGAACCTGTCGAGAACGGTGCCGAGCAGCGTCTCCGCCAGCCGGAACCAGCGCGTCTCACCGGTCACGCCGTGCAGCGCGATCAGGCCCTCGGCCAGGTTCGCGTAGTCCTCCAGCACGCCAGCGTTGGCCCCCGCCCGCCCGTCGCGGGAGGTGCGCAGCAGCCTGTCGCCCTCGACGTGCACCTCGTGGAGCAGCACGGCGGCCGAGGTGGCGGCCTCGACCAGGTCGGGCCGGTCGAACACGATCCCGGTCTCGGCCAGCGCGGCGATCGCCAGCCCGGTCCAGCCGGCCACTACCTTGTCGTCGCGGCCCGGCCGTACGCGCTCCTCGCGGGCGGCCAGCAGCCGGGCCCGCACGCTGTCGAGCCGGGCCGTGTCGGCGGGGTCGGACAGCAGTTGCAGCACCGACGTGCCGTGCTCGAACGTGCCCGTCACCTCGAACACCCCGGCCGCCCAGGCGCCGTCGTCGTCGCCGAGCACCTCGCGGAGCTGGTCGGGGGTCCAGACGTAGAACTTGCCCTCCTCGCCCTCGCTGTCGGCGTCGAGCGCCGAGGCGAACCCGCCCTCGGGCGTGCGCATCTCGCGCAGCAGCCAGTCGGCCGTCTCCAGCGCGATCCGCCGGGCCAGTGGGCCGCCGCCGGCGACCCACCAGTGGGTGTAGACGCGCAGCAGCAGCGCGTTGTCGTAGAGCATCTTCTCGAAGTGCGGCACCACCCAGCCGGCGTCGACGCTGTAGCGGGCGAACCCGCCGCCGAGCTGGTCGTACAGGCCGCCCCTGGCCATCGCCTCCAGCGTGCGGCCGCTCATCTCGCGCTCGCCCGAGCGCAGCAGGAACTCCAGCACCATCGACGGCGGGAACTTCGGCGCGCCGCCGAAGCCGCCGCGGACCGGGTCGTACGACTCGCGCAGGTTGGCCACGGCCTGCTCCAGCGTCCGCGCCGTCGGCAGCGGGCCGCTGGGCAGCGTGGTGCCTGAGCCGAGCACCTCGACGACCTTCGCGCCCTGCTGGAGCACGGTCTGCCGGTCCTCGGTCCAGGCCTGGTGCAGCCCCAGCAGCAGCCGCTGGAACTGCGGGCGCGGGAAGTAGGTGCCGCAGTAGAAAGGATGCCCGTCGGGGGTCGCGAACACCGTCATCGGCCAGCCGCCCTGCTGCGTCATGGCCTGCGTGGCGCTCATGTAGACGGCGTCGACGTCGGGCCGCTCCTCGCGGTCGACCTTGACGTTGACGTAGTGCTCGTTCATCAGCCGGGCGGTGGCCTCGTCCTCGAAGCTCTCGTGCGCCATCACGTGACACCAGTGACACGCCGAATAGCCGACGCTGATCAGCAACGGGACGTCGCGGCGCCGGGCCTCGCTCATCGCCTCCTCTCCCCACGGCCACCAATCGACCGGATTGGCGGCATGCTGGAGCAGATAAGGAGAGGTCGAGCCGGCGAGCCTGTTCACACAGCCAGGCTCTCACACGCCCGGGACCCACCCGTTATCGGCGGACCGGTGTTTGCGAAGGCGGCGGGGGCGTAGTTTACGGATCGTGGATCTCGACTTCGTCTGCGCGCACGCCGGGCGCGCACCGGCCGCGCTCACCCGGCGCGACGTCGCCCGCGCCCTGCTGGCCGTGGCCTCCGGGGTGGCGCTGGTGGCGCTGCCCGACCTGCGGCGGGCGATGATGGCCGCGGGCAACCCGCTGTCCGTGCGGTTCTGGGACTCGGCCAGATCGGCGCTGAGCTCCATCGAGTCGGGCGCCGCCACGGTGGGCGACGTGCAGCGCTGGGTCGAGTCGACGGGCACCGAGCCGATCCTCATGACGCCGAGCTACTTCGTGTGGCCGGAGGAGGACGAGCGCGGGCCGGTGGCGCAGGAGATGTTCGGGCGGCTGGTGGCCTACCTGGAGGAGCGGGTGCGCTCGGGCGAGATCGACCCCGACGCGCTGGCGGCCGGCGACCAGGGCGCGCGGCGCGCGTACGAGGAGCTTCAGGAGCGGTGGCTGGCCACGCCGCTGGCCGACGGGCGGGTGCCCGGGTTCGCGGTCAGCGACGAGCAGGACGAGGAGCTGTTCGCGGCGTTCGACGAGGAGGAGGCGTTCGCGCTGTCGGAGCTGCGGCGCATCCTCGGCGAGCTGGACAAGCTGCCGGAGCTGCCGATCGCGGAGCTGGACCGGGCGGCGACCCGGTTGCGCGAGCTGCTGGGCGAGCCCGGCTATCCGGGCAACGTGCTGCGGGCCTGTGCCGGGTTCGACGAGCGGCCGCTGCCGGTCGACGAGGCGGAGCTGTGGCTGTCGGTGGCGGCGGGCATCGCCGGGCCGGTGTCGGACCTGTCGGAGGAGAGCGACCTGCTGGAGGAGTTCGCCGACCTCGACCGGGAGGTGAGCGTCGAGGACTCGGTGCTGGCCAACCTGTGCGCGCTCCAGCACGCCGACTGGCTGGCCGCGGTGGCCGCGCTGACGCGGCTGGGGCCGGGCGCGCCCGCGTCGCCGGAGCGGATCGCGGTGCTCATCGCCGAGTCGGAGGACATCGACGGCTACGACGAGGACCCGGGCGACCTCGACGCGACGGAGGCGCTGTTCGTGCCGGTGGTCGCGCTGTGGGCGCAGCTCGGCATCGTCGACGAGGACGAGAGGCTCACGCCGCTCGGCTGGTGGGGCCTGCCGATGGCGCTGGAACGCGCCTGGTCGCCCGCCGACTAGCTGCCGGGCTGGTCGCCGAGCAGGCTCTTGAAGTCGGGGTGGCGCTCGATGTAGGAGGCCACGTAGGGGCAGAGCGGCTGCACGGTCAGGCCGGTGTCACGCGCCGCCTCCAGGGCGTGCTTGACCATCCGGCCCGCCAGCCCCTGCCCCTCGTGCTCGGGCGCGACCTCGGTGTGGGTGAAGACGATCTTGGTGGGCAGCAGGCGATAGTCGGCGAACCCGGCGACCTTGCCGTCGACGAGAACCTCGAACCGGCTCTCCGCCGAGTTGTCGACAACTTCAATCGGCATTTTTCACGCTTTCCTGCTGCCGAAGCTCGGCCTCGGAAGGCACCTCGATCTTCGAGATCTGCTTGTTCATCGACTTGATCAGCAAATAGAGCGCGAAGCCGATGAGAGCCACGACGGTGAAGCCGAGGATGCCCGGACTGATGTCACCTGCTGCTAGAACGGTCACACCTCCAGTCTGCCACCTGGGGGTGGTGCTCCGACCGGCGCCTCAGTGGCAGGCGGGGGAGGTCTCCTCGGCGTGGATCCCGGCGAACAGGTCGTCCTCCGGCAGCTCGGTGTCGACCAGCGAGCGCGCCAGGTGGTAGTCCTCCGTCGGCCAGATCTCCTCCTGCAGCTCACGCGGGCAGACGAACCACCAGCCGTCGGGGTCGACCTGGGTGGCGTGCGCCTTGAGCGCCTCGTCGCGGATCGCGAAGTACTCGCCGCACGGCACCTTCGTGGTCACCTCCCACTTGGCCGGCCGGTCCTCCCAGCGGGAGATCCAGTCGGCGTACGGGGAGCCCATGTCGCGCGCGGTCATCGCCTCGTGCAGCGCCTCGAAGCGGGCCCGGTGGAAGCCCATGTGGTAGTAGAGCTTGAGCGGCTGCCACGGGTCGCCGGTGCCCGGGTAGCGGTCGGGGTCGCCGGCCGCCTCGAACGCCTCCACCGACACGCGGTTGGTCATGATGTGGTCGGGGTGCGGGTAGCCGCCGTCGTCGTCGTACGTGATGATCACGTGCGGCCTGAACTCGCGCACGGCCGCCACCAGCGGCGCCGAGGCGTCCTCCAGCTTCTGCAGCGCGAAGCAGCCCTCGGGCAGCTCCTCCTCCTCGCTCTCCGGCAGCCCCGAGTCGACGAAGCCGAGGAAACGCTGCTGCACGCCCAGGATCTCGCGGGCCCGGTCCATCTCCGCGCGGCGGACCTCGGCGATGTTGGCCACGATCTCCGGCCGGTCCATCTTCTCGTTGAGCACGGAGCCGCGCTCGCCGCCCGTGAGCGTGCAGACCAGCACGTCAACGCCTTCGCGGACATATCGCGCCATCGTGGCGGCGCCCTTGCTCGACTCGTCGTCGGGGTGGGCGTGGACGGCCATCAGCCTCAGCGGTGCACTCACGGGCTCGATGTCTCCTCAGTAGGGACCGATCAGTTGCCCAGAGAGGTTAGTTTCTGCTGGGCGGTCGCGAGGGCGTGACCCCCGCGGGCGACAATTGTCTCGGATAACGCTCAGGGAGTGCAGGGAGATTCCGCCATGGCCACCAGAGATGTCGGGAACGGACCCGTTCTCGGCACACCCGCCGACTTTCCGGACCGTCCCGAGCGGGGCGGCCGGCTCGTCGTGCACGTCGTGATCGGGGTGCTCGTGGCCATCGTCGCAGGTGGCTGGGGTTACGTGATGTGGTCGATGACGGGCACCGCGACGGGCGCCAAGGCGCAGGTGGTCTCGTTCCGGATCGAGGATCAGGCCCGGGCCGAGGTAACCTTCACGGTGCACAAGCCCGACGACCGCTCGGCGGTGTGCCGGATCAGGGCCACGGACGTGAACCACGGGGAAGTAGGCAGCAAGGAAGTAAGAATTCCGGCTGGTGAGGGTAGTAAGCCCCGCAAGGAGCGCCTGGACACCAGTGCCCAGGCGACGTCTGTCCACGTCCAGTACTGCAATCTCGTATAGTGAGACATTTGGGGAAGCGTTCCAGCCGTTGACTTGTTAGCCTTTCGCAATTCAACCGTACGCGACCTTCAGTGATCTCAGGGCCCCCTAAGCAAGCAAGGAGAACCCGTGGCCGACTCTCGCGATGAGAACGTCACATGGCTGACGCAGGAGGCGTACGACCGCCTGAAGGCCGAGCACGAATATCTCTCGGGGCCCGGGCGCGTCGACATCGCCAAGAAGATCGAGGCCGCCCGTGAAGAGGGCGACCTCAAGGAGAACGGCGGTTACCACGCAGCCAAGGACGAGCAGGGCAAGATGGAGGCCCGGATCTTCCACCTCCGTCAGATCCTGGACAGCGCGCAGGTCGGTGAGGCACCCAAGACCGAGGGCGTGGTCGGCCCCGGCATGACCGTGACGATCCGCTTCGAGGGCGACGACGACGAGGTGACCTTCCTGCTGGCCTCCCGCGAGGAGAGCGGCGCCCCGATCGACGTCTACTCGCCCAAGTCCCCGCTGGGCGCGGCGATCAACGGCAAGAAGATCGGTGAGAAGGCGACCTACAGCATGCCCAACGGCCGCCAGAACACCGTCGAGATCCTCGAGGCTGTGCCGTACATCGGCAACTGACCCCCGCAGACCGGCACCGCCGGGCCCACGACGGCCCGGCGGTGTTCACGCGTGCCCCCTCGGGCATCCGGCAGGACCTCAGCTTCCTGGTCAACACCCCCAGGCGGCGTGACCACCGCAGGCTGATCCCGTTCATCGTGGTAGCGCTGGTGGCCGTGCTGACGGCCGACGTGCTGCTGCTGGCGGAGATCGAGCGCCCCGCGCCGCAGCCCGTCGCCGCCGAGCCCGTACGTCCCCGCCCGGCGCCCCGGCAGAGCCTGATGGCCGGCACGAGGACGGTCGAGCCGGTCAAGCCGCTCGGCACGCTGCACAAGCCGCACCTGTTCGTGGTGACGCGCAAGCCGTTCACCGCCAAGCAGTTAGCCAAGATCGCCAAGGTGCCCGGCGTGCGGGCGATGGAGCTCGCCGACGCCGCCAGCATCACGCTCGACGGCAAGCGGGTGCAGACGCTCGCGGTGTCGCCGTCCACGTTCCGGGCCTACACCCCGAAGGTGACGGCCGCCTCCGACCCGCTGTGGTCGAACGTGGCCGCCGGGGACGTGGCCGTGTCGTTCGTGCTCGGCAACGACGGCGGGCTGACGCTGCACAGCAGGGTCAGCGGGCCGCGCGGGCCGCTGCGGATCGGCGCCTACGCCACCACCGGGCTCGGCGCGGTCGACGCGGTGGTGTCGCGGGAGACCGGGCGGGCGCTCGGCCTGCCGCGCGACAACGCGCTCATCATCAGCGCGCCCAAGACCAACTCGGCCGAGCTCCAGCGCCGGGTGATGAAGCTGCTGCCCAAGGGCACCCAGTCGGCCATGGTCAACCCGGTCCTGCCGCCGACGCGGGCGCGCGAGCGCAACTGGCCGACCGGCTCGTTCATGACCGGCGAGCAGCTCACGGTCGCGCTGGAGGCCGCCGCCTCCAAGCTCGGCCGTCCGTACGTGTGGGGGGCCGAGGGGCCCGACACCTTCGACTGCTCGGGGCTGGTCCAGTGGGCCTTCGCGCGGGCGGGGGTGCGGATGCCGCGCGTGACGCACCAGCAGTGGCTGACCGGCCCGCAGGTGCCGCTCTCCCAGGCGCAGCCCGGTGACCTGCTGTTCTGGCGCAACGACCCCACCAACCCGGCCTACATCTCGCACGTGGCCATCTACTGGGGCAAGGGCAAGATGCTGCACGCGCCGCGCACGGGCGACGTGGTCAAGATCGCACCGATCAGCACCCGCAACCTTGCCGGCGTGGTGCGGGTGAGCCCGCAGGCCGCCGGGCGGGTCTGAGCGGTTCTCCCTACGGATACCCGATGGGCTTCGGCGCGTGCATTCGGGACGCAACTGTGTAATGGTGATTACATGGCAAGCGATGATGTGACGGCGCAGATACGCGGCTGGTTCACCGGGCGGCTCCCCGAGGGCTGGTTCACCGGTGCGCCCGAGGTCATCAGGGACCGCGAGGAGATCGCGGTGCTCGGCACGCTGCCCGACCCGCCGGCCGGCGCCGACGACGCCGAACGGGCCGCGCTCGTCGAGGGGCTGATCCGGCGCTTCCGCGAGGAGACCCGCGAGCGGCGGATCGAGATCGCCAAGGAGGCCGAGCACCGGTTCCGGCAGAAGGTCTCGTGGGGCGTCGTCTGCGGCGGCGAGACTGTGATGTTCACCACACTCTCTGTGCCCGTTATGACCAGATTGCGGCAATCTGAGCGGCAAGTTCTCGACACGCTTGTGGCCGCCGGCGTGGCCCGCAGCCGCAGTGACGCCCTCGCCTGGTGCGTCCGTCTCGTCGGCCGCAACACCGACACCTGGCTGGCCGAGTTGCGCGACGCGCTCCAGCACGTCGACCGCGTTCGCTCCGCCGGCCCCGATCTGCATTCCTGAGGCACGCAGGGAAAACCGTCCGGGCAATGGACTAAACCATTTCGGAAATTGGTTTAGACCATCCCGATTGGACTGAACCAGTGCCCGGACGAGTTTCTTTTAAATCGTGTCCCGGTGGGTAGGCTCCCCCAATCGTCGAGGCCGCTGCCTGCGGCGACACCCGAGTCAGAGGTCTATGCCAATTGGCTTTCGGGTGCCGTCGTCGTTAATGATGAGCGGGCCCTGAGAGAGTGGAGGAGCCGCAGTCGTGTCCGTTTCCGTGGAAGTCCACGCGCCGACCAGCAATCGCGAATTGGCCGCGTGGGTGAAAGAGATAGCGACCCTTACCGAGCCGGACCGGATCGAGTGGTGCGACGGCTCCGAGGAGGAGTGGACGCGCCTGACCAACCTCCTCGTGGAGCAGGGCACGTTCGTCCGCCTGGCCAAGCGGCCCAACAGCTTCTACGCCAAGTCCGACCCGAGCGACGTGGCGCGGGTGGAGGACCGTACGTTCATCTGCTCCGAGCGCGAGCAGGACGCCGGCCCGACCAACAACTGGATCGCTCCAGCCGAGATGCGCCGCACCTTCGGCAAGCTGTTCAAGGGCTGCATGCGCGGGCGCACCATGTACGTGGTGCCGTTCTGCATGGGACCGCTGGGCGGCGAGATCTCCCAGCTCGGCGTCGAGATCACCGACTCGCCGTACGTCGCGGTCTCGATGCGGATCATGACCAGGATGGGCGAGCGGGCGCTGCGGCTCATCGAGGAGCGCGGCGAGTTCGTCAAGGCCGTCCACAGCGTGGGCGCGCCCCTGGAGCCGGGCCAGGACGACGTGGCCTGGCCGTGCAGCTCCACCAAGTACATCAGCCACTTCCCGGAGACCCGCGAGATCTGGTCCTACGGCTCCGGCTATGGCGGCAACGCGCTGCTCGGCAAGAAGTGCTACGCGCTGCGCATCGCCAGCGCCATGGCCCGCGACGAGGGCTGGCTGGCCGAGCACATGCTCATCCTCAAGCTCACTCCGCCCACGGGCGAGACCCGCTACATCGCCGCCGCGTTCCCGAGCGCCTGCGGCAAGACGAACCTGGCCATGCTCCAGCCGACCATCCCCGGCTGGAAGGTCGAGACCGTCGGTGACGACATCGCCTGGATGCGCTTCGGCGACGACGGCCGCCTGTACGCCATCAACCCCGAGGCCGGCTTCTTCGGCGTCGCGCCCGGCACCGGCCAGGTCACCAACGCCAACGCGGTCAAGACGCTCTGGGGCAACAGCATCTTCACCAACGTCGCGCTCACCGACGACGGCGACGTGTGGTGGGAGGGCCTGACCGAGGAGCCGCCCGCGCACCTCACCGACTGGAAGGGCCGTCCCTGGACGCCCGGCAGCGGCGAGCCCGCGGCGCACCCGAACGCCCGCTTCACCACACCCGCCTCGCAGTGCCCGACCATCGCCCCCGAATGGCAGGACCCCAAGGGCGTGCCCATCTCGGCGATCCTGTTCGGCGGCCGCCGCGCCACCGCGGTGCCGCTCGTGACCGAGTCGCTGAGCTGGGAGCACGGCGTCTTCCTCGGAGCCAACGTCGCCTCCGAGAAGACCGCCGCCGCCGAGGGCAAGGTCGGCGAGCTGCGCCACGACCCGTTCGCCATGCTGCCGTTCTGCGGCTACAACATGGGCGACTACTTCGGCCACTGGATCAAGATCGGCCGTCGCAAGGGCGCCAAGCTGCCGCGCATCTACTACGTCAACTGGTTCCGCAAGAACGCCGAGGGCAAGTTCATCTGGCCCGGCTTCGGCGAGAACAGCCGCGTGCTGAAGTGGATCGTGGACCGGCTCAACGGCGAGGCCAAGGCCGTGCCCACGCCGATCGGCCTGCTGCCGGAGACGCTCGACACCGAGGGCCTGGACCTGCCCGAGGAGGACCTGCGCACGCTGCTCACCGTCGACCGCGAGGTCTGGCGCGAGGAGGCGGCGCTGATCCCCGCCCACTTCGACACCTTCGGCACCCATCTGCCCAAGGAACTGTGGGAGGAGTACAACGCCCTCCTCGACCGGCTCTCCTGACCTTGCGCGTGCGGTGCGGCCGTTCTAGCTTGGCCGTACCGCACCCGGGGGAGTCGTGGATGAACTTATCGATCGTCGCCGTCCTCGTGGCGGCGGTGCTCCTGATCGCCGCCGAGCCGTACGTCGCCGTCGCGCGACGGCGGGTCGCCGAGAAGCCGCCCAGCGGCATCGATCATCACTTGTCCCACTATGAGCTGGCCTATCTGGCCGGCGGGCCCCGGCGGGCCGTCAACACGGCGCTGACCGTCCTCGCGACGGCCGGCGCCGTCCGCGTCTCACGGGCCGGCGTCAGCCTCGTGTACGGCGCCGCGCCGTCGCCCGTGCCCGTCGAGCAGGCGGTGATCGACTACCTGGCGGCCAGGCCCGGCGGGTGCACCGCCGCGGAGGTGCGGCGCGGGCTCGCCGAAGACCGCGCGGTGACCGCGATGGCCGACGGCCTCGTCCGCCGCGGCCTGCTGGTGCCCGAGGGCGCGCTCGACCACGCCCGTTCCCGGATGCGCCTGCTGGTGACCGCGCTGTTCGTGGTGATAGGCGTCGACGTCGCCCTGACCGCCGGCGGTCTGCTGGGCGACCCCGACGACGTCTCCGTCCTCACGCCCATCAGCCTGTTCACCGTGGTCTACGGGATCGCCACGGTCCTCCGCCAGCGCGAGAAGCTGCGCGCCGTGCTCACCCGCGAAGGGCGGCAGGTCCTGAAGACGGCGCGCTCGGCGCACCCGCGCACCGCCCGCGACCGCACGTCCGTCGCCGCGGCCGTCGGCGTTCCCGTCGCCCTGTACGGGCTCGGCGCGGCCGGCGACCCCGTGATCACTGACGAGCTGTCCAGAGGCGCCCCGGGCGGCGACGCGACCGGGGTCTGCGGCAGCCACGCCGACCATTCGTCGGGCTTCGGCGACAGCAGCTCCTCCTCCGACAACTCCTCCTCCGGCGGCGGAGGCTGCGGGGGTGGCGGCGGCTGCGGCGGCGGCGGATAGGTTCTTGAGACCTTCACGGCACAGCCGTCCGGCCGGGGCCGATCGTCTCTCCAACGACAGCGTCGTCCGCGGATACCTTCCATCGAAGAGGAGGCCGCTTTGGACAGCATCACCGGGCTCGTCCTCACCCTGATCGTCTGCGCCGCCCTGGCCGTGCCCATCTCCCGGGCCGTCTCCGCCCTGGCCGAACTCGACCGGCGGCGGCGCGCGGGCGGCGACGGCGACCGCACCCGCGACCTGACCCCCTACGAGCTGGCCTACCTGGCGGGCGGGCCCAAACGGGTGGTCAACACCGCCATCGCCGTCCTGGTCCGCTCCGAACGGCTGCGCGTCTCACGCGGCGGCCAGTTGCACCGCCTCGCCGGCTCCACCCGCCCGAAGGAGCCGGTCGAGCGGGCCGTCCTCGACGCCGTACGGGCGCAGCCCACGGGCCTGGCCGCCGCCTCCGTACGCCACCAGGTCGGCAACGGCCCCGCCGTGGACAGCGTGCGGCACCAGCTCGTCCGGTACGGGCTGCTGGTGCCCGACGGCTCCCACGCGACGGCCAGGCGGCTGCTCAGGCGGCTCAAGGCGCTGTCGGCGGTGTCGCTCGTCCTGGCCGTGGCCGGGCTCGCCGTCTTCCTGGCCGTGCCGCACACGCTGGTCGTGGGGTTCGGCGCGGCGGCCCTCGCCGTGGCCGGCGTCACCGGCCTGATCGCGCACGGCCGCCGGCGGGCGCTCGCCGACCAGCTCACGGACACCGCCCACGAGCACCTGCGCCTCGCCCGCTCCGCCCACCCCGCGGGCGTCCTCGCCGCGTCCGGCATGGGCGCCCTCGCCGTCCCGGTCGCCGTGCCCGTCGCCCTGCACGGCCTCGGCGAGCTGGGCGACCCCGAGCTGGAAGCCGAGCTCGACAGCCGAGGCCAGGACGTCCCGTACGGATCGAGCTGCGCGGGCGGCAGTTGCGGCGGCGTCGGCGGCAACGACTTCGGCGGCGGCAGCGGCGACAGCGGAGGCGGAGGCGGTGACGGCGGCGGCGGTTCCGGCTGCGGCGGCGGTTGCGGAGGCTGTGGCGGCGGCTGACCCCGCCACCCGCGGTCCCGTACGGGAGTCGCGTGTCAGCGGCGGCGTCAGGCCGATGACGGCCCGGCGTCAGCGCGACCGGCGACCGTGGACGTCATGGACGGTGCAGCGAGTCGCTGACGACAGTCCATGACCGCCACCTGGGACCGAACACCGTAGGCAGGGACAGTCATGAGGGAACAACGCAACCACGGCTCCTCCGCAGCAGGACACGCCGGAGCGACCGGGACGATCCGCCGCGACGGCGGCGCGCCGAGACGCCGGCCCACCGTCTTCCGGCCGATGGCGGTCACAGCGCTGGCGGTCGGGCTGCTGGCCGGGGCCATCGCGCCCCCGGCTGTCGCGCCGGGCGCGGCCGCCGCCACCAGCAGCGCGGCCGTGTCGCACGACGCCGGCCAGGACCGCCCGGAGCTGCAGCAGGCCGTCCAGGCGTTCGTCGACGCCGGGTTCCTCGGCGTGCAGGTGCGCGTGCGCGACGAGCGGGGCGAGTGGACCGGCAGCGCCGGGCGGCGCAAGCTGGGCGCGAGCGCGAAGCCGCCCGCGAACGGGCACACCTGGGTGGGCAGCGTCACCAAGACCTTCGTCGCGACCGTGGTGCTGCAACTGGTGGCCGAGGGCGAGCTCGGGCTGGACTCCCCGGTGGACGGCTACCTGCCCGAGTTCGGGCTGGACCGGCGGATCACGGTCCGCATGCTGCTGCAGCACACCAGCGGCCTGTTCAACTACACCGGCGACCTCGCCCCCGACGGCTCATGGGTGCCCGGTCTCCCCGCGACGGGCAAGGAGTGGCTGGACAACCGGTTCCGCTCCTACCGGCCGCAGGAGCTGGTGCGGTTCGCGCTGTCCAAGCCGGTGAAGTTCGCGCCGGGGGCGGACTGGAGCTACTCCAACACCAACTACACGCTGGCCATGCTGCTGATCGAGAAGGTCACCGGCCGTTCGTTCGACGCGGAGCTGAAGCGGCGGGTCGTGCGGCCGCTCGGGCTGACGGGCACCGTGGTGCCGGGCGACCGGACCCGGCTGCCCGGCCCGTACGCCCACGGCTACTTCCGCTACCAGGACGCCGGCCAGTGGAAGGTGGCCGACGTCTCCCGCCAGAACAACACCCTGCTGGCGGGGGCCGGTGACATGATCTCGACCACCGAGGACCTCCGGACGTTCTTCTCCGCGCTCAACGGCGGCAAGCTCCTGCCGCCCGGGCTGCTGACCGAGATGCGCGAGCCGCACGCCAAGAGCGACCCCCTCTACGGCCGCTACGGCCTCGGGGTGTTCGTCAAGGACCTCGGTCCCGGCTGCGGCACCGTGGTCAACCACAACGGCAGCCCCCCGGCGGGCTACGCGGCGTTGATGTACAGCTCGCCCGACGGCGGCAGGACCGTGACGGCCTCGCTGACCGCCGGAGACGCCGAACTCGACATGGCCGCCTACCCGAAGCTGCTGGACGGGCTCGTCAAGGCGGCGCTCTGCGACGGACAGCCCACCGGCTGACCAGGCGCCGGACGACGGGAGGGACGAAGGTCACCCGCCCGGGGGTTTCCCCGGGCGGGCAGGTGGCGGTTTCATGGGCGGCGACGCCGGAACCTGACGATCGGGGAGGGTGCGTGAGGCGGCTGGGTGTGGGGATCGGCTGGCGGGCGGAGATCGACCTGACCGTCGAACGGCTGCCGGGCGTCGAGTTCGTGGAGGTCATCGCCGAGAACGTGCGCCCGGCGGCACTCCCGCACTCACTGCGGCTGCTGCGCGAACGCGGCCTGCCCGTCATCCCGCACGGCGTCAGCCTGGGCGTCGGCGGCGCCGAACCGCCCTCGCCCGCCACGCTCGCCCACCTCGCCGCCTGCGCCCAGGCCCTCGACGCGCCGCTGGTCAGCGAGCACCTGGCGTTCGTCAGGGCGGGCGGCATCGAGGCCGGCCACCTCCTGCCCGTGCCCCGCACCCGCGACGCGCTCAAGGTCGTCACCGAGAACGTCCGCCAGGCCCAGGACGCCCTCCCCGTGCCGCTCGCCCTGGAGAACGTCGCCGCCCTCTTCGGCTGGCCCGACGACGAGCTCACCGACGCCCAGTTCCTCACCGAACTCGTCGAACGCACCGGCGTACACCTGCTGATCGACGTGGCCAACCTCTACACCAACCAGGTCAACCTCGGCCTCGACGCCGCCCACGCCCTCGACACCCTGCCCCTGGAACGGCTCGCGTACGTCCACGTGGCCGGCGGGTACGAACGGGACGGCGTCTGGCACGACACCCACACCACGGCCGTCCCCGATGCCGTCCTCGACGTCCTCGCCCAGCTCCGCGCCCGCGTCGACCCGCCGGGCGTCCTGCTCGAATGGGACGACCACTACCCCAGCGACGACGCCCTGGCCGCCGAGCTCTCCCGCATCCGGGCGGCACTGGCATGACCGGCGAGCGCGACGACCTCGCCCGGGCCCAGCAACGGCTGATCGCCGCCCTGGTCACCGGCGCGCCCCCGCCCGACGGCTTCGACCCCGAACGGCTGCGCATCCAGGCGAACAGCCTCGTCGCCAAACGCCGTAGCGTCGTGGCCAGGCTCCGCCCGGACGCCGCCGCCGCCTCGGGGCCCGACCTGGCCGCCGACTTCGCCGCGTACGCCGCCTCCCGCATCACCCCGCCGCCCGGCTACCGCGCCGACGCCGACGACTTCGCCGCCTGGCTCACCAGCCAAGGCAAACTCCTCCCGCCCCCCAAGCCCCCGTGGTGGGCCCGTTTCCTCCCCCACCGCCACCGATGACCCCGGCGTGCGCGTGAGGACGGGCGGCGCCGGCTGGGCCGCAGGCGCGCCCTCCCGGCTGCCTGCGGCGGTCCTGCCAGGGGGCGGGCGTGCCCTCCCACCTGCTTGCGGCTGCGTACGCCCTGCCGGGGAAGGGGTTGGTTGGTGCTGGGTGGGAAGGGTGAGCGGGGTGGGGGGATTGCGGTGTGTGGACGGGTCGGTGCTGGATGTGACGCCCGTGGCGTGCGTGGACAGGGCGGGCAGGCCGTACGAGGTGACGCTGGCGTTGTGGCGTGACGGGCTGCCGTACGGGACGGTCGGGGAGCGGTGCGGCTGGCTGCTGGCGAGGCTGGCGGGCGGTGTGGAGGAGGCGCGGCGGGGCGAGGGGGAGGCGGGGCGGTGGCCGGATCCGGATGACCGGTTCCCGGAGGGCGGGGAGCTGTTCTCGTTCCGGTATCGGACGCGGCGGGGCGGGGCGGCGGGGGGCGAGCTGGGCTGCTGGTTGCGTACGATTCCGGTGTGGGAGCCGCGGCCGGGCGGGCGGGGCGCGTGGCGGTTGACGCGGCGGGCGTTCGTGGAGGCCTGGGGCGCCGGCGGGCAGGGGGCGCGGGCGGTGCTGACGTCGGCGGAGCTGGCGGGCTTCGTTCGTGGCCTGGTCGACGAGGCCGAGATCATCTGTTGTGAAGAACTATCGCGTTCAGGCACGGGCACGGGCGAAACGCGGTGATAATTGCCTGTTAGGTCATCCGACCTGAGGCACGCCAGCGCTGGAGGGACTCCGTGGGCCTGCGCGATCTGGTCTACCGGCTGTATGAGCGCCGGTTGGAGGCCAAGCTGTCGAAGGACAGCATTCCCCGGCACGTCGGGGTGATCATCGACGGCAATCGCCGCTGGGCGCGTGCCATGGGCATGAGCGACGTGGCCAAGGGCCACCGCAAGGGCGCGGACAAGATCTCCGAGCTGCTCGGCTGGTGCCGCGAGACGGGTGTCGAGGTCGTCACGGTCTGGATGCTGTCCAACGACAACCTGAACCGGCCCAGCGAGGAGCTGGAGCCGTTGCTGCGCATCATCGAGGACGTCACGCAGGAGCTGGTGGACCAGGGCTGGCGGATCAGCCCGGTCGGCGCGCTCGATCTGCTGCCGGATCGCACGGCTAATGTCCTAAAAACTGCGAAAGAAGCAACATCGCACCGTCCCGGCCTGATTGTGAACGTTGCAGTTGGGTATGGAGGAAGGCGTGAGATTGCCGATGCGGTGCGCTCACTCCTGCAGGAGCATGCGAGCAAGGGCGCGAGCATCGAGGACCTCTTCGAGGTGCTCGATGTCGAACATATCGCGGAGCATCTCTACACCCGCGGCCAACCCGACCCGGATCTCCTCATCCGGACCTCGGGCGAGCAGCGTCTGTCGGGCTTCATGCTGTGGCAGAGCGCTCATTCAGAGTTCTACTTCCACGAGGCATACTGGCCCGACTTCCGCAGGGTCGACTTCCTGCGGGCGCTGCGCGACTACGCTGCGAGACACCGGCGTTACGGTTCCTGACGGGACATCTGGGTATCCAGGACGTAACGTTGGAAGTGTCCGGCCGCAGGCCGGACGCTCCGGAAAGGGCCCGCCTTTGCGCCAACACTGCCGAGGGGGGCCGGAGTCCGGCGCCCCCGGTGGCATGTCGCGGTCGGGGACACGGGCCCGGTCCGATTCCCGCCTCGTCTGCAGGGCGCCCGTCCCCATGGGCGCCCGGGGGAGAACGTGTGGCAGTGTCCTCGAGCAACCCTTCGTCCAACTCGGCCAAGCGCACGTACGTGCTCGACACATCGGTCCTGCTCGCCGACCCGGCGGCCATGACCCGCTTCGCGGAGCACGACGTCGTTCTGCCGATCGTCGTCATCACTGAGCTGGAGGGGAAGCGGCACCATCCCGAGCTGGGCTACTTCGCCAGAAAGGCCCTGCGCTACCTTGACGACCTGCGGGTTCAGTACGGCCGGTTGGACGAGCCGATGCCGACCGGCGACGGCACGATCAGGGTTGAGCTCAATCACAGCGATCCGTCCATCCTGCCCGTGGGCTTCCGCCTGGGCGACAACGACACCCGCATCCTGACGGTGGCCCGTTCGCTGGCCGCCGAGGGGTGTGACGTCGTGCTCGTCTCCAAGGACCTGCCGATGCGGGTCAAGGCGGCCTCGATCGGCCTGGCCGCGGAGGAGTACCGCGCCGGTCTGGTGATCGAGTCGGGCTGGACGGGGATGGCCGAGGTCCAGGTGACCGCGGAGGACGTCGAGACGCTGTTCGACAGCGGCACGGCCGATCTCGAGGAGGCCAGGGACCTGCCGGCGCACACCGGTCTGCGGCTGCTGTCGGCGAAGGGTTCGGCCCTCGGCCGGGTCCAGCCGGACAAGTCGGTCAAGCTGGTGCGCGGCGACCGCGAGGTGTTCGGTCTGCACGGCCGGTCGGCGGAGCAGCGCATCGCGCTGGAGCTGCTGATGGACCCGGAGATCGGCATCGTGTCGCTGGGCGGCCGGGCCGGCACCGGCAAGTCGGCGCTGGCGCTCTGCGCGGGCCTGGAGGCCGTCCTGGAGCGCCGCCAGCACCGCAAGGTGGTGGTGTTCCGCCCGCTGTACGCGGTGGGCGGCCAGGAGCTGGGCTACCTGCCGGGCACCGAGGGCGAGAAGATGGGCCCGTGGGCGCAGGCGGTCTACGACACGCTGAGCGCGGTCACCACGCCCGAGGTGATCGACGAGGTGCTCGACCGGGGCATGCTGGAGGTGCTTCCGCTCACCCACATCCGCGGCCGGTCGCTGCACGACGCGTTCGTGATCGTGGACGAGGCGCAGTCGCTGGAGCGCGGCGTCCTGCTGACCGTGCTCAGCCGGGTCGGCGCCAACTCGCGCGTGGTGCTCACGCACGACATCGCCCAGCGTGACAACCTGCGCGTCGGGCGGCACGACGGCGTGGTCGCGGTGGTGGAGAAGCTCAAGGGCCATCCGCTGTTCGCGCACGTGACGCTCACGAGGTCGGAGCGCTCGCCGATCGCCGCGCTGGTGACGGAGATGCTGGAGGACATCACCCTCTAGGGCTCACCTGCTCCGGGCACTGGAGACCGCCCTCGCGCCTGGCCGGGCGGCGGTCTCCGTACGTCTGCACGATCCTGATGTCCTCGACGGAGGGGTCCTGCTGGGCCGTGCAGACGATCTGGGCCTTGCCGACCCTGGTCAGGGTTCCATCGCCGCGGATGTAGATGGTGAGCGTCGAGGTCCTGGGCAGCCTGACCTCGTCGCGCGGGACGGGGTTCAGCGAGTCCTCGATGCGTTCGAGCGTGAAGCCGCGCAGCGCCGTGTCCAGGTCGCCGAGCGGCTTGGTGGAGGCCGCGAACAGGGCGTTCAGCAGGCTGCTCACCGAGTCGGACTGGACGTCGGCGGGCTCCAGCGACAGTTCGCCGTCCTTGAGCAGGTAGATGGTCTTCGAGGGCGGCGGGATGTCGACGACGGGCGCCCGGGCCCGGTCGACCACGTCGGTGGGGGCGATGCCGCACGCCGCCGTCAGCAGCAGCAGGGCTCCGGCCAGGGTCCGTCTCATGCCAGCGGGCTCCTGTTGTGCGGGAGCCAGACGGTGAAGAGCGCGCCGGGGTGCTGGGCGCGTACGGAGATCGTGCCGCCGTGCAGGTGCACGTTGGCGCGCGCGATCGCCAGGCCCAGCCCGCTGCCCTGGCTGCGGGCGCGGCCGGAGCCCGCCTTGAAGAAGCGGTCGAAGACGTGCGGCATCGCCTCCGGCGGGATGCCCTTGCCGTGGTCGCGCACCTTCACCTCCAGGCCGTTGTCCGTGGCTCTCGCGCTGACCATCACGGGCGGTTCGCCGTGTTTGAGGGCGTTGCCGACGAGGTTGGCGACGATGACGTCGAAGCGTCTGGGGTCGAGGCTGACGAGGAGGCTGCGGGAGGAGTTCACCCGGACCTTCTCGCTCCAGCCGCGCACCTCCAGGCAGTCCTGGATCGCGTCGGCGACGTTGACCTCCTCCAGGTTGAGCGTGGCGGTGCCCGCGTCGAAGCGGCTGACCTCGATGAGGTGCTCGACGAGCTCGCGCAGCCGTTCGATCTCGCGCAGGACCAGCCGTACGGCCTCGGCGGGGGCCTGCGGGAGCCGGTTGGCCTCCTCCGAGAGCATGTCGGCCACGGCCGTCATGGCGGTCAGCGGGGTGCGCAGCTCGTGCGACACGTCGGCGACGAACCTGCGCGACATCGCCTCCAGGGAGCGCAGCTCGGACACGCTCAGCTCCAGGGCCGCCGCGGCGTCGTTGAACCGGGCGGTGAGCTCGGCCAGCTCGTCCTGCCCGCGTACGGGCAGGCGGGTGTCGAGGCGGCCCTCGCCGAGCGCCTGGGCGGCCGCGCTGAGCCGCCGTACGGGCAGCAGCACCTGCCGGGCCGACAGCAGTGCCACGATCAGCGCTATGCCCACGATGGCCGAGCCGCCCTGGGCGAGCTTGGAGCGCAGGGTGGCGAGCTGGCTCTCCTCGTCGCGCATGGGGAAGAAGACGAACGCGCGCAGCCCGGTGGCCTCGGGGCCGGCGCCGTGGTCGCGGTAGACCTCGGCGCCGACGATCAGCCACAGCTCGCCGCGCAGGAGCTGGCGCTGGGAGACGACCATCTGCTTGGCGCGGCCGTGCAGCTCGTTCGGCACGTCGGTCATGGTCATCGGGCCGTCGGCGTTCGTCAGGTTGCCGTACTCGATCACCACGCTGCGGCCGGGCCCGTCGAGCGCCTGGGTCAGGTAGCCGAGCTCGCGGGTGCTGGGCGCGGCCTCGCCGGGCCGCAGTCGGCCAATGGGGAAGGTGATCCGGCTGAGCTCTCGGGAGATGAGGTCGACGGCGGAATCCTCGGCCCGCTTGACCAGCGCCGACTTGGCCAGTTCGAAGCCGATGGTGGCGACCAGGACCGACGCGGTCACGGCGACCAGGGTGAAGGTGATGACCAGGCGCGCCCGGAACCCGGTGGGCAGCCTCATCACGGAGGGCTGAACCGGTAGCCGAACCCGCGGACGGTGTGGATGAACACCGGCTCGGCCGGCCTCGGCTCGATCTTGGCGCGGACCCGCTGCACGCAGGCGTCGACGAGCCGGGAGTCGGCCACGTGCGTGTGGTCCCAGACGGCGCGCAGCAGGTAGCGCCGGTTGAGCACCTGGCCGGGGTGGCGCACCAGCTCCAGCAGCAGCCGCAGCTCGGTGGGCGTCAGGTGGATCTCCTTGCCGGCCAGCGTGACCTTGAGCGCGCCCCGGTCGATCACGAGGTCGCCGAACGTGATGCGGTCGGAGGAGGCGGATTCGGCGCGGCGCAGGATGGCGCGGATGCGGGCGTCGAGCACGCGTGGTTCGACGGGTTTGACCACGTAGTCGTCGGCGCCGGCCTCCAGGCCGACGACCACGTCGAGGTCGTCGCCACGGGCGGTGAGGAGGATGACGGGGAGCTGGTCGAGCTTGCGGATGCGGCGGCACACCTCGACGCCGTCGATGCCGGGCAGCATGACGTCGAGAATGGCGATCTCGGGACGGCGTGACCGGATGTGGTCCAGGGCCTCCTCACCCGTCGCGTAGGAGGTGACGGAGTGCCCCTGCCGGGCCAGCGCCAGCTCCAGAGCTGTGCGGACCGAGGGGTCGTCTTCGACGAGAAGGATGCCTGCCACTCGCACATTATTCCGGCTTGTCAGGTATATCCGGGTTGTGTCATGAAACTGTGACGCGCCTCTTGCCTGATCCTTAAACCCCTGTAACAGCGTATGAATCGGCCCTCCCCTCGGTTACGGGTGCCCGAGGGGCGGGCCAAGCAGTGTGACCAAAATCACAGTTGCCGGTAACCTGCTGGTTGGCCAAGGTACGGCCAAGCGAATCCCCGGTTCCGGTTGCGCAGCACCCCCCAAGTCACGGCAAGCTCATGGATCGTGAGCCCAGGTCCCAGGTTGAGTGAGCGCCCGTCGCGCAGCGTCCCCCGCTCGGCACGCCGACGCTCGCGGGTGACCCCCAAGCGAGTCGTGATCATCGGCCTCTCCGCCGTGATCGTCTTCGGCGGCGGCGGCTTCGTCGCCTACCGCGCCATCGAGAACGCCAGCGCCCCGCCGGCCGACCCGCTCTCGCTGGAGGACCTCGGCCGGATGGCCAGCGGCGACTTCTACTCGCCCGACCCCGAGGCCGACCAGCTCAAGGAGGCCGCGCTCCAGGCCCACAGGGCCAAGAAGCTCAAGGAGGGCCGGGCGGCCAACGACGACCCGCTCGACGTCATCGAGATCAAGAAGCAGGCGCCCGGCGGCGACGGCTTCCCGCCCGCCAACTTCCCGCCCGGCAGCGACCCCTCGCCCGGCAGCAACAAGGCCACGGCCAAGGCCATGCTGTCCTCGTTCGGCTTCGGCACCGACCAGTGGGGCTGCCTGGAGAACCTCTGGCAGAAGGAGAGCGGCTGGAACGAGCGGGCGATGAACCGCTACTCCGGCGCCTACGGCATCCCCCAGTCGCTGCCCGGCAGCAAGATGGCCAGCGCCGGCGCCGACTGGCAGACCAATGCCGCCACCCAGATCAAGTGGGGCCTCGGCTACATCAAGGGCCGCTACGGCACCCCTTGCGGCGCCTGGGGGCACTCGCAGGCCAGGGGATGGTATTAACAGGTCAGCATTCCTCCTGTAATCGGCAAGCCGTCAGGCCCCGCCGTGTATGACCGCGCACGCTGGCCGCATGGGTGTGAAGGTCAGTGTGATCGTCAATGTCCACAACCCGGGGGATTCCGCCGACGCGTGCATCCGCTCCACACTGGAGCAGACGCTGCCGCCGGACGCGTATGAAGTGATCTTCGTGGACGACGGGTCCACGGACGGCATCGCCGAACGGCTCGACACCGTCGCCGCCGTGCGCCGCAACGTGCGCGTGCTGCACCTGCCGCACACGGGCTCGCCCATGCGCGGCCGCAACGTCGGCATCGCCTCCGCCCGGGGCGACTACGTCTACCTGCTCGACCAGCACGACCGGCTGGAGCGGGACGCGCTGGAGCGCATGCACGAGCGGGCCGTCGAGACCGACGCCGACGTGCTGGTGGGCCGCCTGGTGCGCGACGGCGGGCCGCCGATGACCGCCTTCGGCCGCAGCAAGGCCCGCGCCGACATCCTGCGCGACCGGCTGCTCACCCTGCTCACCCCGCACAAGCTCTACCGCCGCGCCTTCCTGGAGGAGCACGAGCTCGGCTTCGCCGTCCCCGGCGGGGCCATCGCCGAGCAGGCGTTCGCCGTCCGCTGCTACCTCCAGGCCAAGGTCATCGCCGTCCTCGCCGAACAGGTCTGCTGCCACCTCGGCGAACGCCCGCCCGCCCCCGAGGAGCCGCGCGCCGCCGTCCGCGAGCTGCGCGCCCTGCTGCGCGACATCGACGCGTACGTGGGCGAGGGCCGGCAGCGGGACCGCATGTACGCGTTCTGGTTCCGCTCGGCGGTGCTGCGGCCGTTCCTGTCGTCGGCGTTCGCCGGGTCGTCCACCGACCGGGGCGCCTACTTCCGCATGATCCAGGAGCTGGTGGCCGAACGGTTCCCGGACCGGCTCGACCGCTACCTGCCCGTCCAGCTCAGGGCCGTGGCCGCGCTGATCCGCGCCGGCCGGCTCGACCAGCTCGTCATGCTGGCCAACTCCACCCGGCGGGCCGGGCTGAGCGCCGGGCTGACCGAGGTGCGCTGGGACGCCCAGGTGCTCGTGCTCGGCCTGGAGGTCGAGGTGCTGAGCGGCGACGGCAAGCCCGAGCGCTTCCGCGTCGACGACGATCGCCTGCACTGGCGGCCGCCCAGGGCCGTCGACCCCAAGCTGCTCCCGCAGAGCGTCACCGACGTCAGCGAATCCGTCGAACGTGCCCGCATCGAGGTCTACCTGCGGCACGCCGAGTCCGGCGACGTGCACTTCCTGCCGGTGGCCTACCAGGTCGAACGGGTGCCCGACGGCCGCAAGCACGCCCGGGTGCGCATCGTCGGCGAGGCCAGGGTCGACGTGACCGCGGCCGCGCAGGGCGAGCCGCTCAGGCCCGGCCAGTGGGAGGTGCACGTGCGCATGTTCGGCGGCGCCCACCAGGCGAGGAGCCGGGTCGGGCGGCCGGAGGGCCCGCTCAACTGCCTCGGCGTGCTGGCCCAGCGGCCCAGGATGCGGCTCGTGGTGCCCTGCTGGACCGACGCGGGCGAGTTCGGCCTGGCCGTGGAGCCGCGCACGTTCACCGAGTCGATCGCGCTGGTGTCGCCGGGCGTGGAGACCAAGCTGGTCGGCGAGAGCCTGTTCGTGGTGCTGCCCGTGCCGTACCTGCCGCCGAGCGGCGGGCCGCCGCTGGAGCTGGTGCTGCGCGGCACCGGCCGCAGGCCGCGCGAGGTGTCGGCGCCCGCGCTGGCCGAGGCCGGGGTGCCCGGCAAGATCGCCGGGCAGCTCGTGGCCAAGCTGCCGATCAAGCGCAGGATGCCGGGCCGCGACGAGCTCGGGACCGGCGTGTGGCTGCCGGTGCTGCGGGGCCCGGAGGAGGAGGTCGGGCTCCGGTTCGCGCTGGAGGTGCGCAAGGGCCGGGTCACCGTGCACCCGGCCACCGCCGCCGACCCGAAGCGGCGCTCCCCGATGGGCCGCGACACCCGGCTGCACCGGCTGGGCCGGCGGCTGCCCGGCGCGCGGCACATGGTGCGGCTGGCCCGCGCGCACAAGCACCGCTACCTGCGGGACTGAACCCACGCCTCCAGCTCGGCGAACGACTCGCGGAACACCGGCAGCATCGGCGTCAGCCTGCCGGGGTGGGCGTCGACCAGGCCGTCGAGATGGTTGCCGCCCTCCACCCGGTGATAGCGGAAGGGGCGGTGCGGCCCGACCATCTCGGCGTACACGTCGGAGGAGCGCGAGATCGGCAGCAGCGAGTCGAGCGTGCCGTGAATGGTGATCAGCGGCTTGGTGATCCTGCCGGTCAGCGCGATCCTGGCCACCGCCGCGTACGGCCTGCGCTCGGCGTAGTCGTAGTCGGCCGGGGCGCCCTCGTAGGACGGGTCCAGCTCACGCTGGTAGAGCTGCTGGGTGAGCTCCCAGTAGTGCTGCCGGTGGAACGGCCACAGGAACTCCGAGCCCGCCGCGAACCCGGCCCGCCGCACGCCCTCCGGGTCCGGGTACGCCTTCAGCGCCTCCGGCAGGTAGCCGAGCAGGTTGTCGCCCTTGAGCCGCCAGAGCGTGCCCTCCCAGTCGAGGCCGCCGTCGTAGAGGTGACCGCGGTTCTCCAGCTGCCACCTGACCAGGTAGCCGCCGTTGGAGATCCCGGCCATGAACGTGCGGGCCGGCTTCCTGCCGTAGCGCTGCCTGACGACGGCCTTGGTGGCGAGCGTGAGCTGGGTGACGCGCTCGTTCCACTCGGCGATCGCGTCGCCGGGGCGGCGGCCGTCGGTGTGGAAGTCCAGGCCGGTGTTGCCCTTGTCCGTGGCGGCGAACGCGTAACCCTTGGCCAGCACCCAGTCGGAGATCGTGAAGTCGTTGGCGTACTGCTCCCGGTTGCCCGGGGTGCCGGTGACGACCAGGCCGCCGTTCCAGTCGTCGGGCAGCCGGATGACGAACTGGGAGTCGTGGTTCCAGCCGTGCGTGGCGTTGGTGGTGGAGGTGTCGGGGAAGTAGCCGTCGATCTGGACGCCGGGCACGCCGGTGGGGTTGACCGTGGCGGCCGGGTGCAGTCCGGCCCAGTCGGCGGGGTCGGTGTGGCCGCTGGCGACCGTGCCGGCGGTGGTGAGGTCGTCGAGCCGGGCGGTGACGGCGTGCTCGGCGCCCGGCACGGTCAGCCCGCCGGGGCCGCCGGGCACGAGCAGGCTCGCCACGAGCGACATGGCCACGATCATCGTGCCTCCTCGAGGTGCGCGGCCAGCAGCCGGTCGAAGTCGGCGGGCCGCTCCAGGTGCGGGCTGTGGCCGCAGTCGTCCAGCACGACCTCCCGGTAGCGGCCGTAGCGTTCCAGCACCGCCCGGGTCTGGGCGACCATCGGCTGGGCGGGCGTGCCGGGGGAGCCGGGCACCACGCCCAGCGCCCCGAGGTGGGCCAGGTCGTACAGGGAGGTGTCGGAGACGATCAGGTCGTCGGCGCCCCTGATCCACAGGATGGGCGGCCTGGGCTCGACCTGCGGCAGGCCGTCGAGCCGGAAGTGGGTGGGGGCCAGGGCGTTGAGCACGCCGTGCTTGCCGGGCGCGACGTGCGGCCAGGCCGCCGAGGTGGCCGGGTCGCCCGGGTAGTTGGCCTCGCCGACGCGGGTGGTGAGCATGGCCCGTACGTAGAAGTCCTCGTCGGGCACCGGGTGCTTGACGTAGGTGGCGCGGAAGACCGAGCGGGGCGAGGCGGGCGACTCGTCCGACAGGTCGCCGGCCTTCAGCCGGCTGACGAAGTCGGGGTTCGCGGCGCCGGCTCCGGCGCCCGCGCCGTCGGGGTGCGTGAGCGTGCCGTCGGGGCCGTGCGTGCCGCCCCAGCCGTACGGGGACACCGGGTTCACCAGCGTGACGCTCCTGACCAGGGCCGGGTGGTCGAGCAGGAGTTGCAGCACGACGCCGCCGCCCATGCTCCAGCCGACCAGGTGGAGCGCGGTCAGGCCGAGGGCTTCGGCCAGCTCCGCCAGGTCGTCGGAGAAGTCGCGGACGCCGCGCGTGGCGTCGACCGGCTCCGGGTCGCTCTCGCCGAAGCCGCGCAGGTCCACCGCGAGCGGGCGGAAGCCGCCGGGCAGCGCGGCCATGCTGTCGCGCCAGAACGCGCCGGAGGAGACGTTGCCGTGCACGAACAGTACCGGCTCGCCGGTGCGGCCCTCGACGGTCCTGACGTGCTGGGTGAGCCTCGGCGTGGTGATCTTCACGCGCGGATCCTCTCTGCCAGGTCGCGGCCCTGGGTCTCCTTGGCGGCGTAGACGGCGGCCAGGGTGAGCGCCGACGCGAGCGCCAGGTAGGCGGAGATCGGCAGGCTGCTGCCGAACTCCCGCAGGAGCTGGACCGCGATGATCGGGGCCAGCGCGCCGGCGACGATCGCCGAGAGCTGCGCGCCGATCGACACGCCGGTGTATCGCATCCTCGTCCCGAACAGCTCCGAGAAGAAGGCCGCCTGCGGGCCGTACATCATGCCGTGGAACAGCAGCCCCACCGTCACGGCCAGCGTGATCGCCAGGAAGTTGCCCGTGTCGATCAGCGGGAAGAACGCGAAGATCCACAGTCCGACGCCCGCGGCGCCCGCCAGGTAGATCGGGCGGCGGCCGAACCGGTCCGACAGCGCCCCCCACAGCGGGATCGTCACGAAGTGGATCGCCGAGGCGATCAGCACCGCGCCGAGCACGGTCGAGTTGTCCAGACCGGTCGTCTTGGCGTAGGTGATGACGAACACCGTGATCAGGTAGAAGGAGATGTTCTCCGCCATCCGGGCGCCGATCGCGATGATCACGTCCCGCCAGTGGTGCCGCAGCACGCCCACGATCGGCGGCGCCTTCTCCGGGGCGGCCTGCTGGAACACCGGCGACTCGGTGATCGTCAGCCGGATCCAGAGCCCGATCAGCACCAGCACGCCCGACAGCAGGAACGGCACCCGCCAGCCCCACGCCAGGAACGCCTCGTCCGACTGGAACGCCGCCAGCGCGGCCAGCACGCCGGTGGCCAGCAGGTTGCCGCCCGGTGCGCCCGCCTGCGGCCAGGACGCCCAGAAGCCGCGCCGCTTCGCGTCGCCGTGCTCGGAGACGATCAGCACCGCGCCGCCCCACTCGCCGCCCAGCGCGAACCCCTGCACCAGCCGCAGCCCCGTCAGCAGCAGCGGCGCCGCCGCGCCGATGCCCGTGTACGTGGGCAGGCAGCCGATCAGGAACGTGGCGACGCCCATCATGAGCAGGCTGACCACGAGCAGCGTCTTGCGGCCGACGCGGTCGCCGAAGTGGCCGAACACCAGCCCGCCGAGCGGGCGGGCGACGAAGCCGACGGCGTAGGTGAGGAACGCCAGCAGCGTCCCGGTGAGCGGATCGGACTCGGGGAAGAAGAGCTGGTTGAACACGAGTGCGGCTGCCGAGCCGTACAGGAAGAAGTCGTACCACTCGATGGTGGTGCCGATCAGGCTCGCGCCGACGATCTTCTTGATGGAAGTGGCCATGCCGTCACGCTAGGGAGTGACCCGTGTCACTCATATGGTCGCGGGCCCCACACTCTGGCTGGAGGGTGTGTGGCCGAGCCGGTGCAGCCGGAGGGCGAGCTGGATCTCCAGGGCGCGCTCCGGCTCCTGCCAGCCGTCGCCGAGCAGCTTGGCGACCCGGTCCAGCCGCTGGGTGACGGTGTTGACGTGGATGTGCATGGTCTCGGCCGTGCGTGACGGCGACATGCCGGAGCCGAAGTACGCGGCCAGGGTGGCGGCCAGCGCCGTGCCCCGGCGGGCGTCGTACTCGATGACGGGGCCGAGCGCGCCCGCCACGAAGCCGGGCACGTCCCTGCCCTCGCCGATGAGCAGCCCGACGAACCCGAGCTCGCCGGCGCTCGCGCCGTCACCGGCGCGCCCGAGCGCGACGAGCGCGTCCGCGCACCGCCGCGCCTCCCGGTAGGCCCGCGCGACCCCGACGGGGCCGGTCTCCGGGGCGGAGGCGCCCGCGGTCGCGGGGGTGCCGAGCGACGCCGACAGGTCGCCGGCGGTGCGCTGGGCCAGCGCGCCGGGGTCGCGGCCGGCAGCAGCAGCACGACCTCGCCCGGCCGCGCGGCGGCCAGCCCGTGGCGCTGGGCGGCCTGCGAGGAGGCCCAGAACGCGGCACGCTCGCGCTGCCCGTCGTGCCGGGCGACGACCACGACGTGCGGGGCGGTCAGGTCGATGCCGAGCCGCCTGGCCCGGTCGGCCAGCCCGGGGGAGCCGGGCCTGGAGATCAGGTCGTCGAGCAGCTCGCCGCGCACCCGGCCCTCGGCCTCGGCGACGCTGCGCCGGAACAGCAGCAGCAGCGCGCACACCAGCGCGGCCCGCTCCAGGATGCGCTCGTCGGCGTCGTCGCTGCGCAGCACCAGCGTGCACAGCGGCTCGCCGCCGACGTCCACCGACGCGATGCACAGGTCGCCCCGCCGCACGGTGCGGCCCAGCGCCCGCGACGCCTGCGCCGCCTCCAGCACCCCCGGGTCCACCCCGCCGGGCGCGTCCGCGTCCGGCCCGGCAGCCCGTACGGGATCGGTCAGGCCGGCGACATGGCCGGTGAGCGGGCGGCCGAGGTCGTCCAGCACGGCCAGCGAGCCGCCGAGCACGTCGGTGACGACGGCGGCCACGTCCTCGATGCCGCCGCCGCGCAGCACCAGCGACGTCATGCGGTCGTGCGCCGTGGCGGCCCGCTCCACCGCCTCCGCGTGCGCCCGCGCGGTGCGGTGCGCCTGGGAGAGCTCCTCCAGCGCGTTCCTGGTCTCCTGCAGCAGCCTGGCGTTGTCGATCGCGACGGCGGCGTGCGCGGCCAGGCTGGCCAGCAGCGACACCTCCTCCTGGTGGAACGGCCTGGCGCTGCGGTTGGCCGCCATCAGCACGCCGATCACCCGCTGGCCCAGCCGCAGCGGCACGCCCAGGATCGCGACCAGCCCCTCCTCCTGGACGGCCTCGTCGATGTCGTCCTTGTGCCGGAACCGGGCGTCGGCGAAGTAGTCGGCGGTCGAGTACGGCACCGCCGTCTGCGCCACCAGCCCGCCCAGCCCGGCCCCCATCGCCAGCCGCAGCGACCGGAACTTGGCCGAGATCGACCCGTCGGTCACCCGCATGTACGTGTCGCCGCGGTCCGGGTCGTGCAGCGTGAGGTAGGCGGTGTCGGTGGCCAGGAGCTGCCTGGCCCGGTGCACGATCGCCTCCAGCACCGCGTCGAGGTCACGCAGCGCGGCCAGGTCGCCGGCCGTGTCGTAGAGCGCCGACAGCTCGGCCTCGCGCCGGGCCCGGCGCCTGAGCAGGGCGCGCACGCGCAGCGCCTCGACCTTGGCGCGTTCGAGTTCCTCGATCGCCGCCGGGTCGGCGCCCGCGGCCCGCGCCTCTATGACCGGGCCTTCGAACTCGACCGCCGACGCCTCCCTGGCCAGCAGTTCGAGGAACCGCCTGACCACTACCGCGCCGTCCAGCCGCCGTCGACCGGCAGCGACACGCCGGTGATGAACGACCCGGCCGGCCCGCACAGGTAGGCGACCAGCTCGGCGACCTCCTCCGGCTCGATCAGCCGCTTGATCGCCGCCGGCCTGAGCATGATGTCCTCGACGACCTCGTCCGGCGCGATGCCGTGCGCGCGTGCCTGGTCGGCGATCTGGCCCTCGACCAGCCCGGTCCGCACGTACGCCGGGCACACGCAGGTGGAGGTCACCCCGTGCGGCGCCCCTTCGAGCGCCAGCGTCTTGCTGAACCCCTCCAGCGCGTGCTTCGCGGTCGTATAGGCCACCTTGTACGGCGAGGCGCGCAGCCCGTGGACCGACGAGATGTTGACGATCCGCCCCCAGCCCCGTGCGTACATGCCCGGCAGCACCCGGCGGGCGATCAGGAACGGCGCCTCCACCATCACCCGCATCATGGCGGCGAACACGTCGGGAGGGAACTCCTCGATCGGCGCCACGTGCTGGAACCCCGCGTTGTTCACCACGATGTCGACCGGCTCATCGGGGAGCGCGCCGGCGAACCCCGGCTCGGCCAGATCGGCCTGCACGGCCAGCCCGCCCACCTCGGCCGCGACCTCGCGCGCCAGGTCGCCCCGCCGGTCGACGACCAGCACCCGGGCCCCGCCCGCGGCCAGCCGCCGGGCGCACGCCGCGCCGATCCCGCCCCCGGACCCCGTCACGAGCGCAGTGCGCCCCGTCAGCTCCATGCCTTCGACCCTAGGCGGTCGCGGCTCCGGCACGCATGGGCTGGGACGACATACCTGACCGCTTCCCTATGTGGTCCGGCGCACCTGATAGCCTGTCCGCGTGATCGCGTATCCGTCCCAGTGGTGGCCCGCCTCCTAGGCGGTCCCACCAGCGCATACGCATCCCTGGCCGCCTCGACGAGGCGGCCCGCCGGGAGCTCCCGCGACGCCCTGTCGAGCTCCCCGACACACGAAAGGGCGTCCTCATGACCGTCACCTGGTCCGCACTGCTCACCACGCTTCTCGGCGGCAGCTCCCTGTCGGCGCGCGAGGCGGCCTGGGCCATGTCGCAGATCATGTCCGGCAGGGCCACCGACGCGCAGATCGCCGCCTTCGCCGTCGCGCTGCGCGCCAAGGGGGAGACGGTCGAGGAGGTGGCCGGCCTGGCCGACGGGCTGCTCGCCGGCTCGTCCGCGATCAGGATTCCCGGCGACACGGTCGACCTCGTCGGCACCGGCGGCGACCGCGCCAACACCGTGAACGTGTCCACCATGGCCGCCGTCGTCGCGGCCGCGGCCGGCGCCAAGGTGGTCAAGCACGGCGGGCGGGCCTCGTCCTCCACCACCGGCGCGGCCGACGTGCTGGAGGAGCTCGGCGTGGTCGTCGATCTGCCTCCGGCGGCCGTGGCGCGGGTGGCCGAGGAGGCGGGCATCACGTTCTGCTTCTCCGCGACCTTCCATCCGGCGCTCAGACACGCCTCGCGGGCCCGCCGGGAGCTGGGCGTACCCACGGTGTTCAACTTCCTGGGGCCGCTGACGAACCCGGCGCTGCCCGCCGCCCAGGCCGTCGGTGTGTTCCATCCGCGCATGGCGCCGGTGATCGCGGGCGTGCTGGCCGAGCGCGGCGGCTCCTCGCTGGTCTTCCGGGGTGACGACGGGCTCGACGAGCTCACCACGTCCGGGCCGTCGTCGGTCTGGGTGGTGCGGCGCGGCACGGTCACGCCCACCTCCTTCGACCCGGCCGAGCTGGGCATCCCGCGCGCCACGCCCGACGAGCTGCGCGGCGGCGACGCCCGGCACAACGCCGCCGTCGCCCGCGCCGTGTTCGCCGGGACGCCGGGGCCGGTGCGCGACATCGTGCTGCTCAACGCCGCCGCCGCGCTGGTGGCCGCCGACGGCGCGCCCCCGGCCGAGGGGCTCACCCAGGCCCTGGAGGGCGCCTACAAGCGGGCCGCCGACGCCGTCGACTCAGGCGGCGCCGCGGATCTGCTCGCCCGCTGGTCAGCGGCCACCCGGACACTTGCTTCCAACTCGTAATGGAGTTAACCTGCAACTGCAGTTGGAGGTTACAGCCACTCCGAGTTTCAAGGAGGTTCGGATGCTGCTCACGTCGATCGACCCGTTCTTCCAGGAGTTCGAGCGCCAGTTCAACCGCCTGGCCCGCCAGACCTTCGACGACGGAGCCGCGATGGCCATGGACGGGCTCCGCCGCGACGACGACGTCATCCTGCGCTTCGACCTGCCCGGCGTCGAGCCCGGCTCGATCGAGGTGACCGTCGACCGCGGCGTCCTGAGCGTCAGCGCGCGCCGCGAGGAGGAGATCGGCGAAGGCGAGCGGCTGTTCGTGCGCGAGCGCCCGATGGGCACCTTCACCAGGCGCGTCTACCTGTCGGAACACCTCGACAGCGAGCGCATCGACGCGGGGTACGACAACGGCGTCCTCACCGTCCGCATCCCCGTCCTCGAACGCGCCAGACCGCGCAAGGTGGAGATCCAGCGGACCACGCCCAAGGCCATCAACGCCTGACACCGGCGACCGGGGCGGGCGCCACCGTCCGCCCCCGCCCGCCCCCGTCCGAAAGCGAGAGAGGCCGCATGCCCCAACTCCCCTTCGACAACGAGCACGCCCCGCTCTACTCGCTCGGGCAGGTGGCCGAGATGCTCCAGGTCCAGCCGGCCTACCTGCGCCGGCTGGACCGCCACGACGTCATCAGCCCCGGCCGGTCCAACGGCGGCCAGCGCCGCTATTCACGCCACGACATCCTGGCCGTTCAGCACGTCACCCGCATGGTCGACGAAGGCATGACGCTCATCGCCATCCGCCGCATCCTGGAGCTCGAACGCGAGCTCGCCCAGGTGCGCGACGAACTCGACCAGGCCCGCGCCCGGCTGGCCGAGCTCGACCGGCCCTAGCCGGGCCGCGTCATCGACAGCACGTCCAGCAGGCCGTCGAGCTGCTCCTCCGTCAGCGTGCCGTTCGCGACGTGGCCACGCTCGATCACCACCTCGCGGATCGTCTTGCGCTCCTGGAGCGCCTGTTTGGCGATCTTGGCGGCCTCCTCGTAGCCGACATGCCGGTTGAGCGGCGTCACGATCGACGGCGACGACTCCGCGTACTCCCGCAGCCTGTCGACGTTCGCCGTGATGCCCATGACGCACCGGTCGGCCAGCAGCCGCGACACGTTCGCCAGCAGCCGGATCGACTCCAGGATGTTGCGGGCGATCAGCGGGAGCTGCACGTTCAGCTCGAAACTGCCCGACGCGCCCGCGAACGTGATCGCCGCGTCATTGCCGATCACCTGCGCCGCCACCATCGCCGTGGCCTCCGGGATGACCGGATTGACCTTGCCCGGCATGATCGACGAACCCGGCTGCAGATCCGGCAGGTTGATCTCACCCAGCCCCGCCCGCGGCCCCGACCCCATCCAGCGCAGATCGTTGGCGATCTTGTTCAGGGAGACGGCCACCACCTTGAGCTGGCCCGACAGCTCCACGACCGAATCCTGCGCGCTCTGCGCCTCGAAATGGTCCATCGCCTCACGGAACCCGATCCCCGTCGCCTCACGCAGCCGCGCGATCGCCAGCTCCGCGAACCCCGGCGGCGTGTTGATCCCCGTGCCGACCGCCGTGCCGCCCAGCGGAAGCTCCAGCAGATGGCCCAGCGCCGCCTTCACCCGCACCGCGCCGTGCTCCACCTGCGTCGCGTAACCGCCGAACTCCTGGCCCAGCGTCACCGGCGTCGCGTCCATCAAATGCGTGCGGCCCGACTTCACCGCGTCCTGGAACTGCAGCTCCTTCGTCCGCAGCGCCGTCGCCAGATGCTCCAGCGAGGGCAGCAGGTGGTAGGTCACCTCCGTCGCCGCCGCCACGTGGATCGACGTGGGGAAGACGTCGTTCGACGACTGCGAGGCGTTCACATGGTCGTTCGGATGCACCGGGCGGCCCAGCCGCTCCTCCGCCAAGGAGGCGATCACCTCGTTCGCGTTCATGTTGGACGAGGTGCCGGAACCCGTCTGGAAGACGTCGATCGGGAAATGCTCGTCGTGCTCGTTCTCCGCCACGTCGGCCGCCGCCTGCGCGATCGCCTCCGCCAGATCCTTGTCGATCACGCCCAGCTCGCCGTTGACCTCCGCGGCCACGGCCTTGATCAGGCCGAGCGCGGCGATGTGGGACGGCTCCAGCGTCCGGCCCGAGATCGGGAAGTTCTCCACCGCTCGCTGGGTCTGCGCGCGCCACCTGGCGCCCGCCGGGACGCGCACCTCGCCCATCGAGTCACGTTCGATACGGTACTCGCTCATGCCTCCCAGTCTGGCTCACGGGCAGGCGATCAGCTCTGAAGCAGGGCCACGATCAGGATGGCGATCACCACGGCCGCGGCGGCGGCGACGCCCATGAGCATGAGCATGCCCTTGCGGTTGCCGCTCGCGGGCTCGTCGGGGCCGGCGATGGCGAACAGGTCGGTGCCCAGGCCGTGGGAGTCGGGGCGCTCCGGCTGCTGGGGCCCCGGCGGGTACGGGCCCTGCTGGGGTTGCCCGGGAGCGGGCTGCTGGGGGCGCTGCTGCTGCGGGGTCGGCGGGTACACCTGGAGGCCCGGCGCGCTCGGCAGCTGGATGCGCGTCGTGACGATGGTGCTCTCGTCCCCGGCCTTGCCCGCGGGCCCGGGTCGCCCGGCGCCCTGAGGCCCAGGCCCTTGCGGTCCCTGCGCCTGCGGTCCACGGCCCTGAGGCCCTTGCGGTCCGGCCGCCTGCGGGCCGGGTCCCTGCGGTCCGGTGCCGTGGGGGACGGCCGCCTGGGGTCCCGGCCCCTGGGGCCCGTTCGCTCGGGGTCCCGGTCCGTGGGGGCCCTGTCCCTGCGGGCCGGGCGCGTGGGGCCCCGATCCCTGCGGTCGCGGTCCCTGGGGGCCGGGGGCGTACGGGCCCGGGGGGGACGGAGGCTGGGAGGATTGCCCGGGCCCGCCCTGCGGGGGCGTGCCCTGCGCCGGGCGGCCCTGCGGGGGCGACTGCGGCGCGGGCGGCGTCCGGGGAGGGGCGGGCTGGGGGAAGGGGCTCTTGGGCCGCTGCAGGCTGACCGTCCTGTCGGAGTCGGCCACCGCGCCGGGCCCGCCGAGCTGTACGGGCGCCGCCGCGCCGGGCGCGAACGCCGAGCCGACCTCGCTGCTCGCCGGCGTCCCCGCGCCCGGCCCGGGTGTGGCAGGGGGTACGGGCTGGGGGCGGGAAGCGGGCTGGGACAAGGGGGACTCCTGGTTGAGGGCCTCGCCGGTGATGGCCGGCATCTCGCTCGTCGGCGTGTCGGCCACCATGCGCAGCATGGTCTCGGCCTTGGCGGCGTTGAGCCGTTGCTTGTAGTTCTTGTGCAGGAGCCCGTCGAGCACCGGGCGGAGCTGGCCGGCCTGGGTGGGCGGGTCGGCGCTCTCGCTGAGCAGCGCCGCCAGCGTCTCGGCGATCGTGGAGCGTTCGTAGGCGGGCCGGCCCTCGACGGCGAAGTAGAGCGTGGCCCCCAGGGACCAGATGTCGGACTCGGGCCCGGTGTATTCGCCTCTGGCACGTTCCGGGGCGGTGTAGCCGGGGGAGCCGATCACCATGCCGGTCCGGGTGAGCCGGGAGTCGCCCTCGGCCTTGGCGATGCCGAAGTCGGTGAGGACGACGCGGCCGCTCTCGGTGATGAGCACGTTGCCGGGTTTGACGTCGCGGTGGGTGATGCCCTGGGCGTGCGCGGCGCGCAGCGCGCCGAGGAGGTCGACGCCGATCTCGGCGACGAGCCGGGGCGGCAGCGGGCCTTCCTCGTCGATGACCTGCTCCAGGGAGCGGGCCTCGATGAGCTCCATGATGATCCACGGGCTGTTGTCGTGGACGAGCACGTCGTGGATGGCGGCGACGGCCGGGTGGCTGATGCGGGCGGCGATGCGCCCTTCGCGGACCATGCGTTCGCGCAGCTCGGCGCGTTGCTCCTCGGTGAGCCCGGGATCCTGGCGGATCTCCTTGACCGCCACTTCGCGGCCGAGGGCGCGGTCGCGGGCACGCCACACGGTGCCCATGGTGCCCCGGCCGAGGGGCGAGATGAGCTCGTAACGCTCCGCTAGCAGGCGCGTCTGCTGTTCCGGCATGAGAAGAAGATATCGATTCTCGCTTGGGAAGTGCTTTAACCTCGCTTGCGAAGTTCTCTTGGCCAGAACCGCCGAGGAAGGAACAACTTTATCACCGTCGATTTCAAGCGGGCATAAGCCGACGGGGCGGGCCTGGCTTCCCCTCTTTTTCTGTGAACTCCCTCACCCGGCTTGCGTTCCTGCCGCTGGACGGGCACGCTCACGGTCGCCGAGGAGGTGACGTCGGCCCGGTGGAGCCCGCGGTGCGCGGGCCGGCGTGGGAAAGACGGCGCGTGGAGCGCCATGGCCGGGCGCGGGGCCTTGCGCGGGGTCAGCGGCTCCTCGGCGGAGCCGCCCGCCGCCACGCGGGCGAGCATGAGGGAGGCGCGCACCGAGTCGAGCCGGGTGTGCGGGTTGATGCGCAGCAGCGCGTCGAGCACCGGGGCGAGCGGCCCGGCCTTGGCCATCGGGATGGGCTCGCCGCTGGTCAGCGCGGCCAGCGCGGCGGCTGCCGTACGGCGTCCGTGCAGGCCGCGGCCCTCGACGGCGGTGTAGAGGGTCGCGCCGAGCGACCACAGGTCGGCGGCGGGGCTGGCCTTGGCGCCGAGCACACGCTCTGGAGCGATGTAGCCGGCGGAGCCGAGCACGATGCCGGCCTGGGTGATGGAGACGTCGCCTTCGAGGGCCGCCAGGCCGAAGTCGGTGAGCACGGCGCGGTCCTCGGTCACCAGCACGTTGCTGGGCTTGACGTCGCGGTGCAGGATGCCCTTGGCGTGCACGGCGCGCAGCGCGCCGAGGATCTGGCGGCCGATCTCGGCGGCGTGGCGCGGCTGGAGCGGTCCCTCCTCCTGGATGAGCTGCTCCAGGGACTTGGCCCGGAGCAGCTCCATCACGATCCACGGCCGGTCGTCCTCGGTGACCACGTCGAAGACGGTGATGACCGACGGGTGGGCGACCATGGCGGTGGCCCGGCCCTCGCGTTCGGTGCGCGCGCACAGCTCGGCGCGCAGCTCCTCGTCGAGCACGGTCGGAAGGCGCACTTCCTTGACCGCGACCTCACGGTTGAGCAGCTCGTCATGTGCCCGCCACACGGTGCCCATGCCGCCGCGTCCGACCGGTTCGACGAGCCGGTAGCGCGCGGCGAGGAGGTAACCGGAGGGCGCACGCATGCCTGGCAGCTTACCTATTTGTGTAAACCGACCAGTAGAGGCGTGGCCGATAATTTGTTGCGAATCCAAGTCAACCGGTCTGACCGGTGACGTCAGCAAAGCGGGCGGCCACATCCTCCCAGTTGATCAGGCCCCAGAGCTTCTCGACATAGTCCGGGCGCACGTTGCGATACTGCAGGTAGTAGGCGTGCTCCCAGGCGTCGAAGACGAGCAGCGGCGTGGTGTTCATGCCGACGTTGCCGTGGTGGTCGTACACCTGTTCGATGACCAGCCGCCGGCCGAGCGGTTCCCAGGCCAGCACGCCCCAGCCGGAGCCCTGCACGGACGCGGTGGCGGTGGTGAGCTGCTTCTGGAACGCCTCGAACGTGCCGAAGTGCTCGTCGATGGCGTCGCGGAGCGGCCCGTCGGGGCGGTCGCCGCCGTCGGGGGAGAGGTTCTGCCAGAAGATCGAGTGCAGTACGTGCCCGGACAGGTTGAACGCGAACGTCTTCTCCAGCCCGACCAGGCCGCCGAACTCGCCCTTGTCGCGGGCCTCGGCCAGCCGCTCCAGCGTGTCGTTGGCGCCCTTGACGTAGGCGGCGTGGTGCTTGGCGTGGTGCAGCTCCAGGATCTCGCCGGTGATGGCGGGCTCCAGCGCCGCGTAGTCGTAGGGCATGTCCGGAAGGGTGTAGTCGCCCATGAGTCCTCCTTCGGTGGTGATCGCGACACTATTGCAAGAGATTCGCAGTTGCATCAGCCTTGCGACCTAGGACTCGAGTCGGGCAGCATGGGAGGGCAGTTCGGTCCTGTCCGGGTGGGCGGCTCGCCCCGCCCGCCCGGGTGACCGCACTCCGCTCCTCTTAGACATGCCGCCGGGTAACGGGCAGGCAGTGATTGCTGACGGGAACTCTGGGGACGCGTCAGCAAGTTGTAAGGCTGTGGTAAGGGCACGCAGGCATGCTGGATCTATCGGGCAGGAAGGCACATAAGGAGGCCGAATCTGTCGGTGCCGATCGTCACAATGAAGGCATCAGCCCGAAGCTCGACAGCAACTGACAACCGATCGAGGGACGTGGTGAAGATGCGCCAGATCCAGGTTCGCCGCCGGCCCCGCAGGCCGAGCGGGGCCTCGCTGGACCTTCGCACGCCGTCCGGGCGCCAGCTGCCCTACTGAGATCAGAACCCAGGAGCGCCATCTGAGAGGTGCACGATGTGCAGTCACGTCCCCACTTGTCCGAGTTCCGATTCCCCCGACCGTGAAGCCGCGCACGTGATCTCGGCCCACCCTGACCAGGGCTGGAGCCTGCTCTGCAACGGTGTCGTCCTGTTCGAGGACACCGGCCTGCTGCTGCCCGACGGCAGCGTCGTGGCGCCGCATCGGGTGCCGGTGGCGGCCTGACCGCGCTGCCCGGCACCCTGGGACGTCAGGCGGCTCAGCGCCGCCCGATGCTCAGCACCGGCCCGGTGCGGTCGGTGAAGAAGTCGTCGCCCTTGTCGTCGACCACGATGAACGCCGGGAAGTCGACGACCTCGATCTTCCACACCGCTTCCATGCCGAGCTCGGGGTATTCGAGGACCTCGACCTTCTTGATGCAGTCCTGGGCCAGCCGCGCCGCCGGGCCGCCGATGGAGCCCAGGTAGAAGCCGCCGTACTGCTTGCACGCCTCGGTGACCTGCTTGGACCGGTTGCCCTTGGCGAGCATCACCATCGAGCCGCCGGCCGCCTGGAAGCGCTCGACGTAGGAGTCCATGCGCCCCGCGGTCGTCGGGCCGAACGAGCCGGAGGCGTAGCCCTCGGGCGTCTTGGCCGGGCCCGCGTAGTAGACCGCGTGGTCCTTCAGGTATTGCGGCATCTCGCCGCCGTTGTCGAGCAGCTCGCTGATCTTGGCGTGCGCGATGTCGCGGGCGACCACGAGGGGGCCGGTGAGCGACAGCCGCGTCTTGACCGGATATCTCGTGAGCTCGGCGAGGATCTCGGGCATCGGGCGGTTGAGGTCGATGGAGACGACGTCGTCCGACAGGTGCTCGTCGGTCGTCTCGGGCAGGAACCGCGCCGGGTCGGTCTCCAGCTTCTCCAGGAACACGCCCTCCGGCGTGATCTTGGCCAGGGCCTGCCGGTCGGCCGAGCACGACACCGCGATCGCCACCGGGCAGGACGCGCCGTGCCGGGGCAGCCGGATCACCCGCACGTCGTGGCAGAAGTACTTGCCGCCGAACTGCGCGCCGATGCCCAGCTTCTGCGTCAGCTCGAAGACCTTCGCCTCCAGCTCCAGGTCGCGGAAGCCGTGCCCGGACGCCGACCCCTCGGTGGGGATCGAGTCGAGGTAGCGGGCGCTGGCGTACTTGGCGGTCTTGAGCGCGTACTCGGCGGACGTGCCGCCGACGACGACCGCGAGATGGTACGGAGGGCACGCGGCGGTGCCGAGCGAGCGGATCTTCTCCTCCAGGAAGGCCATCATCCGCTTCTCGTTGAGCACCGCCTTCGTCTCCTGGTAGAGGAAGGACTTGTTGGCCGAGCCGCCGCCCTTGGCCATGAACAGCAGCTTGTACTCGTCCGGGTGGCCGTGCGGGTCCTCGGCGTAGAGCTCGATCTGCGCGGGCAGGTTGCTGCCGGTGTTCTTCTCCTCCCACATGGTCAGCGGGGCCATCTGGGAGTAGCGCAGGTTGAGCCGCGTGTAGGCGTCGTAGACGCCGCGCGAGATGTGCTCGGCGTCGGCCCCGTCGGTCAGCACGTGGCGTCCGCGCTTGCCCATGACGATCGCGGTGCCGGTGTCCTGGCACATGGGCAGCACGCCGCCGGCCGAGATGGAGGCGTTCTTCAGCAGGTCGAGCGCGACGAACCGGTCGTTGCCGCTGGACTCGGGGTCATCGACGATCTTGCGGAGCTGGGCGAGGTGCGACGGCCGCAGGAAGTGGGAGATGTCGTGGATCGCCGTCTCGGTGAGCAGCCGCAGCGCTTCGGGCTCCACTTCGAGGAAGGTCCGCCCGGCCGCTTCGATCTTCTTCACCCCATCCGACGTGATCAGCCGATATTCCGTGTCATCGGCGCCCAGGGGAAGCAGATCGGTGTAGTCGAAGTCCGGCATGGTCAGTAGGGTACGCGCTCTCCCGCGCCGTCCGCCGCGCGGTGGTCAGGCCGATGAGGATGCCGATGATGACCAGCCCGGCGCCGAGCAGGTCGTAGCGGGACGGCGTGGCGATGCCCAGCACCAGACCGGTGCTGATGGCCCCCACCGGGATCAGCCCGGCGAACAACCCGGCCCGCCCCGGCCCGAGCTTCGGCAGCGAGGTGTACCAGAGCAGGAACGCCCCCACGGTCACCACGACCGCCAGGTAGCCGAAGCCCAGCGACTCGGCGAGCGTCGGCATCCGGAGCATCCCCGTGCCTTCCTGGACGAACCCGGTCACGGCCAGCAGGGGCACGGCCAGGACCGTCGAGTACGTGGACACCCGGATGGCCCCCAGCTTCGGCAGCAGCGGCAGCGCCAGCAGGGAGAAGCCCACCTCGCCCACCAGGGCGACGAGCGCCCACAGCAGGCCGGGCAGGTTGCCGCTGCCGAGCCCGGTGGCGAGCGTGGCCCCGGCGACGACCACCACGGAGCCGGCCAGCAGGCGCGGCGCGGGCCGGCCGCCGGCGATGGCCAGCGCGAGCGGCACGGTGCCGAGCACGGTGCCGACCAGGGCCGGGCCCGCCACGCGGGTGGACTCGATCACGGCCACGTTGAAGATCACCAGCCCGACCGTGGTGAGCGCGCCGAGCAGCAGCCACTCGCGGCCCGTCAGCCGGACGAACCGCAGCTTCATCACCCGCGTCACCGCGACCAGGACGACGGCCGCGAGCAGATAGCGCACGGCCTGCCCGCCGTACACGGGATAGGCGTTGACCAGCCCGGACACCCCGGCCAGTGTCCCGACGAGGAACATGGCGGCTGTGGCCCCGGCGACTCCGTTTCTCATGTACGGCATGCTAGGAAGCCAATGGTATCCGCAAATAGTCCAAAGAGCCGAGGTAAAACAGGACCATTATGGCCGACCTTCATATCGTGATAAGTCGCGGCAAGGGGGCGATCGCTGGGCAGATCGCCTCCGAGGTGCGCGACTCCATCCGGCTCGGCAGGCTCACCCCCGGCACCCGCCTGCCCGCCTCCCGCGACCTGGCCGCCGACCTGGGCGTCTCCCGGGGCGTGGTGGTCGAGGCGTACGAGCAGCTCGTCGCCGAGGGCTTCCTGATCTCCCGCGTCGGCTCCGGCACCCAGGTCGCCCCGGCCGCCGCCCGCGCCCCCAGCCCCACGCCGCCCCGGTCAGGGCCGCGCGCCCCCTACTACGGCCACCGCCCCACCTCCCCGGAGCTCGGCCACTTCCCGCGCGAACGCTGGCTGGCCGCCGTCCGGCACGTCCTGGCCACCGTGCCCGCCGACGCCCTCGACTACGGCGACCCCGGCGGCGTCCCCGAGCTCCGCGAGGAGCTGGCCGGCTACCTGCGCCGGGTGCGGGCCGCCGACGTGCGCGCCGAGAACCTGGTCATCGTCGGCGGCGTCGCCCAGGGCCTCAGCCTGATCCTGCACGTGCTCACCCCCGCCGGGCTGGCCGTCGAGGACCCCAGCAGCCACCGCCAGGCGCCCCTGCTGCGCCGCGCCGGGGCCGAGCTGGTGCCCGTCCCGGTGGACGAGGACGGACTCGACGTCGCCGCCCTGCGGACCCGCCGGGCCGACTCGGTGCTGGTCACGCCGGCCCACCAGTTCCCGACCGGGGTGGTGCTCTCACCCGCGCGGCGGGCCGCCCTGCTGGAGTGGGCGCGCGAGGGCGACCGGACGATCCTGGAGGACGACTACGACGCCGAGTTCCGCTTCGACCGCGACCCCGTCGGCTGCCTCCAGGGGCTCGCGCCCGACAGGGTGATCCTGTCCGGCAGCGTCAGCAAGGCGCTGGCGCCGGGCCTGCGCCTGGGCTGGGTGGCCGCCCCCGCCCACCTCGCCGACGCCGTCCGCCGCGCCCGGGGCGAGCTCGACCTCGGCTCCCCGGTCATCGAGCAGTACGCGCTGGCGCACTTCCTGCGCACCGGCGGCTACGACAAGCACCTGCGCCGCATGCGCCGCGAGTATCACCGCCGCCGCGACGCGCTAATCCAGGCGCTGGCCGAGCACGTGCCCGGCGTCCGGGTGCGCGGCATCGAGGCCGGGCTGCACGCCTACCTGGACCTGCCCGACGGCTGGGACGAGGACGAGGTGGTGGAGGCGGCACTGGAGCTGGGGCTCTCGGCCGAGGCCGTCGCGCCGATGCGCTCGTCCGCCGGTCCGCCGGCCGTCGTGATCGGCTTCGCCCGGGTGCCCGCCCGCAGGGCCGCGGAGGCCGTACGCGGACTGAAGGTCAGAATGTCTGGACAGGACTAGGGCGCTCGCCTAGAAAGAAGCCATGCGCGTGGGACTGCTCGGGCTGGGCCGCATCGGCGCCTTCCACGCGGCCACGCTGGCCGCGCATCCGCTGGTGGACGACCTGGTCGTGGCCGACCCGGTGCGCACCTCGCCGCACGGCAGGCCCGGCGACCCGTTCGAGGCCGACGCCGTGGTGATCGCCACGCCCACCGGCACGCACGCCGCGCTGCTGCGCGAGGCCTGCCGGCGCGGCGTCCCGGCCTTCTGCGAGAAGCCCGTCGCCGCCGGCGTCAAGGAGACCGCCGAGGTGCTGGAGGCGGCCCGCGGCCACCGGGTGCAGATCGGCTTCCAGCGCCGCTTCGACGCCGGTTACGCCGCCGCCCGGGCCGCGCTGCGCGCCGGCGAGCTGGGGGAGCTGCACCGGGTGCACCTGATCACCGCCGACCCCGCCCCGCCGCCCGCCGCCTACATCCCGCAGTCCGGCGGCATCTACCGCGACTGCCACATCCACGACTTCGACATCCTGCGCTGGGTGACCGGCCGCGAGGTCGTCTCCGTGTACGCGACCGGCGCGAACCGGGGCGCCGCCTTCTTCGCCGAGGCCGGCGACGTCGACACCAGCGCCGCGCTGCTCACCCTCGACGACGGCACGCTGGCCACCGTGCAGGGCTCGCGCTACAACGGCGCCGGGTACGACGTCCGCATGGAACTCGCGGGCACCCGGGGGACCCGCGCCGTCGGCCTGGGCCCGCGCGCCCCGCTGTCGTCGGCCGAGGGGCTGCAGCCGCACGGCGAGCCGTGGCCCGACTTCGTCACCCGCTTCGCCGACGCCTACGCGGCCGAGCTCGACGCGTTCCTGCGCGGCGCCCCCGGCCTGTGCCCGATCGAGGACGCCCTGGAAGCCCTGTACGTCGCCGAGGCCGCCGAGCTGTCACGCCGCGAACGCCGCCTGGTCGAGGTCGCCGAGGTGCGCGAACCGGTTACGCCCCGGCCCTGACCCGAGGCGCGAACCCGCGCGCCAGGACGATGATCGCGGCGGCCAGCACGAGCGGGGCGGCGAACGCGACCCGCATGTCGGCGGCCTCGGCGATCGCCCCCACCAGCGCCGAGCCGACGATGAACCCCACGTAGTTGAACAGGTTGACCAGGGCGATCGCGTTGCCGGTGCCCGCCGGGTCGAGCTTGCCCGCCGCCGAGAACGACTGCGGCGCCACCACCGACAGCCCCACGCCCGTCAGCCCGAACGCCACCACGGCCAGCGGCTGGCTGGGCGCCGCCACGATGCCCAGGAAGCCCAGCGTGGCGATCGCGCCGCCGAGCCTGACGATGCCCGCCGAGCCGTAACGCCTGACGGCCAGGTCGCCCGCGAGCCGCACCAGCAGCGTGGTCGCCTGGTAGGCGGCGTAGGCCAGCGGGATCACCCGGGCGTCGGCGGCCAGCGTGTCCTGCATGAAGACCGTGGAGAAGTTCGACACCGCCGCGTCGCCCACGTACAGGAAGGCCATCGCCAGGCAGAGCGGGAGGAGCGGCCGGAACGGGACGCGACCGCCTGCCGTGGCCGTCTCCGGGACGGCCCGCTCCTCGGCCGCCGTGTAGAGCTTCGGCCCCGCGACCAGGGAGCCCGCGACGGCCACGGCCATCGGGATCGCCATGGTCGCCTCCAGCGGCAGCCCGTCGCCCACCGCCGACACCCACAGCGCCCCGGCCAGGCTCAGCACGCTCCACAGGCAGTGGAAACCGTTGAGCACGGCCCGGCCGTAGCGGCGCTCGACCGCGACGCCCTGCATGTTCATGCCCGCGTCGACCGCGCCGACCGCCACCCCGAACAGCAGCAGCGCCGGCACCAGCAGCGGCACGCCCGGCGCGAGCCCGGCCAGCACGACGGCGGCGGCCACCAGCGGCTGGGCCACGCGCAGCAGCGCCTTGCTGCCCAGCCGGGCCGCGATCGAGCCGGCCGCCACGCTGCCGACCCCGGCGAAGACCGGCACGATGAGCAGCAGCACCGTCAGCGCCCCCGTGTCGAGCCGGTGCTTGTCCTGGAGGTGGGCCACCTGGGTGAGCAACGTGGCGAAGGAGAGCCCCTGCACGGCGTAGACGGCGAACGTGGCGAGGCGGGCTTGGCGATCACGCGGGGACGGCACGGCGGCCTCCTGATGGGGGGAATCAAACGTGAGGCGGGGTCAGGTTAGCCCGCCGACGTCTCCTCCACCAGGCCCACCGGCTTGCCCGCCGCCCACACCCCGAGCGCCGTCAGCGCGATCACCTCGATCGCGGCCAGACACCGCTCGACCAGGCCCAGCGGCATCACCTGCCACCACGCCAGACCGCTGCGCGCCCCCACCATCACCACCGCGCCCATGCCCAGCACCCACAGCACCGCCACGATCCCGAACGCGAACGCCGCCAGCGCCGCCCGATGCCGCTCCGCCCGCCACGGCCTGGCGATGATCAACGCCGCCAGCGGCAGGCTCAGAAACGCGATCACGCTGCCCGCCCGATGGATGCTGCCGCTCAGCGACGGCCCCACCGACCAGTCGTGCTTCGGGAACCACGCCGTCACCAGCAGCCCGGCACTCCAGGCCAGCAACGCCACCGTGCCCACCACCCCCGCCAGCCGCCGCCGCGCCAGCGACACGCCGATCGCCGCCGACCCCACCGCCAGCAGCGCGACCCCCAGCCCGAACAGCCACCCCCGCTCACCCAGGCCGTGCTCGCTGATCGTGCGCCGGAACGGGTCCATCTCGCCCAGCGCGGCCAGATCCAGGCCCACGATCAACGCCGTCCCCGCGCCCACCGCGCCCAATCCCCAGCGTGCCGACCGATGCACGAACACCCCTCCCGACGCCTGCCTGTCCGGCTCAACGGCCGCAATCTCAGGGAGATTCCGGGGTCCGCTCCCGCGGAGCGCCGGATATTGTCAGAACTGTGAACGAACGCCCCGGGTCCTGGTTGCCGCGCCTGCAAGAAGTCGGTGAGCGCCTGGCCGAGGAGTGGGTGTCCGCCCGCCGCCCGGCCCAGGAAGGCGCGCCCCAGCCACACGAGCTGCGCGCCTCCGACGCCGACCGCGAACGCATCGCCCAGGTGCTCCAGGAGGCCCACGCCGACGGCCGGATCACGCTGGAGGAGCTCGAAGAGCGCCTCACCACCCTCTACGCGGCCCGCACGCTCGGGGAGCTCGCCCAGCTCACCGCCGACCTGCTGCCCGCCGACCAGCAGCCGCTCAACCTCGACGGCCGGCCCGTCTCCGCCGTCTTCAAGAAGCAGGAACGCGGCGGCCGGTGGGTGGTGCCCGCCGAGCTGTCGGTCACCGCCATGTTCGGCACCACCAAGCTCGACCTGCGCGACGCGATCCTGCAGAACCGGCGCATCGTCATCAACGCCACCCTCGTCTTCGGCGGGCTGGAGATCCACGTGCCCGAAGACCTGGAGGTCATCCGCGTCACCAAGGACAAGACCGTCAGGCTCACCAAGCAGCCCACCGAGCCCGGCGCCCCCGTCGTCGAGGTGCGCACCAGCAACTTCGCCGGCGAGGTCAAGGTCAAGGAGCCGCCCCGCCGCAAGCGCCGCCGCTGACGGTCCCGCTCAGCCTGCCGTGTCGAAGTTGATCGCGCTGTAGGCGCGCAGCTTCCACAGCTGGTGCTCGCTCTCCACCTTGCGGATCGTGCCCGAGCGCCCGCGCATCACCAGCGACTGCGTCACCGCCACCCCGCCGCGGAAGCGCACGCCGTCCATCAGCTCGCCCTGGGTGATGCCCGTCGCGGCGAAGAACACGTCGTCGGACCTGACCAGGTCGTTCGTGGTCAGCACCTGGCTCAGGTCGTGACCGGCGTCGATCGCCCTGGCCCGCTCGGCGTCGTCACGCGGCCACAGCTTGCCCTGGATGACGCCGCCCAGGCACTTGAGCGCGCACGCCGCCACGATGCCCTCGGGCGTGCCGCCGATGCCCAGCATCAGGTCGATGCCGGTGCCGCCGCGCGCCGCCATGATCGCGCCCGCGACGTCGCCGTCGGTGATGAACTTGATCCGCGCGCCCGTCTCCCTGATCTCCTTGACCAGCCGCTCGTGCCGGGGCCGGTCCAGGATCACCACCGTGACGTCGGCCGCCGAACAGTGCTTGGCCTTGGCCACCGCGGCGATGTTCGCCGCCACCGGCGCCTCGATGTCCACCACGTCGGCCGCCTCCGGCCCCGTGACCAGCTTCTCCATGTAGAACACGGCCGACGGGTCGTACATCGACCCGCGCTCGCTCACCGCGATCACCGACACCGCGTCGGGCATGCCCAGCGCCGTCAGCCTGGTGCCGTCGATCGGATCGACCGCCACGTCACACTCAGGGCCACCGCCGTCGCCGACCCGCTCCCCGTTGAACAGCATCGGAGCGTGATCCTTCTCACCCTCGCCGATCACCACCACCCCGTTCATCGACACGGTGTTGATCAGCTGACGCATCGCGTTCACCGCGGCGCCGTCGGCGCCGTTCTTGTCGCCCCTGCCGACCCAGCGGGCGGCCGCCATCGCCGCCGCCTCTGTAACGCGTACGAGCTCCAAGGCGAGATTCCGGTCAGGGGCGTGCTCGCCCGTAGCAAGTGCAGCCGGAACCGACGTCTGATCGGACATGATGAAGGGCCTCCTCGTGGACGACTATCCCGATCGTAGTTGTCCCTGTATCCCCGGTCAGCGGAGGATAATGTGCCAGCCATGAGCAGCGAAGTGGAACAGCCGGTCACGGCCCGCACCTCCGAGCGGGGCGCGGCCACGCGCAGCGCTCTCCTGAGGGCCGCCCGCGACGTGTTCGTCTCCAAGGGCTTCGCCGAGGCGGGCGTCACCGACGTCGTGGCCAAGGCCGAGGCCAGCGTCGGCAGCCTCTACCACCACTTCGCCGGCAAGGCCGACCTCTACCTGACGCTGTTCGAGGAGTTCCAGGCCCGGCAGACCCAGCGGACCAAGCAGGCCGCCCGCGACGTGCGCGACAGCGGCGAGAGCGACCCCATGCGGGTCTTCCTCGCCGCCGCCCGCGCCTACCTCGACGGCTGCCTCGAAGAACGCGAGCTCGCCGCCCTCTTCCTGCGCGGCGACGGGCCGCCCGGGTTCGAGGTCGTCATGCGCGACCGGCTGCGCACCTGGGCCCGGCGCAACGCCGCGCTCTTCGACGACTCCGAGAACGCCCTCGTCGTCGTCATCACCGGCGCACTCGCCGCCGCCGTCAGCGAAGTCGTCCAGACAGGCGACCGGGCGCTCGCCGACGACGTCCTCGCCATCGTCGGACGCATTCGCCCGACCGGCGACGCCACCGGGTAACCTCGCCAAGTGTGCGACGGTTCACCGAAGGTTTCTACGGCTACGCGGTAGCCCTGTTCGTCTGTTTCGGGGCGGTAGGGCTGTTCCTGCTCATCACCCCGCAGAGCCAGGGCGAGCACATCCCGAAGCTCGACTACACGATCACGGTGGCCAACTTCGCCCGCACCGTCCCCTACCAGGTGTGGGCCCCCGCCAAGGATCCCGAAGGCTGGATCCCCAACAGCAACCGGATCGCCAAGGGCGAGGGCAAGGCCCAGGTTCTCCACGTCGGCTACGCCACCAAGGCGCGCCAGCACGCCATGCTCATCCAGAGCGACGAGAAGCCGGCGGCGGGGTTCGCCAACCGCATGGCCAACTCCGACAAGCCCACCGGCACCCAGGACGTCAACGGTCAGCAGTGGGAGCGGCGCTTCCGCGAGGACAAGAACCAGCGGACGCTCATCCGCATGCTGCCCGACGTGACGCTCGTCGTGACCGGCACCGCCGACTGGACCGAGCTCGGCCAGCTCGCCGCCACCCTCCAGCAGCGCCCCAAGCCCACCACCTGAGCCACCCTCCGAGCTTCCAGCGGGGCCCCTTCGCTCCGGGAGTGGAACCCTCGGCCCTCGCGTTCGGGGTTTCAGGTCCCTGTGCGGGCTGTGGGGCGTGTTCTGTCGGGTGGGGCCCCTAGGGTTGGAGGGTGGCAGATGACAAGGCACCCTCATACGAGCAGGCCCGCGAGGAGCTGACCGAGGTGGTGCGCCGCCTGGAGACCGGCGGGCTCACCCTGGAGCAGTCCATCGAGCTCTGGGAGCGGGGCGAGAAGCTGGCCGCGATCTGCGAGGAGTGGCTCCAGGGCGCCCGGGTCAAGCTGGCCGCCGCGATGGCGCGCCGGTCCGACCCGTCGGCCACGCCGGGCGACGACGCCCCCTTCTAGCCTGCCCCGTTCCAGTCTGCCGCGTACTAGCCGCGGTGCAGGGCCACGACCGGGATGCGGCGGGTGGTCCTGGCCTCGTACTCGGCGAACGTGGCGGCCACGGCCACCATCCGCGCGTAGAGCTCGTCACGCTCGGCGCCTTCGACGAACTCGGCCTTGACCTCGAACGTCTCGGTCCCGATCTCGGCCGTGGCCACGGGGTTGGCGCGCAGGTTGTGATACCAGGCCGGGTGGTGGTCGGCGCCCGCGTTGGAGGCGATGATCACGTAGCGGTCGCCGTCTTTCAGATACATCACCGGGGTCGTCGTCGGCTTGCCCGACTTGGCGCCGGTCGTGGTGAGCAGCACCAGGTCGGAGCCCTCGAAGTAGCCGCCCACGCGTCCGCCGTTGGCCCGGAACTCGTCGATGACCTGCTGGTTGAAGTCGTTCGCCATGATTCCCACCTCTAATCGGAGAACTCTCCGTTCTCAACCGCGGAGCCTAAACGGAGATTCCTCCGGTTGCAATCGCTATGCTCAGCGTGTGCGCCGACAGTTGCCAGTGGTCGGGCAGCCGCAGCCGGAGCGGGCCGATGCGGCGCGAAACCGGCAGAAGATCATTGACTGTGCCACCCGCCTGATCGCCGAACGGGGAGCCGACCAGCTCTCCCTCGACGAGATCGCCCGCGAGGCGTGCGTGGGCGTCGGCACCGTCTACCGCCGCTTCGGCGACCGCGCCGGGCTCGTCTACGCCCTCGTCGACGAGCGCGAACGGCGCTTCCAGGAGGCGTTCATGACCGGGCCGCCGCCGGTCGGGCCGGGGGCGGAGCCCGTCGAGCGCATCAGGGCGTTCCTCGCCGCGCTCGTCGACCGGATCGTCGAGCAGCTCGACCTGTTCATGCTCCTGGAGACCGGGCCGCCCAAGGCCATGTTCGGCGGGCCGTACCAGGTCCATCATCGGCATCTGACCACGCTGATCGCGCAGGTCAGGCCCGGCTCACGCGCCGGCTTCCTGGCCGACGCGCTGCTCGCCTCCGCCACCGCCCGGCTGATCTCCTATCAGCGTGAGGAGCGGGGGCTGAGCGTCGAGGAGATCAAGGCCGGGTTCGACGAGCTGGCGCTGGCGCTCGTCACTCCCCGGCAGGCTCCGCGCGCACCGTCACCCGGTCGTCCGGCAGCCGCACCGTGAGCACGGCGCCCGGCTCGATGTCGGCGGCCCGCCGCACCACCTCACCCGACGGGTGCTGGACGATCGCGTAACCGCGCTCCAGCGTGGCCGCGGGCGACAGGGCGACCAGACGCGCCCGTACGTGCGTGAGATCGTCGCCGGCCCGGTCGAGCGAGGACGTCAGCGAACGCCTGGCCCGCTCGCGCAGCGCGTCGACCTGCTCGGCGCGGCGCTCCAGCTCGCGCACCGGATCGGCCAGCGAAGGGCGGGAGCGCACCGAGGTCAGCCACGACATCTCGCGGTCGAGCCAGCCGCCCACCACCCGGCGGCCCCGGTCACGCAACTGGCGGACCAGCGTGAGCTGCTCGCCGACGTCGGGCACCACCTTCTTGGCGGCGTCGGTCGGGGTGGAGGCGCGTACGTCGGCCACCAGGTCGAGCAGCGGGCTGTCCTGCTCGTGGCCGATCGCGCTCACCACCGGCGTGCGGGACGCGGCCACGGCCCTGACCAGCGTCTCGTCGGAGAACGGCAGCAGATCCTCCAGCGACCCGCCGCCCCGGGCGATGACGATCACCTCGACCGAGGAGTCGGCGTCGAGCCTGGACAGCGCCTCGGTCACCTCGCCCACCGCGTAAGGGCCCTGGACCGCGACCTCCTCGACCTTGAACCGCACCGCCGGCCAGCGACGCCTGGCGTTCTCCAGCACGTCGCGCTCGGCCGCCGAGTCGCGGCCGCAGATCAGCCCCACCGTGCCCGGCAGGAACGGCAGCCGCCGCTTCCTGTCGGCGTTGAACAGGCCCTCGGCCGCCAGCAGCCGGCGCAGCCGCTCAAGACGCGCCAGCAGCTCGCCGACGCCCACCGGGCGGATCTCCAGCGCCGTGAAGGCGAACGAGCCCCTGTTGACCCAGAAGTCCGGCTTGACGTGCACCACGACCCGCGCGCCGTCGGCCGGGCGCGGCTCGGTCGCCTCGTAGACGCCGCGCGGGGCCGTGACCCGGGCCGACACGTTGGCCACCGGGTCGCGCAACGTCAGGAAGACCGTGCCGCCGCGGGCGCTCAGGTCGGTGATCTGACCCTCGACCCACACCGTGCCCAGCTTGCCGATCCAGCCGCCCACCATCTGCAGGACGGTGCGGACCGGCAGGGGCGCCTCGGGGGTGGTCTTCGAGCTCATGCCCGAAGCCTACGGTGCCGCGCCGACTATTCCCCGGCCTGCAGCTTGGCCAGCCGGTTCTCGTACATCTTGACGACCTCGGGGCGGGCGGCCGTCGCCTGCTCGTAGGCGAGGCAGGCGCCGATCTGCTCGGCGGACTTGCCGCGCATCCGGGCGCGCAGCGAGGCGACGCTCAGCTCGGAGTAGCCGGGCATCGGCTCCACCAGGCCCGTCTCCTTCACCGGGGTGGCCACGGCCGGAGCGGTCTCCTGCGCGGGGGCCTCCTTGGCGGGAGTGGCCTCGACCGCCTCGGCCAGCTTGTCGGCCTTCGCGGCCTTGGGAGCCTTGGGCGTGCTGGTCTTGGCGGGCGCCTTCGCGGCGGGCTTGGCGGCGGCCTTGGGCTTGGCCTTCGGCTTCTCGGCCACGGACGGCTCAGGCGCGGCAGCGGCCTCCGGCTTGACCTCGGCGGCGGGCTCCGGAGCGGCCTCGGGCTCCGGCTTGGGCTCGGTGGCGGGCTCGGCCTTGAGGTCGGCGGCGGCCTCGGGCTTGGCCTCCGGGGCGGCGGGCTCCGGCTTGGCCTCCGTGGGGGCGGGCTTGGGCTGGGGAGCGGCGGCGGCCTCGGCGGCGGGCTTGTGGACGGCCTCGGCCTGGGCCTCGTCCTGCTTGGGCGCCGGGGTGAAGATGACCGGGTCGGGCTTGGTCTTGGAGGTGCCGTTGGGCGCGGCGGCGTCGGGCCGGGGCGCGAAGATGACCGGCTCCCTGCGGGCCGGCTTGTCCTCCTCCTCGGCGGCAACCGCGTCGGCGGGACGGGAGTCGCGCTCCTCCTGCTTCTCCTCCTCTTCCTTGCTCCCCAGTCCCTTGATCGAGTTCTTCACCCGGTCGACGAACTGGAGGGCGTGCCCGGCGATGCTGAGCGTGCCCTGGACGAAGAGGACGGGCAGGTCACGGGCCTTGCCCTTGAGCTCGTCCTTGTCGGTGACGGTCTTGGTGATGTTGCGTATCACGTCGCTGAGGGACATGTACGTCTCCCTGGGAGGTCAGTATTGGACGGCCAGTCTGGCAAAAGGCGGGCAACCGCGCACGCTCGGGCTTGCTGGTCGTTCCACGTAGCATAAGAAGTATGGAGCCCCAGACGTCCACTTCCCGCCGCGTCCTCGTGGCCAGGCCGCGCGGCTACTGCGCCGGAGTCGATCGAGCCGTTGTCGCGGTCGAGAAGGCCTTGGAGCAGTACGGCGCGCCGATCTACGTGCGCAAGCAGATCGTGCACAACACGCACGTGGTCAAGACGCTCGAGGCCAAGGGGGCCATCTTCGTCGAGGAGACCGAAGAGGTGCCCGAGGGCGAGATCGTGGTGTTCTCGGCGCACGGCGTCTCGCCCGCCGTGCACGGCGAGGCCAAGGAGCGCGGCCTGCGCACCATCGACGCCACCTGCCCGCTGGTGACGAAGGTGCACAACGAGGCCAAGCGCTTCGCGAGCCAGGACTACGACATCCTGCTCATCGGGCACGAGGGGCATGAGGAGGTGGAGGGCACCTCCGGCGAGGCGCCCGACCACATCCAGCTCGTCGACGGCCTCGACTCGGTCGACCGCGTCCAGGTGAAGGACCCGAGCAAGCTCGTCTGGCTGTCGCAGACGACGCTGTCGGTCGATGAGACGACCGAGACCGTGGCACGGCTCAAGGAGCGCTTCCCGACGCTCATCGACCCGCCGAGCGACGACATCTGCTACGCGACGCAGAACCGGCAGGTCGCCGTCAAGGAGATCGCCGCGCAGTCGCAGCTCGTGATCGTCGTCGGCTCGGAGAACTCGTCCAACTCCAAGCGCCTGGTCGAGGTGGCCAAGGACTACGGCGCCGACGCCTCCTACCTGGTCGACAACGCCTCGTTCATCCGTGACGAGTGGCTCGACGGCGTCACCACCGTCGGCGTCACCAGCGGCGCGTCCGTGCCGGAGGAGCTGGTCGAGCAGGTGCTCGAGCGGCTGGCCGGCCACGGGTTCGGCGACGTGGAGGAGGTCGAGCCGGTGCAGGAGAGCATGCGTTTCGCCCTGCCGCACGAGCTCCGCAAGGACCTGCGCGCGTCCTGACCCACGATCGGCCCGTACGGGATCCCGTACGGGCTAGTCGTCGCCCCGGGGGGTGCCGTAGACCTTCGGCTCGAAGTAGCCCTCGGGCTCGGGGACGAACGGCTGGCGCGGGCGCGGCACGTCGGCGCCCGCCCGCAGCTCCTCGCGCAGCTCACGCACGTTGTCGCGCAGGCCGCGCCCCCAGGCGATGCCGAGCACCACGGCCGAGCCGGCGAACAGCCAGGGCGCGCCGCGTGACAGCGAGCTGTAGAGGCCGAGCGCCAGCGACTGCACGATGCCCACGGAGCTGAGCGCCCGCCCGAGCTCGACGAAGAGGGTGGCGACGAAGAACACCAGCGGCGGCGTGACGACCAGCGACAGCAGCTCGCGTGGATTGACCAGGAGCACCGCGAGCAGGCACGCCGCCACGAACGCGACCCCGACCAGCGCCTCGATGCCGGCGACCGCGGCCAGCACGTAGCCGGCGAGCGTGGCGAGCAGCGTGAGCGCGATGGCGCCGCGGGCGGTCAGCCTGACGGCAGATCTCTTGCCTTTCCCGGTCATCGGACCCGCCCCCCTTTATTGCGACCCGTTGGCCAACTTACCGTTCGTGTGCGGGAGGAGAGACGTGGTTTCGAGCAGTTCGGGGGAGGCCAGGGGCCTGGGCACGCCTTCGAGCGTCTCGGGCGTGGCCAGCTCGCCGTCGACCACGCCCAGATCGTGCAGCTTGCGCGCGGTGACGAGGACCCGGCTCTCCAGGGAGCCGACCGTCTTGTTGTACGCCTCCACCGTACGCGCCAGCGAACGGCCCAGCGACTCCACGTTGCGGCCCATCGAGGACAGTCTTTCGTACAGCTCCTTGCCCAGCTCGAACACCGCGCGGGCATTCTCGCTGAGCGCGGCCTGCTGCCAGGCGTAGTGGGCGGTGCGCAGCATGGTGATCAGCGTCGTCGGGGTGGCGATGTGCACCCGGCGGGCCATCGCGTACTCCAGCAGCCCGGGGTCGCGCTCCAGCGCCGGTGACAGGAACGCCTCGCCCGGGATGAACAGGACGACGAACTCCGGCGACGGGTTGAACCCCTGCCAGTAGGACTTGGTGGCCAGCCGGTCGATGTGCTCGCGGATGTGGCGGGCGTGGGCGTCGAGGCGTACGGAGGCCAGTGACTCGTCGGCGGCCTCGGCGGCCTCCAGGTAGGCGGCGAGCGAGACCTTGGAGTCGACCACGATGTTCTTGCCGCCGGCCAGGCGCACCACCATGTCGGGCCGCATCGCGCCCTCGGTGACCTGTTCGTCGAAGTCGCAGTGGCGCTGCATCCCGGCGATCTCGGCGACGCGGCGCAGCTGCATCTCGCCCCAGCGCCCGCGCGCCTCGGGCCGTTGCAGGGCGCGCACCAGCGCCGTCGTCTGGGCGCGGAGCTGCTCGTGACTCTGCCGGACGAACTCCATCTGCTGGGCCAGCTCGGCGCTCGCGGCCCGGCGTCCCGACTCGGTGTCGCGCAGCTGCGACTCGACCCGCGCCAGCGCGTCCTTCAGCGGCTCCACCAGGTGTTCGACGGCCTGCCTTCGCTGGTCGAGGTCGCCGGTGGCCTCGGCGCGGGTGGCGGCCAGCCGCGTCTCGGCCAGCTCCAGGAAGCGCACGTTGTTGACGTCGAGCGCCCGCGTGGACAGGGCCTGGAAGCGCTCGGCGAGCTGTTCCTCGACGTAGACGAGCTTGTCGGCGGCGGCCTTGGCGCGCGCGTCGGACTCGGCCACCCGCACCGCCGCCCGCGTGCGCGCCACCAGGAATCCGATGGCCGCGCCGACGAGCAGCCCGATGAGGAGGGAGACGACATCCATCCACACGATGATGGCAGCCCTGCCGCGCCGGGACGGGTCCCGACACGCGACACAGTAAACTCGCTGGACGTGAGCCTCTCTATCGGCATCGTCGGCCTGCCCAACGTCGGCAAGTCCACGCTTTTCAACGCGCTGACCAAGACCGGCAACGCCCTGGCGGCCAACTACCCGTTCGCGACGATCGAGCCCAACGTGGGCATCGTCGGCGTGCCCGACGACCGGCTGCCCGTGCTGGCCAAGATCTTCGGCTCGGCCCGGATCCTGCCGGCCAAGGTGGAGTTCGTGGACATCGCCGGGCTGGTCAAGGGCGCGTCCGAGGGGCAGGGCAGGGGCAACCAGTTCCTCGCCAACATCCGCGACACCGACGCGATCTGCCAGGTGATCCGGGTCTTCGGCGACCCCGACGTGACGCACGTCGACGGGGAGATCTCGCCCAAGCGCGACATCGAGACGATCAACACCGAGCTGATCATGGCTGACCTGCAGACGGTGGAGAAGGCGATCCCGCGCCTGCAGAAGGAGTCGCGCCACAACAAGGACAAGAAGGGCGCGCTGGAGGCCGCCGAGGCCGCGCTCAAGGTCCTGGAGACCGGCAAGACGATCTTCGAGGCCCAGCTCGACGGCGAGGAGCTGCGCGAGCTCCACCTGCTGACGGCCAAGCCGTTCCTCTACGTGTTCAACCTCGACGCCGACGAGCTGGTCGACGGCGACCTGCGGGCCCAGCTGTCGGCCCTGGTCGCGCCGGCCGAGGCGGTGTTCCTCGACGCCAAGATCGAGTCGGAGCTGGTGGAGCTCGACGACGAGGAGGCGCTGGAGCTGCTGCAGTCGGTCGGCCAGCAGGAGTCGGGCCTGTCGCAGCTCGCCCGGGTCGGCTTCGAGACGCTCGGGCTGCAGACCTACCTGACGGCCGGGCCGAAGGAGACCAGGGCCTGGACGATCCGCAAGGGCGCCACCGCGCCCGAGGCGGCCGGCGTCATCCACACCGACTTCCAGCGCGGCTTCATCAAGGCCGAGGTCGTCTCGTTCGACGACCTGGTGGAGGCCGGCTCGATCGCCAGCGCCCGCTCGGCCGGCAAGGCCCGGATCGAGGGCAAGGACTACGTGATGCGCGACGGCGACGTGGTGGAGTTCCGCTTCAACGTCTAACGTGGGCGCGTGCCCGACGCGATCTTCGCCGACCCCCGGCTGGCCCGGATCTACGACCCGCTCGACCCCGACCGGAGCGACCTCGACGCCTATGCGGCGATGGTGGCGGAGTTCGGCGCGCGGCGGGTGCTCGACGTGGGCTGCGGCACGGGCACGTTCGCGTGCCTGCTGGCCGCGCGCGGCGTCGAGGTGGTCGGCGTCGACCCGGCGCAGGCGTCGCTGGACGTGGCGCGCGGCAAGTGCGGCGCGGTGCGGTGGATCCACGGCGACGCCACCACGCTGCCGCCGCTGCGCGTGGATCTGGCCGTGATGACCGCGAACGTGGCCCAGGTCTTCCTCACCGACGACGACTGGCAGGCCACGCTGCGCGGCATCCGGGCGGCGCTGCGGCCGGAGGGCGTGCTGGCCTTCGAGACCCGCGTTCCCGCCCGGCGCGCCTGGCTGGAGTGGACGCGCGACCGTACCCGCAGGCGGGTGGAGATCGCGGGCGTCGGCGGGGTGGAGACCTGGTGCGAGGTGCTGGACGTGTCCGGCCCGCTCGTGACCTTCCGGCACACGTACGTGTTCGGCGACGGCGGGGACGTGGTCACGTCCGACTCGACGCTGCGGTTCCGGGAGCGGGACGAGGTCGAGCGGTCGCTGGTCGCGGCGGGCTTCCGGGTCGAGGACGTGCGCGACGCGCCGGACCGGCCGGGGCGGGAGTTCGTGTTCGTCGCCCGGTTCGTTGCCTGAGGGACAACTTCCGCGTCAACCACCCGGCGAGTTTGCGCGTCGAATCGTCACGGCGTTCACGCTGAATCGGGAGGCCCTCATGATCCGTCGCATCATCCGCCGACGTCGTCCGGTGCCGAAGCTCGCGGGCATCACCCTGGAGGAGGAGCTGGCCCTGCTCAGGGTGGAGCTCATGTACGGCCTGCGCGTCAACCGGGAGGCATATCTGCGCAGGAAGGTGGACGAACGGGAGGAGCTGGCCACCCGCACGCGCGGAGGCGACGCCAGGACGATGCTCGCGGAGCTGCGCGGGTCGCTGGAGCGGGCCGTACCGCCGGCTGCGCCCCCGACCGTCGTCGACCTCCACAGCCGCCGCAGGCCGGTCGGCGACCAGGGTCCCGAGCCGGCCTGACCCCCTATACGGACGTGCCGCCTGCCCGCTGCCGGGCAAGGCGGCCGTTCCTCTTTTCAGGAGGAAATCGCAGGTCAGAGCACCCCTGACGCCATATGGACAGGAATAGGTGGCCACCGGGTTATGCGTTTTTAGGTCTCTGGCCTGGTCAAATGCCCATTCGACAGGGAACGCACACAAGTCGGCGCTCCGATGCGTCCCATGCGCACTCGGTTTGCCCCCGGACGGCGATGCTTGCAGCATGGGCGTGGCTTTCCTGGAACAATGGCGGAGACCGGATAGGGTGACTGCTTCACCGCGGATGATGGGGATCGGCAACGGACGACACCGCGCCAGCCGGGGGGATTGGCGCGAGCGGAGGCGTGATGGCTCGTAGGTCAACCGTCCAGCACGGTCCTCGGATCGCTGGCGACCCCGGCCTTTCCGCACGCCCTGAACACGACTTCGACGCGCCGCCTCCGCACAGGCCGCGGCGCGGAGGCTGGTCGGGCGGCGGCGGGCGATGGCTGGTGTGGACCGGGCGCATCATTCTCTGGGCGCTTATTGTGGTTATCGTGGTGAATGGGATCCGTGCCCCTTTTGAGCGGTTTACCGGCCAAAACGCCGCCGCGCCGAATGCGGCCGCCCAACCCGGCAGCTCGTTCCCGGCGGACCGTGGCATGGCGTTCGCCGCGCAGTTCGCCGGCGTTTACCTGAATTTCAGCCCCGACGACGCCGTGAGCAGGTCCGGCAAGCTGGCCGCGTTCATGGCCGACGGCATGGACCAGCAGATGGGCTGGGACGGCAACGGCAAGCTCGGCGCCGTGGCGATCCAGCCGTACGACATCCAGGTCAGCGACGACAACAACGCGATCGTCACCGTCGCGTTCCAGTCGGGCTCCCGCAGGCTTCACCTGTCGGTGCCGCTCTACTACTCCGACGACAGGTTCGTCGTCTCCGGCTGGCCCGCCATCCTGCCCGCTCCCGCGCCGGCCGAGCTGCCGCAGGTGGCCGCGCCCGAGAGCGACGACGTGGCGGCCGCCGAGCTCAAGCCGCAGCTCGAGGGCTTCTTCCGCTACTACGCGCTGGGCAACACCGTCGAGCTGCAGCGTTACGTGACCGCCGGCACGAGCCTGCCCACCTTCGCGGGCGCGTTCACCTTCGGCGAGCTCAAGAGTGTCGTGGTGCCTGTGGGGGGTGCCACCCGTGAGATCCAGGCGGTCGTGGTGTGGATCGTGCCCGACGGCACGCCGCCCGCGGACGAGGCCAACAACCCCGAAGCGGTGTCCGGCCGCCTCCAGCAGGCTTACCGCCTCACTGTCGAGAAGCAGGGCGACAAATGGTACGTCGACGACATCCGCGGTGCCGGTAGGGCCGTTGGGTAGACGCACGACCGCGCTGCTGATCGGCACCCCCCGGGAGGACAAGAAGTGATCTTGAAAACCATAGTGCTCAACCTCATCGAAATGACGCCCACACCAGCACCGACGGGCGTCAACACCGAAGGACTCGCCGACTTCCTGCGCGCGTTCTTCGCCCCGCTGTTCCTCGTCGTCGTGTCCGTGGTCGCGCTGTTCTTCCTCTTCACCCGCGAGATCACGCGCTTCGTCCAGTTCCTGATCCTGGCCGTGGCCATCGGCGTGATCTTCTACGTGCCCAACATCATCGAGGTGACGGCCAAGGCGATCGCGGGCGCGCTGGGCATCAACCAGTGAGGGTTGGGACCGCCTCCGCGCGGTCATGAACGAGCGGGTGGAGAGGAGGACCGCGTGGACCTGCCCACGTACACGAACATCTGGCGTATCGAGAAGCGGCTCTACAAGCTGTACGACCTACGGCTCCCCATGCCGCTGCCCATCGTCTGGATCGGCGTGTTCGTCGGCGTCTTCGTGCCGTGGTCGCTCCTGCTCTGGCTCGTCGGCGTACCCGTCGAGATGCCCTGGCACGTGCTCTTCCTCGTCCCGCCCGGCATCGTCACCTGGCTGTCCACCCGGCCCGTCATCGAGGGCAAACGGCTGACCGAGCTGCTGGAGTCGCAGCTGCGCTACCTGGGGCAGCCGCGCGCCTGGTACCGGCTGTCGCCCGCGGCCGAGCCCGAGACCATCACGTTCTCCGGGCGCGTCTGGCACGCCACGCCCAAGCGGGTGAAGGTCAAGAAGCCCCGTAAGGCCCGCCAGACCGAGCGCAAGCGCGCCCCCGAACGGGTCACCGGGCCCCGCCAGGTCCGCCCCGCCGTGGCGGCCGCCGCCGTGGCCGCCGCGCAGGCGCCGCTCGCCGACCCGCCCGTCCGCTGGGGCTCCCGCGTCCGCCCCACCGCCGCCGCCCCCGCCCTCGCCCCCGAGCCGTCGTCGCCCTCGTCCTCGCCCGCGCCCTCGTCCTCGCCCGCGCCCTCGGCCGTGCCCTCGCCCTCGGCCCCGGTCGAGCTGCGCCTCGTACGCGACACCCCCGCCGCCCCCGACCCCGCACCGGACGCGCAGGGCCTGCGCGCCTTCGACGGCGTACGCGACCCCGCCCCGGCGCGCCCCAGACCGGAGACGGAGGCCCGCAAACCCACGGGCAAGCCGATCGACACCGAGGCCCTGCGCCGCCTCCGCAAACTCGCCGCCACCGCCGACCCCCCCAAACCCACCCCACCCCCCGAGGCCACCCAGACCCCCGAGGGAACCCCGGGCCGCCGCAAGGGCAGCCCGACGCCCGACCGCGCACTGCCCGCCGGGAGCGCGTCCGCTGCCGAGCAGCCCCTGGCGATCGAGGGAGCGTCGGCCTCCGAGCAGCCTCCGGTCCGCGGCGGCGCGCGGGGCCGGCAGAGTGCCCCGGCCCGCGAGAGCGCTGCGGCGTCCGAGCGCCCGCTGACCGCCGGGAGCGCCCCCGCGCCCGAGCCGGCCGCGGCCCAGGAGGGGGCGTCGGCCTCAGAGCAGCCTCGGGCCCGTGAGGGTGTGCGGGGACTTGAGGGTGCGCCGGCCCGTGAGGGGGCTGCGGCTTCCAGGCGGAGGCGAGCTGCTGAGGGTGCGTCCGGTGCTGGGCAGACTCCGGCCCGCGAGCCCGCCCCTGCGCCCGGACAGCCTCCGGTGTCTGCGGTGGCGCATGGAGAGTCCTCGGTCCGTGAGAGTGTCTCCGTCTCCGATGCGGGGCCGGCCGCTGAGGAGGTGGCCGTTTCGGAGGAGTCCCCGGTTGGGGGGAGTGCCGCCCCCGCCTCCGAGCAGGCCCCCGCCCACCAGCGGGCCGACGCCTCCGAGCAGGCCCCCGCCTCTGAGGAGGACGCCGCCCGCTTCCGGGCCGTCGCCCCTGAGGAGGCTCCCGCCTCCGAGGAGGGCCACGGTGAGGTTGGTGGGGCTGGGCCGGAGGCCGAGGGGGATGAGGCGGCGCGGAGTCAGCACAGGAAGGGGCAGCCGCCCAGGTTGGGGCCGGGGGTGGCGTTGCCCGACGCGCGGGCGTGGGCGCCGTTGAGCCCCGATGCCAAGCCCGTCACCCTGTCGCGCCCGCTGCGGGGGCGTGAGGCTGAGCTGCCGAGCCGTACGATTCATCGTCCGGACGTCGTGCCTGGGGAATTGCCGCCCCCAGAGGAGGTCGCGCCGGAGCCGGTGGCCGAGGCGCCGACGGTGCCCGTGGAGCCGGAGGAGGGGCGTGACGGCGGGGCGGCCGTGGTGCCGGGGCCCAGGCCGGGGCAGCGGGTGCGGCGGGTCGAGTCCGTGGTGGGGCGCGATTCGGGCGGCTGGCGGCGCATCGCGCAGGTGGTCGTGGGCGGCAACGGCGTACGGACCGACGGGTCGGAGCTGGACGAGGCGCGCGCCCGGGGCGTGTTCGCCGGGAGCCGGCGGGTGGTGGTGCTGGGGTGCACCGGCGGCGCCGGGCAGAGCACGACGGCGCTGATGCTGGGTCACACGTTCGCGCAGTACCGCGACGACCGGGTGGTGGCCGTGGACGCGGCGTCGGGTGACAGCAGCATGACGAGCCGCATCCATCCGGAGACGCCCGAGACGCTGACGTCGCTGCTGGCGGGGTTGCAGCGGGTGAGCGGCTATCTGACGATGCGCGGCTACACCACGCGCACTGCTTCGGGGCTGGAGGTGGTGGGGGCCGACGGTGACGAGCAGCGGCTGGCCGACCGGGGCCTGTTCTCGGATCACCGGCTGGGCGAGGCGATGAGCCTGCTCGACCGGCACTACAAGCTCACGGTGATCGATCCGGCCGCCGCGCTGGCCGCCCGCGTGCTCCCGTACGCGGATCAGCTCGTGCTCGTGGTGCCCGCGAGCGTGGAGGCACCGGACGCGGTGGCGATGACGTACGAGTGGCTGGACGGGCACGGCTGCGCGGACCTGAGGCGGCGCGCGGTCATGGTGGTCAACGGGGTGAGCCGGCGTTCGATGACGGACGTCGAGCAGGCGGAGGCGGTGGCGCGCGGCAGGTGCCGGGCCATCGTCAGGGTCCCCTGGGACGACGATCTGGCGCCGGGCGGCGCCGGGGTGGTCGATCCGGGGCAGCTGCGCGCGGCCGGGCGGCGGGCGTATCTCGCTCTCGCCGGGGTCGTGATCGCGGGCTTCGCGGCACAGAAGGTCCGAACTGACGAAGAGGAGCTGGCGAGTGACCCCCCGGGCACGAGAATCGGTGAGCGATAAGTGAACATGCGAGCAGGCATGGCCCGTTCATGCGCCGAGGGGGCGGCATGAGCAGGGCGTCTAGAGCGCGTCAGCGCCTGGCGGTCCGCTATTTCGACGACCGCATCCTGCTCACGGACACCGACGCATGGGCGTATTTCCGCCTTCCGACGGTCAGCTACGAGTTCGTCACGCCTGAGGAGCGTGAGGCGCTGGCCACCAACATCACGATCGCGCTGGCCGCGATCAGGATGCCCGACGCCGAGGTGCACCTGCGGGTGGCGCATCGCGCCTATCCGGCGGCGGAGTGGGCGATGGCGCTCAACGCGACCTCCGACGAGGGGCCGGGCTGGCGCGACTACCTGGAGGAGATGTACCGGCACGTCTGGGCGAAGGACTTCTGGTCGAAGGAGGTCTATCTGGGCGTACGGCTCGGTCCGCGGGGCAAGCAGCTGGGCGCCGGGGTGCTGGCTCAGGTGTTCGGCTTCTACCAGAAGACGGAGAAGGTCCTCGGGCTGGAGGACGACCACGTGCCCGAGAGCGAGGTCGGCCGGTGGACCGAGCAGGCCGAGCGGCTGGGCCGGGCGCTGGCGTCCAGTGCCCTGTATGCCCGGCATGCCACGTCGGTGGAGGTCGCGTGGCTGTTCCAGCACGCGGCGGCGGGGGCGCTGGCGGACGCGGCGCCGTCGGCGAGCCCGAAGCGGCGCTGGGGCAAGGGCGAGATCGAGTCGCTGGTCGAGGGTGAGATCCACAACGGCAGGTCGCTGCTGCGGATCGTGCAGCCGCAGGGCGACTCGTACGTGGCGTATCTGTCGTTCGCCCGGTTCCCGGATCTGATGCCGTTCCCCGACGGGGAGCCGTGGATGCACTTCGCCGACCAGTTGCCGTTCCCGGTGGAGGTGTCGTCGCGGATGCGGCTGATCCCGCCGGTGAAGGCGTCCAAGGACGTGGCGCGCAAGCTGGCGCACGCCCGCGACATGGACATCCACATCCGCGAGGCGGGCGCGGAGGCGCCGCTGGCGCTGGCGGAGCAGATCGACGCGGCCCGGATGCTGGAGCACGGCATCACGAAGGAGCGGCTGCCGTTCGTGTACGGGTGGCACCGGCTGATCGTGTCGGCGCCGACCGAGGACATCTGCGTGCAGCGGGTGGAGGCGGTCGTCGAGCACTACCGCGACATGGGCATCGACGTGGTCAACTCGACCGGTGACCAGTTCTCGCTGTTCTGCGAGTCGCTGCCGGGCGAGAAGGTGGGCGTCAACGCCTACGCCCAGCGTCAGCCGCTGCGTACGATCGCGGGCGGGATGGCGACGGCGACCGTCGACCTGGGCGACCGGCTGGAGGAGGGCGGCGAGGGCTGGCTGGGCCCGTACATCGGCGAGACCGTCGGCCGGGCGCGCAGCATCGTGCACTTCGACCCGCTGCTGGCGGCCAGCCGCAACCGGCCGACCGCCATCGCGATCACCGGCGAGCCGGGCGGCGGCAAGACGACGCTGGCGCTGCTGATGATCTACCAGATGGCGTTGCGCGGCGTCACGGTCGCGGTGATCGACCCGAAGGGCGACGCAGAGTCGCTGGTCGAGCTGCTGCAGAAGCGCGAGCGCAAGGCGCGGATCATCCCGCTGGGCTCGGCCGCGCCGGGGCTGCTGGACCCGTTCTCGTTCGGGGACGACATCGCGGCCAAGAAGACGATGGCGACCGAGACGCTGCGGCTGCTGCTGCCGCGCATGTCGGAGGAGCGCGAGTCGGCGATGATCCAGGCGGTGGCGGCGGTGTCCAACGCCGCCGACCCGTCGCTCGGCAAGGTCGTCGACTATCTGGAGCAGGCCGAGGACGCCGCGTCGAAGAACCTGGGCGCGGTGCTGCGCTCGATGTCTGAGATGCACCTGGCCAGGCTCTGCTTCGACCCGTCGGGCGGCGACCAGATCGACAGCGAGGGCTGGACCACCGTGTTCACGCTCGGCGGGCTGACGCTTCCCGACGTGGCCACGGGCCGCGACGACTACTCCTACGAGCAGCGGCTGTCGGTGGCCCTGCTCTACCTGGTGTCGCAGTTCGCCCGGCGGCTGATGAACGGCCTCGACCGGCGCGCGCCCAAGGCGATCTTCCTGGACGAGGCGTGGGCGATCACGTCCACGCCCGAGGGCGCCAAGCTGGTGCCCGAGGTCAGCCGGATGGGCCGCTCCCGCAACACCGCCCTCGTCCTGGTCTCGCAGAACGCGGGCGACCTGCTCAACGAACAGGTGACCAACTGCCTGTCGTCGGTGTTCGCCTTCCGCTCGACCGAACGGGTGGAGGTCGGACACGTGATGTCGCTGCTGGGCGTCGAACCGTCGGAGGAGCACAAGGCCGTCCTCAGATCGCTGGGCAACGGGGAATGCATTTTCCGTGATCTGGATGGCAGGGCGGGCCGCATCGGAGTAGACCTGATCTCCGAGGAGCTGCTCCGCTGGCTCGACACGAACCCGACACACGACAAACCCGGCGGCGGCGGGCATGATGATCTTCAAGGGGGAGTGGGCCACGCGCAGGAGGTGCGGTCATGAGGATCCGGCTACCCAGACGATGGGCTCTGGCGCTTGTGGTGTTGCTCGGCGTCCTCGTGGTGCCGATCGTGGCGGGCAGCCTGTCGCCCGCCGCCGCGGGCCCGTGTGACCTGTCCGGCGAGCTCGCCCCCGAGGTGATCGGCGGCGGCACCGACGGCATGATGCAGCCGCCGACACCCGAGCCCGGCACGCCGGCGGCGGTCACCAACTACAGCCAGTTCGGCATGGCCGGACAGTTCTGGCACACGCACGAGCTCGGCTGCTCCGACATCGCCGCCGTGCTCGGCAACTCGTGGGCCAACACGATCTTCCTGTGGGCCAAGGCCGTCGACCGGCTCACGATCACGACCTACCAGGCGGCGGCGACCGAGGGGCCGCTCCAGTCGATCAAGGACGTGGTCGACGACATCGTGACGAACCTGTCGGAGGCCATGTACTGGCCCTACCTGCAGCCCATCGTCATCCTCGGCGCGATCTGGCTGGCCTGGTACGGGCTGATCCGCAAGCGAGCCACCACGACCGCCGAGGGCGTGATCTGGATGGTGCTCGCGGTCACGGTCGCCACCTGGTTCCTCAGCCGGCCGCAGGACTTCACCGGCCTGGGCAAGGTCGTCACGGACAAGACCGGCGAGGTCGTCAACTCCGCCTTCTCCGGGCTGCCCGGCGCGGGCGGCGCCTCCTGCCTGCCGCCTCCGGGTGACGCCAGCCCCGAGGTCAAGGCCGGCGGCTTCGGCCAGAACGGCACCCCGGGCGTCGACCAGAACGCCGACGCGCTCTGGTCCACACTGGTGTGCAAGCCGTGGCTGATGGGCCTGTTCGGCACCGCCGACCCCAACCAGCCCATCGTGCGCGACTTCGGCCGCACGATGCTGGAGACGCAGTCCATCCCACCGGCCACGGCAGGCCAACCGGCGCCCGACGTGGGAGCGCATCAGGCGAAATATGCCGAGATCGCTGACAAGCTGCGCAACGACTCGCGTTACTTCATCTTCTCCGGGCGTGACTGGACGAGCCGGCTCGGCGTGGCCATCGGCGCGCTGATCGCCGCGCTGGTGGCCGGGGTGCTCATCTTCCTGGTGGCGGTCTCGCTGCTGGTGCTCAAGGTGGGCTTCCTGCTGTTGCTCATCCTCGGGCCGGTGTTCCTGCTCATCGGCGTGCATCCGGGCAGCGGGCGGATCATCGCCATGCGCTGGGTGGAGATGCTGATCGGCACCCTGCTGCGCCAGGCCGTGCTCGCACTCGTGCTCGGCGTGCTCGTGTACGGTTACGCGCTGATCATCTCGACCGCGATGCCGTGGGGCATGCAGATCCTGTTCATGGCGTTGCTGACGATCGCGGTGTTCTTCTACCGGAGGCCGTTCCAGCACCTGTTCGCCTCCATGAACGGGCACACGCTCACCACCCGCATGCTCGGCGACGCGGCCAGCTCGCCCGTCCTGGAGCGGGCCTCGAACGTGCTGCCGCCGGTCGCCTCGGCCAGGATCGGCCGCTGGGGTGCGCGTAAGGCGGAGCCCATCGTCAGCGCGGTGGCGGGCGGCGCGGCCGGCGCCACGGCGGCGACCGTCGCCCAGGGCCGGGCGCGCGGCGAGGAGGGCGAGACCGGCGCGATGCCGTCGGGCGTCCGGGTGCCCGCGCCGCTCGACACCGACCCGCAGGGCGGCAAGGCGGCCGGGCGGCAGGCGCCCGCTCCCCGCAAGGGCGACGCGCCGCCGCTCAACCTGGGTGGCGCGCCGACCCGCACACGCGGCGCCGGCGCGGCCCCGCGCGGCGCCGCCCCTGGCCGTCCCGGCGGCTCGGGTGGTTCCGGTGGTTCCGGTACGGCGGGCGGCGGCTGGTTCGGCGGCCGTTCGGGCGGTGGCTGGGCGCCACGCGGAGGCTCGGGCGGCACCCGTACGGGCGGTTCCCGCCTCGGCGGCTCGGGCGGCTCAGGCGGCGCGAGCGGGTCCGGCGGGTCGGGCGGGTCCCGGTCCGGCGGTTCCTGGTCGGGCGGGTCCGGCAGGTCGCGGTTCGGCGGCTCCGGGTCCGGGTCCGGGGGGTCGCGCGCGTCGCGGTTCGGCGGTTCGGGCGGCGGCGGCGGGTCCCGGTCGGGCGGGTCGATGTTCGGCGGGTCGCGGCGGACCGGCTCCGGCGGCGGGTCGCGGTCCGACCGGCAGTCGTCCGGCGGCGGCATCTTCGGCAGGAACGAGGACGGGCGCGTGTTCGGCAACGGCGGAGGCGGCAGCATGTTCAGCCGCTCCGAGTCCGACGGCCGCGCCTCCGAGCCGCCGCCGCTGTGGGGCAGCTCCCGCAAGGCCGAGCCGCCGGTGCCGTTCTGGCTCAACCCCTCCCACCCGGACAGGGACTGATCATGGCTCAGCGGGGCGACAAGCGAGGGATGGCCTTCGCCGTCATCGTCGTGATCATCGCTGCCGTCGGCGCCTACCTGTGGCTGTGGCCCGATCCGGAGCAGCCTGCCGCCGAGCAGGCCGCCTCCGGCCGGACCACGAGCACGCCGGTCATCGCGAGCACGCCGCTGGCCACCGCCAGTGACGCGCCCTTCGACGTCTACTCCTTCCTGCCGATGTCCAAGGAGCAGCTCGCCGCCGCCGCCGACCTGGCCGAACGCTTCACCGCCGAGTACGCGACGTACCGCTTCGACGAGGCGCCGCAGACGTACGCCGACCGGGTGCGCAAGTACACCACCGCCGACTTCGGCAACATCCTGGCCAGGACCCGCACCGCGGCCGGCCCGGTGGAGCAGGACGACCAGACCGTGTCGACGGCGACGGCCGCGCTGAAGGAGATCCGGCAGATCGAGAAGACCAGCATCGTGTTCGTCCTCACCGCGACGCAGCAGCTCACCGGCAAGAGCGGCGCCAAGCAGCAGGCGGCCGACTACGCGGTGACGGTCAGCCAGCTGGGCTCCGATTGGCGGGTGTTCGACCTGAGGCCCGCCGACGAGGGCCAGGACGGGGATTCGCAGGGGTGAACACCTCCCGCCCCCGCGTGATCCTCGCGGTCGTCGTCGCCGGGATGCTGCTGCTCGTCCTGGTCATCGTGTCGCCGATGCTGATGACGTCCATCCCGTCGTTCGTCGGCAGCGGTGGCGCGCCGCCCGACTGCGCCGACGGCACCCAGGTGCAGGAGGCGTCCGACTCGGCCGCCTCCGACATCCCTGCCGAATACCTGGAGCTCTACCGGCAGCACGGCAAGAAGATCGGCGTCCAGTGGAACATCCTGGCCGCCGTCGGCAAGCGCGAGACCGACCACGGCCGCTCCAACCTGCCGGGCGTCAAGAGCGGCACCAACTACGCCGGCGCGGCCGGGCCGATGCAGTTCCTGATCAGCACGTGGGGCGGCAAGGCCCGAATCCCCATGTCGTCGACGTTCAACGGCTACGCCTCCGACGGCGACGGCGACGGCATCGGCGACGTCTACAACCCCGCCGACGCCATTCTCGGCGCGGCCAGGATGCTCAAGCGCAACGGCGCCCCCGAGAACGTCCGTCGCGCCCTGTTCGTCTACAACCGGGCCTGGTGGTACGTGGACCAGGTCGAGGAGATCGCCAGGAAGTACGCCAGGTCCGGCGAGGTCGAGGTGCCGCCCGAGACCGACGACTCCTGTGACGAGCCGCTGGTCGAGGCCGCGCCCAGCGACATCGTGCGCAAGATCCTGGCCTACGCGCTGGACCAGCGCGGCAAGCCGTACCTGTGGGGCGGGACCGGGCCCGACGCGTTCGACTGCTCGGGCATCATCTTCGCCGCCTACCGGTCGGCGGGGCTGTCGATCCCGCGCACCACGTTCGGGCAGTGGCCGTTCGGGGTGAAGATCGAACAGGGCACCGAGCAGCCCGGCGACCTGGTGTTCTTCAACGCCGGGCCGGGCACGTCGGCCAACAACCCCGGGCATGTCGGGATGGTCGTGTCGAAGGGGAAGATGGTGGAGGCACGCTGCCGGCTGTGCGGGCCGATCAAGGTGACGAGCTACGAGTCGCGGGACAAGATCGTCGGGTTCACCCGGCCTCTGCAGAACCCCGCCGTCCTCGACCAGCTCGAGAAGCTGAAGAATGCATCCCTATGACAGTGATCGTGGTGGCCGCGGCGATCGTGGGAGACGGCGGGCAGGTGCTCGCCGCGCAGCGGGGCGCGCCCGCGGCGCTGAGAGGCGGGTGGGAGTTCCCCGGCGGGAAGGTCGACCCGGGGGAGAGCGAGCTCGACGCGCTGGTCCGCGAGTGCCGCGAGGAACTCGGCGTGGAGATCGCCGTCGGCGAACGGGTCGGCGGTGACTGGGCGCTCGGCAAGGAGTACGTGCTGCGCGTCTGGCTCGCCACCGTCGCTGCCGGCACGCCCCGGCCCAAGGAACACCTGGCGCTGCGCTGGCTCGCGCCCGGCGCGTACTACGACGTGCCGTGGCTGGCGGGGGACCTGCCCGTGATGAAAGCCGTGGAGAAACTGCTCCGCGAGGATTGAATGGTCGCTCTCTGTGACATAACGATTACTGGGCGTTATTTGTCACGATGAGGGAGGCGGCGTCATGAATCGGGGCTGGATCGTGGGCGGAGCCCTGATGCTCGCTGCCGCAGTGCCCGCCGTGCCGGCGGCGGCCAACGGGGTGTCCATGGTGCTCGACCAGGTGGGCAACCCCGACGGAGTGCTCAAGTGGATCAGGACCGGCGACGTGCTGCGCTACCAGGTGCGGCTCAAGGGCATGGGGCACGACGCCCGGCTCGCGGTCGCCACGGTCCCGGCCGCCGCCCTCACGACCGTCGCCTGCCCGGCCACTGGCGCTGTAGCGGGAGCTGTCACCGAGCCTGTAGCCGGGGTCGTCCCTGAGGCCGCCGCGAGTCCCGCGCCCGCGCCGGTGGGGGCCGGCGTTCCTCCGGAGGGCGTCCCCGGGCGGGTGGCAGGCGCCCGGGTGACGGCGAACCGGGCGCTCTCGGGGACGGTGGACGCCGGTGCCCGCGTGTGCCTACTGGGGCGGCTCGCCGGCAAGCAGGTCGTGGACGTGACGCTCACCGTTCCGCAGGGGGCCGGCGAGGTCGAGCTGGCCGCCGTGGCGAAGGTGCGCGAGGACGACGGGCTCGGGCACACGACGATCGCCAGGAGTGTGCGTACCGCGGTCTTCGAGGGGCCGGTGCCGCGTGACGTGGTGGGCTTCAGCGGCAACGCCGTACGCCTCACCCAGAAGGCCGCCCCGCCCGCCGCCGTCCCTCCGCGCCCCGGGGGCCACTCGGCACGGCCGTCCCGGCAGGACGCGCTCGCCCAGAGGGACGCGTCCCGCCAGGAACGCCCGCCCGCCCAGGACGCGCCCGCCCTCAATGCCGCACCCTCCGTCGGGGGCGCGCCCGCGCCGGGCGACCCCACCGCACGTGGCCGCACACCGTCCACGGGCAGCGCGCCCGCTCAGCGGGGCGCATCCGCTCAGAAGGGCGCGACCGCCCATGACGCGCCGGCCCTCAGTGCGGCCCCCTCGGTCGGGGGTGCGCCCGCGCCCGGTGGGGCCACCGTGCGGGGGTATGCGCCGTACGTTGCGGACGCGCCCGCGTTGGGTGGGGCCACTGCCGTTGGGGGCGTGCCCGACCGGCAGGGAATGCCCGCCCCGGGAGGAGCGCCTGCTGCTGGGGTGGCGGTGGCACCTGTGCAGACCGGGCAGCCGGTGGAGGCGGTGGAGGCGCCCTTGCCTCGGGAGGTCGGGGGCGGGAGGATGCAGGTACGGGCCGAGGAGGCGGTGAATCCGCTGGCCGGGCCGCGGGGCGTGCCTGCCGTGGCGGTGGGGATCGCGGCGCTGATGGGGGCGCTGTGGCTGATCGCCAGGGTGCAGCGGGCACGCATTCAAAAAAACGTCTGGTAATTCCGTCTTTACTGTGCCTTTTACCCGACTAGTATTCCCTTGACCATGGTTGCGGGACTGCGCGGAGGGCACAGGTGGCACGCACGCGAGCGACGGCCGTGTCCGCGATGGTGCTCGCACTGGGGCTGACCTGCGCGGGCGTCGCCCCGTTCGTGGGGCAGAGCGCTTCGGCGACGGCCTTGACCCCGGTGGAGCCGTGTGACGCGGGCGAGGTGTGCGAGGAGGGTCCGCCGGAGACCACGGTCACCGTCATCACCACGCTGCCGACGCCGACCCCGACGGAGCAGCCGGAGACGACGGTCACCAAGACGGTCACGGCGACGCCGACTCCGAAGAAGACGACCGCCAAGCCGACGCCGACGAAGACCACGCAGGCGCCCGATCCGACGCCGCAGACGAGCTCGGCCCCGCAGCCTCAGCCGCTGCCGACGCAGAGCGTGGAGGTCCCGGCGGCGACGCCTTCCGAGACGGAGTCGGAGGTCGAGATGCCGCAGGTGGCCACCAGCGACCCGCTGCCGTCGGCGACGCTGCCGCAGTCGTCGGAGAGCGAGCCGATCCCGCTGGAGGTGCGTAACGCGGCGCCGGAGTTCGACCAGCGGACGCTGACGCAGCAGCTCAGCATTCCGGCGCTGGTCATGGTGCTGCTGGTGCTGTTCGCGGTGCTGATCTTCGAGGGCCGGTTGCGCCGGATGGCGCACGCCGCGGCGGTGCGCAAGGCGGGGCCGCAGCTGCCGCCGGTGCCGCTGGAGATGGCGGGCTACCCGGCGGGTCCGGGTTATGCGACGGCGGCGTTCCCGGCTCCCGGATATCCGGGCGGCACGGCGTACGCGCCGATCATCAGCTTCGTCCCGGTGCAGACGTATCCGGGGGGCCAGGTCCAGTACGGCGCGGTCTACCAGGACCCGGCCATGTACGGCCAGGCGGCTCCCCAGCACCAGCAGCCGGCGACCGTGCAGGAGCCGGTGGTGCTGCAGCCGGACCAGTTCGACACCGTGGACCAGGAGCCGGCCTACCGGGCGCCGTTCGAGCCGCTGGTCCCGCCGGAGCCGCCGCCTTCGGACATCCCGCCTGGCGGCGCGGGCCCGTACGAGGACACGCCCGAGCGCCCGCTGGGTGCGGCGTCGATGGCCGAGCAGGGCGACGCCGAGCCGTGGCAGGCGTTCGCGGCGGACCGGACGGTCGTCCAGCCGCTGCCGGGCACGCCGGCGGAGGACACGCCGGCAGACGGCGCGACGGTGGAGGAGCCCCGGCCCGAGCAGGGCAAGCGCAAGCGCGGGCTGCGGCGCAAGAGCAAGTGAGAACGGCGGGGCCCGAAGGCCCCGCCGCCGGTGTCACTTGGACGAGCGCTTGAAGATCTTGTTGCCGAGCCAGACCAGCGGGTCGTACTTGCGGTCGACCACGCGCTCCTTCATCGGGATCAGCGCGTTGTCAGTGATCTTGATGTGCTCGGGGCAGACCTCGGTGCAGCACTTGGTGATGTTGCAGTAGCCGAGGCCGTGGTCCTGCTGGGCCGAGTCCTTGCGGTCGGCCACGTCGTACGGGTGCATGTCCAGCTCGGCGATCCGCATGAGGAAGCGGGGGCCGGAGAAGGCCGGCTTGTTCTCCTCGTGGTCGCGGATGACGTGGCAGACGTTGTTGCACATGAAGCACTCGATGCACTTGCGGAACTCCTGGGACCGCTCGACATCGACCTGCTGCATCCGGTACTCGCCGGGCCGCACGCCCTCCGGGGGCGTGAAGGACGGCACCTCCCGGGCCTTCTGGTAGTTGTACGAGACGTCGGTGACCAGGTCCTTGATGACGGGGAAGGTCCGCATCGGGGTCACCGTGATGGTCTCGTCCTCCGCGAAGGTGGACATCCGGGTCATGCAGCCCAGGCGCGGCTTGCCGTTGATCTCCATCGAGCAGGAGCCGCACTTGCCGGCCTTGCAGTTCCAGCGGACCGCGAGGTCGGGGGCCTGGGTGGCCTGGAGCCTGTGGATGATGTCGAGGACGACCTCGCCCTCGTTCACCTCGACGGTGAAGTCTTCGAGCCTGCCTTCGCCTCCCTCACCGCGCCAGACCTTGAACTTCGCCTTGTAGCTCATTTCGAAATCCCGTCGAACTCGGCCATCTCTTCGTCGGTGAGATACTTCTTCAGCTCGTCGCGGTCGAACAGGGTGATCAGGTCGTCGCGCATCGGGGGCTGGACGCGCTCCTCGACCTGGATCGACCGGCCGTCGCCGGTGGAGCAGACGAGCAGCTTGCGGCGCCACTCGGGGTTCATGCCGGGGAAGTCGTCGCGGGTGTGGCCGCCCCGGCTCTCCTCGCGCTTGAGCGCGGCCCGCGCCACGCACTCCGAGACGAGCACCATGTTGCGCAGGTCGAGCGCCAGGTGCCAGCCGGGGTTGTAGACGCGCGACCCGGCCGCGCCGACGAGCTGGGCGCGCTCCTTGAGCTTCTCCACGACCTCCAGCGCCTCGGCGACCTCGTCGGCCTTGCGGATGATGCCGACCAGGTCGTTCATCGTCCGCTGGAGCTCCTGGTGGACCTCGTACGGGTTCTCGCCCGAGCGCTGGAGCGGCGCCTCGGCCTCGGCGCGGGCGGCGTCCACGTCCGCCTGCGCGGGCCGGGGCCGGGCGGCGAGCGTGTCGACGTAGGCCGCCGCGCCCGCGCCGGCCCGCCGGCCGAAGACCAGCAGGTCCGACAGCGAGTTGCCGCCGAGCCGGTTGGAGCCGTGCATGCCGCCGGACACCTCGCCCGCCGCGAACAGACCGGGCACGGAGGCCGCGCCGGAGTCGGCGTCGACCTCGACGCCGCCCATGATGTAGTGGCAGGTCGGGCCCACCTGCATCGGCTCGGCGGTGATGTCGACGTCGGCCAGCTCCTTGAACTGGTGGTGCATCGACGGCAGCCGGCGCTTGATCTCCTCGGCGGGCAGCCGGGTCGACACGTCCAGGTAGACACCGCCCTGGGGGGATCCGCGCCCGGCCTTCACCTCGGCGTTGATGGCCCTGGCGACCTCGTCACGCGGCAGCAGCTCCGGCGGACGGCGGTTGTTGGCCTGGTCGGTGTACCAGCGGTCGCCCTCCTCCTCGGTGGTGGCGTACTTGTCCTTGAACACCTCGGGGATGTACTTGAACATGAAGCGCTCGCCCTCGGAGTTGCGCAGCACGCCGCCGTCGCCGCGCACCGACTCGGTGACGAGGATGCCGCGCACGGAGGGCGGCCAGACCATCCCGGTGGGGTGGAACTGGATGAACTCCATGTTGATCAGCTTGGCTCCGGCCAGCAGGGCCAGCGCGTGGCCGTCGCCGGTGTACTCCCAGGAGTTGGAGGTGACCACGTACGACTTGCCGATGCCGCCGGTGGCGAGCACCACGGCGGGGGCGTCGAACAGGACGTAGTTGCCGCTCTCGCGCCAGTAGCCGAACGCGCCGGCGATCCGGTCGTCCTGCTTGAGCAGGCGGGTGACCGTGCATTCCTGGAAGACCTTGATGTAGGCCTCGTGGTCGCCGTGCGTCTCGAAGTCCTCCTGCTGGAGGGCGACGACGCGCTGCTGCAGGGTCCGGATCATCTCCAGGCCGGTGCGGTCGCCGACGTGGGCGAGCCGGGGGTACTCGTGGCCGCCGAAGTTGCGCTGGCTGATCTTGCCGTCCTTGGTGCGGTCGAACAGCGCGCCCCAAGCCTCCAGCTCCCAGACCCGGTCCGGGGCCTCCTTGGCGTGCAGCTCGGCCATGCGCCAGTTGTTGAGGAACTTGCCGCCGCGCATGGTGTCGCGGAAGTGCACCATCCAGTTGTCGTCGGAGTTGACGTTGCCCATCGCGGCGGCGGCGCCGCCCTCGGCCATGACCGTGTGGGCCTTGCCGAACAGCGACTTGCACACGATCGCGGTGCGCTTGCCCTGCTGGCGGGCCTCGATGGCGGCGCGCAGCCCGGCGCCTCCCGCGCCGATGACGACGACGTCGTATTCGTGACGCTCGATTTCCACTGTGAAACGATTCCTTACGCGAACGGGAAGGCGATGATGCCCTTGGCCACCAGACGGACGTAGAGGTCGGCGCCCATGACGGAGAACATCGAGGCCCAGGCCCACTGCTGGTGCTTGGCGTTGAGCTTGGAGACGAGGGTCCAGGCCTTGTAGCGGAACGGGTGGCGCGAGAAGTGGTTGAGCCGGCCCGCGGTGATGTGCCTGCAGGAGTGGCAGCCCAGCGTGTAGCCGAGGATGAGCACGGCGTTGGCCAGCAGGATGTAGCTGCCGAGGCCGAGCGGCTTGTGGACGAGCGCCAGGATCGCGTCGTAGGTGAGGATCGCGCCGATCAGCAGGGCGAAGTAGAAGAAGTAGCGGTGGATGTTCTGCATGATCAGCGGGAAGCGGGTCTCACCGGTGTACTTGCCGTGCGGCTCCTGCACCGCGCACGCCGCCGGCGACAGCCAGAACGAGCGATAGTACGACTTGCGGTAGTAATAGCAGGTCAGCCGGAACCCGCCCGGCAGACCGAGGATGAGCAGCCCCGGCGGCAGCGCGTACCAGTCGCCGATCGGAGCCCACCCGAACAGCCGGGCGCCGTCGCACACCGCGGAGGTCGTCAGGCAGGGCGAGGCGAAGGGGGCGATATAGGGCTCGACGAAGTTGCTCGTGTCGATGATCGCCCACACCCCGTAGACCAGGAATGAGCTGAGCCCGAGAAACGTCAGCAGCGGGGTGATCCACCATCGGTCGGTGCGCAGGGTGCGCACCTTGACTTGGGCACGCTGCCTTCTCACTGGAGCGTCGGGCGTCGTCTGGGTCATCGCGGACCTCTCCACCTCCCGCGGACCCCGCACGCCTGGGGTCCGGGTCGTCTGTCTGGCGCGCACATGTGGCGGGCGCTGTGCTCCGCTCCGGCGCGCGTTGGTGTGGGATACGTTACGACGCCCGCATACGGATTTGTGAGAAGCATCACTCACTTTTTCCAGGACGACCTGTGATTCCTGTCACGTCCGCCGTCAGGCGCGCAACCCCTGGTTGGGCAACTTCACCACAGTCACAAAAAAGTTATCGATTTGACGGACAACTCTTATGAACTGCTGAAAATCGACCGGTTTTGCGACATACGCATTCGCGTGCATCTTGTAGCTGAGCAGGATGTCCTCCTCGGCCTCCGAGGTCGTCAGGACCACCACCGGGATGGTCCGCAGATCCTCGTCGAGCTTGACCTCCTCCAGCACCTCCAGCCCGCTCTTCCTGGGCAGGTTGAGGTCGAGCAGGATCAGGTCGGGCCGGGGCACGCCGGTGTGCTCGCCCTTCTGGCGCAGGAAGTCCATCGCCTGCTCGCCGTCGTTCACCACGTGCAGGCGGTTGCTCACCTTGTTGAGCTCGAACGCCTCCCGCGTCAGCAGGATGTCACCCTGGTCGTCCTCGACCAGGAGCACCTCGATCGGGCGCCAGTCATTCATCGTCGTCTCCCGCGGCCGGTAGCGTCCATCGGAACGTCGTGCCCGGCCCCTCCGCGTCGCCGTCGAGCCACAGCTGCCCGCCGTGAAACTCGACAATCTTGCGGCAGAGCGCGAGCCCGATGCCCGTACCTGGATACACGTCCCGCGGGTGGAGGCGCTGGAAGATGAGGAAGATCCGGTCGGCGTACTTGGGCTCGACGCCGATGCCGTTGTCGGAGCAGCTGAACTCCCACATGCCGCCCTTGCGGGTGACGCCGATGTGCACGCGGGGCGGTTGCTCGCCGCGGAACTTGACGCCGTTCTCGATGAGGTTCTGGAAGAGCTGCGTGAGCTGGACGCGGTTGCCGACGACCGCGGGCAGCTCGTCGGCGGTGACGGTGGCCTCGACGTCCTCGATCATGCCCGAGAGGTTGACCAGCGCCGCGTCCAGCGCGGGCCGCGTCTCCACCACGGACCGGCCGCTGGTCACCCGGCCGACGCGGGAGAAGTCGAGCAGGTCGTTGATGAGGAGCTGCATGCGCTTGGCGCCGTCGACGGCGTAGTGGATGTACTGCTTGGCCCGCTCGTCGAGCTGGTCGCCGTAGCGCTGTTCGAGCATCTGGGTGAAGCTGGCGACCTTGCGCAGCGGCTCCTGAAGGTCGTGGCTGGCCACGTACGCGAACTGCTCCAGCTCCCCGTTGGAGCGGCGCAGCTCGTCGGCCTGGTCCTGGGCGATGCGCCAGTTCGACAGGATGCGCCGGCGCATCGAGTCGACGTGGCTGGACAGCTCGGCCAGCTCGGCGGGCCTGGCCACGCCGAGGCGGTGGTCGAAGTCGCCGCCCGCGACGGCGCGCACCTGGTCGGTGAGCCGCGCGATGGGCTTGAGCACGGTGAAGCGGACGATGAGCACCAGCGCCAGGACCGAGGCCAGCAGCACCGAGCAGAGCACCACGAGCAGCACGGTCAGCCGGTTCACCTGGGCGGCGATCTCGGGCCGGGGCTCCAGCACGCTCAGCTCGGAGATCATCATCATGATCAGCGTGGCCGAGGTCAGGAACGCGACGCCGGTGAGCGCGCCGGTGATGAGGAACCAGCGGGTGAGCGGGATCCGGCCGACTCCGGTGGCGGGCTTGGCCGGAGGCAGCGGGTTGATGCTCATGAGGCGCTCCTGCGGACGAGCACCGCGGCGAGGTCGTCGCTGAGGGTGCCCACGTGTCGGATGAGCCGGTCGAGGTCGATGACGCCGTGCTGCTTGACCAGGCTGACCAGGCCGTCGACGCCGAGCTCGCCGCCGTGCCCGGCGGCGGCCTCGATGAGCCCGTCGGTGTAGAGCATCATCGACCACCGCTCGCCGAGCGGCACGTCGATGACCGCCCACTCGCGGTCGGGGAAGATGCCCAGCGGCGGGCCGGACGGGGTGCCCTCGACGATCTCGACGACGCCGTCGCGCAGGAGCACGGGCGGCGGGTGCCCGGCGACCCGCATCGCGGCGTGGCTCAGGTCCGGGCTGATCCTGGCCGTGCAGAGGGTGGTGAAGATCTCCGGCGCCTTGCGCTCGGCGCGCAGCAGCGTGTCCATGGTCCGCAGCAGCGGGTCGCCGTCCATCCCGGCGAGCACGAGCGTGCGCCAGGCGATGCGCAGCGAGACGCCGAGCGCCGCCTCGTCGGGGCCGTGCCCGCACACGTCGCCGATGACGACGTGGACCGCGCCGTCGGGGGTCTGCACGGTGTCGAGGAAGTCGCCGGCCAGCCGCTGGCCCTGCGAGCCCGGCAGGTAGCGGGTGACGTGCTCCAGGTCGTGGGTGCGCAGCAGCGGGGTGGGCAGCAGGCCGTTCTCCAGCCGGGCGTTCTCCTCGGCGGTCAGCTCGGCCTTCGTCAGCGCGATGTGGGCCAGGTCGGCGCGCTTGCGTTCCATCGCGTAGCGGACGGCCCTGGCCAGCAGGCGGGCGTCGATGTCCTGCTTGACCAGGTAGTCCTGGGCGCCCGCCTGGACCGCCGCCACGCCGACGTGCGCGTCGCGCAGCCCGGTCAGCACCAGGACGGCCGCGTGCGGGGCCATCGCCAGCACGTGCTCCAGCGCCTCCAGGCCGGTGGCGTCGGGCAGCGACAGGTCGACCAGCACGCACTGGATGTGGGGGGTGAGCTTGGCCCTGGTCTCCGCCAGGTTGCGGGCCCAGGTGATCCGGGGCGGCGCCGCGGCCTGCTTCAGCAGCTCCTCCACGAGGAACGCGTCTCCGTCGTCGTCCTCGATGAGCAGGAGCGTCAGCGTTTCGGATAGGGATGCCGTCACAAACGCCTCTTCGCTGGAGATAGGCCGTCCGCTCATTCTGCGATGAGCTCGACCCCTTGGGGAAGCGTACCCTCCTGACCAGCTTCGACGACGAATGTGAGCAATGTCGTCCGGAACGCCTGGGCCGCCCGCGTCGGCTCCACGTCGCGCCGGTGCGCCAGCGCTATCGTCCGGCTCAGCCCCGGCGGGGCCAGCGGCGTCCCGGCGAGCCCCGGCCGGCCGTCGAGCACCATCGACGGCACCACCGCCACGCCCAGCCCGGCCTCCACGAACCGCAGCACCGCGTCCATCTCGCCGCCCTGCACCGCGAACCTCGGCTCGAACCCCGCCTGCCGGCACGCCGTCAGCGTCGCCTCCCGCAGGTCGTAGCCGCGCCGGAACATCACCATCGGCCGGCCGCGCAGGTCCTCGATCCGCATGTACGGTTTGCGCAACCGCTCATGGGAGGGCGCCACGACCACCAGGTTCTCGCGCAGGATCTCCTCGGTCAGCAGCGCCGGGTCGTCATGCTGCAACGGCATGATGATCAGCGACAGGTCGAGCTGCCCCCGCGCCAGCGCCCGCACCAGGTCGCGCGAGCCGCCCTCCTCCACCAGCAGCTCGATGCCCGGGTAGGCGTGGTTGAAGCGGGCCAGCACGTCGGCCATCAGCCCCGCGCACAGCGACGGCGTCGCCCCCAGCCGCACCCGGCCGCTGCGCAGCCCCGCCAGCTCGGCGACCTCCCGCCGGGCCGTCTCGGCGTCCTCCAGCATCCGGCGCGCCAGCGGCAGCAGCGCCTCGCCAGCGGCGGTCAGCGTGACGTTGCCGCGCGCACGGGAGAACAGCGGGGCCCCGAGCTCGGTCTCCAGTGCCTTGATCTGCTTGCTGAGCGACGGCTGGGCGACCCGCATCCGCTCGGCCGCATGGGTGAAGTGCCTGGTCTCGGCCACCGCTACGAAGTACGCCAACTGCTGCAACTGCATGTGATTTTCCTCGCACCGGCGGACTCGCTGGCTTTTATGCCGGCCATACAAACCAGACATCATAGCCTTTGGCTATGGAAACCAGGCCCGCGATGACTTGGACGGATCATCGCTGGTTACCTAGCTTCAGAAGATGTGACAGCCACGATAGAGCGCGGCGCCGCCACCGCGCCCGTTACCTCCCCAGCACCCGTGAAGAAGCCAACGCGCAAGCGGCCCCGCGGGTTCCTCAGCTCGTCCAACGGCAAGAAAGCCGTCATGGCCGTCACCGGCGCCGTGATGGTGCTCTTCCTGATCGGCCACATGCTGGGCAACCTCAAGATCTTCATCAGCAAGGACTCCTTCAACGAGTACGCGCACGCCCTGCGCACGCTGCTGGAGCCGCTGCTGCCCTACCGGACGCTGCTGACGATCGTGGAGATCGCGCTCGTCCTGTCGGTCGTGCTGCACATGTGGGCCGCGATCTCGCTGTCGCGCCGGGCCCGCTCGGCCCGCCCGGTCAAGTACGTCGCCAAGAAGTCGCAGGCCACCGGCTACGCCACGCACATCATGCGGTTCGGCGGCCTGACGATCGCGCTGTTCGTCGTCTGGCACCTGCTCGACCTCACCTTCGGCGTCGTCAACCCCAAGGGCTTCGACTCCACCCCGGCCGACCGCATGATCGCCGGATTCGACCCGTCCCGCTGGTGGGTCACGCTCATCTACCTCGTGGCCGTCGTCATGGTCGGCCTGCACCTGCGCCACGGCGTGTGGAGCGCCTTCCAGACGCTCGGCTGGGCCAACCGTGACCGCAACAAGGCGCTGCGCCTGAGCGCCGGCCTGCTGTCGGCCGTCCTGGTCGTCGGCTTCCTCGCCCCGCCGCTCGCCATCATGTTCGGAGTCGTGCAATGAAGTACACCGAGGGCCCGGAGATCCGGGACACCAAGGCGCCCGAGGGGCCCATCGAGGAGCGCTGGGAGAAGCGTAAGTTCAGCGCCAGGCTGGTCAACCCGGCCAACAAGCGCAAGCTCAACGTCATCGTGGTCGGCACCGGCCTGGCGGGCGGGTCCGCCGCCGCCACGCTCGGCGAGCTCGGCTACAACGTCAAGTCGTTCTGCTACCAGGACACGCCCCGGCGCGCCCACTCCATCGCGGCGCAGGGCGGCATCAACGCCGCCAAGAACTACCGGGGCGACGGCGACTCGATCTACCGGCTGTTCTACGACACCGTCAAGGGCGGCGACTTCCGCGCCCGCGAGTCGAACGTCTACCGCCTGGCCCAGGTCTCGGTGAACATCATCGACCAGGCCGTGGCCCAGGGCGTGCCGTTCGCCCGCGAGTACGGCGGCCTGCTCGACACCCGCTCGTTCGGCGGCGCGCAGGTGTCGCGTACGTTCTACGCGCGCGGCCAGACGGGCCAGCAGCTCCTGCTCGGCGCCTACCAGGCGCTGGAGCGGCAGATCGCCGCCGGCACCGTCGAGATGTTCACCCGGCACGAGATGCTCGACCTGATCGTCGCCGACGGCCGGGCGCGCGGCATCATCGTGCGCGACATGGTCACCGGCGAGATCGAGCGCCACACCGCCGACGCCGTCGTGCTCGCCACCGGCGGCTACGGCAACGTGTTCTTCCTGTCCACGAACGCCAAGGGCTGCAACACCACCGCCATCTGGCGGGCCCACGAGCGCGGCGCGTACTTCGCCAACCCCTGCTACACGCAGATCCACCCGACCTGCATCCCGGTCTCCGGCGAGTACCAGTCCAAGCTGACGCTCATGTCGGAGTCGCTGCGCAACGACGGCCGCGTCTGGGTGCCGCTGCGCAAGGACGACAAGCGCGCCCCCGGCGACATCCCCGAGGACGAGCGCGACTACTACCTGGAGCGGATCTACCCCGCTTTCGGCAACCTCGTCCCGCGTGACATCGCCTCCCGCGCCGCCAAGAACGTCTGCGACGAGGGCCGCGGCGTCGGCCCCGGCGGCCTCGGCGTCTACCTCGACTTCCGCGACGCGATCAACCGGCTCGGCCGCGACGCCGTCGAGAAGAAGTACGGCAACCTCTTCGAGATGTACGAGCGCATCACCGGCGAGAACCCGTACGACGTGCCGATGCGCATCTATCCGGCCGTCCACTACACGATGGGCGGGCTCTGGGTCGACTACGACCTGCAGTCGACGATTCCCGGCCTGTTCGTGATCGGCGAGGCGAACTTCTCCGACCACGGCGCCAACCGCCTCGGCGCGTCCGCGCTGATGCAGGGCCTGGCCGACGGCTACTTCGTGCTGCCGACCACGCTCGGCGACTACCTGGCGGACGGCCCGTTCGGCGAGGTCGACGAGGCGGCGGTCGCCGAGGCCGAGCTGAAGGTCCGCGACAGGATCGAGCGCCTGCTCGCCGTCAACGGCACCCGCACCCCCGACTCCTTCCACCGCGAGCTCGGCAGGCTCATGTGGGACTACTGCGGCATGGAGCGCACCGAGGAGTCGCTGCGCAAGGCCCTGGAGCGCATCCCCGAGCTGCGCAAGGAGTTCTGGGAGAACGTCAAGGTCTCCGGCACCGCCGAGGAGCTCAACCAGGTGCTGGAGAAGGCCGGCCGGGTGGCCGACTTCTTCGACCTGGCCGAGCTCATGTGCCTGGACGCGCTGGTGCGCACCGAGTCGTGCGGCGGCCACTTCCGCGCCGAGTCGCAGGACGCCGACGGCGAGGCCCTGCGTGACGACGAGGCCTTCGCGCACGTGTCGGCCTGGGAGCACTCGCCCGACGGCGAGCCGGTGCTGCACAAGGAACCGCTCGTGTACGAGTACGTCAAGATGACCCAGCGGAGTTACAAGTGAACCTGACCCTTCGCGTCTGGCGGCAGAGCGGCCCTTCCGACGCCGGCCGGATGGTGACATATCGGGTTGAGGAAGTCTCGCCGGACATGTCGTTCCTGGAGATGCTGGACGTCCTCAACGAGCGCCTCATCCTCGAAGGCGACGACCCGATCGCCTTCGACCACGACTGCCGCGAGGGCATCTGCGGCATGTGCGGCATGGTGATCAACGGCGTCGCCCACGGCGAGCAGCGCGCCACCACGACCTGCCAGCTGCACATGCGCCACTTCGAGGACAACGCCACCATCACCATCGAGCCGTGGCGCGCCGCGCCCTTCCCGGTGGTGAAGGACCTCGTCGTCGACCGCAGCGCCTTCGACCGCATCATCCAGGCGGGCGGCTTCGTCTCCGTCCCGGCCGGCTCCGCCCCCGACGCGCACAGCGTCCCGGTGCGCAAGGAGGACGCCGACGCCGCCTTCGACGCCGCCACCTGCATCGGCTGCGGCGCCTGCGTCGCCGCCTGCCCCAACGGGTCGGCGTCGCTGTTCACCGCGGCGAAGATCACCCACCTGAGCCTGCTGCCGCAGGGCCAGCCCGAGCGCCTGTCCCGCGCCAAGGCCATGGTGGACCAGATGGACGCCGAAGGCTTCGGCGGCTGCACCAACACCGGCGAGTGCACCGCGGTCTGCCCCAAGGGCATCCCGCTCGACACGATCGCCCAGATGAACACGGACTACCTGAAGGCGAACGCCAAGTAGCCGCCGCTTCCCGGCCTATCGTGCGTGCGTGAAGCTCGCGCGGTAGGCCGTCGGCGTGAGCCCCACCCGGTCGACCAGGTGCTTGCGGAGGGAGTCGGCGCTGCCCAGCCCGCTCTTCTCCGCCACCTGGTCCATCGGCAGCTCCGTCGTCTCCAGCAACTCCCTGGCCCGGTCGACCCGGCGGTGCAACAGCCACTGGAGCGGGCTCAACCCGGTCTCCGCGTGAAAACGCCTGGTCAGCGTACGGACGCTGGTGCTCGCGTGCGCCGCCAGGTCGGCCAGCGTCAACGGCCGGTCCAGCCGCGCCAGCGCCCACGCCCGCGTCGGCGCCAGCGACGTGCCCCGCTCGGGAGGCAACGGCGTCTCGATGAACTGCGCCTGACCGCCCGGCCGCACCGGCGACACCACCGCCGCCCGCGCCGCCACGTTCGCCACCGCCGCCCCGAAGTCCAGCCTCACCAGGTGCAGGCACAGATCGATGGCGGCCGCCGCGCCCGCCGACGTGAAGATGCCGCCGTCCTCGACGAACAGCAGATCGGGCTGCACCTCCACCGACGGGAACCGGGCCGCCAGATCCCCGGCCAGCCCCCAGTGCGTGGTGGCCCGCCGCCCGTCCAGCAGCCCCGCCTGGGCCAGCACGAACGCGCCCGTACACAGGGACGCGATGCGCGCGCCCGCCCGCTCCGCCTTCCGCAGCGCCGCAAGCACCTCCGGCGGAGCCGGCTCACCGCCGCTGCCCACAGTGATCACCGTGTCGACGCCCGCCACCGCCTCCAGACCGTCCGTCACCACGATGTCCGGCCCCCCGACGGTCGGCACCGCCCCCGGCCGCGCCGTACAGATCCGCACGTCATAGTTCGGAACGCTGTTGAACACCATCAACGGGATCGACACATCGAAACTCAGCACCGGGGTCACGACCACGACGGCAATCCGGTGCCTGTCCTGAATTTCCGTCATGGCCAGATCCTCCGGATAGTTGGCATTCCGGCCACTAGGCTACGCCGCCGCCACCCGGCAGCGTGGTCGCCATGACCTTTCACGTGATCGTGGGCCGCGGCGCCGCCGCCTCGAAGACCGCGCAACTGCTCGCCGAGGACGGCGAACGCGTACGCATGATCAGCCGCGCCGGAGGCGGCCCCGAACATCCCCTCGTCGAGCGCATCGCCGCCGACGCCACCGACACCGACCGGCTCACCGAACTGGCCACCGGCGCCCGCACCCTCTTCACCACCGCCGCACCGCCCTACCACGCCTGGCCCGCCCAGTTCCCCGTCCTCGCCGCCTCCCTGCTCACCGCCGTCCGCCGCGCCGGCGTCCCGTACGTGATGCTCGGCAACCTCTACGGCTACGGCCCGGTGGACGGCCCCATCCGGCCCGACTTCCCCCTGACGGCGACCGGGCCCAAGGGGCGCACCAGGGCGCGCATCTGGGAGGAAGCCGTCGCCTCGGGCGCCAAGGTGACCGAGGTGCGCGCCGCCCAGTTCTACGGCGCCGGCGCCTACTCCGTGTTCAGCCTCATGGTGCAGCGGCCCGTCCTCGAAGGCAGACTCGCCCTCGTCCCCCAGGAACTCGACGTCCCGCACAGCTACTCCGCCATCACCGACACCGCCCGCACGCTCATCGCCGCCGGACGCGACGAACACGCATACGGCCGCGCCTGGCACGTCCCCACCGCGACCCTGTCCGTCCGCGACCTCGCCGGCCGCCTCGCCCATCTCGCCGGCGCCCCGACCCCCCGCCTGGAGCAGCTGACCGAGCGGGACCTCACCCTGCTGGCGCTCACCGACCCCTTCTGGGCCGAACTGCACGAAGTCCTCGCAAAGCCCGGCGCCCCCTTCGTCATCGACCACACCGAAACGGAGAAGATCCTCGGCATCACCGCCACCCCTGTCGACACCGTCCTGAGCGACCTGCTCTAAGCCTCATCGAATGCCCCGCCCCCAACCGCGCCCCACCGGTCGGTGCCCCACCGGGTCGCGCGCTGCCGGGTCGCGCGCGGTCGGTCCGTGCGTCGCCGTGCCGCGCACCACCGGGCCGCGCATCTTCCGGCCGCAGGCAGTCAGTCCGCACGTCGCCAGGCCAGCACCGTCGGGCACGCATGATCCGGTCGCGCACCGCCAGACCCCGCATCGTCTGGCCGCAGGCCCGTCAGACCGGCACCGTGGGGGCACGGACCGGTCGCGCACCACCCGCTTGAGCGCCGTCCGTGGGCGCACCCTCTGGCGGGCCACCGCTTGGCCACCGTGCCCTGTCCGCCCGTGCCCTGTCCGCCCGTGCCCTGTCCGCCCGTGCCCTGTCCGCCCGTGCCGTCCGTCCGCTCGGCGTCCGCTCGTGCCCCGTCCGTCCGTCCGCTCGCCGTCCGTCCACCCGGCCTCCGCTCGGGCGGCTGTCCGCCCGACGGCCGTCCGTCCGCCGTCCGTCCGCCGTCCGTCAGATCGCCCCCACCGTTAGACCTCCCACCGTCAGGGCGCGCGCCGTCCCTCCGCCGTTCACCCGCTCCGCCGGGCCGCCATCCGCTGCCAGCTCACCTCAGGTCGGGCGCGGTCAGGTCGGGCGCGGTCAGGCGCGGTCAAGTCGGGCGGGGGGCAGGTTGGCCGAGGGCAGGTCGGTCGGGGGCGGGTCGGGCGGAGGCAGGTCGGGTGGAGGCGCGGACGCGGTCAGGGCGGACGCGGTGAGCCCCACCGTCTGGGTGCGGTCGTTCGGCTGGCGGGCTGGCGGGCTGCCATGGTGGCGGGGTGGCCGGGGGGTGCGGTGTGTCCTGTGGGTAGGACGGGGCGCCCCGCTCGCCCGATCGTCTTGGGCACTGGGCAACCCGCCAGCCCGGACGCCGCTGGGGTGGCCCGCGCCTCCCTCATGCGTTGGGCGGCGGGAGGCGGTGGGTGTCTGCGCCGGTCCGTGGGGTTTCACGTGAGGAAGTCCGACAGGACGGGGGCGAGCTTGTGCGGGGCCATCATGACGGCTCCGTGGTTGAGGCCGGCGAGTGTGCGGTGCTCGGCGTGCGGCAGCACCTCCACCAGTGCCCGGGCCGCGTCGTGGAACCCGGCGGGGCTCTTGCTCCCGGTCAGCACCAGCGTGGGCGCGACGGCTCCCGCCCATGCGGCCGCATCCAGAGGCCGCCCCTGCTGAGTGTCGCCCATCACCGCGATGTCGTACGGCAGCGTGGGCGCGAGCCTCTTGAGCGTGGACCACACGCCCGGCATCAGCCGCATCATGGCGACCATGAACGACGGCATCCCCTGCGCCCGCGTCATGAAGTGCTTGACGGCACCCCCGGGCCGGTCGGCGGCCAGCAGGGCGTCGATCTCCTGGGCGAACCCGGCCGGTGGCGCGAACCCGTCGCCCGTCACCGCGAACGGCGGCTCGTACAGGGCCAGGCGGTCGACGTTGAGGCCCGCGGCGGCGGCACGCAGGGCGAGCACCGCACCGGACGAGCTGCCGAACAGCGACGCCGAGCCGCCCGCATGGTGGATGAGTGCGGCCACGTCCTCGATCTCGCGCTCCACGGTGTAGGCGGACCCGTCGCCGCTCGCGCCCCGCCCCCGCCGGTCGTAGTTGATCACGGTGAAGCGCGGTGCGAGCAGGCGGGCGAGCTTGGCCGCGTCCTTGCGGTCGGCCAGCGCAGAGGCGACCAGGATGACGGCGGGACCGGCGCCGAGCTGCTCGAAGGCGATCGGGGTGCCGTCGCGGGAGATCACGGTCGTGGTCGTGGTGGTGCGCATGGGGTGTTGCTCCGTTTCTGTCACGTTCTCGACCGTGTGACGGGTGCCGGGGCAAAAAGGAATCGGTCCTCCTGGTAAGGGCGTGAGTGGGTACGTTCGAGCGCGTGACCCTCCAAGGCAGGCCGCCCGCGCCGGTCATCGCCGCGGCGGTGATGTTCGAGCTGGGCGTGTTGGTCGTGCTCGTCTCGGCGGTGGTCGGGATCTTCCAAGGTTTCTGGCCGCTCGTCCTGCTCGCCGCGATGGCCGCCTTCGCCGGTGTTTCGGCGGCGCAAGGGCTGTGGCGCGGCTGGCGGGGCTCACGGATCTTCCTGATGCTGGTGGGCGGGTTGCTGGTGCCGGCGGGGCTGTCCGTGCATGAGTCGTCGTCGGGGCCGTACGTACCGGGATATGGGCTTTTCGGTCTCTTCGTCGCTGCCTATGGGGTGGTGATGGCCGTGCTGCTTGTCGTGCCGGGATCGTCGCGGGCCTGGTTCGCCGTCAGACCAGCCCCGCCTCGTACGCCGCGATGACCAGGTGGATGCGGCTGCGCGCGTCCAGCTTGGTGAGCAGATGACTGACATGCGTCTTCACCGTGCTGAGGCTGAGGTAGAGCTGTCCGGCGATCTCGGTGTTGGACAGCCCCTTCGCGACCAGGACGAGCACCTCGCGCTCCCGCTCGGTGATGGCCAGCGGCGGAGGCGGCGCCGGACGCCGGATCCGCTCGGCGGCACGCGACACCAGGCTCCGGCTCCGCTCCACGGCGGGCGGCGCGGAGCTCACGAACTGCTGGATCAACCGCCGGGTGGCGGTCGGCGCCAGCAGCGACTCGCCTGACGCGATCACCTCGATGGCCTTGAGCAACTCGGCCGCCGGGGTGTGCTTGAGCATGAAGCCCGCGGCTCCGGCTCGCAGCGCCCCGTAGACGTACTCGTCCAGGTCGAACGTGGTCACGATGAGCACGCGGGTCTCCGGGCGGGCGGCGCAGATGAGGCGGGTGGCCTCGATCCCGTCCATCACCGGCATGCGTACGTCCATCAGGACCAGATCGGGACGGTCCCGCTCGGCGAGCCGCACCGCCTCCGCACCCGTCGCGGCCTCACCGATCGCCACACATCCGGGCGCACTGTCGACCAGCAGGCGGAAGCTGCCCCTGATCTGCGGTTGGTCGTCGGCCACCAGCACTCGTGTCACTGAGGCAACCTCGCCATCACCCGGAATCCGCCCGGCGCGTGGGCGCCCGCCGCGAACTCGCCGCCGAAGACGCGCACCCGCTCGCGCAACCCCGTCAGCCCGTGCCCGTAAGGCCGCACCGGCCCGTGGCGGCCGTCGTCGACGACCTCCACGACCAGCCCGCCCTCCTGCCGCTGGATCCGGACGTCGACGTGCTGGGCGTCGGCATGCCTGACCACGTTGGTCAGTGCCTCCTGCACGATCCGGTAGACCGTCAGCTCCATTTCTCCGTTCACCTTGCCGTCGATCGCCAAGTCCACTTCCAGCCCGGTCGCCTCGGCCCGCCTCACCAGCACGCCGAGATCGGCCAGGCCGGGAACGGGGGCGAGCTCCGCCCCGTCGTCGTCGCGCAGCACGCCGAGCAGCCTTCCGGTCTCGCGCAGCGCGGACCGGCTGGTCTCCTCGATCGAATGCAGCGCCCGGCTCATCTCGCCCTCGATGCCCACGTGGCCCGCCACGCCCGCCTGGACGGCGATCGTGCTGAGGCTGTGGCCGACGACGTCGTGTAACTCCCTGGCGATGCGCAGCCGCTCCTCCGCGGCTTGGGCCCGGGCGCGCTGCTCGGCGTGCTGGGTCAGCCGCTCGGTGTAGACCCGGCGCTGACGCACGGTCGTGCCGACGGCCCAGGAGGCGACCAGGATCGCCGCCACCAGGGCTAGTTGCTCCAGCACCGTGTCGGTCACCGGCAGCTCGGCCACGCCCTGCCAGCCCACGGCGACGGCCGCCACGAGGGGGACCGCGGCCCGGTGGCGTGCCGCCACCGTGTAAAGGGCGAGGGGCAGGCACAGCAGGTCGGCGTGCGGGAGCAGGAACTCTCGCATGCCGAGCCCCGCCGCCAGCACCACCAGGAACACCGCCCGCGGCCAGAGCCGCCGGACCGCGATCGGCAAGGTCGTCGCCAGAGCCGCCGCATAGTCGAACGCGTCGGGCGCCACGCTGCCGCGTGACGAGGCGAGCCCCACGAAGGCGGCCGCGAAGAACACGGCGACGCCTGCGTCGAGGCACAGCCAGGCCCGCTCGGGGACCCGGCTCAACAGCGGGGGACGGAGGTCTTCGCGCACGGAACGAAGGTAACCGGGGCGGTCGGGGCCGAACATCGGTCTCAGGACCGATGTGGAAAACCCTCGTTCCGGCCGATCGTGGAGCACGTGATCGAAGTGAACGGGCTCACCCGGCGTTTCAAACAGACCCTGGCCGTGGACGACCTCACCTTCGAGGTGCCGTCGGGCAGGATCACCGGCTTCCTCGGCTCCAACGGCGCCGGGAAGACCACGACCATGCGGCTGATCCTCGGCCTCGACCGGCCCACCGCCGGTCAAGCCACCGTCGGCGGCAGACCGTACCGAAGCTTGGAACGGCCGCTCACCCACGTCGGCGCGCTGCTGGACGCGACGGCGGTGCAGGGCGGGCGGCGCGCCGAGCAGCACCTGCGCTGGCTGGCGGCCTCCAACGGGCTCTCCGCGCGGCGCGTGGGAGGGCTGCTCGACCTCGTCGGCCTCGGCGACGCGGCCGGCAAACGGATCAGCGGCTTCTCCCTCGGCATGAAACAGCGGCTGGGCATCGCCGCGGCGCTGCTCGGCGACCCCGGCACGCTCCTGCTCGACGAGCCGGTCAACGGGCTCGACCCCGAGGGCATCCGCTGGACGCGGCAGTTGCTGAGGTCGCTGGCCGCCGAAGGGCGCACCGTCCTCGTGTCGAGCCACCTGATGAGCGAGATGGCGCTGACGGCAGACCATCTGATCGTCATCGGGCGCGGCAGGCTGCTCGCCGACGCGCCGATCGCCGAGCTGGTCCGGCCGGGGACGTCGTTGGAGGACGTGTTCATGGACCTTGTCTCGGAGGGCCGGGAGGAGGCTCCGGAGCGGGACGAGGGAGCTCGGGAGCGACATGGGGCAGTTCAGGACATGAGGTATTCGGGGGTGCGCGGTGGACACGGTCAACGCTGAATGGATCAAGTTGCGGACCCTGCGTTCGACCTGGTGGACGATGGGGATCGCGGTGTTCGTCGCGCTCGTGCTCACCGCGCTGGGCGCCGGCGCCGTCATCTCGCGCTGGGACCCCGGTCACGCCCCTGACCAGGCCGCCATGGGCATCGTGGTGGCCGTGTACGTGGGCGTCATCCTGGCCCAGCTCCCGCTCGGGATGCTCGGTGTGATGACGATCAGCGGCGAGCACGCGTCCGGCATGATCGACGCCACGCATGTCGCCACGCCCGCAAGGTCGCGGGTCCTGCTGGCCAAGGCGGTGGTGCTGGCCGGCGCAGCGGTCGTCGCCTCGCTGCTCATCGCGGTTCCCGGATATCTGTACGGGCGCGTGGTGGCCGCCGAGTTCAACCCGTCGGCACTGCCGGGGGAGGCGTGGCCGGTGATCGCCGGCGGCACCCTCATGATCGTGGCGACCACCCTGCTGGGGCTGGCGCTGGGCGCCCTCCTGCGTAACGGGGCGGCGGCGATGGCGGCGCTGATGGCGATCATCCTGTTGGTGCCGTTCGTGGCCCGCATGCTGCCCGGGGGCGAGTGGGGCAACTACTTATTGCCGACCTATCCGGCACTGCAGCTCATCGGGCAGGTGCCGGCCATCATGCCGGGATGGGTGGCTTTCACGGTGCTCGGCTGCTGGGCGGTCATCCCGCTGGGCATCGCGGCCCTCGCAGGACGGCGCTGAACGGGCTGCGCGCCGGGTCCCGTCCCCGGTCAGGGAAGCGCGTGCGCGTGCGGACCTTGTGAAGGGGCCGTGCGGGCGTGCTGTGGACCTGCTGTGGGGCGCCTGGGGGCCTGCTGCGGGCCCCTGCTGTGGGCCTGGGGGGCTGCTGTGGGCCTGGGGAGTGCCGGTTGCGCTGTGGGGAGTGCCGGTTGTGCTGTGGAAGGTCCGGTTGTGCTGCGGGAAAGGGCTGCATGGGCCGTCCCGGCCTCCCCTGGAGTTGCTCACGGGAGGCCGGGACTGGGTGTGCGTCAGTGGGGGCAGGTGTCGCGGTATTCCTCGATGGCCGTGCCGCTCGGTGGCGGGCAGAGGAAGCGTTCGTAGCGGGTGTCGTCGTCGACGAACCTCTTCAGCCAGGCGACCATCGACTTGGCCATCGTGGTGTTCGTGGTCTGCGGGAAGAAGTGGCTGGCGTTGTTGAGCTCCAGATACGCCTTCTCCGACGAGGAGGGGATGCTCTCGTAGAACGGCTGGGAGTGGGTGGTGACCGAGGCAACGGAGTCGCTCTCGCCGCCGATGATCAGCGTCGGGACGCGTACGCCGGACCAGTTCTTGGTCAGGTTCCACGGCGCGAGCGGGACCGCGGCCTGCAGTGTGGGGCGGTCGTCGGCGGCTTCGAGGGAGCCGCCGCCGCCCATGGAGTGGCCGGCCACGGCCAGGCGGGAGCCGTCGATGCGGCTGCGGATGGCGAGCGGGCTGTCCTCGACCAGCCAGTCGAGGGCGGCCAGGAGCTGGCGGCCGCGGCTGGCGGGCTGGTCGTAGCGGGAGTTGGTCTCGATGCCGATGACCACGAAGCCGTGCGAGGCGATGCGCGGGCCGAGCCAGTCGAGGCTGGACCAGGAGGCGGTGTAGCCGGGGGAGATGGCGATCGCGCCGAACGTGCCCTGGCTGGTGTCGTTCGGGTAGTAGACCTCTCCGCCGCCGAACCCGCTCACGCTGAGGGAGGAGACCGACTGGTCGGAGGTGGAGAAGGGGCCGCGGAGCGCTTCGAGGATGGCGTCGGTAGGGTCGGGGCCGCGCTCGTACGGGCTGGCGGCATGCGCGGGCAGCGCGATGGTTCCGCATGCCAGGGTCGCGGCCATGGCGATCTTCGCGATGGTCCTCGCTGGGGATGACGACATGTCGGGAACTCCAGGTTCTCGGGGGGTGCGACGTCGTCATTTTCAAACGGGGGTGAAGGGGACGCATCGGGTGAATCGCCGGTGTCAGGAGAGGAGGCGCGACAGTTCGACGCGTGAGCGTACGCCGAGCTTGGCGAAGACGTTGCGGAGGTGGTGGTCGATCGTGCGCGGGCTGAGGAAGAGTTGCGCGGCGACCTCGCGGTTCGTGGCGCCTTCGGCCACCAGGCGGGCGATGCGCAACTGCTGTGCGGTGAGCAGCCGCTCGGGGCCGTCGGCCGGCGCGATGGGCACGACGGTCTCGCCCGACGCGCGCAGCTCGGTCCTGGCTCGCTCGCTCCACAGGCCCGCGCCGAGGCGCTGGAACGTCTCCAGGGCGCCGTGCAGGTGTTCTCTGGCAGCTCCCGGCCGGCGTTCCCTGCGCAGCGCGACCCCGTACAGCAACTGCGTGCGCGCCGTCTCGAACGGGCACGCGTGCAGCTCCAGCGCCTCCCTGAACAGCTCGCCGGCCTCGCCGCCGGTGGCGAGCAGCGCCCGGCAGCGCGCCACGAGCGCGCGCCGGTCGGGGCTGCGCGTGCTGCCCGCCCAGCGGTCGAGCACCCGCAGCGCGGCTGAGGCACGCCTGCGGTCGCCGGTACGGGCTGCCGCCTCGATGAAGTGCGGGCTGGCCATGACCCGGATGACGACATGATCGTTGCCGCGATGGCCGCGCAGCTTGGCCGCCGCCTCCGCCGGACGTCCGGTGGCCAGGTCGAGGTGGGCCAGCGCCCAGTTGCCGAGGCTGGTGGCGATGCCGAGACCATGGGATTCGGCCAGGTCCAGCGCGGCGTGGGCGCGTTCGCGGCAGCCTTGTGCGTCGCCCTGTACGGCGGCGGCGTGGGCCAGCCAGCCGAGGTGACGGGCGGCGGAGTTGAGCTGCCCCGACGCCTGCGCCAGCCGCAGCCCGTCGGCGGCGTGCGTGGCCACCGACGAGTAGCGGCCCAGCCAGAACTCCGCCTGGATCAGCGACTCCAGCAGCTGGGGCACCACGCTGACCGCGCCGCGTCGGCGTGCGGTGTCGATCGCGCGGGCCGACAGCTCGATGGCCGTGGCGTCCTCGCCGAGCAGCAGGCTCGCCACGCAGGCCCAGACGAGGGTGGTGGGGTTGCGTACGGCCGGGGCCAGCGCGACGACCCGCCACAGTGGCCCGGCCGCCGCCCGGTGCCTGCCGCTGAACGTCGCCGCGATCCCCTCCAGATACTCGAACATGAGCTGCGTGTCCCGGCAGTCGTCGCTGCGCCGCAGGAGTGCGGCTTGGTGGGCGATTGCGTGAAATGTACGGATATCGCCGGACATGTAGCTGGCTTCGGCGGCATGCAGGAGCGCCTTGACCGCGACCAGCCGGTCACGGTCCACGAGCCGGGCGGCGGCGGCCAGCAGCTTGGCGCTGGCGCTGTCGGCATGGCCACTGAGCAGCTCCAGCCGCCCGTACATGAGCTCGGCCTCGTCGGTGACCACCGGGCGGTGCAACCCGGCCAGCAGCGACCTGGCCCGGGGGAAGTCCCCGGACATCCACGCGTGCCGAGCCGCCGCTGCCAGCCATGCCGCCTTGCTCGCCTCGTCGCCGCCGAGCTGCGCGGCCCTCTCGTACGCGAGGGAGGGAGTGGGGTGACAGTGACCACCACCCGAGCCGCTTGGTCCGTTCGGCCCGCCCGGTCCCTGCGCCGCGTTGTCCGTGGTGGGCTCGTGGATTGTGCCCGGTGTGTGGCTTTGGCTTGGGGCGTAGATGGGTGGTGGGGCGGGGGCGTACGGGGTGGTGCGGGCGGCGGTGGAGGCGGCGGCGGCCAGGTCGGCGGCGAGTTCGTCCGGCGGGCCGTCGAGTGCGGCGGCGCGGTGCCAGGCGCCGGGCAGGCCGGTGAGCTGCCTCCCGAGCAGCCGGTGCACCTCGCGGCGGCGGGCCAGCGGGGCTTCGGCGTACGCGACGGCCCGCAGCGTCTCGTCGGCGAACACGTACCGGTCCCCGTCCGGCCGGATCACCCCCGCCCGCTCGGCCACCGCCAGCACGGCGAGTGGGTCCGTGGACCGAACGGGTGCCGCTTCGGCGGGAGGATCGTCGGCGCGCCGGGAGGGAGGCGCCGGGATGGCCACGGGATCGCCCGTCCGGACGGCTGACCAGTCGGTGGTTTGGCGCGCTCCCAGGGGCGCGGCCGTGGGGCGAGCGCAAGGCGGGTCCTCTGCGGCCTGGAGGAGGTCGCTGGTGGGGAGGCCGGGGGCGGCGGCCAGGAGGAGGAGCAGGGCGCGGGCCTCGTCCGGTAAGCCCGCGAGCCGTTCCGCGTGTGCCCGGTGGAGGCGTCCGCCGGGCGGCAGGGTGTCGGGCGGCGGGGCGAGCCCGGCGAGCTGCGCGGCGGTCAGCGACTCGGCAAGTTCGCGCAGCCCCAGCGGGTTGCCGTGGGCGACCCGTACCAGACAGGCGCACAAGCCCTCCGAGGCCCGGCCGGACAGCAGGTCCCTGGCCAGCGCGTGGCTCGCGGTGTCGTCCAGCGGTCCGACGGCGAGGACCGGGACGTCGTCCGGCACCGGCGGGTCGCCCGGCGTACGGGCTGAGAGGAGGAGCGCGATCCGTTCGCCGGCCAGCCGCCTGGCCGCGAAGCAGACCGCCTCGCGGCTGGCCCGGTCGAGCAGGTGCACGTCGTCCACGCACACCAGCACCGGCTGCTCGGCGGCGAGCTCGCGCAGGAACTCCAGCACCGCCACCGGCAGGGCCACCCCGCCTCCGGCCACCCCGGTGCGCAGGGCCCGCCCGAGCACCCCGGACCGCACCCGATCGGCGACCGGCCGCAGCAGCGCGTCCAGCCCGGACAGCGGCAGGTGGGCTTCCTGCCGCACCCCGCGCGCCCGCAGCACCGTGAACTCGTTCGCCAGCGAGGCCGCCAGCTCCAGGACGGCGGTCTTGCCGATCCCCGGCGCCCCCAGCACCGCCAGCGCGCCCCCGTCACCGCCCCGTGCCCCGTCGAGCAGCCGCCGCACCGCTTCCTGTTCGGCGGCACGGCCATACAGCGTGGTGGACATGACCAGAGTGTTACTCGGGTGTGTCAAGCGATAAAGGGCCCCCTGTAAGGCAGGCGATTTCACCGATTCGCCCAGAAAGATATAGCACCAGCTATTATAGTTCCAGCTATGATAATCCTATGAGCCTCAAGAAGCCCAAGCGGCTGTACGGCCGGGACTCCGAGTGGGAGGAGCTGGCCGACTTCGTCGCGGCGCCGTCCCCTGGTGCCACCTTGGGCCTGGTCTACGGACGTCGCAGGCAAGGAAAGACGCTCATGCTCGAGCTGCTGGCGCGGGAGACGGGCGGCATGCTCTTCGGCGCAACCCAGCAGAGCGAGGCGCAGAACCTCGCCGACCTCGGCGCCGCCTACGCCGAACATCGCAACCTCAGGCAACCGGTCGTCTTCACGAACTGGCGTGAGGCGCTGGACGAGCTCCTTCGCCTCGGGGAAGAGCGGGCGGTGCCCGTGATCATCGACGAGTTCCCCTACCTCGTGTCTGCCACACCGGCCCTGCCCTCCTACCTCCAGCAGGCCCTGAGCCCGCTCGGCCATGCACGGGAGCGCACGTCCACCCGACTGATCCTGTGCGGCAGCGCTCTCACCACCATGGCCCAGCTGCTCGGCGGCGGAGCCCCGCTCCGGGGGCGTGCGGTGCTCGAACTGGTGGTAAAGCCTTTCGGGTTCCGCGACGCGAGCGCGTTCTGGGGGCTCCAACACGACCCGGAGCTGGCGTTCAGGGTGAACGCGCTCGTCGGCGGCACGCCCGCCTATCTGGAGATGTGCGCCGGATCGGGACCTGCCGACCTCGCCGGGTTCGACCAGTGGGTGGGGCGACGGCTGCTGAATCCCGCGTCGGCGATGTTCCGCGAGGGCGGGCTGGTGCTCCGTGAGGAGCCCTCCATCTCGGACCCCACCTCCTACGCCGCCACGCTGGCCGCCATCAGCGCCGGCAACCACCGCCGTGGTGAGATCGCGGCCGCGATGGGCCGGCCCGCCGCCGCCATCGCGCATCTGCTGTCCGGGTTGACCGACATCGGGCTGCTGGAACGGATCGATGACGCCCTGCGTGCCAAGCGCAGCGTGTTCCGGATCGCCGAGCCGGTCGTACGGTTGCACAACCTCATCACGCAACGACACGAGCCCCAGCTGGTCATCGGTCAGGCGGAGCGCGTCTGGCAGTCGAACGCCGACACCGTGGCAGCCAAGATCTACGGCCCCCATTTCGAGGACCTGGCCCGGGAATGGTGCTTCCGACACGCGTCGCAGGACACGCTCGGCGGCTTCGCGACGGCGGTGCGCCCCAGCGAGATCGCCTGCCCGCAGCATCGCCGTGGACACGAGCTGGACCTGGTCGTCAGCGAGACGAACTCGTTCGCGTCCGATCGCGTCATCGCCATCGGCGAGGCGAAGAGCACGCTCGCGCCCATGGACGTGCCCCAGCTTCAGCGGCTCGAGCACCTACGCGCCCTGCTCCCTGACGCGCGCGTCGACGGCCCGCCCAAGCTGCTGCTGTTCGCGCGATCCGGTTTCAGCGGCGAACTGCTGCGCGCCGCCGAGGGCCGGCACGATGTCGAGCTCGTGGACCTCGCCAGGATGTATTCAGGACATTGAGTCAGATACGCAGCGTCAGGCGAATGTCCAGGCGCTGGTGGTCTCGATGCGGTGGCGCCAGAGTTTCTCGCCCTCGCCGCCCGGTTCCCAGCGGGCGGTGAAGTCGAGCAGTGACCGGCAGCGGGCCAGCATGTACGCGTGCCGGTCGGGCCACGGCGGCACGGGTCCGCCGTAGGCGTCGAAGAAGTGACGCAGGTGCGGCACGTGCTCCGGGTGATGCGATCGGACAATCCACTCACACCACGCCAGATCCTCCACCGGGCGGCCGGGATGCGCCCACTCCCAGTCGAGGATCGCCGCCGTCTCGAACGTCGCCGGGTCGAACAGCATGTTCTGCGGCCCGTAGTCGCCGTGCACCAGGCCCAGCCGGTGCAGCCGCGCCAGCGTGCGCCCGCACTCCGCCAGCACCTCCGCCGCCTGGCCCTCGTCGAGCAGGTCCTGGCCGTGCGCACCCGGCACGAACTGCATGCTCAGGCTCGTCTCGGTGACGGAATGCAGGCGCGGCACCGGCAGCCGCCCGCGCAGCCGCCGCAGGAACCGGCTCTCCGTCCCGAGCCTGATCCGCGCGTCGGGACCCTGGTAACACTTGACGACCAGGGCGCCGTCTCCGACCGTGCTGTTGGTGTAGCCGTGCTCCACAGCCAACGATTCTGGCGCACTCCCGGGCGCGCGTCAGCCCTGGAAAAATGGATTGCTGGAGCGGCAACGACTTTGTCAACCTTGACAGGCTATGCGCTCCCTTCCCGAAGCCGATCCCGGCGTGCCCGACATCCGAAGCCCGCTGCGCTACCTCTGGTGGAACGCCCGTCGCCAGGGCCGTCAGCTGCTGGCCGGCATCGGGTTCGCCACGCTGTGGTGGCTCGTGCAGTCGCTCGTGCCCGCCGTGCTCGGCAAGGGCATCGACGCCGTCACGGCCAAGGACACCCGCGCGCTGCTGACCTGGTCGGGAGTGCTGCTGGCGCTCGGGCTGGTGCAGGCGTTCAGCGGGATCATGCGGCACCGGTTCGCCGTCTACAACTGGCTGGCCGCCGCCTACCGCACCGTCCAGCTCACCACCCGGCAGGCGGCCAGGCTCGGCGCCACCCTGCCCAAGCGGCTGTCGACCGGCGAGGTGGTCAGCGTCGGCAACTCCGACATCGCGCACATCGGCAGCTCCATGGACATCCTGCTGCGCGGCACCGGCGCCGTCGTGGCGATCGTCACCGTGACGGTGATCCTCATCTCCACCTCGCTGCCGCTCGGCCTGCTCGTGCTGGTCGGCGTGCCCGTTATGGCGGGCGCCGTCGCGCCGCTGCTCAAGCCCCTGCACAGGCGGCAGCACCGGCAGCGCGACCTGACCGGCGACCTGTCCACCCGGGCGGCCGACATCGTGGCCGGGCTGCGGGTGCTGCGCGGCATCGGCGGCGAGCGGGTGTTCGCCGAGCGCTACCGCGAGGAGTCACAGCGGGCGCGCCACGCCGGCGTCTCCGTCGCACGCGTCGAGTCGCTGCTCGAAGGCGCCCAGATCCTGCTGCCCGGCCTGCTCATCGCGCTCGTCACCGGCGTCGGCGCGTCCTTCGCGCTGTCCGGCCAGATCTCCGTCGGCCAGCTCGTCGCCTTCTACACCTACGCGGTGTTCCTCATCGGGCCGATGCGCACGCTCACCGAGGCGGCAGACAAGCTGACCAAGGGCCACGTCGCCGCCCGCCGCGTGGTGCGCATCCTGTCGATCGAACCCGAGGTGACCGGCGGCTCCGGCGCCAGCGCGGGCGGCGTGCTGCGCGACTCCTACAGCGGCGTCACCGTACAGCCCGGCAGGCTGACCGCGCTGGCCGCGAGCAGCCCCGAGGACGCCGCCGCCATCGCCGACCGCCTCGGCCGCTACTCCGACGGCGACGTCACCTTCGGCCCCGCCGAGCTCGCCACGCTGCCCCTCGACGAGGTACGTGAGCGCATCCTGGTCGCCGACAACGGCGCCCGCCTGTTCACCGGCCCGCTGCGCGACGAGCTCGACGTACGCGGCGGCGCCTCCGCCGAACGCGTCCGCCAGGCCCTCCACGACGCCTGCGCCGAGGACATCGTCGAGGCGCTGCCCGACGGGCTCGACGCCGAGGTGGCCGAGGCCGGGCGCGAGTTCTCCGGCGGTCAGCAGCAGCGGCTCCGGCTCGCCCGCGCGCTGATTGCCGACCCGGAGGTGCTGATCCTCGTCGAGCCGACCAGCGCCGTCGACGCCCATAGCGAGGCCCGCATCGCCCAGCGTCTCGCCGACGCCCGCGCCGGCAAGACCACGCTCATCTGCACCACCAGCCCGCTCGTGCTCGACCGTACCGACCACGTCTTCTACGTCGAGGACGGTCGCGTACGAGCCGAAGGAGCCCACCGCGACCTGCTGGCCACCGCGCCCGCCTACGCCGCGACCGTCACCCGAGGGGAGGACTGACGAGATGGCCCGCGAGATCCTGCCCGTCGCCGATCAGAAACAGGTGCGCGCCTACGCGCGGCGGCTCACGCTGAAGTACCCGCGCCAGCTCGCCGGCGCGCTCGGCCTGCACGGGCTCGCCGCCGTCGCGGGCCTGGCCGTGCCGTGGCTGCTCGGCAATCTCGTACGTGACGTCGAGACGGGCGCCGAGGTCAACGCGTTCCTGGTCGCCGCCGGCATCGCCGGATTCCTGCTGCTGCAGGGGACGCTGGTGCGCTACGCCGTGCTCGCCTCGTCCAAGCTCGGCGAGAAGGTCCTGGCCGAGCTGCGCGAGGAGTTCGTCGACCAGGTGCTCGCGCTGCCGCTCTCCACGGTCGAACGGGCCGGCGCCGGCGACCTGCTCACCCGTACGTCCCGTGACGTCGACTCCCTGTCCAGGACCGTACGGCACGCCGTGCCCGAGACGTTGATCGCGGTCGTCACGTTCACGATCACCATCGGCGCGATGCTGCTCGTCGGGCCGCTGCTCATGCTGCCCATGCTGGTCGCGGCGCCGCTCCTCTACTTCAGCACCCGCTGGTACCTGAAGCGGGCCCGTGACGGCTACCTGCGGGAGAACGCCGCATATGCCGACATGACCGAAGGGCTGGCCGAAACCGTCGAGGGCGCCCGTGCCATCGAGGCCCTCGGCCTCCAGCAACGCCGCCGCGAACGCACAGACCGCGACATCAGCCGCTCCTTCGCCGCCGAACGCTACACGCTGCGCCTGCGCGTCATCTGGTTCCCCTCCGTCGAGCTCGGCTACGTCGTCCCCGTCGTGGCCGCGCTGCTGTGCGGCGGCCTCTTCTACAGCTCGGGCTGGGTCACGCTCGCCCAGGTCACCGCCGCCACCCTCTACGCCCAGCAGCTCATCGACCCGCTCGACCGGTTCCTCATGTGGATCGACGAGCTCCAGGTCGGCGGGGCCGCCATGGCGCGGCTGCTCGGCGTCGCCAACGTGCCCGACGACCGGCAGCCCAGCGACGCCCGCCCCACCGGCGAACTGCTGGAAGCCGACGACGTCCGCTACGCCTACCGGCCCGGCCGCGACGTGCTCCACGGCGTGTCGCTGACCGTGCGGCCCGGCGAACGGCTGGCGATGGTCGGCCCGTCCGGCGCCGGCAAGTCCACCCTCGGCCGGCTGCTCGCCGGCATCCACGGCCCCCGCACCGGCGCCGTCACCGTCGGCGGCGTGCCGCTCGTCGACCTGCCCCTGGACGACCTGCGCGGCCACGTCGCGCTCGTCACCCAGGAGCACCACGTCTTCAAGGGCACGCTGCGCGACAACCTGCTGATCGCCCGGCCCGAGGCCGACGACGACGCCGTACGCGACGCGCTCGCGGCCGTCGACGCGCTCGACTGGGTGCTCGCCCTGCCCGACGGCCTCGACACCGTCGTCGGCTCCGGCGGCCTCGACGTCTCCCCGGCCCACGCCCAGCAGCTCGCGCTGGCCCGCCTCGTGCTCGCCGACCCGCACACGCTCGTCCTGGACGAGGCCACCTCGCTCATCGACCCGCGCGCCGCCCGGCACCTCGAACGCTCCCTCGCGGCCGTCCTCGACGGCCGCACCGTCATCGCCATCGCCCACCGCCTCTACACCGCCCACGACGCCGACCGGGTCGCCGTCGTCGAGGACGGCCGCATCAGCGAGCTCGGCTCCCACGACGAGCTCGTCGCCGAAGGCGGCTCCTACGCGGCGCTGTGGCAGAGCTGGCACGGCACCCCGACCACCACCACCCGCTCCTGACCAGCGATAAAGCGAAACCAAAGCGGCCCTCGCTACCGTCGGCGCCGTCGATCCGACGAATGACGGGGGCAGACATGCGCAAGTGGCTAGTCATCCTGGGGATAGCGGCAACGGCCTTCACCGGGGTCACCGGCCCCGCCGGCATCACCGCCGACGGACCGGTCCCGGACCCGCCTCGCCTGTGCGAGACGAACCCGAAGATCGACTGCGACATCCCATGGACCATCTGACGGAAGGACGCGGCAGCCGCTGGCCGGCGTGCGGCTCTGGAGCAGTCGCCACAGCGCGACACGGGGACCAGAGCCGGTGCCACGCCGTACCAGCGGCTGCCACACCCGGCGCGCGGGGGACGCGCCCGGGGTGGCGGTGACGCGGGGCCGGGACCCCGGCCCCGCCCGCCACGCAACAGGGGATGAGCCCGCTGGCGACAGCGGGCACGCCGGGGCACGTAAAGCTCCGCCCCCCACCGCGCCGGCCAGCGGGCACGGTGGGGCACGTAGAGCTCCGCCGCCACTCCACCGGCCAGCGGCCACGCCGGCCGGTGGAGTGGGGCGCTCGGAAGAAGCGCCCGCAGGAGACTCCGGGGGCAGCGAGGCAGGCGGGCGGCGAGTGTCCAGGGGGAGTCGCAGGGCGCGGCGGGCACCGGGGGTGAGTGCCCGAGGGGGCGTCGCAGGGGGTGCGGCGGGCACCAGGGCGGGGTGAGTGCCGAGGGCGCGTCGTAGGGGTGCGGCGGGCACCGGGGGCGAGCGCCCGCGCGTGCGCCGTAGGGGGCGTGGAGGGGCGCTGGGCAGCGGTGGGTGCCGAGGGGGCGTCGCAGGGGCGGCGGGCACCGGGGGTGAGTGCCCGAGGGGGCGTCGCGAGGGTGGGCGCGGTGGGGCACACCGTGGGGGCCGCACGCCGCCTGGGGATGAGGAGCCGGGTCGGGGGACGGCGGGCTCCGGTGGGCATGTGTGAGCTCCGGGGGTGCGTGGGTCCGGGCGTGTGGGTCGGGTGTGGGGGTGCGCGGGCCAGGGCGTGTGGGCCAGGGCGTGTGGGCCGGGTGTGTGGGGTCTGGTGTGTGGGGTCAGTGGCTGCGGGACAAGGCTGCGGCGGCCTTGGCGCGTAAGGGCTCGGCGTGGATTTCGGCGAACAGCGCCTGTGCCCGCTCCAGCTCCAGCGTCGCGCCGGGGCGGCCGCTCTCCAGCAGGAGCGTGCCCAGGGCCAGGCGGGCGCGGCCCTGGATGAGCCGGTCGCCGACCTCGGCGGCGACGTCGAGGGCCTCGCGCAACGTGCGCTCGGCGTCCGCCGCCCGCCCCAGCTTCAAGTGCGCCTCCCCGAGCCCCTGCAGCACGTACGCCTCCCCGATGCGGTCATGCGCCTCACGGACGATCCCCTTGGCCTTCTCGTACGCCTCCAGCGCCGGCTCGGAACGGCCACGGCGCAGCGACAACTCCGCCAGCCGCATCAGCGCCTGAGCCTCGCCCCGCCGCACGCCCTCCTGGGTGTAGAAGGTCAGCGCCTCCCTGAGCAGCGGGTCTGCCTCGTCCAGCCGCCCGCATTCGCCGTGGATGAGGGCCATGTTCGACAGCACGTACGCCTCCGCCGCCCGGTCGCCGACGGCGCGCAGCAGGCGCCGGGCCTCGGTGTAGCGGTGCAGGGCGCTGTCGAGGTCACCGGCGGCCCGGTCCAGCAGCGCGGCGTTGCGCAGGGCCAGCGCCCGGCCGTGATCTTCGCCGATCTTCTCGAAGATGGCCAGCGCCAAGCCGACCAGGGGAGCGGCGTCGTCGTAGCGCTGCTGGAAGATGGCCAGCGAGCTGAGCGAGAACAGCATCGCGCCCTCCCCACGCGCGTTGCCCGCGGCGCGGCAGGCGGCGAGCGCGGTCTCGGAGACGGCCCGCCAGTCGTCGAAGTAGCCGTAGGTCTCGAACAGCGTCACCGCCGTCATGGCCAGGCTCCAGGCCAGCTCGGCCAGTCCGTGGTCGGCCGCCTGCCGCACGGCGCGGATCAGCACCGGCAGCTCGGAGTCGAGCCAGGCGAGCGGCTCGTCCCCGAACAGTCGTGACCCGTCGATCGGCGGCAGGTTCACCAGGCCGCGCAGCACGGTGAAGTGGCCGCTGTAGTGGCGCCGGTGCGCCTGCTCCACCAGGGCCAGCAGGGTCGCACTCGCATGTTCGAGCACTGCGGTGCGGATCTCCCGGGGGTCCTCCGCGAACGCGTGTTTGGCGGCGAACAGCCTGACCAGGTCGTGCCACACGTAGTGGTCGCCCCGCCGCCGCAGCAGCGCCGCGTCCACCAGCTCCTGGAACGCCCGCTCCAGCACCGCCGCGGCGCCGGACGGTGAGGGGGACGGCGGGGTGAGGGTGCCCGAGATCACGGGATCGTCGACCATGTCCCGCCTCGTGCTGTCCGTCCGCGCCGATTCGGCCAGGGCGGCGGATGGGGAGTGGATGGGGCGGGGGAAGGCGGGGTGGGGTGCTGTGGTCAGCTCCCGGTGGAGGGTTCGGGTAGCGGGGGTGGAGATGAGGGCGTGGGCCAGCCAGGTGCTGATCTGCTGGCCGCTGATGAGGCCGAGGCGGCGGAACAGGGCCTGGGCCTGGGGCGAGAGGGCGCGGTAGCCGACGTCGAGGACGGCCTTGACGTCCAGGTCGCCGATCGTCATGACGAGGTCCTGGACGGCGGAGTGCGGCCAGGTGCCCAGGCTCGTGCCGGCGATCCGGAGGGCGAGAGGGTGGCCGCCGCACTGCTCGACCAGCAGGCGGATCGCCTCGGGGTCGGCTGCCGAGCCGCCGCCGATGTCCTGGGTGAGGAGCTCGGCCGCGTCCGGGCCGTCGAGCAGGCCCAGCCGGATCACCTGGCGCTCGGGCAGGCCGACGAGCGTGCGGCGGCTGGTCACCAGGACGGCACAGGACGCCCCGCCGGGCAGGAGCGGCTCGGTCTGCTGCATCGACTCGGCGTCGTCGAGCAGGACGAGCACCCGGCGTTCGGCCACCGTCGAGCGGAACAGGGCTGAGCGCTCCTCCAGGGTGCGGGGGACGGCGGGCAGGCCCAGGGCGCGCAGGAAGCGGGCCAGCGCGTCCTGTGGCCGCAGCGCGCCGGACTGGAGATCCACGTAGAGCTGGCCGTCGGGGTAGGTGCCGGCGAGCCGGTGGGCCGCGTGCAGGGCGAGCTCCGACTTGCCGACCCCGGCCTTGCCCAGCACCGCCACCACGGGCAGCGTCGTCCCGTGCCGCTCGGTCAGCAGCTCCTCGATCCGGGCCAGCTCCGCTTCCCGGCCCGACAACCGCGACAGCACCGGAGGAAGCTGACGCGGCACCGGCCTCGGCGCCGGTGCCGGTCGTGACGCCGATCCGGGCGCCGGTGTGGGCCGGGACGTCGGCCCGGGCGATGGGGTGGCCGCCGTTGCCGCCCCGGCTGCGTCTGAGGCCGGTCCCGTCGATGGTCCCGCCGCCCCTCCCCGGGCGGGCGCTGCCGGGAAGGAGGCGCTGGGAGCGCCCCGCTCTTGAGAGGCGGGGCCGCCCCGCTCCTTATGGGAGGCGGGAGCGCCCCGCTCCCTCTGGGCGGCGGGGCTTCGGCCGCCCTGCTCCTGGGAGGAGGATGTGGGGCCGCCTCGCTCCCGCTGGGAGGACGAGGCGGGGCCGTCTCCGGATGTCTGGGAGGAGAACAGGCCGCCGTCCGGTCTTGCGGAGGAGGGCGCGGGGGACGGATCGTCCGGGGCGGTGGGCCGGCCACGGGGATGGTGGCCGTTCAGGGGGCGGCCGGTCGGCTCCTGGGGTGGGGTGTCGGTGCGGGGGGTCGGAGGGGTGGGGGAGGCGTGGTTGAGGATGGCGTGCTCGATGCGGCGTAGCTCCTCACCCGGTTCGAGGCCGAGGGTGTCGAGCAGGTAGGTGCGGTAGGAGCGGAACACCTCCAGGGCCTCGGCCTGGCGGCCCGCGCCGTAGAGGGCGAGCATGAGGTGGCCGTGGGGGCGTTCGCGCAGCGGCTGGGACTGGGTGACGGCGCGGAGCTCCTCGATCAGCCGCAGGTGGTGGCCGAGCTCCAGCTCCAGCTCGACGCAGCGCTCGAAGGCGAGCAGGCGGCGCTCCTCCAGGCCGTGGGCGATGCTGCGCACCAGGTCGCTGTCGACGTCGGCCAGGGCGGGGGCACGCCAGAGGGTGAGCGCCTCCCGCAGGGTGCGGGCGGCCTGGTCGCGGGGTTGCGTCTGGGCTTGGGTGATGAGGTGTTCGAAGACGGTCAGGTCCAGGTCGGAGGGGGCGATGCGGATGAGGTAGCCCGACGGCTTGGTGATCACGGTCTGGTAGGGCTGAGCGGTGTCGCCGAGAGTGCGGCGGAGCTGGGAGATCCGGATCTGCACCTGGTTGCGGGGGGTGCCGGGTGGGCACTCGCCCCAGATGGCCTCCACGAGCCGGCTGATCGGCACCACCTGGTTGGCCTCAAGGAGCAGCATCGCGAGCACGATGCGCTGTCTGCCCCCGCCGAGCTCAAGCTCTCCCGCGTCGCCCAGGACTTGCAGCGGTCCGAGAATCCTGAATCTCACGGGTCGGATCATGCCCTGGTGCTTTTGCACCAGGATTGTGGACGGGTTGCATTGGCGCAATTTCGTAATATTGCGCCGTTTGCGAAACTTGGCCGGGAGGGTCGTCAGCACGTCGTGCCCTGGGACGGGAGCCGCCCGTCGGTGAGGTAGCGGTCGATGTGGTCACGGGCGCAGGCGTTGGCGCCGTACAGGGTGTGGCCGGGACCGTCGTGGGCGATCGTGACGCTGCCCGGCACCTGGGCGAGGATGCGCGAGACGGCGTCGAACTCGCCCCACGCGCCGGCGCCCAGCAGCGGCGGGAGGCCCTTGGGGAGCGGGGCGGGCGGGTTGGTGACCGGGGCGGGCCAGCCGATGCAGGCCAGCGACCCGGCGGCGAGGGTGTTGGCGGCGCCGGCGGTGGGGGCGGCGCGGCGCACACGGGTGACGGTGGCGTCGAGCTCCGCGCGGGAGGCGGGGCGCGGCCAGTCGGTGCACTCGGTCACGCCGGTGCTCTGGTCGGGATAGCGGGCGCCGCGCTCGGGGAGGAAGCCGGAGGCGTCACCGGCGTGGGCCCGGCGGACGGCCTTGGCCAGGGCGGGCCAGCCCGGCTCGCCCTGCCGGGCCCGCCCGATCGCGAAGGAACGCAGGTCACGGCCGGTGTAGGCGACGCCGGCCGCGGCCCGGACCGGGGTGCGGTCGGCCCGCCTGACGAGGGAACGGAACTTGCCGGGGACGTCGCGGCAGTCGCCGGAGGCGGCGCACCAGGTGAAGAAGCGCCGCAGGTGCCGCTCGTTGTCGGCGGCCATGGCCGCCACCTCGGCGCCCCAGTCGGCGGTGCTGTGGTTGAGGGTGCCGTCGAGGACCATCGTGCGGACCTGGCCGGGGAACAGGCGGGCGTAGGCCTGGCCGTAGATGCCGGAATAGGAGGCGCCGTAGTAGTTGAGCCGGTCGCCGCCGAGCGCCTTGCGGATCGCCTCCATGTCGCGGGCGTGGTCGGCGGAGCTCATGTGGGCGAACAGCTCGGGGTCGTTGTGGCGGCACACCTCGGCCGCCCCGCGGTTGGTGTCGGACAGGCGGCCGAAGCCGGCGTCGTCACGCGGGAACTCGGGGATCGGCAGGCGGGTCCAGGTGCAGTCGAGGCCGGTGGCGAGGCCGCCGAACTGGCGGCCGTAGCCGCGGGTGTCCCAGGTGACGAGGTCCATGCGGGCGCGGAGTTTCGTCCACCACGAGGACAGGCTCTGCGTCAGGCCGATGCCGGGACCGCCGGGGCCGCCGTAGGAGATCAGGACCGAGCCCTCGGACCTGCCGGTGGCCTTGAGGCGGCCCAGTTTGAGCGTGATGCGGCGGCCGTCGGGCTTGCTCCAGTCGACGGGCACCTGGAGGTCGGCGCACTCCATGCCGATCTTGTCGCCGGGGCACGGGCTCCAAGCGAGCGAGGGGGCGGGGGACTGTTGCGGGGTGGGCAGGACCAGGGCCAGCGCCAGCAGGAGGGGCTTGAACATGACGTTCACGATCGCGGACGCGGCGCCCCCCGCACATCGGACCACGGTCTGGTTCTGGCGGGTGCCGAATCAGACCGTGGTCTGTCAGACCTGGGTCACAGGTGCAGCGCCTTCTTCAGGAAGTCGACCTGGAGCAGCATCATGTTCTCGGCCACGACCTCCTGCGGCGTCATGTGCGTGACGCCCGACAGCGGCAGCACGCTGTGCTGGCGCCCGGCCGCGAGCAGCGCCGACGACAGGCGCAGCGTATGGGCCGCGACCACGTTGTCGTCGGCCAGGCCGTGGATGAGCAGCAACGGCCGTTCGAGCTTCGCCGCGTCACCGAAGAGCGAGGACTTGTCGTACACGTCCGGCTGCTCCGCCGGGTCCCCCAGGTAACGCTCGGTGTAGCAGGTGTCGTACAGCCGCCAGTCGGTCACCGGCGCCCCCGCCACGGCGGCGTGGAACACGTCGGGCCTGCGCAGCACCGCCAGCGCCGCCAGGAACCCGCCGAACGACCAGCCCCGGATCGCCACCTTCGTCAGGTCGAGGTCGTCGGGATACTGCTCGGCCACGCCCTGGAGGGCGTCGATCTGGTCGTCGAGCGCGGGCGTGGCCAGGTCGTTCAGCACCGCCCGCTCGAACGCCGGACCGCGGCCCGGCGTGCCCCGCCCGTCGGCCACCACCACGGCGAACCCCTGCTCGGCGAACCACTGGCTCTCCAGGTAGCCGCCGCGCCGGTTGAGGACGCGCTGCGCGTGCGGACCCCCGTACGGATCCATGAGGACGGGCAGCGCCCGCGAGCCGGGCTCGTGCCACGAGGGCAGCACCACGGCGGTGGACAGCTCGCGGCGGCCGGAACGGCCGAGCGAGACGCGCAGGTCGAGGCCGGGACGCTCGGCGTGGGAGGGGATCGGGATCGCCACGCCGTCGCGCCGGACGACGGTGGTGGCCACGCCCTCGGTGTCGAGGCTCTGCTCCGACAGCACGCCGACGCCGCCCGCCATCCGGCCGGAGAACACGCCGGAGCGGGTGGAGACGGGCAGCAGAGAGTGGCCGTCCCAGGTCCAGAGCTGGATCTCGGTGGGGTCGCCGCTCGCGCTGAACAGCACGCTGTCGTGGTCGACGTCGAGCACGGCGCGCACCTGGAGCGTGGGCGGGGTGACGGCGCGGTCGCCGACGAACAGCCGGTGACCGCCGTCGGCGGACGCGACCCAGACCAGCGTGCCGTCGTCGAGGTGGGCGGGCACGCCGGTGACGATGTCGACCCAGGCCGGGTCGGTGTCCTCGCGCACCAGCGTGGACGCGCCGGTCGCGGGGTCGACGGAGAGCAGGCGCATGGTCTTCTGGTCGCGCGACAGCGTCACGATCGACAGCGCGTGGGAGTCCCAGGAGGCGGTGGTCAGGTATTCGTGCTCGAACGGCACCGCGACCCGGGAGCCGTCGAGGCCCAGGACGAACAGCTCGGTGACGGCGTTGGGCGTGCCCGCGGCGGGGTAGCGCTGGACGGTCGCGGGCCGGTCGGGGTTGGCCGGGTCGGCGATGTACCAGGTCCGGACCGGCGCGTCGTCGGCCCGCTCGACCAGGAGCGCGTCGCTCGACGGCGACCACCAGTGGCCGCGCATCCGGTCCATCTCCTCGGCGGCGACGAACTCGGCCAGGCCGTAGGTGACGGTCGGGGACTCGGGCGTCGCCAGGACGCGGTCGGCGCCGGACGTCAGGTCGTGCACGTGGAAGGCGCCGCCGGTGACGTACGCGACATGCCGCCCGTCGGGCGAGATGCGGGGATCGATCACCAGGCCGGGCGTGTCGAGCCTGCGCGTGCTCCCGTCGGCCAGCTCGGTCACGTACAGCCCGCCGGCCAGCGCGAACGCCGCCCTGGTCACCGCGGAGTCGGTCGAGTAGGCGACCACGCCGCCGGCCTGCTCGCGGCTGCGCTCACGCCGGGCGCGCTCCTCGGCAGGCAGGTCGCCCTCGTCGGCGTCGAGCGTGCGCGGATCGACCACCAGCCGCTCGACGTGCGTCTCGGTGTCGAGCTCCCACAGGCAGGTCACCGGGTCGGTGCCGGACCTGGTCCGCAGGAACACGACCCTGCCGCCGTCAGGGGAGATCGTGAAGCCCCTGGGCACTCCGAGGGTGAAGCGGCGGGTCCTGGCGGCCAGGCGCGGGAAGCTCTCACTCATGGGCCCAATCCTGCCAGCAACCAGGCGCCCGTTACGCTTCGGACCATGATGGACCGACGTCTGCTGCTGGTGCACGCACACCCCGACGACGAGTCGATCGGCACCGGCGCGACCATGGCGCGCTACGCCGCCGAAGGCGCCCACGTCACGCTCGTGACCTGCACGCTGGGGGAGGAGGGCGAGGTCATCCCGGAGGAGCTCGCGCACCTGGCAGCCGACCGCGACGACGCGCTCGGGCCGCACCGCATCGGCGAGCTGGCGGCCGCCTGCGCCGCGCTCGGCGTCGAGGACCACCGCTTCCTCGGCGGGGCGGGCCGCTGGCGCGACTCCGGCATGATGGGCGTGGCCTCCAACGACCGTCCCACCGCGTTCTGGCAGGCCGACCTGGACGAGGCCGCCGGCGCGCTGGTCGAGGTGGTCCGCGAGGTCAGGCCGCAGGTGCTGGTCACGTACGACGAGAACGGCCATTACGGGCATCCCGACCACATCCAGGCGCACCGGGTGTCGCGGCGGGCGTGGGAGCTGGCCGCCGACCCGGCGTTCGGCGCGGGCGAGCCGTGGCGGATCGCCAAGCTCTACTACACGGCCAGCGCCAGGTCCGTGATGCGCCGGAGCAACGAGGCGCTGCGGGAGGCCGGGTCCGGGTTCATCGTCGAGGACGTGGACGAGATGCCGTTCGGTAGCCCCGACGACGTGATCACCACCGAGATCGACGCGCGCCCCTGGATCGGCCACAAGGCCGCCGCCATGCGCGCCCACGCCACGCAGATCACGGTCAGGGAGCCGTGGTACGCGCTGTCCAACGACATCGGCCAGGAAGTGCTCGGCGTGGAGCACTTCGTGCTGGCCGAGGGCGTACGCGGACCTGCCGTGGCAGGTCCGCCGATCGAGGCCGGAGGGCTCGGCGAGCCGCACGTCCGCGAGAACGATCTGTTCGCCGGCATCCACTAACCTCTCGATATGGAGCAACGCAGCCAGGCCGAGTCGGCGCTGGGCGGAGCCGCCTACGGGATGCTCTTCGTCCTGGGCGTCGTCATGGGCGTGGTGGGCGGCTTCACCCATGCCCACGACGGCGTGCGCCAGCCTGTCACGGCGATCGCCTGGCTGGTCATCCTGTTCGGCCTCAGCCTGGGGGCGGGCAGGCTGATGGGGACCCGACTGGGCTCCGCGGTGACCTCGGCGGGGTGGCTGCTGGTGTCGATGGCGTTCTCGTTCAAGCTTGGCGCGGGCGATCTGGTCATCTCGGGAAACACGCCCGGGTACGTGTATCTCTACGGGGGGATCGCGGCCGTGGTCGCGGCGTTCCTGCTGTCGCCCTCATCAGGGGGTTCGTGGTTGATGCACGGCCACCCGGAGAGCAGCCGGTCGTAGCGGCATAAAGTAACCTTCGTGCACCATGCGTCCATAGAGCGGCACGGAGATCGGCAAACGTACCGGAAAGTCGTCGGGCGTTTCGCCACCGGTGTGACGGTCGTCACGACCCGGCTCGGAGACGTCGACTACGCGATGACCGTCAACTCCTTCACGTCCGTGTCGCTGGAGCCGCTGCTGGTGCTCTTCTGCGCCGAGAAGGTCGCGCGCTTCCATGACGCGGTGCTGGAGGCGGGGGTGTGGGCGGTCTCGGTGCTGCCGGCCTCCATGGAGGACGCCTCGCGCTTCTTCGCCCATCGCGGGCGGCCGTTGAACGGGCAGCTCTCCCGGTGGGGGCACCACCGGGGGGAGACGGGGGTCGCGCTGTTCGACGCGGCGCTGGCGACGGTGGAGTGCCGGACCGACGCGGTGCACCCGGGCGGCGACCATTCGATCATCGTGGGGGCGGTGACAGCGCTGGGGATGCCGGGTGAGGGCGAGGCGCTGACGTACCACGAGGGGCGCTACAAGAAGCTCTGACGGTCCCACCGGCCCCCTGGAGATCGGGAGCCGGTGGGACGCCGCGTCACTGGACCGGGGGCTCAGGGACGGTCGGCTCGCCCGTCGGGAAGACGGTCGGCGGTGGCGGCTCGGTCGGGGTGTGACAGCCCGGCCCCGGGTCCGTCGGAAGGGTGGGCGGGGGGCCGGTCGGGGTCGGGGTCGGCAGAGGGCCGGTCGGGACGTCCGTCGGGACGTCCGTCGGATCAGGCGGAGGCGGCACGTCGGTGGGCTGGTCCGTCGGCGGGATCAGCGTGGATGTCGGCGTGGGAGTGATCGTCGGGGGCGGGGTGGAGGTCACCGTGGGCGGCATCGGGCCCGTCACCGTCGCCGTCGGCGTGACGGGCGGCACCGGGACCGGCTGACAGGTGATCGTCACCGTGGGGCCTGGCTCCGTGACGGTGACGGTCGGCCCCGGCTCGGTGACCGTGACGGTGACGGTGACGGTGGCAGTCTCCGTGACCGTCTCCGTGGGGGCCTCCGGGGGCGGCGCCGACGCGGTGACGGTGGCCGTGGGCGTGGCCGTGACCGTCTTGGTGGGCCACGGCAGCGGCTTGACCTTGATCTTCGGCTTGCCGCGCAGCTTGTACGCGCCCTTGCCCACCTTCTTCTGGACCTGGCCCGCGCCGGTGGTCACGGCGAGCTCGGCCGTGGTGGTCCGGCACGACTTGCCCTTGCAGGCGCGCTGCTTGACGCTGAACCTGGCGGCGCCGCCGTACTTGATGGAGACGTCCAGGTAGGAGACGCCCTTCTTCTTGACGATCTTCGTCTTGGCGGTGTAGCGCCCGACCTCGGGTTTCGGGGTGGCGGTGCTGGGGAGCAACGCCAGTCGCGCGCCGGGAGGGGTTTCGATGAGGCGTAGGGGATCGGTGGTCGACGTCTGGGTGATCGCGATTCCGCCCGCACCGGCCAGTGCCGCGGTGCCCAGCAGAGCGCCCAGGATGGCTAATCTCATAATCCTGCTCTTGTGGGAGATTTCAGGACGCAGGCCATTATCCCGACCTGTCAAGATTGGTCAAGACTGAGACGTATGGACAGGCGCTATCGGTTCCGGCGCGTGGTGAACTATGTCAATCTCACCACGCCGCTCGGCCTGCTGATCGCCGCCGCGGGCGGGGCGCGCCGGCAACCCGGTCCCGACGGGCTCGTGCTCGCGTACGGCTACCGCTACCGGTTCCCCGTCGCGGGCGCGTTCACGGTCGGGAACGTGGTGCTGACCAGGCGCGACGCGCTCAGCGACCGGCTGGTGCGACACGAGGGCAGGCACGCCACCCAGTGGGCGTGGTGCGCGGGGCTGCCCATGCTGCCGCTCTACCTGCTGGCCATGCTGGTCTCGCTGGCCGTCTGCGGCGACCAGGCGTCCTACAACCCGTTCGAACGCCTGGCCGACCTCGACGACGGCGGCTACCCGCGCAACGCCGCGCGCTGGCGCAGGCGGGCGTAGCCGCGTCAGGGAGTCAGCTTGAGCGTGTGCGCCGCCGCCTTCTTGACCGACTCCGGCTTCGAGCGCATCGGCAGCAGCTCGCCCCTGGCCCAGACGGCGGCCTGGTCCCAGTAGTTGTCGTGGAAGGCGTGCCCCGAGGCCCCGGTGAGGTTGATCCACTGCGACTTGTCCAGGTCGGACAGGTCGAGGACCATCCGCATCGACGGCACCGAGGTGATCGCGTAGTCCTCCAGGACGTTCCAGCCGGTGGCGTTGACCGCGTCCTTGTTGCCCGCGACCGCCAGCGGCCCCCGGTTGAACAGGGACTCGATCGGGCCGATCCCGGACGTGCCGAGCGTCTGGTGGGTGAGCGTGAGCCGGTGCAGGTCGCCCCAGCGCCACGCCTTGACGTCGTCGCCGAGCAGCTCGGTGAGCTCCCGGTAGGCGGAGGCGAGCGCCTGACGCAGGATGTCGTCGCGCTCCTCGACGCGCTCCTCGGTGGTGACGTCGTCCCAGAACGGGTCGCCGGGGGAGTTCAGCAGTCGCCCGACCACCTCGTACCAGCGGTCGCCGCCGCTCGGCCTGGCCGCCTCCGGCAGCTCGTCGTGGAAGGTCAGCCTGAGCAGGTGCCGCCAGACCGCGTTGAAGTACGCCGCCGGGGCCGAGTCGAGCCCCTGGGAGCCGTCCCAGCCGTCGAGGAGCTGCCTGGCCTGGGCGCTCGGCCCCGCCAGGCTCACCTCCATCAGCGCCGGGACGAGCGTCGCGGCCAGCCCGTTGTGGTCGTCCTGCTGGATGCGCGACATGGCGGCGGCGTCCAGCTTGCCCTTGCCGATCTCCTCCTTGAGCCGGTCGAGGATGCGCTGGGAGCGGAACCCGTACGACCAGTCCTTGGTCAGCAGCGGCGCGTAGCGGGAGGGGTCGATGACGGCGTTGTTGGCGGTGACGATGTAGCCCTCGGCGGGGTTGCGCACCGACGGGAGCTGGTCGTACGGGATCGGCGCGGTCTTCCAGTCGTACTCGCCGGTCCAGCCGGGCACGGGCACGGTGCCGTCGCCGTTCTCGCGCACGGGGATGCGGCCGGGGGCCTGGTAGCCGATGGTGCCGCTGGTGTCGGCGTAGACCAGGTTCTGCGCCGGGACGTCGAACAGCGCGGCCGCCGCCCGGAACTCGTTCCAGTCGCCCGCCTCGTTCAGCGCGAAGATCGCGTCGGCGGTCCTGCCGGGGGTCAGCGCCGTCCACGACAGGGCGACCGCGTTGGCCTCGCCGCTCGGCTTGACGGTACCCATCACCTCGTTGACCAGCGGCCCGTGCCGGGTGCTGCGCACGGTGATGGTCACCGGCCGCCCGCCCGCGACCTCGATCTTCTCCTGTCGCACCTCCAGCGGGACCCGCTCGCCCCGATAGAGGTAGGTGTCGCCGTCGACCTTCTCCAGGAACAGGTCGGCCACGTCCGGCCCCAGGTTGGTGAACCCCCAGGCGATCTTGTCGGTGTGCCCGATGACCACGCCGGGGACGCCGGAGAAGGAGAACCCGGTCACGTCGTAGGAGCACGCGTCGCTGAGCTCGCGGCAGTGCAGCCCGGTCTGGTACCAGACGGAGGGCATCTGGGCCGACAGGTGCGGGTCGTTGGCCAGCAGCGGCTTGCCGCTGACGGTGTGGTCGCCTGAGACGACCCACGAGTTCGAGCCGATCCCGTCGCGCTCGGCGGTGCTCATCGTGCTCGGCACCGCCTTCAGCGCCTGCGCGGCCTGGGCGAGCACCCGGGCGCCGGTGCGCTCCTCGCGCGGCGGCCGGGGGTCGGCCCGCTGGTCGTAGACCTCCTTGACGACCGCGCCCACGGTGACGATCGGGTCGTGCTTGTCGTACGGGTAGCCGGGGTAGAGCTGCTCGACCCGCTCGGGCGGCAGCTTGGTGAGGGCGAGCGCGCGGTCGATCTCGTCCTCGAGGTTGGAGCGCAGGTCCCACGCCATGGCCTTGAGCCAGGAGACGGAGTCGAGCGGCGTCCACGGCTCGGGGGTGTAGCCGCCGTTCTGGACCTTCAGCACGGAGTACTCGAGGCTGCGGTCGGAGGCGTTGGGGTTGGCCGCGAGCCAGGCGTTCACGCCCTTGGCGTAGGCGTCGAGGTAGCGCTTGGTGCGCTCGGTGAGCTCGGTCAGCTCCTGCTCGGCGACCCGGCGCCAGCCCATGGTCCTGATGGCCTTGTCGTTGTCGAGCGTCGCCGTGCCGAACAGCTCGGACAGCCGCCCGGCGGTCACGTGCCGCCGGAAGTCCATCTCCCAGAACCGGTCCTGCGCGTGCACGAAGCCCTGGGCCATGAACAGGTCCTCGGAGGTGCCAGCGTAGATGTGCGGGATTCCGCTTTTATCGCGATAAATCTCTACATTTCCGGTTAACCCCGGCAACCGGAGCGTGCCTTCCAACTGCGGGAACGACTGGCGTACCGTGTGGACGAGCACCCCCGCCAGCACCAGCGCCAGTGCCAGCAGAACGGTCAAGATCCGCGCGGACCAGCGCAGTGGCCACGGCATCCACGCGTACGGCCTGAACCTCACGAATACCTCCATCCATCCCGCGCTGGACTAAGTCTGGCAGCCCCCGCTCACTCCTTCCGCCGCCCGTCACGGGGGGTTTCCGAGCCTGTACCGCGTGACATGACGCAACCCCGATGCAACCCACGATCTGCGTATCGTGCGCATGGCGCGTACCGTCCACCACCGCATCAGGACGGCGCCACGCGGGCGGACGGTCCCTGCCATGCCGTCCGCCCGACCTCTCGATAGGTGCTGTTTCCGCGCAGCGATCAGCCGCCCCGCCGCACTGCGTACGGCGGGGCGGCTGGGCAGCGGATCAGGCGGACCAGGCGGGTCAGGCGGCTCAGGCGGCCGGGCTCAGCCCCAGCTCTGGCCGTCCGGGGTGTCCGACACCCTGACCCCCAGCTCGGCCAGCTCGTCGCGCAGCCGGTCGGCCGCCGCCCAGTCGCGCGCCTCGCGCGCCCGCGAGCGCTGCTCCAGCAGCTCGGCCGCGCCCCCCGGCAGCGCCGCCGGGGCCCTGCCGATCTGCGTCGACAGGTCCAGCGCCAGCACCTGGTCCAGGTGCAGGAACGACTCGAACTTGGCCCCGGGAGCCACCTCGGGGTCGCGCTCCAGCTCGCGCATCAGCCGCAGCGCCGACGGCGTGTCGAGGTCGTCGTCGAAGGCCGCCTCGACCCGCTGCACGTAGTGCGCGGCCATGGGCGAGCTGGGCGACTCCGACCACTCGGCCACCCGGGTCCGCCAGCGGCGCAGCGTGCGGTCGGCGGCCCGCAGGGTGTCCCAGGTGAGGTTCATCTGCTGGCGGTAGCGGTGCTCCAGGAACGCCAGCCGCACCGCCAGCGGGTCGAGCCCGGCCTCGGTCACGTCGGACAGCAGCACCACGTTGCCGCTCGACTTGGCCATCTTGCGCCCGTCGAACAGCAGGTGCTCGCCGTGCACCCAGTGCTTGACCACCTCGTGCCCGGTCGCCGCGCCGGACTGGGCGCGCTCGTCCTCGTGATGCGGGAAGCGCAGGTCGATGCCGCCGGTGTGGAGGTCGACGCGCTCGCCGAGGAACCGCAGCGACATGGCCGAGCACTCCAGGTGCCAGCCGGGGAACCCGGCCCCCCAGGGCGCCTCCCACGACAGGTCGCCCTCGGCGGGCTTCCACAGCGCCCAGTCGGCGTGGAAGCGCTTGCGCGGGTCGACGGCCTCGATGCGGTGGGCGGGCTGCAGATCCTCCAGCCGGTTGCCCGAGATCTCCCCGTAGGAGGGGAAGGTCCGTACGTCGAAGAACACCGATCCGTCCGGGACCGTGTACGCGTGTCCCCGCTCGATCAGCTTGGCCACCAGCTCGACCATCGGCTCGATCGTCTCGGAGGCGCGCGGCGTGTGCTCCGGCGGGCGCAGGTTGAGCGCCAGCGTGTCGCGGCGGAACTCCTCCTCGTACGCGCGCGCCAGCTCGGCGGGGGAGCGCCCCTCGGCCCGCGCCTGCATGCGGACCTTGTCCTCACCGGTGTCGGCGGCGCTGTCGTCCGTCACGTGGCCGACGTCGGTGATGTTCTGGCAGACGACCATGCGCACCCGCTGCCGCTCCAGCACCCGCCTGATCAGGTCGGACAGCAGGTAGGAGCGCAGGTTGCCGACGTGGGCCGACCGGTAGACGGTCGGCCCGCAGGTGTACATGCGCAGGGCGCGGGATCGCTCGATCTCCTCGACCTGCCTGGCACGCGTGTCGTAGATCCGCAGCATCCCCCGATGCTAGCCGCCCAGGTAGCCGAGGATGTCGCGGTCGCCGCGCTCCCGCAGCCTGGCGAGCACCTCCTCGCGTGTCGCCGTCTCCGGCAGGCCGATGCGCGCGCCGATCAGGCGCAGCCCCTCGGCCTCGGAGCTGACGGGCGCGGTGTAGCCGATCAGGTAGAGGGCCCGGTTCAGCGGCGGCATCGCGGTGGCCGCCGCCGGCAGGTGACGGGTCAGCAGCTCGCCGCCGTCGGAGACGGTCAGGAAGACGTGGTCGCCCTCGCTCGCCTTGAAGTCGGCCAGCACGTTGCGGATCGACCCCATCGTCGGCTGGTTGTGCCAGCTGATCACCACGTCGCCGGTCGCCGTGGACGCGGTGAGCTGCCCGCCGGGCGCCATCCCCAGGTAGGCGGCGAACCCGGTCGGCAGCGGCGACCCCGAGCCGCGCAGGTGCTCGGCGTTCACGTCCACCCGGTGCCACCAGCGGCCGTCGCGGCTGCGGAAGCTGCGCCGCGTCTCGGAGACGTCCTTGCGCGGCTGGTACGGCTCCGACTCCCCGGTGGGCGAGGTGCCCGCGACGCGGATCCAGCCGCGCTGGGTCCGCTCGAACCCCGGGCCGCCCGAGTAGGCGCGCACCGAGCTCTCGCTGACGTCGTAGCGGGAGGTGAGGTTGGTGACGATCGTGCTGACCGACGCCTCGCCGCCGGCCCGCTCGATCTCCCGGGCGATCATCTCCCGGATGCCCAGGTACTCGTCGCCGCCCCAGCGGGTCAGGCCGTACTTGTTCCTGTCGACGCGGCGGAAGCGCTCGTCGGCGGTGAGCTGGTTGCGGATGCCGACCAGGCTGTAGTCCTCGCCGATGCGCTCCTGGATCTCCTCAGGCGTCAGCGGGCGCCCGGCCACGGCCAGCACCGCCTCGGCCTTCTCGTTGATGCTGCGCGGCCACGGCACCACGTGCTGGTCGAGCACGCGCAGTTGCGGCACGGCGAGGATCCAGCGCTCGGCCACGTCCTCGCGGACGCCGAGCTGGGTGACCATGGCTACGGCCTCGCCCAGCGGGTGCGGGCCGTCGGCGAACAGCTGCCTGGTCTTCTCGCGCAGCTCGTCGGCGCCGCCCGCGACCAGCCATCCGTCGGCCTGCTCGTATCCGGTCAGCAGCGTGCGCACGAACCGCCAGGCGGGGATGCCCAGCGTGCGCAGGTCGCCGCGGTGCCACGGCACGGCGGCGGCCAGGTCGTCGGCGGGCACGGCCGAGCCGAGCCGGCCGCGCAGCCAGGCGACGTGGGCGACCAGCGCGGCGGCGTCCGGCCCGGCCAGCCAGGCTTCGACGTGGTCGCGCAGGTCGCGTTCGATCTGCCGGATCCGTTCCCTGGTGACCGAGAAGCGCTGCGCCAGCTCGTCCAGCGTGGCCCGGTCGGCCGCGTACAGCCGGTCGCGCGCGATCGCCCGCTGGCGGTCGTCCAGCGCGCCGAACAGGGCGTCGATCAGCTCGGGCAGCGGCTTGTCCTGGCGGGCCGGCACGGGCGCGACGGCGGCGGGTTCGAGCAGCCGGTCGAAGACGCCCCCGTACAGCTTCTGCACCACGTCCTTGCCGAGCATCTCCGGGGTCCGCTCGGCCTCGGCCGGGTCGGAGAAGCGCAGCAGGGGAAGGATGTCGCCCAGGAGCAGGTGTCCCCAGAAGGCCACGGACAGGTCGGCGAGCCGGGACGCGACGGCCTGCGTGCCGGCGATGGCGCACACGCGGTCGAGCGGGATCGCCTGCCACCACGCCTCGGGCAGCTGGGGCTCTTCCGCGATCGGCGCGATCTGGCCAGGGGAGGTCCAGCGCAGGGGTGGCGCGAGGTCACTCAGGCTGAGGTTCATTGGGGTCCAACCGGCAAAGGGAAGATATCCGCAGTTCAGACTATGTGATCAGAAGGACAGAAAGGGGCTACCTCTTCCGGAATGGGATATGTAGAGCAATGATCGGGCACGCGTGCACGCGACGAACAGCATGCTCCGCTCCCGCTGCAACGCCCTGGCCCGGGCCCCCGGATCGTCGGGCGGACGCTCGGGGACGACGCCCTCGGCCACCCCGATCAGCGCCACCCGGTCGAACTCCAGGCCCTTCAGATGCGCGAACGCCGACACCCGCACCGGCACGTCCCGCAACGCCCGCCGGGCCGCGCGCACCTGCTCCGGGCCGCGCGCGCCCACGGCGATCCGGTCCGCCGGCACGCCGTCATCCAGCCAGGCAGCGATCACGCTCTCCAATCCGGACAGCTCCGCCTCGGGCGACTCGAAGGCCCGCACCACCGGCCGCGCACCGAAGTGCGAGCCGCGGAAACCGTACATCGCCGACATGCCCTTGACCAGCCCATCGGCCGGACCGCCGCCACGCACCCGCACCGCGAACGCCAGCGTCTCGCGCGAGAGCCGGTGCGACAGCCGAAGCTCGTGCGACTCGGCCGGGATGCCCACCGCGCCCAGCGCCACCCGCGTGTCGGTCACCCGCTGGTGCGGGTCCCCGACGACGAACAGGTCGTCGTGCGCGCGCGGCGCCGCCGCGCGCAGCAGCCGCCACTGCGCCGGGCTCACGTCCTGCCCCTCGTCCACCACGATGTGACGGTACGGTTTGCGCCCCGGCTCCAGCTCGTCGAGCACGTCGCCCGTCGTCCTGGCCAGCAGCCGCAGCGCCTCCTCGGTCAGCTCGGCCATGCTCCGCGCCCCCGGCCCGACCAGCGCCGGACGCCGCCCCTCCGCCAGGCCCACGATGCGCATCGCCAGCCGTTCCGGATTGTCCACGTCGATCCGCTTGCGCAACGCCACGTCCCGCACGAGCAGGTCCAGCCGCGTCGCCAGGTCCTCCGCCAGCCCCTGCGAGAACGTCACCAGCAGCACCGGCCCGCGCCCGTGCGCCGCCAGATGCGCCGCCCGGTGCAGCGCCACCACCGTCTTGCCGGTGCCCGCCCCGCCCACCACCAGCACCGGACGCTCGTAACGCGCCGCCCTGGCCAGCCGATGCTGCGGCGGATGCACGTACGTGCACCACTCCGGCGCCGTCAGCACCTGGTCCAGCTCCGACTTGTCCGCCGCGAACGCCGCCCGGTCCGGGCTGCGCAGCAGCGCCGCGTGCAGATCCTCCGGATCGACCGGCTCCTCCGGCTCCGCCAGCGCGCGGCAGCCGTCCAGCTCCCGCCACGCCTCCGTCAGCGTGCCGCCCCTGGCCAGCACCGCCAGCGGCAGATACTGCGTCGGCGGAAGCAGCGGCTCCAGCGCCTCCAGGTCCGCCTCGGTCGTCACGAGCCGCACCAGAGGCAGCGCCCGCGCGTCGATGCCCAGCGCCAGCAGATCACCATCACAGATCCGCTCGAACAGCCGCGAAGCCCCCGCCGACCGGCGTAACGCCGGCTCCACCCGCTCCAGCGCCTGCGCGTCCCACTCCTCGACCACGCCGATCACCGGGTTGACGCCGTAACGATGCCGCTGCGCGAACGACCATGCGTCCGCGTCCGGCAGCACCGTGCGCAGCCAGTAGACGTCCCGCTGCCGCACCACCACCCCGCGCAGCCCCTCGGCCAGCCGCAGCGTCGCCACCCGCGCGTCCCGGCCGCCCCGCACCCGCTCGGGATGCGGCGCGCCCGCCACGTTCAGCAGGAACCGCCGCAACGCGACCACGGCGTCCCTGCGCACCGGCTGGGCCAGTGCGCTGAGCTCCCTGGGGGACTCAGGGCCGATCGCGAGCCGCGGCACGGCTCAGTCCAGGAGGCCGAGCAGGTCGCGGTCCCCGCGCTCACGGAGCCTGGTGAGCAGCTCGGGCAGCCCCACCGGGCCGGTCATCCCGATCCGCGTCGCGATCACCCGGGCCGCCTGCTCCCGCGTGCCGCCCGGAGCCGTGTAACCGACCAGGCGCAACGCCTTGGTGATCTTCTCGGCGCCCTGCGCGGCCACCGGCAGGTGCCGGGCACGCAGCACGCCCTCGTCCGACAGCGTCAGGAACAGGTGGCCGCCCTCCTTGGCGCCCACGTCCACCAGCAGCCGCTTGATCGACTCCAGCACCGGCCTGCCGTGCCAGGTCATCGTCAGCTCACCCGCCGCGCTCCTGACCGTCCTGCTCTCACCCGGCGACAGCCCCAGGTAGGAGGCGAACCCGGTCGGCAGCGCGCACTCGCCTCCGGCGAGCTGCTCGGCCGTCACGTCGATCCGCAGCCACCAGCGCCCGTCCGGCTGGCGGAAGCAGCGGCGGGTCTGCGACACGTCCTTCAACGGCTGGTACGGCTTGCCGTGCTCGCCCGAGTTCCCGTTGCCGTCCCCCGGCACCGGCACGGCCGGGGCGAACGCCTGGAACTGGGACGGCACCGGATCCGGCGGCACGAACCCCGGCGGCAGCGCCCCCAGCGGCCCGAGAGACCCGAGCGGCGTCGGCGGCTGCAACGGCGCCGGGGCCGGCTTCGGCGTGAACGCCGACGGGGCCGGGGGCGCCGGAGGTGCCTGAGGGACGGGCGGCGCCGGCGGTCCGGGTGGCGGCGCCGGCGGGCGAGGCGGCAGCGTCGCCAGCACGAACTGCCACGCGGGCACCTCCAGCGCGCGGATCTCCACCCCGTGCCAGTCGGCCGCGTCGATCAGCCGCTCCTTCGGCGCCGCCGGGCCGATCGTCCTGCGCAGCTCGTCCAGATGCGCCCGGTACGGCGCCGCCTCCTCGCTGGCCAGCCAACTGTCCAGCTTCGCCCAGAGCCGCTCCTCCGTGGCGGAGATCTCCGCCGGCGGCACCGCGAACAGCTTCGCCAGCTGGTCCACGGCCGACGGCTGGTCGGTGAACACCCGGTTCTGCGCGACGGCCCAGCTCTTGTCGTCCAGCCCGGCGAACGCCGCCTCGATCAGCTCAGGCAGCTCACCCGCCTGCGCCGACCCTTCCCCGGCGGAGTCCTGGCGGCCCTCCTCCTCGGCCCGCTCATCCCAGCCGGCCTGCGCAGCGAGGGCCCCAGCGGGCTCCTCGGCCGCGTCCTCACGGTCCTCGGCGGGGGCGGCATCCTCATGCTCTTCGGCGGCGGCGTGCTCGCGCTCGTCGTCGTCGGCGGCGTCCTCACGGTCCTCGGCGGTGGCCGCGTCTCCGGCCTCTTGGGCGGAGGCGGCGTCCTGGCGTTCGTCCTCTTCGGAACGGTCACCCTCGGCGGTGGGGTGCGGAGCCTCCTGGGGCGCGCCATCTGCGGCGAAAAGCGCGGCCGCGCGCTCCTCCACAGGAGCCGCGTCCTCGTGCTTCTTGGAGGCGGCGTGCTCGCGCTCGTCGCCGTCGGCGGTGGCGTCCTCACGCTCCTCGGCGGCGGCGGGTGCGCGCTCCTCAGCGGCGGTGCCGTCCTCAGGCTCCTCGGCGGAGGCGGCGCGTGCGCGCTCCTCCTCCCCATCCGGACGCCCGCCCTCGGCGGCGGGTTGCGGGGCGTCCTGGGGCGCGCTGTCCGCGGCGAGGGGCGCGGCTGCGGCCTCCACAGCGGGCGCCGCGTCCTCGGCGGGGGCGGCGTCCTCGGGCTCATCGTTCTCGGGACGTTCGCTCGCGACGGCGGGGAGGGGCGTGGCGGGGAGTTCGCGCTCGTCGTCGAGGGTGACCGCACCGGACCCGGGGCCGGCCCAGGCGCCGGCGCCCGGGGCCAGCCGGTGGAGTGCGGCCGAGAAGAGGGTGCCGAGCACGGGCCGGGCCTGGATGAACGGCTGGTCGGCCAGCTCGCGCCCGGTGAGCGCCAGCAGCCCCGGCCACGACCCCGCGCGGTCGAGCGCGATCGCGACGTGCGGTTCGTCCGCCTCGTCGGGGTCGAGCACGTGCAGCGCGGGCAGGATGTCGCCCACGGCGGCGGCGGGCCAGTGCTCCAGGGCGATCTCGGTGAGGAGTTCGCCGAGCGATTCCGGTCCGATGGCGGCGAGCACCCGGGGCATGGGCAGGCTGCGCCACCAGGCGTCCGGCAGGTCCGGCTGCCCGGTGAGCAGCGTGATCGTGGACGAGTCGCTCCACCTCAACGGTGGTACGAGGTCGCTCAGGCAGAAGTTCATCCCGTTCCGTTCACCAGCCCCTCACGCCGCCGTCTTGTAGCGGTGCCATCGTCGTCGCCCACGGAACAGACCATAGTCCGGCAAAACAGCCCTACGCATCATGCACTACGCATCAGCGTCGAACGGCGGCAAACCGTAGGCGCACGTAGTCGGCCATCCAGCCGCTCTCCCTGCGAAGGGCGGGCGCGGCGAGCTCGTTCACCCGCTGGAGCAGGGGTTCCACGAGGTCCTGGGGCAGCCCGTCGAGCGCCGAGGCGGCGAACATGCGCACCCAGTCGGCGGCCCCGCGCGGGCACTCGTCGAGCGGGGTGGGCCGGTCGAAGTACTCCAGCAGCCGCACGACGAAGCCTTCCTGCTCCAGGCGGCGGGCGTACTCGGCGGGGGTGGGGAAGTACCACGGCAGTTCGGGCTCGCGCAGGCCGTGCTCGCGCCAGGCGGTGAGCATCGCGGCGGTGAGCTCGGCGCAGTTGCCGGAGCCGCCCATCTCGGCGACGAAGCGCCCGCCGGGGGTGAGGGCTTCGCGCACGCTGGCGATGACGGCGGAGGGCTCGCGGCTCATCCAGTGGAGCGCGGCGTTGGAGAAGACGGCGTCGTACGGCCTGGCCACGGTGAAGTCGTGGCCGTCGCCGACGATGAAGTTCATGCCGGGGTACTGCGCGATGGCCTTCTCGATCATGGCGGCGGAGCCGTCGATGCCGAGCACCTCGGCGCCGCGGAAGGCGATCTGCGCGGTCAGCACCCCGGTGCCGCAGCCGAGGTCGAGAACCCGTTCGCCCGGTTGGGGGTCGAGCAGGTCCACGAGCGGCGCGCCCTGCGTGGACACGTAGCCGAAGCTGCTGTCGTAGGCGCGACTGTTCCACCGCTCCACGCTCGGTGTGTCGTATCGCAAGCCGATCAGCTCTCATTCGTCAGACATCGGGCCCCCGTGGCCGTGCTGTCCGTTCACTTTAGAGCCAATTGTCGCTACGACATATCAGGTCACTTCAGGCTCATCCCACGCTGCGCGCCCACTCCTTCCTCAGGTACGCCTTGGCGGCGTCCGTCTGCGGGATCGTCAGCAGCACGGGCGGCCCGGGGGCGACCGGCAGCTTGGCCGCCTGCTCGGTGTCGAGCGTGCCCTTCATTAGCATGGCCTCGCCGCGCGCCGGCCTGGCGTACCCCTTCTGGAACAGGTTCTGGCCCTCGTCGGAGAAGAGGAACTCCTGCCACAGCCGGGCGGTGGCCGGGTGCGGGGCGTCCTTGTTGATCGCCTGTACGTGGTAGGCGCCCAGTTCGGCGCCGCGCGGGATCGTCACCTTCCAGGAGGTGGCGTCCTGGGCGGAGCGGGCGGCGTTGAGGTGGTCCCAGTCGACGATCACGTTCGCGTGGGCCGGGTCGGTGAGCTGCCCGGCCTGCTTGAGCCTGCCGAACAGGTCGACGGCGCGCTTGGGCTGCGGCATGCCGCCCTGCAGCGACGCCGCCATCACGCCCTTGAACGCCGCGGCCGAGCGCAGCGGGTCGCCGTCGAGCGCCACCTTGTAGCCGGGCTTGAGCAGGTCGCTGAAAGACGCGGGGGCGGGCACGGCACGCGGGTCGTACCCGAGCGACATGTAGCCCCCGTAGGCGGCGTACCAGGCGCCGCGCGGGTCCTTCACGTGGTCGGGCAGGTCGAGCCAGCCCTGCACCTTGTACGGCGCGAACCGGTGCGCGTTGGCCACGGCCACGTCCATCGTCAGGTCGAACACGTCGGGTTTGAGCTGCGCGGCGGCGTCCAGCGAGCGCTTGCTGTTGGCCCCGGGCTCCAGTTCCTTGACCTCGATGCCGTACTTGTCGGCGAACGTGTCGATGATCTCGCCGTAGTTGACCCAGTCGCGGGGCAGCGCGATCACGTGCAGCGTGCCCTCCTGCTTGGCGGCCTGGGCCAGGCGCTCCATGCTGGTGAAGCCCTCCTTCATGGAGGCGGCCTTGGCGTTGACCGGCGGCCCCGTCGGGGCGGCTTCGTGGGTGGACGACGCGCCGCATCCGGCGCTGGCGAGGATGGCTACTGCGGCGGCGCAGGTACGTACGGTCACAAGCTGAATACTTACGGTTACTTCCGCCCGGGTCGAGGAGGCGCGGCGGGAACGACGCGCCCGGCCACCAGCGTTTCCTCGGAAATCTCCACCAGGGTGCCGTCGCGCTTGCGGACGCGCAGCACGCCGCCCTCCCACGATTCGAGGATTCCCACGGCGTCGCGGAACCCTCCGGGCACCTTCCGGCGTGTGGTGATCCGTGCGCCGATGTCCGCGGCTGAGATAGTGATGACGAGGCGAGCGGCCACGAGTTTGCCACCCTCCGTTTCAGCCGGGGTCCGGGCACGGCAATACTAGGGCCTAGCAAACCGCGGTCAGAGTCATGCCATGGTGCGGAATGGTGCGGAGAAGAAGGAGCTCGAGGTGACCTACGTCATCGCGCAGCCTTGCGTGGACGTCCTGGACAAGGCGTGCATCGAGGAGTGCCCCGTCGATTGCATCTACGAGGGCGAGCGCATGCTTTACATCCACCCCGACGAGTGCGTGGACTGCGGCGCGTGTGAGCCTGTGTGCCCGGTCGAGGCGATTTTCTACGAGGACGACCTTCCCGAGCAGTGGAAGGACTTCTACAAGGCCAACGTCGACTTCTTCGAGGACCTGGGCTCGCCCGGCGGCGCCTCCAAGGTCGGCAAGATCGAGAAGGACCACCCGGTGGTGGCGGCCCTGCCGCCGCAGGCCGAGGGATAGCGGGCGCAGGCACGCCCGCGGGTGCTCTGCCCGCGGGTCGTTCCCGCATGTACGGCGCCCGACCAAGGAGAAACGTGAACAACCTGCCCGACTTTCCCTGGGACCGGCTGGAGCCGTACAAGGAACGCGCCCGTGCCCATCCCGACGGCATCGTCGACCTGTCGGTCGGCACGCCCGTCGACCCGGTGCCCGCGCTCGTCCGTGACGCGCTCGCCGGGGCGGCGAACAGCCCCGGCTATCCCTTCACGCACGGCACGAAGGCGCTGCGCGAGGCCGCGGCCGGCTGGCTGCGCCGCAGGCACGGCGTCAGCGTGGGCGAGCAGGACGTGCTGCCGCTGATCGGCTCCAAGGAGTTCGTGGCCTGGCTGCCGACCTACCTGGGCGCCAGGCGGGTGGTCTTCCCCGAGCTGGCCTACCCGACCTACGACGTGGGCGCGCGGCTGGCCGGGGCCGAGGCGACGGCCGCCGACGGGCTGCTGAAGCTCGGGCCGGAGCGTGCCGACCTGGTCTGGGTCAACTCGCCCGGCAACCCCACCGGCAAGGTGCTGCCTGTCGAGCACCTGCGCAAGGTGGTGGCGTGGGCGCGCGAGCGCGGCGCGGTCGTGGCGTCCGACGAGTGCTACATCGAGCTGGGCTGGGAGGACCGGCCGGTCTCGATCCTGCACCCTGACGTCTGCGGCGGCTCGCACGAGGGGCTGCTGGCGGTGCACTCGCTGTCCAAGCGCTCCAACCTGGCCGGCTACCGCGCCGGGTTCGTGACGGGCGATCCCGTCCTGGTCAAGAGGCTGCTGGAGATCCGCAAGCACGCCGGCATGCTGATGCCCCAGCCGGTGCAGGCGGCGATGACGGTGGCGCTCGGCGACGACGCGCACGCCGACGCGCAGCGGGAGCTCTACGCGGCCCGGCGGGCGGCGCTGCGGCCCGCGCTGGAGGCGGCCGGATGGCGGATCGACCATTCGACGGCAGGGCTGTACTTCTGGGCCACTAACGGGCAGAACTCCTGGGACCAGGTAAGCAAGCTTTCCGAAATCGGCATATTGGTCGCGCCGGGCGAATTCTATGGATCAGCAGGTGAGCGGCACGTGCGCATCGCGCTCACGGCCACTGACGAACGGATCGGTGCGGCGGTGCGCCGCCTCCAGTAGGATCGCCCCGCAAGCGCCCCTTCCCGGGGGGTGACATCCGCGAGCACAAATAGATATCGGTCGTTTGCCTAGGCGAACCGCGAGTGGAGCGAGCCGAACGATGAGCATGACCTCCGTGGTCGTCCTCGGGCTGAGCATCGCCACCGTCCTCCTCCTTCTGGGGGCCTTCCTGGCCACCCTCCGCCAGGACAGGAAAGGCCGCACGACAGCGCCACCGGTCGAGGCCGCTCCCGTCGAGCCCCCGCTGCCGGCGCCGGTCAGCGAGCCCGCGCATGCCGGTGCCGACTACACCGACCCGCGCACCATCAAGGTCGGCGACAAGATCGAGGTGTACGGGGCTCCCGCCCGCGTGCTCGGCGCGATGCACCTGTCCTGGCAGGGCCAGCAGTGGATCGAATACCGGCTGCGCGACGCCGCCCGGCGCGTCCAGTGGCTGTCCGTCGAGATGCGCCAGGGCCCGGCCGCCGGCGACCCGCCCTTCCTGGAAGTGCTGCTCTGGACCGGAGTGCCGACCCAGGGCATGGTCCCCGCCCGCAGCTCGCTGGTCATGGACGACGTCGAGTTCCACCCGCTGGAGCGCGGCACCGCCGCCTTCCGCTCCGAAGGCAACACCGGCGCCCCCGACCGGGGCCTGCTCGACTTCGCCGACTACCGCGCCACCGACGGCCGCCTGCTCTCCTTCGAGCGCATCCAGGGCCAGGCGTGGACCGCCTCCTACGCCCAGCCGCTCCCGCCCGGCTCCATCTCGATCGTCAGCCGCGCCACCTAGGCGAGCTCGACCTGCCTGGCCCCCGCCTTGCCGCCTTCCTTCCAGCCGGTCGTCTCGACGTCGTTGACCCAGGTGGCCCCGCTGTAGGCGACCTGGCTCAGGCCATACTCCTGCGCGTGGGCCACCGACCAGGCGGCGATCAGCCACCCGCGCTTCTCACTGGTGACGGCGGCGCTGCCGAGCGCCCGGGTGAGCTGGCGGCGCGCCTCCCGGGTCCGCGCCTTGCGGGCCGCCTGCGTGACGCCGGGGTCCGACGGATAGACGCAGTGCACGGCCCTGGGCAGCCTGCCGGTGAACGCCGCGGCGAGGATGCGGGCGTCGTGCTCGTGCTGGGCGTAGGCGTAGCCGGCGGCCGAGCGCTGCACCGCCTGGGCCGCGTCGGCGATCGGCATCTTGCGGTAGCCCTTGACCTTGGCCAGCGCGGCGAAGAACTTGTTGGCCGAGTAAACAGGGTCCATGATCTGCTTCTTGGTGCCCCAGCCCTGCGACTCGCGCTGCTGGAAGACGCCCACCGAGTCGCGGTCGCCGTAGTTGACGTTGAAGAGCTTCGACTCCTGCAGCGCGGTCGCGTAGGCGATCACCACCGCCCGCTCGGGCAGCTTGCGCCGCGCCGCGACGGCCGCGATCGTGGCGGCGATCTGCGCCTGCTCGACGTCCAGGCTGAGGGCGACCTGGTCCTTGGTGAGCGCGACGCAGCCCGGCTCCGTGACGGCCAGCGGCTTGGCCCGCTTGAGCAGCTGGTAGAGGCCGAACGAGATGGCCACGGCCAGGACGACGACGATCACCGCGATGGTGACGACGCCGCGGGAGAAGCGCAGGTGCACGCAGAAGAACCTACCCGGCCAGATAGGCTCCGTGGCCATGACAGACGTGAGCACCATGTCACCGTTGCCGGCGGTGATCGACGAGCTGTGGGAGCGTCGTGCGGAGTTGTCGGCTGCTGACGCGGAGGCGCGCCACGCGGTGGTCGCCGCCGTGGACCTGCTCGACACCGGCAAGGCCCGCGTCGCCCAGGTGACCGGCGACGGCCTGGTGGCGGTCGACGAGCGGGCCAAACGGGCGATCCTGCTGAGCTTCAAGGTGCTCGGCATGGCCAGGTCCCAGGTGGGCGACTTCCAGCACCACGACCGGGTGCCGCTCAAGAGCACCTTCGACGGCGTGCGGGTGGTGCCGGGCGCGATCGCGCGCTGGGGCTCCTACCTGGCTCCGGGCGTGGTGCTCATGCCGTCGTTCACCAACATCGGCGCGTACGTGGACTCCGGAACCATGGTCGACACCTGGGCCACGGTCGGCTCGTGCGCGCAGATCGGCCGCGACGTCCACCTGTCGGGCGGCGTCGGCATCGGCGGCGTGCTGGAGCCCCCGAACGCCGTCCCGGTCGTGGTCGAGGACGAGGCGCTGATCGGCAGCCGCGCGATGATCGTCGAAGGGGCCCGGGTGGGCCGCGGCGCGGTCGTCGGAGCGGGAACGATCCTGTCGGCCTCCATGCCCGTCATCGACGTCCACACCGGCGAGGAGCTCGGCCGCGGCCGCGTCCCCGACTGGTGCGTGGCCGTGGGCGGCACCCGTCAGAAGGAGTTCCCCGGTGGCACGTTCGGCCTGCCGTGCGTGCTCGTGCTCAAGCGTCTGGAGCCGGGGCAGCGGCACGACAAGGCAGCGCTCAACGACGTGCTGCGCGAACACGGAGTGAACACCTGATGCTCGACCTCACCCAGGACGTACGCACACTGACCGCCCGCATCGTCGACGTCGAGTCGGTGAGCGGCGCCGAACAGGCCCTCGCGGCCCAGGTCGAGCAGGCGCTGACCGCGCTGCCCCACCTGAAGGTCGACCGGTCCGGGCAGACCGTCGTCGCCCGCACCGAGCTCGGGCACGCCGAGCGGGTGCTGATCGCCGGCCACCTCGACACCGTCCCCGTCGCCGCCAACCTGCCCAGCCGCGTCGACGGCGACCTCCTGTACGGGTGCGGCACGTCCGACATGAAGGCCGGGGTGGCCGTCGCGCTCAAGCTGGCCGCCACGGTGCCCGCCCCCGTGCGCGACGTCACGTACGTCTTCTACGACTGCGAGGAGATCGAGGCCGACCGCAACGGCCTCACCCGCGTCGCCCGCGACCACCCCGACTGGCTCGCCGCCGACTTCGCGGTGCTGATGGAGCCCACCGACGGCGTCATCGAGGGCGGCTGCCAGGGCACGCTGCGCGCCGACGTCGTCGTGCCCGGCAAGCGCTCCCACAGCGCCAGGTCGTGGTACGGCATCAACGCCATCCACCGCGCCGAGCCGATCCTGGCCAGGCTCAACGCGTACGAGGCGCGGCTGCCGGTGGTCGACGGGCTGGAGTACCACGAGGGGCTCAACGCCGTCGGCGTCCGCGGCGGCGTCGCCGGCAACGTGATCCCCGACGAGTGCGTGGTCACCGTCAACTACCGTTTCGCCCCCGACCTCACGATCGAGCAGGCGCAGGAGCACGTGCGCGACGTCTTCGACGGGTACGAGGTCCGCTTCGTCGACGCGGCGCCCGGGGCGCGGCCCGGCCTGACGCACCCGGTGGCCGCCGCGTTCACCGCCGCCGTGGGCGGCACCCCGAGGGCCAAGCTCGGCTGGACGGACGTGGCGCGCTTCTCCGCGCTCGGCGTGCCTGCCGTCAACTACGGCCCCGGCGACCCCAACCTGGCGCACCAGCAGGGCGAATACGTGTCGCTGACGCGGATCGTGGAGAGCGAGCAGGCGATGCGCACCTGGCTGACGACCTGACACCCGGCAGACAACATGAAAGTGGCTCTCCTCGCCGGCCATTTGGCGGGGAGAGCCACTTTCAGTCCCGAGCAGCACCCTCGCCGGTTAGACGCAGGGTCCGCGAAATTCGGTTCCAGGTTTCCCGGGAAGTTTTTCAAGATTCTTCCGAGCCGGGTAGACGTGGAGTTCGGGCACGATCCGCACCACACGAAGGGCTAGCGTGAACTCATGAAATCAACCCGCCGGGAAAGGCGTCAGGGGCAGGCGGTCGTACGCGGCGACATGGTCCCCTCCTCCACCCACGACCAGCGGCTGCTCGCCCGACAGGGCCCGGCCGACTGGGTGCACATGGACCCGTGGCGGGTGCTGCGCATCCAGTCGGAGTTCGTCGAGGGCTTCGGCCAGCTCGCCGAGCTGCCCAGGGCCGTCACCGTGTTCGGCTCCGCCAGGACCCCCGGCGACTCGCCCGAGTACGCGGCCGGCCGCGCCCTCGGCAGCGCGCTGGCCAAGGCCGGCTACGCCGTCATCACCGGCGGCGGGCCCGGCGTCATGGAGGCGGCCAACCGCGGCGCCTCCGAGGTCGACGGCGGCGTGTCGGTCGGGCTCGGCATCGAGCTGCCCTTCGAACAGCGCATGAACGACTACGTGGACCTCGGCATCGAGTTCCGCTACTTCTTCGTGCGCAAGACCATGTTCGTCAAGTACTCCTGCGGCTTCATCGCCCTGCCCGGCGGCTTCGGCACGCTCGACGAGCTGTTCGAGGCGCTGACGCTGGTCCAGACGCACAAGGTCACCTCCTTCCCCGTCGTGCTCATGGGCAGCGAATACTGGGGCGGCCTGATCGAATGGATCAAGGGCACGCTGCTCGGCACCGGCAAGATCGCGCCGCAGGACCTCGACCTGATCACCGTCACCGACGACGTGGACGAGGCCGTCAGCATCATCGTCGAAGCCGACCGGGCCCGCTCCCAGCAACGCGAGGAGGAGATCCGGGCCACCCAGTCGCAGGTCGCCGAGCCGCAATAGGCTGGCTCCTCGTGAACATCTGCGTCTACTGCTCCTCCAGCCAGAACATCGACGGCAAGTACCTCCGCCTCGCCTCCGACGTGGGCACCGAGCTCGCCAAGCGCGGCCACACGCTGGTGAGCGGAGGCGCCACCGTGTCCTGCATGGGCGCCGTCACCACCGCCGCCCGCGCCGCCGGCGGCCACACCGTCGGCGTCATCCCCCAGGTGCTCGTCGACATCGAGGTCGCCGACCGCGACTCCGACGAGCTGATCATCACCGCCGACATGCGCGAGCGCAAAGGCGTCATGGACGCCAGGTCCGACGCCTTCCTCGTCCTCCCCGGCGGCATCGGCACGCTGGAGGAGCTGTTCGAGATCTGGACCGCGCGGGTGCTCGGCATCCACGACCGGCCGCTGGTCATCCTCGACCCGTGGGGCCTCTACGGGCCGCTCAAGGAGCTGATCGTCGGCATGCACGACGCCGGGTTCACCCGCGCCGGGGTTTTCGACGCCATCGCCTGGACCACCACCCTGGAAGAGGCGTTCGACCAGCTCGAAGGCCGTGCCACCCCCGTCAGGCCGAGCGTCGCCGAGCTCGGAGAGGCCGTCGGCTGAGCGGGATGCGGCAAGTGCGGGACTCATGCCTCCGTGGTATGAGTACGATGCCAATGTGCTGGTCATACTCGCCATTGCCGCGCTCGCCATCCTGGCCTGCGTGGTGCTGGTCTCCCTCGGCAGGGGCGGTGAGCTGACCGAGTTCCCGCCGGACGTGCCGCCGCTCAACCTTCCCGAAGCCGGCAAGCTCACCGCCGTCGACTTCATGGCGCTGCGGCTGCCCGTCAACCTCGTCGGCTACCACACGCAGTCCGTCGACGAGACCCTGCGCCGGGCCGCCAACGCGATCAGCGCCCGCGACACGCGGATCGCCGTGCTGGAGCAGCGGGTGTCGGAGCTGCTGTCGAGCCGGTTGCACGCGCGCCAGGAGGTCTACGCGGCCCCCGGCGCCGGTCTCCGCACCGACCACGAGCCCCCGGCCGCCCCCCACACCCTCCCCGACCCGGACCCCACACCATCGCCCGCCACCGTGACGGCCTCCGAGGAGCCCGCCCCCGGTGAGGGCGCCGCCGCAGGGGAGGCCGTGAGCGCCTCCCCGGCGGAGCCCCCCGTTCCCGGTGAGGCGGCTGTCCCGGAAGAGACCGCTTCCACAGGGGAGGACGTCGCGCACGACGCCGAGCCGCCCGCGCCCGCCGAGCCGTCGGCGTCCGGCGAAGCCGCGAGCGCCTCCGTGGAGCCCGCCGCCTCCGACGAGGCCGCCGACGAGGTCGCCGTCCCTGGTGAGGGGGCCACCGCGTCCGGCGAGGTCACGTACGTTGACGGGGTGGACGGCGCGGAGCGGGCCGGAGGCGGTCCGGCGCAGAACGGTGAGGGGGAGACGGTGCGGGTGGCGCGGGACGGGGACGAGCGGGCGTGAGCGAGGTGATCCGCTGCTCGTGGACGGGGATGACGGACCCGGTCTATATCGCCTACCACGACGAGGAGTGGGGCCGCCCGGTGCGCGGCGACGACGGGGTGTTCGAGCGCGTGACGCTGGAGGCGTTCCAGTCGGGCCTGTCGTGGCTGACGATCCTGCGCAAGCGGGAGAACTTCCGCCGGGCCTTCGACGGGTTCTCGATCCCGAAGGTGGCGGGCTACACGGACAAGGACGTGGAGCGGCTGCTGGGCGATCCGGGGATCGTGCGCAACCGGGCCAAGGTGGAGGCGGCGATCGGCAACGCGCGGGCGGCGCTGGAGCTGCCGGACGGCATTTCCGAGCTGGTCTGGAAGTATGCCGATCCCGACTCGCCGGTGCCCGCGTCGATGGCCGACGTGCCCGCCGTCACCCCGGCGTCCAAGGCGCTGGCCAAGGAGCTGAAGGGGCGCGGCTTCAGGTTCGTCGGGCCGACCACCGCCTATGCGTTGATGCAGGCGATCGGCCTGGTCAACGATCACATCGAGGGCTGTGTGGCGAGGAGTCAGGCGGGCCGGTGAAAGACGGGGCGTTCCTTGTTGAGGAACGCCTTGGTGGCGGCCAGGTGGTCGTCGGTGGCGACGCATTCGTCCTGGAGGTCGGCTTCCAGGGCGAGCGATTCGGGCAGTGAGTGCGTCGCGGCGTGGGCGAGTGCGCGCTTGGTGGCGGCGTACGCCTGGGTGGGTCCTTGCGCGAGGCGGGCGGCCAGGTCGGCGGCGGCCTCGGCAAGCGCGTCGGCGGGGACGACGCGGTTGACCAGGCCGAGCTCCAGGGCGCGGGCGGCGTCGATGGGCTCGCCGAGCAGCATGATCTCGGTGGCGCGGCCGAGGCCGACCAGGCGTTGCAGCGTCCAGGAGGCGCCGGAGTCGGGCGCGAGCGCGATGCCGGCGAAGGCGAGCGCGAACTTGGCCTTGTCGGAGGCGACGCGCAGGTCGCAGGCGAAGGCGAGGGAGGCTCCCGCCCCGGCGGCGACGCCGTTGACGGCGGCCACGACGGGCTTGGGCATGGTGGTGATGAGCTCGACGATCGGGTTGTAGTGCCGGCGCACGGTGTCGGCGAGGCCGCGGCCGGCGTCGAGGTTGGCGGCGTGCTCGCGCAGGTCCTGGCCGGCGCAGAAGGCGCGGCCTGAGCCGGTGAGCAGGACGGCGCGGACGCCGGGGTCGGCGGCGGCCTTCCGGAGCGCGTCGAGGAGCGCTTCCTTGAGGCCGGCGGTCAGCGAGTTCATGGCGTCGGGGCGGTCGAGCGTGATGGCGGCGACGGCGTCGCGCACGTCATAGCGGATCAAGGCGTCTCCCTCAGCGGCGGTCAATGCATCTCCCTGTCGACGAACGCGGCGGCCGTGGGCAGCAGCCGGGCGGCCTCCTGCTCGAAGTAGGCGCGGGCCTTCTCGCCCGGCCAGCCGGCCGGCAGCAGTTCGGGCGGCAGGCCGGGGTCGCGGAACAGGAAGTTGCGCCATCCGTGCACGAGCCTGCTCCTGGTGGCGAACACCCGGTCGGGCGGGGCCCCGTCGGGCAGGGCGCTGATCAGCGTGACAGCCTCGGCGTGCCATTGCTCGTACGCCTCGCCGATGGCGGTCAGATCCCAGGCGCGGGAGACCAGCTCGCACGGGTCGCCTTCGAGCGCGGCGTCGAACCGGTCGGCGCGCACGCCCTCGGCGTCCAGCAGGTTGTCCAGTTCGGCGGAGGAGTGCGGGCCGATCCAGGTCGTCTCGGACAGCGCGGCGTAGCCGAGGAACGTCAGCTCGGCCCTGATCCGCTCGCGGCGCGCCCGGTCTCTCACGGAGCCGAAAACGATCACGTGCCAGCGGCCGTGCCAGGTCACCGTCCCGGCTCGGTAAATTCTCAGCGCCGCCTCGTCCAGCCGTCTGACGCACTTCGGAGTGAGCCCGTACCCGGGTCCCCGGGGCAGTTTGACGGGCCGCAGCCAGCCCTGCCTGACCATGCGCGAAACGGCGGTACGCACGGCGGGAGCGGCGATTTCCAGCGGTCGCATGAGGCGGACGAGAGCGGCCACGGACGCCTGCCCACCGCGTGAGCGCAGGTGGTCTCCATACAGGTCGAACAGGGCGGCGCGTGCATGCACGAAGTCCAGTTTGGCCGCCTTCGCCCCCCTGGACAACGCATTCTGGGAGGAGATCGTTACCCATGAGGGCTCTCGATGCGGGAGAATAGGACATCACAGAAGACGTGAATGCGCCGACCACCCCCCACGGGCGGTCGGAAATCGCGGGCCGCGGGAGCCCAAGGCAGGAAGGGATGCACGCATGGCGGCGATGAAGCCGCGGACCGGCGATGGTCCGCTCGAGGTCACCAAGGAAGGGCGCGGCATTGTCATGCGGGTCCCCCTGGAGGGCGGCGGCCGGCTCGTCGTGGAGATCTCCGCCGACGAGGCGAAGGCCCTCGGCGAGGCGTTGAAGAACGTCGTCGGCTGAGAGATCCCGGGACAGGTTTGACCCACGACCCTGGCGTACGCCCGTCGCCAGGGTCGCTGACGTTGGAGGAGAGCGAACGTGCCCATTGAGACCGCTGCGTCGGTGGTCGCCGAGGTTCCCGCGGACGCCGCGTTGCTGGCCGTCCCGTACTCGGCGGACCTGGACCCGCCGGCCGTGGTCGACCTGCGCGTGCCGGTCGCGGGGCTGTTCGCCCACTACGAGGCCAAGGGCGAGGCCGGCGAGATCGTCGAGGTTCCCGTAGCGCGCGGCGACGGCGTCGGCCGCGTGCTCCTCTACGGCGTGGGCGACGGTTCGCCGCGCGCCCTGCGCAAGGCCGCGGCCACGCTGACCCGCCGCGTGCGCGGCCAGGACGAGCTCGTGGTGCTGACGCCCGAGGGCGACGTGACGGCGTTCGCCGAGGCCGCGCTGCTGGCGGCCTACTCCTTCAAGATCGGCGCGCCGGGCAGGCAGCCGGTGGCGGCGCTGACGTTCGCGGGCGCCGACGAGGGCCAGGTGCGGCGCGGCGAGAGCGTGGCGCGGGCCGTGGCGCTCGCCCGCGACCTGGCCAACACGCCGTCGTCGGTGAAGAACCCGGCCTGGCTCGCCGACCGCGCCGCCGAGCAGGGCCTGCCGGTGCGCGTGTGGGACGAGGAGGCGCTGCGGGCCGAGGGGTTCGGCGGCATCCTGGGGGTCGGCCAGGGCTCGGCCAGCCCGCCGCGGCTCATCCAGCTCTCCTACACGCCCGCCGAGCCGGCCGCGCGGCACGTCGTGCTGGTGGGCAAGGGCATCACGTTCGACTCGGGCGGCCTGTCGCTCAAGCCGACCGACAACATGAAGACGCAGAAGACGGACATGGCGGGCGGCGCCGTGGTGATCGCCGTCCTCGGCGCGCTGGCCCGGCTGGGCGCGCCCGTGCGCGTCACCGGCCTGATCGCCGCCGCCGAGAACATGCCGTCCGGCACCGCCCAGCGGCCCAGCGACGTCATCAGGCAGTACGGCGGCCGCACGGTCGAGGTGCTCAACACCGACGCCGAGGGCAGGCTGGTGCTGGCCGACGCGCTCGCCTACGCCGACGCCGAGCTCGACCCGGACGTGGTCGTCGACATCGCCACGCTGACCGGCGCGATGAGCGTGGCGCTCGGGCGCAACGTCGGCGGCCTCTACGCCACCGACGACGAGCTGGCCGGCCAGCTCGTGGCGGCCGGGCGGGAGAGCGACGACAGGCTGTGGCGGATGCCGCTGATCGACGACTACGCCGACGGGCTGCGCTCGTCGGTGGCGGACCTGGCCAACATCGAGGTCGGCTCCACCTACGGGGCCGGGTCGATCACGGCGGCGCTGTTCCTGCGGGAGTTCGCCGGGAAGCGGCCCTGGGCCCACCTGGACATCGCGGGCGTGGGGCGCAGCACGGTCGACGAGGGCGTGCTGACCAAGGGCGCCACAGGCTTCGGCGTGCGGGTGCTCCTGGAGTGGCTGACCCGCTCCTGACGGCCCGTACGGAGCGCGTACGGGCTAGTCGGCGATCTTGATGGCGGCGAGCAGGCCGTCGCCGAGCGGCATGAGCACCGAGCGCAGCCGGTCGTCGGTCTGCACCAGCTTGCCCAGCTCGCGCAGTGAGACCGTGTCGGGGTCGCGCTGGGCGGGGTCGGCGACCCGGTTGTGCCACAGCACGTTGTCGAAGGCGACGATGCCGCCCACGCGCAGCAGGCGCACCGCCTCGGCCAGGTAGTCGGCGTACTCCTGCTTGGCGGCGTCGGCGAAGACCAGGTCGTAGCCGCCGTCGGACAGGCGGGGCAGCACGTCGAGCGCGCGGCCGGCGATCAGCCGCACCCGGCCGCCGGAGAACCCGGCCTCGGCGAACGCCTGCCGGGCCAGCCGCTGGTGCTCGGGCTCGACGTCGACGCTGGTCAGCGTGCCGTCGGAGCGCATGCCGCGCAGCAGCCAGAGCCCCGAGACGCCGCAGCCGGTGCCGACCTCGACGACCGACTTGGCGTTGACCGCCGTGGCGAGGAAGCACAACGCCGCGCCGCCGCCGGGAAGGATGGGCGTGGCGCCCATCTCCAGCCCGCGCTGCCGCGCCGCGTGCAAGATCTCATCTTCCTGATGGAACTGCTCCGCATAGGCCAGAGTGGCCTCTACCGGACTGGTCATCGGCCTCCTCCCCCCACTTTCGTGCGATTGGTCACCGATCGCAGCCTAGGGGAGACACGCCGGGACGGGAACTCAGGAGGCCCCCGAGGCGTTGCAGGTTTAAACGGGCTTTGCCGGTCCTGAAGGCAGCCAGTGCGCATGAAGGGACAAAACCAGGCACTATGGCGGTAGCGGTGGTCCCAAAGAGAGGAGTTCTGGTGGACGAAAGTGACCACCAGGCCGAGACTCCGACGAGCATGTCCGAATCCGACTGGACTCCCCCCACATGGGAGGAAGTAGTGCGGACGCATTCCGCACGCGTCTATCGCCTGGCTTACCGCCTGACCGGCAACGTCCACGACGCCGAGGACCTCACCCAGGAGGTCTTCGTCCGCGTCTTCAGGTCGCTGTCGAGTTACACCCCGGGCACGTTCGAAGGCTGGCTGCACCGGATCACGACCAACCTGTTCCTCGACATGGCGCGGCGCAAGCAGCGCATCAGGTTCGAGGGGCTGGCCGACGACGCGGCGGAGCGACTCCGTGGCCGCGAGCCGTCGCCGGCGCAGGCGTTCGACGACGCGCACCTCGAGCCGGACATCCAGGCCGCGCTCGACGCGCTCGCCCCGGAGTTCCGGGCCGCGATCGTGCTGTGTGACATCGAGGGCCTGTCGTATGAGGAGATCGCGGCCACGCTCAGCGTCAAGCTGGGCACGGTCCGGAGCCGCATTCATCGTGGCCGGGCGCAGTTGCGGGAGGCGCTCGACCATCGGGCTCCCCGTAATTCCCAACTCCCCCCGACCGTTACCCGTGGGGAGGAAGTCTGATATGGCTCATCTTGGAGAACGCGTATCCGCGCTGGTCGACGGAGAACTCGGCCACGCCGATCGTGAGCGCGCGCTCGCGCATCTGACATTCTGCGCTGACTGCAGGCGGGAGGTCGAGTCGGTGCGGGCGCTGAAGTCGCGCCTGCGCTCGCTCGACGGCCCGTCGATGCCGGCCGACCTCACCATGTCGCTGCTGCGCATGGCCGAGCCGGGCGGCCCGTTGCCGCCCCGCGAGCGGCCGTTCCCGGCCCGGACGTTCGGAGGTGTGCCGATCCCGGGCCCGCACAGCATCGCCCCTTTGGACAACAGGCCCCGCAGGGGCGCCAGTGGTGGCGCTTCTTCGGGGCCGGGCCGAGGCGCTAGGCGGCGCACCGCGTACGTGGCCGTCAGCGTGGTCTCGGCGGCCGTGGCGCTCGGCACGTTCTTCGCCGTGTCGGGCGGCGGCCAGACCACCGCGCCTCCGGTCGAGCTCGTCAAGCGGGTGCAGAACTCGCCCTCGACCGCGCAGACGAGCGCGCCCACGCCTTGACCGGTTCGCTCCTGGGATACTCGGGATGGCGTAGTCCATGGCGTGGTGGGCATACGATCTGAGATCGGGATTTGTCGGGCGATTTTGCTGACAATTGCTTTACGACTCTCGTATGCCGATCACGCCATGATTGCGGTGTCCGAGCAAGGAGTGGTGAGTAGTAGATGACCGACGAGACGCGCCCCGACGATGGACGCACGCCGTCGGACAACCCTGATCCACAGGGGCGGCCGGAGTTCCTGCCCGCCGGCGACCAGCCGGAGCGGCGGCCCGAGCCGGGCTGGGGCGCACCGTCGGGCGAGCCCGGCGACACCACGATCTACGGCTCCCCGCCGCACACGTTCGGCTCTCCGGAGTTCGGTTCACCGGGGTTCGGCTCGCCTGAGGGGGTCAGGGGCGACACACGCGCCTACGAGACCCCCTCCTTCGGTTTCGGTAACCCGGGCGGCGAAGGCCCCTCCTACGCCCCTCCGGGCCCCGAGAGGCCGCCCTACGGGCTCAGCAGCCCCAGCGGCGAAAGCCCCTCCTACGGCTTCGCCAGCCCCAGCGGCGAGAATCCCTCGTTCGGCTTCGGCAACCCCGGCGGCGAAGGCCCGGCGTTCGGCCGGCACGGCACGCCGCCCCCGCCCCAGCGCGCGCTCGGCATGGGCGCCGGATGGGCGCCGCCTCCCGGCGGATTCGGCGGCGCGATGACGCTGCCCCGGCGCGGGCCCAGCACCTCGTTCCTGGTCGTGCTCGCCGTCGTCATCGCGCTCGTGGCCTCCCTGCTCGGCAGCGTCGGCACGTACCTGCTGACCAGGCCGGGCAGCGGCACCGACCCGAGCTTCAACCTCGGCGCCGCGCCCACCGGCAACACCAACAGGCCGCCCGAGTCGGTGGCCGGGGTGGCCTCGCGGGTGCTGCCCAGCGTGGTGTCGCTGGAGGTCGGCAACGTCGGCAACACCGAGGGCGCCTCGGGCTCCGGCTTCCTGATCAAGGACGGCTACGTGGTGACCAACAACCACGTGGTAGCGCTCGCGGCCAAGGGCGGCGAGATCAAGATCCAGTTCAACAACCGCAAGACCACCACGGCCCGCATCGTCGGCCGTGACCCCGGCTCCGACCTGGCCGTGGTCAAGCCGGAGGAGACGTTCGGCACCCCGGAGATCCGGCTCGGCAACTCCGAGGAGGTCGTCGTGGGCGACCCGGTCATCGCGATCGGCTCACCGCTGGGCCTGACCGGCACGGTCACCACCGGCATCGTCAGCTCGCTCAACCGGCCCGTGATCGCGGGCGACGAGAGCGGCGCCACGGGCGAGGAGCCCGCCTACATCAGCGCCATCCAGACCGACGCCGCCATCAACCCGGGCAACTCCGGCGGCCCGCTGGTCAACGCCAGGGGCGAGGTCGTCGGCGTCAACTCGGCGATCGCCACGCTGAGCCGGTCGGTCACCAGCCAGAGCGGCAGCATCGGCCTCGGCTTCGCCATCCCGGTCAACCAGGCCCGCCGCGTCGCGCAGGAGCTCGTCACCACCGGCAAGGCCAAGCGGCCCAAGATCGGCATCGTGCTCGACCCCGAGTGGCGGGGCGAAGGCGTCCGCATCGCCTCCGGCAACCGCAGCGGCCGCCCGCCGGTCGACGCCGGCGGCCCCGCCGAGAAGGCCGGCCTCAAGGCGGGCGACGTGATCCTGGAGGTCGACGGCCTGCGCCTGCAGGACGGCAACGAGCTCATCGCGCTGATCCGCAGCAAGGCGCCCGGCTCCAAGATCGAGATCAAGTACGAGCGCGACGACCAGGAGCACATCGCGACCCTCGTGGTCAGCGCCGACGAGGAACCCGTGCCCACCCCGTCCTGACGCGGGTGCCGACCGCTTCGCAGGAGCCCGTACTCTGTGGATAGGCCGGGGGTTTTGTCCTCGGAGCGGATGGACCGGTAGGAGCTCAGGTGTTCGGACTTGGCTGGTTGGAGATCGGCGCGCTGATCGTCATCGCGCTGCTGGTCTTCGGTCCGGAGAAGCTGCCCCAGGCGGCCGCACAGGCCGGCAAGACGCTGCGCAACCTGCGGCAGATGGCCAACAACGCGCGTGACGACCTGCGGGCCGGGCTGGGGCCGGAGTTCAAGGACTTCGACCCGGCCGACCTCAACCCGCGCAACTTCGTGCGCAAGCACCTGCTCGACGACCTCGAGGACGACTGGAACGCCAAGCCCGCGCTGGACCCCGCTCCCGCCTACGCCGCGCCGATGGCGGAGGAGCTGGGCGTGGGGGAGATCCCCCCGTACGACACCGAGGCGACCTGACGGGCCCACCCGCGTGGTGGGCCCGCCGTGATCGTGATCGTGTCAGCCCCGGTTGGGTGAAAGGCCGAGCTGCATGCCCTTGAGGCTGGAGCCGCGCTTGCTCAGGCCCGCGGCGATCGAGCGGAGCTCGGCGGCGGCGGGCGAGTCGGGGTCGGTGAGGACGAGCGGCTTGCCCTCGTCGCCGCCCTCGCGCAGCCGCAGGTCGATCGGCACCTGGCCGAGCAGCGGCACCCGGGCGCCGAGCGTGCGGGTCAGCGCGTCGGCGACCGTCTGGCCGCCGCCCTCGCCGAAGACCGCGATGCGCTCGTCGCAGTGGGGGCAGGGCAGCCAGGCCATGTTCTCGATGACGCCGGCGATCTGCTGGTGGGTCTGGGCCGCGATGGACCCGGCCCGCTCGGCCACCTCGGCGGCGGCCATCTGCGGCGTGGTGACGACCAGGATCTCGGCCCCCGGCAGGCGCTGGGCCACCGAGATGGCGATGTCGCCGGTGCCGGGCGGCAGGTCGAGGAGCAGGACGTCGAGGTCGCCCCAGTAGACGTCGGCGAGGAACTGGTGCAGCGCCCGGTCGAGCATCGGCCCACGCCACACGACCGGTGTGTTGCCCTCAGGCTTGAACATGCCGACCGAGATGACCTTGATATCGTGCGCCACCGGCGGCATGATCATGTCTTCGACCTTGGTGGGCCGCTCGGCGGCGCCCAGCATGCGCGGGATGCTGTGGCCGTAGATGTCGGCGTCGACGATGCCGACCTTGAGGCCGCTGGAGGCCATGGCGGCGGCCAGGTTGACGGTCACGGACGACTTGCCGACGCCGCCCTTGCCGCTGGCCACCGCGAACACGCGGGTCAGCGAGCCGGGCTGGTTGAAGGGGATCTCCTTCTCCGGCCCCCGGTCGCCGCGCAGCGTGGTCTGCAACGTCTTGCGCTGCTCGGCGCTCATCACGTCGAGCTCGATCTCGACGCCGGTGACGCCGGCGAGCTTGGCGACGGACGTGGTGACGTCGCGCCGGATGGTGTCCTTCATCGGACACCCGGCCACCGTGAGGTAGACGCCGACCCGCACCTTGCCGTCTGCGGCGATGTCGATGCCCTTGACCATGCCGAGGTCGGTGATCGGGCGGCGGATCTCGGGGTCGATGACGGTGGCGAGGGCGGCCGTCACCTGTTCCTGGGTTGGTGCCATCGAAGTCTCGGCACGCCCGCGAACGAGGGTGCCGTCCCTCCTTTGCCGGTATATGTGTGACAGGCGCCTGCACGCCAGTGAGGATGCCCCTCCATGGTATGAACCAGGCGGGCCGTCCCGTTAATCCAGCGCGGTTTTAGGTGTTTGTGCAACGTTCTAAGGTTACTCCGTGACTGTTCTGCCCGACGAGGGGCTCACCGCCGGGGAGCTGGCGGTCTGGCGCGGTCTGCAGCGAGCCCAGCTGGGCATCACCCGTCACCTGGAGGCCGAGCTGCTCGACGGCCACGACCTGCCGCTGGCCTCGTTCGACGTGCTGACGCACCTGGCCGAGGCGCCGGGGCGGCGGCTGCGGATGAACGACCTGGCGGGCCGGGTGCTGCTGTCGCGCAGCGGGCTGACCCGGCTGATCGACCGGTTGCAGCGTGACGGGCTGGTGACGCGCGAGGCGTGCGCCGACGACGCCCGCGGGCTGTTCGCGGTGCTGACGCAGGCCGGCGTGGAGCGGCTCGCGGAGGCCACGCCCACCTACCGGCGGGGCGTGCGGGCGATGTTCCTGGACCGGCTAACGCCCGGCGACCTGGCCCAGGTGCGCGGCCTGCTCGACCGGCTCACGGACGCTCCCTGAGGTCCTCGGCCAGCCGCTGGAGCTCCGAGCGCAGGTAGTCGCGGGTGGTCACCTCGCCCAGCGCCATCCGCAGCCCGGCGATCTCCCGGGTCAGATACTCGATCTCCGCCTGGTTGCGCTCGGCGGTCTCGCGGTCCTGCTCGTACTGGATGCGGTCGCGGTCGTCCTGGCGGTTCTGCGCCAGCAGGATCAGCGGCGCCGCGTACGAGGCCTGCAGCGACAGCATGAGCGTCAGGAAGATGAACGGGTACGGGTCGAACTGCAGGCGGTCCGGGGCGGCGACGTTCCAGAGAATCCACACCGTCACGAACACGGTCATGTAGACCAGGAACCGCGCGGTGCCGAGGAAGCGCGCGATCCGCTCCGACAGCCGCCCGAACGCCTCGGGGTCGTAGTGCGGGCGCAGCGAGCGGCGCAGCTCCCTGGGCTGGTCGAGGCGCTCGCTCGTCACGGCTCCGGCCTCTCGCGCCAGTCCTCCGGCAGCAGGTGGTCCAGCACGTCGTCCACGGTGACGGCGCCGACGAGCCGGTTCAGCTCGTCGACCACCGGGGCCGCGACCAGGTTGTAGTTGGCCAGGTAGAAGGCCACCTCCGGCAGCGTGAACTCGGGCCTGATCGGGTCGATCGACGGGTCGATGACGGCGCCGAGCAGCGTCGACGGCGGGTCGCGCAGCAGCCGCTGGAAGTGCGTCACCCCCAGGTACGGGCCCGTCGGCGTCTCGTTCGGCGGCCGGGTGATGTAGACCTGGGCGGCCACGGCGGGCGTCAGGTCGTGCTGCCGGATGTGCGCCAGCGCCTCGGCCACGGTGCCGCTCGGCGGCAGGATCACCGGCTCGCTGGTCATCATGCCGCCCGCGGTGTCCTGCGGGTAGGTGAGCAGCCGCCGCACCGGGGCGGCCTCCTTGGGCTCCATCAGCGCCAGCAGCTCGGCCGCCTGCTGGTCGGGCAGGCCGCCGAGCAGGTCGGCGGCGTCGTCCGGGTTCATCTCCTCCAGCACGTCGGCGGCCCGCTCGGGCTCCAGCATGCCGAGGATGCCGATCTGGTCGCCGGGCGGCAGCTCCTCCAGCACGTCGGCCAGCCGGTCGTCGTCGAGCGCGCGGGCGATCTCGATGCGCCGCTTGCCCGGCAGGTCGTGCAGCGCGCTGGCCATGTCGGCGGCCCGCATCTCCTCGAACGAGGCGATCAGCCCGGCCGCCCCCTGGTCCTTCTGCAGGATGTCGAACCCGGACACCTCGTCCCAGTCGACGACCTTCGGCTCGCGCCTGCGCCTGCCCTTGTAGACGGCGACCTTGGTGACCTCCCAGGTGGACGGCTTGATCTCGGCCATGGCCACGTCGTAGACGGTCATCTGCTCGTCGCGCACCCGGACGGTCAGGTCCAGCATCTCGCCGATCACCAGGGTCTCCGTGACGCGCTGCTCGAACCGGCGCATGTTGATCCGCCCGGTAAAGATCACCGCGCCTGCCTCGATGCCGCGCACGCGGGTGATGGGCAGGAAGACGCGGCGGCGCGGCTGGACCTCCACGACCATGCCGTGCGCGCTCGGCGGCCGGCTGCCCCGCAGGGTGGTCACCACGTCGCGGATGCGGCCGATCTGGTCGCCGGCGGGGTCGAAGACCGGGGTGCCGGCCAGTCGTGCCACGAAGATCTGCACGTCAGCCACGTTAACAGGGGCCCGGCGTTGCGCCGGGGACCCCGAGCGTGTCAGTATCAAACGTTTCGAACGGTGATTACTCCTCCCTGGTGGTGCGCCCATGCGGTATGCGGGACTCGCGATCGCTTTCGTGTCCTCGGTGTGCTTCGCGTTCTCCGGACCGATGGCGAAATATCTCATCGCGGCCGGGCTCGCCCCCATCGAGGCCGTATGGGCGCGGATGGCCGGCGCCGGGCTGCTCCTGCTCGCCGTGCTCGCGCTGGTCAAACCGGCCGCGCTGCGCATCCCGCGCTCGCGCCTGCCGTTCTTCGGGGCGTACGCGATCGTCGCGGTCGCGGGCGTGCAGGCGCTCTACTTCGTGGCGATCACCCGGCTGCCGGTCGGCATCGCGCTGCTGCTGGAGTTCATGGCGCCGGTGATGGTCGTGCTCTGGGTGCGGTTCGTGCGGAAGGTACGGCTCGCCAGGGCCGCGTTCGTGGGCGCGGTGACGGCGGTGCTGGGGCTGGGCATCGTGGTCGAGTTCTGGGACGGGCTGCGGCTCGACGCGCTGGGGCTGTTGCTGGGGTTGGCCGCGGGGGCGTGCTGCGCCGGATATTTCCTGATGAGCGATAGCTTCGGCGACGACGTGGACCCGCTCGGCCTGATCGCCTGGGGCATGACCGGGGCGGCCGTCGTGCTGCTGCCCTTCGCCCGGCCCTGGGACATCCCGTGGAGCGCCTTCGCCACCGCCGCCACCCCGGCCGCCGGGGCGTCGGAGCTGCCGGTGCTCGGCGCGTATCTGTGGATGGTGCTCGTCGCCACCGTGACGGCCTACATCCTGGGCGTCAACGCGGTGCGCCGCCTGTCGGCCGCCGTGGGCGCCACCGTCGCCTCGCTGGAGGTCATCGGCGGCGCCGTCGTGGCCTGGGTGCTGCTCGGGGAGGCGCTGGGCGTCTTCCAGATCATCGGCGGCCTCATCGTGCTGTCGGGCGCGCTGCTCGCCCAGACCGCCACCGCGGGCGCTCAGCCCTCGCCCGCCACCGGCCTCGCCGAGCCGGTGCGCACCTGACGCCTCAGCAGGTGCACACCGGCTTGGGCGTCAGCCGCAGCACCGAGGAGCCGGCCGCCCACCGCTCGGCCAGATGCTCGCTGTCGGTCGTGTTGAGCCGCTCCTTGACCAGCGCCGCGACGGCCTCGGGCTCGGCGGCCTGGTCGACCAGCTCGATCCTGGCCTCGAACTCGGCGAGCCTGGCGCCGTTGTCCTTGCTGCGCAGCGTCACCCAGACGCTGCCGAGCCCCTCCAGGCCGGGCAGATACTGCTCCTCGCCGCCCGTCACCACGTAGATGGCGCCGTCGTGCCAGGTGTGCCAGGCCAGCCGGGCACGGTCGAGAGAGAGCCAGAGGACGCCGGACTTCTTGGCGCCCTCGATGATGGCCCCGTTGATGTCGGTCACGGCTAGACCTTAGCCGGGGGGCCGATTCCGGGAGGGCCGAACGGGCCACTAGCGTGGGCGCATGCGTTCACGTCGCTCGGTTCTCGCGGTGCCCGGCAGCAATCCCCGGTTCCTGGAGAAGGCGCAGGGCCTGCCCGCCGACGAGGTGTTCCTCGACCTGGAGGACGCCGTCGCGCCCCTGGCCAAGGAGGAGGCGCGCCGCAACATCGTGGCCGCGCTGCGCGAGGGCGACTGGACCGGCAAGACCCGGGTCGTGCGGGTCAACGACCTGACGACGCAGTGGACGTACCGGGACGTCATCGAGATCGTCGAAGGCGCCGGCGACCAGCTCGACTGCCTGATGCTGCCCAAGGTCCAGGACCCCACCGAGATCGTCTGGCTCGACACGCTGCTCACCCAGATCGAGAAGACGATGGGCTTCGAGGTGGGCCGCATCGGCATCGAGGCGCAGATCGAGAACGCCCGCGGGCTGGTCAACGCCGACTCCATCGCCGGTTCGTCCAAGCGGCTGGAGACGCTGGTGTTCGGGCCGGCCGACTTCATGGCCTCGATCAACATGCGCACCCTCGTCGTGGGCGAGCAGCCGCCCGGCTACGAGGAGGGCGACGCCTACCACTACATCCTGATGCGGCTGCTGATGGCCGCCCGGATGCACGACCTTCAGGTGATCGACGGGCCCTACCTGCAGATCAGGGACGTCGACGGCTACCGGCGGGTCGCCCGGCGGGCCGCGGCGCTCGGCTTCGACGGCAAGTGGGTGCTGCACCCGTCGCAGATCGAGGCGGCCAACGAGGTGTTCTCGCCGTCGCAGGAGGACTACGACCACGCCGAGCTCATCCTGGAGGCGTACGAGCACTACACCACCGTGGAGCGGCGCGGCGCGGTCATGCTCGGCGACGAGATGATCGACGAGGCGTCGCGCAAGATGGCGCTGGTCGTGGCCGCCAAGGGCCGGGCCGCCGGGCTGACCAGGACGACCCGGTTCGAGCCCTAGACCTTCAGCCCGATCGTCGTGAAAAACCAGAACGACGAGGTCAGCCAGAGCCCCACCAGCGCGGTGAACGCCAGCCCGCCCAGCACCGGCAGCGTCCAGCCCGGCGCGTCGGCCCTGCGCAGCGACAGCATCTTGGCCACGAACACGCCGTAGAAGAAGCAGCCGAGCAGCGAGTGGACGGCGACCCTGGCCACGTCGTACTGCAGCCCGAGCGCGTACAGGCAGTGGAACGCGACCGGGATCGTCAGCAGGAACGCCAGCCTGCCCGACCAGCGGTGCACGCCCGCCGGGATGTCGACGCCGAGCCGGCCCCACAGCGACAGGGCGGAGACGACCTGCACCAGCGCCAGCACGGTGGCGCCCGTCGTCAGCCACACCTTCATCGGCAGCGCGGCCGAGAAGCCCGCGACGCCCACGGCGAAGCCCGTCGGGGTGTGCGCGCGGCCGTACACGCCGAGCGCGACCATGATCAGGCCGCCGGCGAGCAGCGGCAGGAGCAGCGCGGCGGCACGGGCCGGGCGGTGCTGGATGGCGGTCATCGCATCTCCTCGATGAAGCCGTCGACGTCCTCCGGGTAGACGGTGGTCCCGCCGACGGTGACGGGGCCGGTCGGCTCGTCGCCGTCCAGCCGGGGGACCGGCACCTGCTCGTCGCCCGCGAACGCGGTCCCGACCTGGGTGAACCCGCCCTGCGGATCGCGCAGCACGATCCAGCCGGCGCGGATCCTGGCCCCTCTGACGATGGCGCTCGCCCGGTACAGGCCGGACGGCTTCTTCGCCACCGGGGCCACGAAGGTCCAGCTCTTGCCGCCTATCGACACCCGGCCGGTGGCCCTGCCGTCGCCGAGCTCGGCCTCGACCTTGGCCCCGCCGGAGCCCTTCAGCACGAGCTCGTCGCCGGTCGCGTCGCCCTTGAACCAGACCTCGGTTCTGCCGTCGCAGAAGTAGCCGATGGCCTTGCCGTCGCGGACGGAGATCGCGATCAGGCCGCCGTTGCCCTTGACGCGGCCCGCGTAGTCGGCCCTCCTCGGCGCGGCGGGCACGGACTCCTCGAACGTGGGGGTGGCGCTCGGCTCGGGCGTGCTCTCCGCCACCGGCGCGTTGGTCCCGGTGGTGTTCCCGGTGGTGCCGGCGGCGTTGTCGCCGGTGACGGCGGGGGTGTCCGCCGCGGGTGTCGCCGTGATGCTGGCGACACCCAGCCCCACGGCGAGCACGGCGCCCGCCGTCAGGGTGATGACTGGTCCCAGCCTTGACATGGATGCGCTCCCAGGGTCGACATGACCTACGTCCCTGAGCATCCGCCGAAATCGCCGCGCCGTCTGTGAACTATTGCGTACAGGCTGGGAAGATTCTGTAGATGCAGGAGAATCCTGGGCCACCGCATTCCTACGGCACGTACCCGTACCCGCCGCCGCAGCCGTCCTGGTACGTGCCGACACCGCGCGGCGCCCGCTACGACCATCTGGCGCGCACGCCCGCCGCGCAGCTCTGGCGGCAGGTCGTCGGCACGCTCGTGGTCGCCGCCGGGTTCTTCGCGGTCGGGTTCGTCGTGCTGCTCGCCGGGATGATGCTCGGCACGATCCTCGGCATCCCGCCGCCCGCCAACCCCGAGCAGATCTCCGGCGACCCGGTGTTCGGCATGGCCCAGCTCCTGCTGTCGCTGGCGGTGGTGCTGCCGGTGGTGTTCGGCACGGTCGCGCTCGTGCAGCGGCGGCGGCCGGGCACGATCTCCTCCGTCGCCGGGCGGCTGCGGTGGGGCTGGATGCTGCGCTGCGCCGCGCTGGCCGTGCTGGCGCTGGTGCTCGGGCAGGCCGCCCAGCTCGTCACCCTCGCGATCACGGGGGAGCCGGTCGACGACTTCTTCGGCTGGGTCGGGTGGGCGTACTTCCTGCCGGCGCTCGTCGTCATCGTGCTGCTGGTGCCGTTCCAGGCGGCCGCCGAGGAGTACGTGTTCCGCGGATGGTTCCTCCAGGCGTTCGGGGCGCACGTGCGCAATCCGGTGTGGAGCATCCTGATCAGCTCGGCGGTGTTCGCGGGGATGCACGGCTACTCGTCGGCGGGGCTGGTGGACGTGTTCCTGTTCGGGGCGGTCATGGGGTTCCTGGCGGTGCGGACCGGCGGGCTGGAGGCGCCGATCGGGCTGCACGTGGTGAACAACATGGTGGCGTTCGGGCTGAGCGCGGCCTCGGGGCAGCTCGACGACGCGCTGTTGCAGGACCAGGTGCCGTGGCAGTCGCTCGCGGGGTCGCTGGTGCAGCTGGCGGTGTACGCCATCGGCGTGCTCTATCTCGCTAAAAAGCGGTCAATCAGCGCCTATTCCGGATAAATCGCCGCGCAGTGCCGGGAATCTCGCTAGAGAGGTCTCGCCATTCCGGCTCCGGCATGCTGGTCTGGATGTCGTGGGTTGCGAGCGTCATTCGGAAGTGATCATCGGCGCCCCCCGGGGTAGAAGCAGTTGGAACGGTCCGCCTCCCCGCGGCCCGATCCACCCGCCGACCAGGCCAGACCTGACACGTGGAGGAGGTACGGCGCGTGGCCTCCGGCGCCAGTGACGAGCCTCGGCTACCGCCGGGCGACGACGACCCGGGTTCCGGGAGCGGATCCGGCGAACCCCGGATCCGGCACACCCCGCCGGGTCCCAGCGACGACCGTGCCCGCGGCTTACCGGTGACATCCCCCTGGGGCATGCCGCCGTTCGCCGCCCCCACCCCCGAGGACGACGACGAGGCCGCCGAGGACCCGCCCAAGGGCCGGCGCCCCTACAGCTCCCCGACGGCCGACCCCGAGACCGAGCCGCGCCGCCGTCCCCGCCGCACGGTCAACCGGCCCGACAAGCTCGTCGCCTCCGGACCGCCCCGCCCCACGCCGGAGGCCGCCAAGCCCAAGGAACCCCCCTACCACCTGCCTCTCCCGCAGACCGATGACGACGACGAGCCGCGCCCCGTCCGCATCCCCCCGTACCTCCTCACCCACCATCCCCCGGCCCCCGCCCCACCCGACGCTCCCGTACGGCCTCCCGCCCCGGAAGAAGCGGACCCCGTACGGCCCCTCGCTCCCGAGGAGGCGCGGGCCGAGGGCGGCGAGGTGGGCGAGGAGACCGTGCGGCGGGTGGGGAGGCCGCCGGCGGGGCGGCCGACGCGGCCGGACCTGCTCGTGGCGGCCGGCCCGGAACGCCCCGGCAACGGGGGCAGGCACGAGCGGGCCCCGGCCCCGTCGGCGATGCGCCGGGCGAGCCCGATGCGGCGGCGCCGGCGCGGCACGGTGCCGATGGCCGTCACGCTCGTCGTCGCCCTGCTCGTGGCGGGCGGCGTGCTGCTGTGGCAGTGGGTCACCCCCGACGACCCCGGCCTGAGGCTGGCGGCGGGCGTCGGCAGGCCGGGAGACAGCCTGTTCACCGTGCCCGCCTCCACCGGCCTGGGCTCCAACCAGAAGCTCAACGACATGGCCTCCGTCGGCGGCGCGGTCGTGGCGGTGGGCAGTGACATGACGAGCCCGACGCCGCGCCCGCTGTTCCTGTTCTCGCCCGACGGCGAGCGGTGGCGGCTGGGCCGGGTGACCGGCGCGGCGGCGCCCACGGTGCAGCGGGTCGTCGGCGGCGGCGGACGCTGGCTGGCGAGCGGCGGCGACGAGCTGACCGGGCGCGCCATGTGGACGAGCGCCGACGGCCTGAGCTGGGAGGCGGTGGAGCCGGCCGGGCTGGCCGCGTTCCGCGACGGCGACGTGGTGCACGACATCGCCAGGACCGGGTCCGGGTTCGTGGCCGTGGGCCGCTCGACCCTGCAGAACGGCGGCGCGGGCGCGGCCGCCTGGCACTCCGCCGACGGCCGCTCCTGGGACCGCGTCGACACGCGCGGCCTGGACGTGGGCGAGCTGCGCGCGGTGGTGGCGAAGGGCGACACGGCGGTGGCGCTGGCCCAGCCGGGGCAGGGCGACGGCTCGCGGGTGCTGCGCTCGGCCGACGGCGGCCGGAGCTGGGCGGCGACCGGGTTCCAGCTTCCTGAGGCGATGCCGAGGGCGGGCTCGCTGGCGGTGGCGCCGAAGCGGTTCGTGCTGGTGCCGGTCCGCCACCGCACGGCCTCGGGCGACGTGCGCGTCTACTGCTCGCCGACGGGCGCGGAGTGGTCGCAGTGCGGCACGATCGACGAGCTGGGCGGGCAGAGCCCGGGCGTGGAGTCGCTGATCTCGCACGCGTCGGGCGTCGCGGCCGTCAGCCAGGCGAACCTGGGCGGCTACTCGGTGCTGACCAGCGCCGACGGCGGGTCGTGGAAGGAGCGGACGGAGCTGGGCGACCTGGCGGGGGCGACGCTGCGCGGGTTCACGATCTCCGGTGACGGCACCCTGTTCGCGGGCGGCGACCAGGCGGCGGCCGACGTGGACAACCAGCTCGTGCTGATGGCGGCGCCCGAGCGCGGCAAGCCCGCCCGGGTGCGGCTGGCAGGGGTGGACGGCCTGTCGCGGGCCGCCCGCGAGACCTCCCGGGTGGCCAGGCACGACGGCCGTTACGTCGCGGTGGGCTCGGCGTCCGGCGACGCCGGCATCTGGACCAGCCTCAACTGGCAGGACTGGACGTCCATCAGCCTGGGCGGCCCGCGCCAGCAGCGGCTCAGCGAGGTGGCCCACGGCCGCAAGGGCTGGCTGGCGGTCGGCGCCACCCAGACGGACGTGCAGGTCACCGAGCCGCTGCTGGTGGCCTCGGAGGACGGCCGGGCCTGGCGCAAGGTGGCCGCCGACGGCGATCTGGCCCGGCCGGGCGACCACCCGTACCTGGACGCGCGCGTCCTGGCCGCCGGGCCCGACGGCTACGTGCTCGCGGGGGAGGACCGGGGGCCGACGGGCACGGTGTCGGCCGCGCTGTGGTTCACGCCGGACCTGCGCCGGTTCACCCGCTCGGACAAGCTGCCGCAGGGCGGCTCCGACGTGCGGATCCACGACCTGGCGGCCACCTCCGACGGCTATGTCGCGGTCGGCGGCGCGGGCGTGGGCGCCGGCGAGAGCGGCGTCGTGTGGGTCTCCGACGACGGCGTCAACTGGAAGGCGCGCAAGCGCGTCGCCCCGCCGGGCACGTCCTCGGCCGGGCTGCGCCAGGTGGCCGCCTACCAGGACCGGCTCGTCGCCATCGGCGCCGCCGTGACGGACGAGGGCGCCCGCCGCGCCTTCTCCGCCGTCTCCGAGGACGACGGCGCGACCTGGCGCACGGCCTGGCTGCCCGCCGAACGGGCGGCGGCGGTGTACGACCTCGCGGCGGCCGGCCCGGGGCTCGTCGCGGTCGGCTGGCACGGCACGCCCGGCGACGGCGACAGCGCCGCCTGGACCTCCGAGGACGGGATCGGCTGGAGCCGCCTGGACCTGACCGAGGACAGCCTGGCGGGGCCGGGGGCGCAGTGGCTGACGGCGGTGACGGTGGCGGGCGAGGAGGTCGTGGCGCTGGGCCGCTCCACCACCTACAGCGACGACCACCTCATCCTGTGGACCTCCACCCTCACGTCCAGCCGCTGATCAGGGCGGGAGCGCGTCCCACTCCCGCAGCGCCTCCAGCAGGCCGGGCGAGAGGGCCAGGCGGGTCAGCTCCGTGCGGGCGCACCAGCGGGCGTCGACGGCGTCGTCCGACGCGCTGAGCACGCCGCCGGTGACCGTGGCGAAGTAGTCGCGGATCTCGTACGTGACGCCGGCCGGGCCGGGACGGTCGACGGCGCCGGCGAGCGGGCCGACGGCGACGCGCAGGCCGGTCTCCTCCATGACCTCGCGGCGGACCGCGGCCTCGTCGCTCTCGCCGGGCTCCACGCGACCGCCGGGAAGCGACCACAGCCCGGCCGACGGAGCATGGCCGCGCCGTACGAGAAGCAGCCGCCCGGCGTCGAAGATGATCGCTCCCACACAATTTACGCGCACATGGCCAAGATTACGACGGGATAACGATGAGCGGCCTTGACGGGGCCGGGCCCGAGGAAGCACCGTGGGTAGCTGTGAGAGCGGCTCCAACGTGCCCACGGTGTTTTGGCCCGCTTCACGGGCCCGGTGCGTGGTCCAGCGCATGGCGTTGTGACGCGCACGGAGACGTCCTGCCGTATCAGCCGCCCCGGCCGCCGTCCGCGACGGCCCTGGAGGCGATGCGGAAGAACTCCATGGTGCCCGTGTGGCTGCCATGGCCGTTGCCGTCCAAATGGATGGTGACCGGCTTCGCGGAGGTGGGCGACGAGCACAGAGGCGTCCGGGCCAGCGTGGTGGCGCTGAGCGGGCCGTCGTTCATGCACGGGCCGGCCGACCTGCTGATCGTCGCCGAGGAGCCCGGGGTGGGGCTGGGCGCGGCGTTCGCCGGGCTCGACGGGCCCGACCCGGGCGAGGGGTTCGACCACGGGCCGCCGAACGCGAAGATCGAGGTGCTCGGGCACCCGACGCCGCTGTGGTGCGTGGGCGCGGCGGCCGACCGGGCCGTCTACGCGGGCGAGGCGGCGGGCAACTGGCTGTGGACGATCGCCTGGCCGTCGGAGGCCGGCTGCCTCATCGCGCTCGCCGAGCTCAGCCTGCTCGATCTGCGCGACCTCGACCTCGACGTGCCTTACGGGGCGTTCTCCCCGAGACTGGAAGACTGACAGGCGTTCCCCCTCGTACGGCGTGCTGGGGGAGCGGTGCTGAGGTTCTTCGTCGAGGCGTTCGTGACGATGTTCGTCATCATGGACCCGCCGGGAGTCATCCCGCTCTTCCTCGCCTACACCTTCGGGCGCACCGCCCAGGAGCGCAAACGGGTCGCCTGGCAGGCGTCGGTGACCGCGTTCTGCCTGATCGTGGTGTTCGCGGTGTTCGGCCAGGCGATCCTCGGCTACCTGCACGTCGAGGTGGCCGCCATGCAGATCGCGGGCGGGCTGCTGCTCCTGCTGGTCGCGCTGGAGCTGCTGCGCGGGGCGGCCGAGCCGCGCGCCGACACCGTCCGCTCCAACGTGAACGTCGCCCTGGTGCCGCTCGGCACGCCCCTGCTCGCCGGGCCCGGCGCGATCGTGGCGACCATCGTCTTCGCCCAGCAGGCCGCCGGGGTGCCCGGCGGCATCCTGGCGCTCGGGCTGGCGATCGCGGCCGTGCACATCCTGCTGTGGCTGTTCATGCGCTTCTCCGTGAGCATCATCCGCCTCATCAAGGAGAACGGCGTCGAACTCGTCACCAGGATCGCCGGTCTGCTCCTGTCGGCGCTGGCCGTGCAACTCATCATCAACGCGATTCGCTCACTCACGCAGACGGGCTAGAGTTCGGAGGCGTGACAGCGCGTATCGAGCGAGTGGTGACCGAGGGCGTCGTCGAGATCGACGACGTCGAGCACAAGGTCGAGAACAACACGTGGATCATCGGCGATGACGACGAAGTGATCGTCATCGACCCGGCGCGTGACGCCGACAAGATCCTTGAGCAGGTCGGCGAGCGCGAGGTGCTCGCCGTCATCTGCACCCACGGCCTGCCCGACCACGTCGGCGCGGCCATCGAGGTGGCCAGCCGCGACGAGGCGGTCATCGCCCTGCACCCCAAGGACAAGCCGCACTGGCGGGAGACCTGGACCGAGACCTGGCCCGACATCGACATGGAGGACGACGGCATCTTCGGCGTCGCCGACGTGCAGCTCGATGTCATGGAGACGCCCGGGGTGACGCCGGGCGGCGTCTCGCTCTACTGCGAGGCGCTGGAGGCGGTCTTCACCGGCAAGACCCTCCAGGCCGACGGCCCGGGCAAGCTCGGCGGCGAGTACCCCCGCCTGGCCGACCAGCTCACCGCGATCGGCGGGCGGCTGTTCACGCTGCCGGCCGCGACGCGGGTGCTGCCCTCGCACGGCGAGGAGGTCACCGTCGGCGACCTGGAGCCGCACTTCGACGACTGGATCTCCGGCTCGCTGACCCGTGAGCCCGCTCCCGAGGGCCCGCTCTCCGACGGCACCCGGGTGTCGGGCATCAAGCTCAACCCGGGCGACGAATAGGGTGCAGGGCCAGCTTCCGCTGGAAGGGATGCCGCGGCGGCTCTATTCGTGCACGCCGTCGCGGTTGAACGCCTGGCTCGACTGCCGGCGCCGCTACCGGTTCACCTACCTGGACCGGCCGCAGCCGTCCAAGGGCCCGGCCTGGGCGCACAACAGCGTCGGGGCGAGCGTGCACAACGCGCTGGCGGCCTGGTGGCGGGAGCCGTACGAGCGGCGCACCCCGCTCACGGCGGCCACCCTGCTCACGAGCGGGTGGATCACCGAGGGGTTCAGGGACGGGGAGCAGTCGGCGCGGTGGCTCGCGCGTGCCCGCGACCTCGTGTCCGGATATGTCGCGACTTTAGACCCCAGTGATGATCCGGTCGGCGTCGAACGGACCGTCGCCACCCGCACCAAGGTCATCGCGCTGTCCGGCCGCATCGACCGGCTCGACCGGCGCGGCGACGAGCTGGTGGTCGTCGACTACAAGACCGGGCGGCGGCCCCTCACCCAGGACGACGCGCGCTCCTCGCTCGCGCTGGCGGTCTACGCGATCGCGGCGTCCCGGATGATGCGCACCCCCGCCCGCGCCGTCGAGCTGCACCACCTGCCGACCGGCGAGATCGTCGAGTGGCGGCACACCGACGAGTCCCTCGGCCGCCACCTGAGCCGCGCCGAGGAGATCGCCCTGGAGGCGGCCGACGCCGACGACCGCTATCGCGCGGCGGTGTCCTCCGACGCCTCCAGCGCCCCGAGCCGCCGCTCCCGGTCCGCCCCGGCCTGGGACACCGGACCCGGCGGCCCGGCTCCCCACGCGCCGCCTCAGCCGCGTCCAGCGGAGCCTGAACCACGGCCCTCGGCGGATCCGGGCAACCCGGGAGCCGCCTGGCCGTCCAAGGACGACCTGCGGCGCGAGCGCGCGTCCGTGGGCCCGGCCGCCGTGCCCGCCGAGATCGACGCGCTGTTCGCGCCCAGCCCGGGGCCGATCTGCGGGTGGTGCGACTTCCGCCGCCACTGCCCGGAGGGGCTGGCCGCCGCCCCCGAACGCCGCCCGTGGGACGGCCTGGCGGAATAGCGCACCCCTGACCGGCCCGGTCAGGAGGTGGGCCAGTGGCGAGGATGGATGGCGCCGGTCAGGGGCCGGGCCAGTGGCGAGGGTCGACGGCGCCGCGCAGCCCCTTGCGGACGTCGTAGCCGGCCGCCGCCAGCCGCTGCCGGGAGTCGCGCAGCATCCGCCGCGTCGCGGGCAGGAACGCCCGGTCGTGCAGCGGCTCCGGCAGCGCGTTCATGGCCAGCCTGAACGCCGCCAGCCCCGCCGTCACCGCGCCCCGTGGCACCTCAGGGAGCATCCCGTACATCCGCCTGGCCCAGTCCGGCAGCGTGTAGTAACACAGCGCCCCGAACGGGAAGTAGACCGGTTTCCCGGCCGACAGCAGCCGCAGCCGCGGCGGCATCTTCGGCCACAGCAGGAACCGCACGGCCGCCCTGGCCTCCTCCGTGACCCGCAGCGCGGGCCTGGCCGCCTTGAAGTAGGCCGCCATCTCGGCGCGCGAGCCGGGCACGTCCTCGGGGTGCAGCCCCACGTAGGCGGCGCTGCGCCGCTGCTCGGCGAGGTAGCGGTCGGCCTGCGGCCCGGTGAGCGCGAGCCCGCCGCGCCGGGCGACCTCCAGGTAGGACGAGACCTCCGCGCAGTGCACCCACAGCAGCAGCTCCGGGTCGTCGACCCGGTGCGCCCGGCCGCCGGGCCCGACGACGCGCAGGCTCCGGTGGATGCCGCGCACCCGCCTGCCGATCGCGCCGGCCTCCTCCGGAGTGCCGAACGTGACCCGCCCCACGAAGTCGGCGGTACGGCGCAGCCTCCCGAACGGGTCGGTGCGGAAGTCGGAGTTCTGCCAGACGCCGAGCATCGCCAGCGGGTGCAGAGCCTGGAGCATCAGCCCCCGGACGCCGCCGACCCACATCGTGCGGTCGAGGTGCACCCGCCAGGTCGCGCTGCGCGGTGACTGGACGGCGAGGGTCGGGACGGCGAGGTCTTCGGACATGGTGGACGCATGGTTACACAGCGCCCGATCGAGTGTCCAAAAAGTGGCTTTCGGCGTCGTTCCAGAAGCGGACCAGCGCGGCGGCCGTCGTCTCGGGCGCCTCCACGGCGGGTGAGTGCACGGCGCCCGGCACCACCACGCACTCCGCCTCCAGTGTGGCCGCCATCTCCGCCTGCGTCTCGGCCGGCCAGCCGTCGTCGTGCTCGCCGTACAGGACCAGCGTGGGCACCTCGATCTGGCGCAGCTCGGGCGTGCGGTCGTGCATGGTGAGCACCTGCTCGGCCATGCACGCCAGCCCGGTCGGGGAGTTGGCCAGCAGCCGCTTGCGCAGGAACGCCATGATGTCGTCGGGCACCCCGGCGGCCACGGCCTCCGGCTCGAACCTGGCGTGCCACACGTGCTCCAGGCCCAGCTCGGGGATCTCGCGCAGCATCTTGCGGCCGTGGTGGGCGCGCTTGCCGGCGATCGCCGACGGGCCGGAGCTCATCAGCGTGAACGAGGCGAACTTGGTGCGCCCGTCGATGACGGCCTCCCGCGAGACCAGGCCGCCGAAGGAGTGGCCCACCAGGTGCACCGGCTCGCCGCCGCCGAGGGTCTGCGCGAGCTGGTCGACGTCGGCGCCGAGCGCCGCGCAAGTGTAGGCGCCGGGGTCGTCGGGGCCCGGCGACTCGTACTGGCCGCGCAGGTCGATGGCCAGCACCTGGCGGCCCGACTGGGCCAGGGTCTGCAGGACCGCGATGAAGTCTTCCTTGCTCCCCGTCAGGCCGGGCACCAGGAGTGCGGGCCAGCGCTCCACCACGCCGCTCACCGGCGACGCCTCCAGGGCCGCGAACGTGCCCTCGGGGGTGTCGATCTTGCGTGGTGCAACGCCGGGAGGCAGCTGCAGGAATCGCGGCGTACTCACGTGGGGCAACAATACCCAGAGGTCAGTGCGTCAACACCGGCTAACCTCCTACGCTGGTGCCGGATTTCGGGGGAGTTGCCAGCTTATGGGGGTGCCGGACGCCGGGTCCGGGACGCGCGGCGCGTACCTGGAAGGCCGGTGCGCGGGGTTCCGGCCGGAGCGCTCGCCCGCCCGTCACGGGGCCCGCTGACACGCGGAAGGGCGCGCACCCGGGTGGGTGCGCGCCCTTCACACTGCGCTCTTCACACTGCGCTCTTCACACTGCGGTCGTCAGCCCGCGCGGCGGCGGTTGCCGCCGCCACCACCGCCACGAGCCTGGCGGCGCTGCTGCTTGCGCTCGGTGGCGGCGGACGGGGCGATGTCGTCGTCGTCCGTCGCCAGGTCGGGCGACTGGAAGATCACCGTGAACGGGCTCGGCGGGATGATCCGCTCCGGCTCCCTGGACGCCGCGGGCGGCGGCGGGGTGGTCAGGAAGCTGGGCACCGGCTCGGTCGGCGACGGCTCGACGGCAGGCGCCACCCGGACCGGCTCCGCGGCCCGCGCCGGCTCCGGCGCCCGCGTGGGCTCCGGCGCCCTGGCGGGCTCAGGAGCGCGTACGGGCTCGGCGGCCTTGACGGGCTCGGGCGCCTTGACGGGCTCGGCGGCCTTGACCGGCTCGGCGCTCACCACGGGCTCAGCGGCCTTGACAGGCTCTGTGACCTTGGCGGGCTCTGTGGCCCTGGCCGATTCGGCGGACGCCCGCTCCGCCGACGAACGGCGGGTGCGGCGGCGCGGCTCGGCGGCCACGGCCTCCACCTCGTCAGCAGAGATGATCGCGGGCGTCTCCTCCGGCTTGCGGGAGCGACCGTTCACGAGCTCGACCTCCGGCGTCTCGACGGGAGTGCCCTCTTCGGCGGACTTGCCACCACGGGTGCGGCGGCGCTGGCGAGGCGTGCGGGCCGGACGGCGTTCGTCACGTTCCTCACGCTCGTCACGGCGTCGGCCGCCGCGGTTGCGGGGGCGGCCCGTCTCGCCGAGGTCCTCGATCCGCTCCGCCGACAGCCCCGCCCGGGAGCGGTTGGCGTGCGGCAGCACGCCCTTGGTGCCCTCGGGGATGTTGAGCTCGGTGAAGACGTGCGGCGAGGTGGAGTAGGTCTCGACGGGCTCGGCGAAGTCCAGGCCGAGCATCTGATTGATCATCTTCCAGCGGGTCAGCTCCTCCCACTCCACGAACGTGACCGCGATGCCCGTGCGCCCGGCCCGGCCGGTGCGGCCGATGCGGTGCACGTAGGTCTTGTCGTCGGTGGGAGCGTCGTAGTTGACCACGTGGGTGACGTCGTCGATGTCGATGCCTCGGGCCGCCACGTCGGTGGCCACCAGCACGTCGATCTTGCCGTTGCGGAAGGCGCGCAGAGCCTGCTCGCGCTGGCCCTGGCCGAGGTCGCCGTGGACCGCCGCGACCGCGAAGCCGCGGGTGTCGAGCTGCTCGGCGACCATGTCGCAGGCCCGCTTGGTCTCGCAGAAGACCATGGTGAGCCCGCGCCCCTCGGCCTGGAGCAGCCGGGCGACGATCTCGATCTTGTCCATCCGGTGGGTGCGCCAGACGATCTGGCGGACCTGCGGAGTGGCCTCACCCTCGCCGCTCTCGTGCTCGGCGCGCACGTGGGTGGGACGGTTGAGGTACTTGCGCGAGAGCGAGACGATCTCACCCGGCATGGTGGCCGAGAACAGCATCGTCTGCCGCTGCGCCGGGATCAGCTTGAAGATCCGTTCGATGTCGGGCAGGAAGCCCAGGTCGAGCATGCGGTCGGCCTCGTCGAGCACCAGGCTGGTGATCTGGCTGAGGTCGAGGTGCTTCTGCTTGACCAGGTCGAGCAGGCGTCCGGGGGTGCCGACGATGACGTCGACTCCGGCCTTCAGCGCCTCGATCTGCGGCTCGTACGCGCGACCGCCGTAAACGGTCAGGACGCGCGAGCCGAGCTTGCCCGCGGCGGTGACGAGGTCCTCGCTCACCTGGTGGGCCAGCTCGCGGGTCGGCACGACGACCAGCCCGCGGGGCTTCTTGCGGTTCTTGCGCGGCTTGCCGATGCTCTGGAGCATCGCGATGCCGAACGCGTAGGTCTTGCCCGTGCCCGTGCGTGCCTGTCCGATGAGGTCCTGGCCGCCCAGTGCGAGCGGGAGAGCCATCTCCTGGATCGGGAACGGTGTGGTGATGCCCTCGGTCTCGAGGGCATCGGCGATTTCTGGTGTGACTCCGAGGTCTCGGAAAGTCGTCAGCGTGGCCTGCCTCAGTCTCAAATGAAGGCGGGCCTGCCGGGACCGATCGGGCGGAAAAATACCCCCGTGCCTGGGTCCTCGCGGTAGAGCCAGCCCTCTCATGTCATCAGCGACCGCGCACCCGGGGAGCGGGGGCATCCGGGAGAGATTCCCCCGAATTTACACAGTGCGGTCGCACTTTCACAGAGCAGTGTACTCGATACCACAACGCTGGCCGAGCTCACGTATGTTCCCGAAGATTGACCGAAGTACGCTGCGACGTATGAACGAGTCCCCTGCGGTCGTCGATTTGCTCGGCGTCCTGGCCTATGCCGAGCTCAGCGCCTTCACGCGGATGACCGACGACGCGGCGCGGCTGGCGCCCACGCTGGCCGACCGGGCCGCGCTCAGCGAGCTGGCCGTGGCGGAGTACGCGCACTTCCGGCTGCTGCGCGACCGGCTCACCGAGCTGGGCGCCGATCCGGACGCGGCGATGCAGCCGTTCGCCGAGGCGCTCGACGCCTGGCACCGCCAGACCACGCCGACCGACTGGCTGGAGGCGCTGGTCAAAGCCTATGTCGGGGTCGGCATCGCGCTCGACTTCTATCGGGAGGCGGCCCGGCGGCTGGAGCCCGCGATCGCCAAGCTCGTGGACGAGGTGCTGGCGGACGAGGGGCGGGCCGGGTTCGCGGTCGAGCGGGTCAGGGCGGGCATCGCCGCCGACCCGGTCGTCGGCGGGCGGCTGGCGCTGTGGGCCAGGCGGATGGTCGGCGAGGCGCTCAGCCAGGGGCAGCGGGTGGCCGCGGCCCGGCCGGAGCTGGCGATGATGCTGGTCGAGTCGGGGGCCGACGACCAGGCCGAGATCTCCCGGATGTTCGCCCGCCTCACCGAGGAGCACAACAAGCGCATGGCGGCGCTCGGCATCTGAACCCGGTGCAGGGCTGTCGAGGGGATCGCACGGCGCGGGGCGGCGAACGGCTGTAGCGTGCCAGGCATGAGGGCCTCGCGCCGCTACGGCAGTTCCTTGACCAGATGTGGGCCGAATCGCTGGCCGTCGCGGGCCGTGCTGCGCAGGGGAGGCGCGTGGTGCCCGGCCCGGGGGCCGGAGATCGCCCCCCGGCGCCGCCGCCCACGCGGCTGCCGCCTCGCCTGACCTGATCTGACCTGACCTTGATCGGGCACTGATCGGGCCCGGCCTGGTCCGGCCCGCCAGACCCGCGACCCCCGGGGCCGGTGGAACGCGGTCCCGGGAGTCAGGTCGTGCGGGCCGGAAAGGTCAGAGGGTGCCGCCGAAGCCCACCGGGCGGGATTCGTCCTCGCCGATCTCGATGAAGCCGAGCGCCGCCACCGGCACGACCACGCGCCTGCCCTTCACGTCAGTGATGGCGAACACGCCCCGCTCGGCTGCCAGCGCCTGCCTGATCTCCTCCTCGACCTGCTCCGACGACAGGTCGGTCTCCACCACGAGCTCGCGGTGTACGGAACGTACCCCGATCTTGACTTCCATCGTGCTCCCTTTCGACGGGGCTGTGCTGGTCCCATCGTGGCCGCTGCGTGCCGGAAACACGCCGATTGATCGCGCCCAGCGAACGGGTTATGCCGTACGCGGAAAACCGCTGATGCCCCGCCAGGCCAGCCGGGCCATGAGCTGCTCGGCCGCGTCCTTCGGGATGGAGCCGTGCTTGGTCACCCAGTAGCGGGCGCTGACCTCGGCCATGCCGACCAGCCCGACCCCGAGCAGGTGCGCCTCGTCGCTGGTGCAGCCGGTGTCCTCCTGGATCACCGCGCTGACCATCTCGGCGCACTCGCTCAGCGACCGCTCCACCCGCTGCCGCACCGGCGCCACGTTGCGCAGGTCGGACTCGAAGACCAGGCGGAACGCCTCGCCCTGGGTGGAGACGAAGTCGAAGAACGCGCTGAACGTCGCCTGGACCCGCAGCTTGTTCTCGCTGGTGGAGGCGAGGGCGTCGCGGCAGCGGTTGACCATGTCGTCGACGTGCAGGTCGAGCAGCGCCAGATAGAGCTCCAGCTTGCCGGGGAAGTGCTGGTAGAGCACCGGCTTGCTGACCCCGGCCCGCTCGGCGATCTCGTCCATGGCGGCCGCGTGGTAGCCGTTCTCGACGAACACTTCCTGCGCGGCGCTGAGCAGCTGCCGGCGGCGGGCGAGTCGGGGCAGCCGGGTGCCCCGGGGCTTGGCGTCCGGGGTAGCGGTCACGCGGGTCTCCAACGTCTTCGTGCGGATCGTGCCGACATCCTACGCGCGGGTAGCCGCCGCCTCAGCGATAGTCGTCATCGTCGAGCTCGACCACGCGGTCCTGGTCGGCCGCGTCGGCGGGGTCGACGTCGAACGGGACCTCCCGGCGCGGCCGGGACTCGTCCTCGCTCAACCGGCGCCGCTGCTCGACGGCGTCGGCCTCCGGCGCCTCCAGCGGCCGCTCCTCGTCGTCGGCGAAATTCGCCTCGTCCCCGCGTACGTCCATCTCCGACATGTCGTTCCCCCTTCACATGTGGCCCCGTTGCGTGCGGACGCACCCAGCCTACGCCGCGTCGAAAAGGTCGCCGTGCTTCTCCACCCTGGCGAGCACGTCGGCCGTGGTGAACACCAGGTCGTCGGCGTGTTCGCAGGTCTCGACCTCCTTCCACAGCAGCGGCGTGGAGACCGTCGGCCTGGCCCTGGCGCGCAGCGAGTAGGGGGCCACGGTGGTCTTGGCCGGGTTGTTCTGGCTCCAGTCGATGAACACCTTGCCGGGCCGCAGCTTCCTCGCCATGACGCTGACCACCTCGCCCGGATGCTCCTTGGCCAGCGCCTGGGCCAGCCGCTTGGCGTACGCGGACGGCTCCTCGCGGCCGTCCCAGGCGGCGTAGAGCTGCATGCCCTTGCTGCCGCTGGTCTTGGGCCTGGCGGTGAGCCCGTCGGCGGCCAGCACCTCGCGCAGCATGAGCGCCACCCGGCAGCACTCGACGATCGTGGCGGGCGGGCCCGGGTCCAGGTCGAACACGAGCGTGTCGGGCGGCAGCGCCTCGCCGTCGTCCGAGACGCGCCACTGCGGGACGTGGAGCTCCAGGGCGGCCAGGTTGGCGTAGTAGACGAGGGTAGGCAGGTCGTCGACGACGGCGAAGTCGATGCTCTCGCGGTCCTTGGTGCTCCCCGGCACCGGCAGCCGGACGCGCCGGACCCAGCCGGGGGTGTGATCGGGGGCGTTCTTCTCGAAGAACGAGGCCCCCTCGACGCCGTTGGGGTAGCGCTTGACGGTCAGCGGGCGGCCCGCCAGGTGGGGCAGCAGCACCGGGGCGACGCGGCTGTAGTAGTCGATGACCTCGGCCTTGGCGAATCCCTCCTCCGGGTAGAGCACCTTGTCCAGGTTGCTCAGCGTGAGCTCGCGCCCGTCCACCTTGACGGGGACCTTCACCGCGTCACCTCCGCAGGGAGCTTGTCCGCCCGCAGCCCGCGCCACACGGGATGGCGCAGCCGTTGGTCGTCGGTCCACATCGTGTAGGCCACCTCCCCGACCAGATCGGGTCTAACCCATCGATTACGCCACGGGACCGCGTTGCTGAACGGGCTCCGCGCGATCTCCAGCGGCGCCAGCATCTCGTACAGGAGATCCAGGGCCTCCTCGGTGAAGCCGGTCCCGACGTGGCCGACGTACGTGAGGCCGGCGGGCGTGAACACGCCCATGACGAGCGAGCCGATGCCGCCCGCCCGGCGGCCCTTGCCGGGCTTCCAGCCGCCGATCACCACTTCCGTGATGCTCAGGTTCTTGACCTTGATCCAGGCGGGGGAGCGCACGCCGGGCTGGTAAGGAGAATCGAGCCGTTTGGCCACCACGCCTTCGAGGCCCTGCTCCGAGGTGGCCGCCAGCAGGCCGGAATCGCCGGGGAAGTAGGGAGGGGCGCCGATGTCGAGCTCGTCCAGGAGGCTGCGCCTGGCCCGGTACGGCAGGTCGCACAGGGACATGCCGTCGAGATAGAGCAGGTCGAAGGGCAGGTACGTGACGGGGTAGCGCTCCAGGATCAGCGGCTCGGGGTCGGTCAGGTGCATGCGCCGCTGCAGCCGGACGAAGTTCGGCCGGCCGTGGCGGTCCAGCGCCACCACCTCGCCGTCGATGACCGCACTTTTCATGCCGAAGTCCGAAATTTCGGGGTAGCGGCGGGTGTAGTCAGCCCCGTGCCTTCCCGTCACCCGGAGGCCACCGTCCACGTGCACGATGGCGCGAATGCCGTCCCACTTGACCTCGAGGCCGTACCGGTCGTGATCGGAGGGTAGTTCCCCTGGTACAGCCAGCATTGGTTCAATCGAGTGTGGCATTGGTTGCACCATGACGGGTATGTGCCCATTGGTGGACCGCCCGCTACTGCTGAGGAGTGCCCATGCGCAGCATCTGGAAAGGTGCGATCTCCTTCGGGCTGGTCACCATCCCCGTCAAGCTCTACTCGGCCACCGAACAGAAGGACGTCAGCTTCCACCAGGTGCACCGCGAGGACGGCGGCCGCATCCGCTACAAGAGGGTGTGCACCGTCGACGGCGAAGAGGTCGCCTACGCCGACATCGCCAAGGGTTATGAACTCGGCACCGGCGAGATGGTCGTGCTGACCGACGAGGACTTCGAAGGACTGCCCCTCAGCACCTCCCGGCGCATCGACGTGCTGCAGTTCGCCCCGGCCGAGCAGATCGACCCCATCTACTTCGCCAAGTCCTACTACCTCGAACCCGACGCCCAGGGCGCCAAGCCGTACGTGCTCCTGCGCAACGCCCTGGAGAGCTCCGGGCAGGTCGCCGTGGTCAAGGTGGCGCTGCGCCAGCGTGAGTCGCTCGCCACGCTGCGGGTCCGCGACGGCGTGTTCGTCCTGGAGACCATGCTGTGGCCGGACGAGATCCGCAAGCCCGACTTCGAGTTCCTGGACGAGGACATCGAGGTACGGGCCCAGGAGCTCAAGATGGCCGAATCGCTCATCACCACGATGGAGGCCGACTTCGACCCCACCGAGTACCACGACACCTACCGCGAGGCGCTGCAACAGGTGATCGAGGCCAAGGTGGCGGGCAAGGAGGTCGTCGCGGCCCCCGAAGAGGAGGAGGCCGGGCCGGCCGTCGACCTCATGGCCGCGCTGCGCGCCAGCGTCGACGCCGCCAAGCGCGAGCGCACCGGCGGGGGCGCCGCCAAACCCAAGAGGGCCGCCAAGGAGTCCAAGGAGTCGAAGGAGTCCAAGGAGAAGGAGGCGGCCCCCAAGCGCAAGGCGCGCAAGTCCGCGTGACTCAGACGGACAGCCACTTCTTCGGGCCGAGGTTCTTCAGCCTGTCGGTGCGCGCGTAGCCGATCTTGCCGCGTTCCGGGGCCAGGACCTTCGTCCACTTCTCACCGGGGCGCGAGGCGCACGCGCCCAGAGTGCGGCCCTGGGAGCCGAAGTGCTCCAGCTCCTTCGCGCCCCGTTCCGGCTTCACGTAGACCCGCGTCCCGGCCTTCACCCGGTAGGCGCACGTGGTCAGCCGCGCCTGGGCGGTGGCGTTCCCCCGATCCCGGGTCTCCGGCCTCGGCCCCCGCGCCTCCCTCTCGACGCGCCCCTCCGTCAGCCCGGGCCCCTGCCGGGCGTCGCGCCGGTCACCTGCTCGGCGGTCGCGCAGGTCGCCGGGGGTGCGGGTGTCCTGGAGAGCGCGGGTACGGGCCTCGCGGGCCTCACGGGCCTCACCGGCCTCGCGGTGGTCGCGGGTCGGGTGGCGGTCGTTCCCCCAGTGGTCCGGGTGGGTGGGGAGGTTGTCGGCCCAGTGGCCGCGCCGGTCGTGCCGGTCGTGCCGGTCGCGCTGGTCGGCGGACCAGCGGTGGCGGGCTTCCTGGAGGTCGCGGGCCCGGGCGTGGCGGGACTCGTGGAGCTCCTGCCGCAGCTCGCGCAGGTCGCGGTGGGCGTTCGGGCCGGGCGGTGCGGGGTCGGCGAGCACGGGTGGGGCGGTCGCCAGGGCGGCGCCGGAGGCGGCCAGCAGGACGGCCGCGATGCGGGTGAATGCCATGGAAGCAGCTCCTATGTCGATGAAACTCCTCCTTGCATCGCATTTCCGACCCCGGACGGGAATGCGCCGCACAGCCGTATGACCGAATGCGGGTCCACGGCTTACCCGCACACATGAAAGCGAGGACACCGGAGATGATCCGGCGCCCCCGCGTTAGCTCTGCCCGGAACCCCGGGCCGAGATGATCGGTTTACCAGTGGCCACCGTGGTTGTGGCGGATCTTCAGGCAGCCGCGACGGTGCACGGAGCGGACCTTGTCCTCGGCCAGGTTGAGGAACACCTTGACACGGTTGACGTAACGGCCGTGGCCGTGACGGTGGCCGTGGTGGCCCCAGCCCCAGCCGTGGCCGTGGCCGCGACCCCAGCCGTGGCCGTGGCCCCAGCCGTGGCTGCGGTGCCAGCGGCACCAGCGCGGGTGAGCGACGAAGTTGGAGACGTTGGTGGCCGCGCCGACGCTGGTGGAGGCGTTGGCGGTGGTGGTGGCGGAGGCCGCCTCGCCGACACCCACCATGCCGCCGGTGAGGGCGGTGGTCAGCGTGGCGGCAGCCATCATGGTCTTGAGCTTGGACATTGTGCTTCCCCCTGAACGGTTCCTTGCACTTGCGGCAATTTCCGTGATGACGGAGAGTGCCTGAGATGTCACGCTAGGTGTCATCTGGTTGTCATACTTTCCGGGGGTTGCAGGCCATAAACGGCGATCAAGTCCTTTTGCCGCACGCTTGGCCTGTCGTTAGATCAATTAGAGATGTATGAAGCGATATAAGCTGAAATGTCCAGAAACCCGTGTGTGAGGAGGAGGCATGGCAGAGCCGGTCCCGCACTGGCCGGGGCGGATGGTCGGTGACGTCCACGTCAGGTCCACCCCGCCCGGCGCCCCCGAGCAGGCGGTCTTCGTACACGGTCTGGCAGGGGCGGCCACCAACTGGACCGACCTCATGGACGAGCTGAAGGACGACGTCACCGGGCACGCGATCGACCTGCCGGGCGCCGGGCACTCGCCCGCGCCCGCCGACGGCGACTACAGCGTGGCCGCGCACGCGGCCGCGGTCGTCCGGCTGCTGGAGCAGGTCGGCCCGGCGCACCTGTTCGGCAACTCGATGGGCGGGGCGGTCTGCGTGCGCGTCGCCGCCGGACGCCCCGAGCTGGTGCGCTCGCTCACGCTCATCTCGCCGGCGCTGCCGGACCTGCTGCCCCGCTCCGGCCCGGTGCGGGTGGCCGCCGCCGCGACGCCCCGGCTGGGCGAGTGGGTGGCGAGCCGGCTCAAGCTGATCCCCGCCGAACAGCGGATCAACGCCTCGTTCGCGGTGGTCTGGGCGGACATGGCCGCCGTGCATCCGGTACGGCTGCGCGAGGCGATCGAGGAGCAGCGGCGCCGCGACGAACTGCCGTACTCCGCGGCCGCGATGATCGGCTCGGCCCGGGGCATCGTGGCGGAGTACTTCCGGCGCGGCGCGGACAACCTGTGGCGCCAGGCCGAGAAGGTCCAGGCCCCCACGCTGATCATCCACGGCCGCCACGACCGGCTCGTCCGGCCCGCGATGGCCGCCAGGGCGGCGCGCGCGTTCCGTGATCTGAGACTGGTGCTGCTGCCCAGGGCCGGGCACGTGGCGATGATGGAGGTGCCGCGCGTGGTGGCCGCCGAGGCGCGCCGTCTGATCCGTGAGACGCGATTGGGGAATGCCCCACTGCCCGGCTAGGTTTCACATGGAGATAGAGACCCCCTGAAACGGGAGCGTAGAAAGTGTCGTTGCCACCGCTGGTAGAGCCGGCCGCCGAGCTCACCGTCGACGAAGTGCGCCGTTACTCGCGTCACCTGATCATTCCCGACGTGGGGATGGCCGGGCAGAAGCGGCTCAAGAACGCCAAGGTGCTGTGTGTCGGCGCCGGCGGTCTCGGGTCGCCGGCGCTGCTCTATCTCGCCGCGGCGGGTGTGGGCACCCTCGGCGTCGTCGACTTCGACGTCGTGGACGAGTCCAACCTGCAGCGCCAGGTCATCCACGGCCAGTCCGACGTGGGCCGGCTGAAGGCCGAGAGCGCCGCGGCGTCCGTCCGGGAGATCAACCCGCTGATCGACGTCGTGATCCACAACACGGCGCTGACCACCGAGAACGTCATGGAGATCTTCTCCGGCTACGACCTGATCCTCGACGGCACCGACAACTTCGCCACCCGCTACATGGTGAACGACGCCGCGGTGCTGCTGGGCAAGCCGTACGTCTGGGGCTCGATCTACCGCTTCGACGGCCAGGCGAGCGTGTTCTGGGCCGAGCACGGCCCCTGCTACCGCTGCCTCTACCCGGAGCCCCCGCCTCCCGGCATGGTGCCGTCGTGCGCCGAGGGCGGCGTGCTCGGCGTGCTGTGCGCGTCGATCGGCTCCATCCAGGTCAACGAGGCGATCAAGCTGCTCACCGGCATCGGCGACCCGCTCGTCGGCCGCCTGATGATCTACGACGCCCTGGAGATGAAGTACCGCGACGTCAAGGTCCGCAAGGACCCCGAGTGCGTGCTGTGCGGCAAGAACCCGACGGTCACCCAGCTCCTGGAGGACTACGAGGCGTTCTGCGGCGCGATCTCCGACGAGGCGGCCGAGGCGGTCAGCGGCTCCACGATCACCGCCCAGGAGCTCAAGGCCATGCAGGACAACGGCGAGAACATCTTCCTCGTCGACGTCCGCGAGCCGAACGAGTACGAGATCGTCTCCATCCCGGGCGCCACGCTGATCCCCAAGGGGGAGTTCCTCAACGGCTCGGCCCTGGAGAAGCTGCCGCAGGACAAGCGGATCGTGCTCCACTGCAAGTCCGGCGCCCGTTCGGCGGAGGCGCTCGCGGTCGTCAAGAACGCGGGCTTCGCCGACGCCGTCCACGTCGGCGGTGGCGTGCTGAGCTGGGTCAAGACCGTCGACCCGAGCCTGCCGTCTTACTGAGTCTGCTTTCCGACGGATGACACGGGGTCGCCCGCATTAAGGTCGATCCCGTGGACAACGCCCGCCTCTGGCCTTCCCTGCTGGTGGCCTCCGCGCTGACTCTGGTCTGCGCGGTGGCCGCCGGGGTCGCGGCCGGTTCGGCGAGCGGCGAGCTGACCCGGGGTCCCACCGCGGCCGAGCTCAGGGCCGCCGCCGAGCGCGAGGTCGCCGAGCGCTGGCGCACCTGGGCGGCCGGGCGCGTCTTCCCGTCCAGCCTCGCCTACTCTGCCGAGCAGGGCGGCCGCGAGCGGGCCCGCCGGATCGGCATCTCGCCGCGCACCGCCTGCCACGACGCCGTCGACGCCGAGGCCGCCGCCGCGCTGGCCGCCGCGGGCTGCCGCGCCGTGCTGCGCGCCACCTACATCGACGCCCTGCGCGGCGTGCTCGTCACCGTGGGCGTGGTCGCGCTGCCCGACGAGCCGCGCGCCGCCCGCGCCAGGTCCGCCTTCCCGGGCAGCGGCGCGCCCGTTCCCGGCCTGCGCCCGCTGGCCTTCCGCGGCACGGTGTCCGACCGGTTCACCCCCGCCGTGCGGCAGTCCGGCTCGGTACGGCAGGCGGGCCCGTACCTGGTGCTGACCACGGCGGGCCAGGTCGACGGCCGGCCGGCGAGCAAGTCGGGCGAGCAGCGGCCGGCGGTCTTCGCCTTCGCGACCGAGATCTCCGAGCGCGTCCTGGCCGACCTGAGCAGGCCCCGGATGCCCAACTGCGCGGCCGAGGAGTGGCGGTGCTGAGCCGCGGGCCGCTCGTGCGGGCGGCGCTCCTCGCCGGGCTGCTGCCGGCGCTCACGGCCCCGGCGTGGGCGGACGAGGTACGGTCCGGGCAGGAGCGGGTCATCAGGACGCTGGACCTGGCCAAGGCGTGGCGGATCAGCGAGGGCGACGGCGTCACCGTGGCCGTGCTCGACTCGGGCGTCGACCCGGGCCACCGCGACCTGGCGGGCTCGGTCACCGTCGGCCGCGACTTCACCGCGGGGGCGAACCCGCCCGGCGTCACGCCCCGCCGCCTGCACGGCACGTACATGGCCTCGCTGATCGCCGGGCACGGGCACGGCCCGGACGGGAAGCTGGGCGTCATCGGGGTCGCGCCGCGCGCCCGGGTGCTGTCGGTACGGGTGATCCTGGAGGACGAGGAGCCGGGGTTCCGCACGTTCAACACCGACGAGCGGTTCGAGAACGTGGTCGCGCGCGGCATCCGCTACGCCGTCGACCGCGGGGCCGACGTGATCAACCTGTCGATCTCCAAGGAGCTGGCGACCCGCCAGGACCGGGCGGCCGTGCGTTACGCGGTGTCCAAGGGGGTCGTGGTGGTCGCGGCGGCGGGCAACGAGGGCACCCGCGAGGTCAAGGGCGGCGGCGCGGCGCCGTACTCCTACCCGGCGGCCTTCCCCGGCGTGGTGTCGGTGGGGGCGACCGACGGGAGGCTGCGGCGGGCGACGTTCTCCAACTGGAACTCCTCGGTGGTGGTGGCCGCGCCGGGCGTCGACATCATGGGCGCGGGGCCGGGCGACGCCTACTGGGTGGGCCGGGGGACGTCGCAGGCGACCGCGCTGGTGTCGGGGGTGGCCGCCCTGATCAAGGCCGAGTATCCGGACCTGTCGCCGCCGCTCGTCGTGCGGGCGCTCGCCGCCAGCGCCGACGACCGGCCGCCGGGCGGCTACGACACCGGCACCGGGTTCGGCGTCGTCAACGCCGCCAGGGCGCTGGCCGAGGCGGAGCGGCTGGCCGGGCACACCGAGACCGCGGCGGGCGCGCAGGCGGCCGACCCGGACAGGCCGCTGGGCCAGGCGCCGCCCGCCCCGATCCAGGTCGTGCACCGCGACGGCGCGCACATCCTGCTGCACGGGGGCCTCGCGGCGGCGCTGGCCGTGGTGGCGCTGGGATCGCTGGGAGCCATCGTCGCCCTGGTCAGAAGGGGCCGACGCCCACACAATGACCAAGAGGCATGATCCGCCCCGTTAGGGGGACGAAATAGACACGAAGCCGAGCTGGGAACGAGGCGGTGGTGAAGGCACGTAGGCCCACCTCAGGACTACCGCGCGTCGGGGGACGATCCACGCCGGGACGGAGCAATCCGCTCGGCGCCACCACCGGCCGCCGGTCGCGCGTGCGCGACTGGCCCACGGCGGGCATGCGGAGCAGGCGGGCGGCGGCCGAACGCGCCGAGACCGACTCCCTCCAGCAGGGCGTCCGCTACCGGCGCATGTTCGTCGCGCTCCTCACCGTCATCGTGGCCGTCTCGGCCGTCGTCGTGCTGCTCGGCACCGCCGGCCTGTTCAAGGAGACCCGGTCGCGCCCGCTGACCGCCGAGGAGCAGAACCGCTACAAGCAGGAGGAGATCGCCCGCCGCTGGCAGGCGTGGCCCACCACCGGCGTCTTCCCCGAAGAGGTCAAGTACCTCGGCCTCGACCGCGCGCAGCAGTACGCCAGGCGCGTCGGCATCGCCCCCGAGACCGCCTGCCGCGACGCCGTCGACCCGTCCGTGGCCGGCGTCCTCGACGAGTACGGCTGCGTCTCCATGCTGCGCGCCACCTACGTCGACCAGACCTCCACGTTCGTCATGACCGTCGGCGTGGCCGTGCTCAAGGACGAGGCGGCCAGGGCGTCCGTCACCGACCAGCTCAGCCAGGACGACCGCGTCGGCGTGCTGCCCGTCGCCTTCCCCGGCACCGTGACCGAACGGTTCGGCGTGCAGCAGCGCCAGCGCACCGGCTGGGTGGGCGCCGGGCCGTACATCGTGTTCTCGACCGCCGGTTACGCCGACGGCCGCACCAGGGCCGCGGTCCCGCCCGAGGAGATCCTGCACCCCGAGCTCTGGCCCGCCGCCAAGTCCGTCGGCAACCAGATCGCCTACTTCCTGGCGGACCCGCCCAAGGTCCCGCCCTGCACCCAGGGGAACGTGTGCTGACCGTCGTCCGCGTCCTCACCGCCGCGATGCTGGCCCTGCACGCCCCCACCGACCCGCCCATCCGCGAGCAGCAGCAGTGGGTGCTCGACGCGCTCAACGTCGAGCAGGCGTGGAACGTCACCAAGGGCGCCGGCGTCACCGTCGCCGTGATCGACAGCGCCGTCGACACCCGGGTCAAGGAGCTGCGCGGGCGCGTCACCGTGGGCCCCGACATGAGCTCGGGCTCGGCCCGCCCGCGCGAGGTCGAGCCCGGCGAGCACGGCACCGCCATGGCCGCGCTGATCGCCGGATCGGGAGCCGGGGACGGGTTCGTCGGCGTCGCCCCGGAGGCCCGGGTGCTGTCGCTGCCGCTGGCCCTGGACGAGAACCCCGAGGACCAGATCGCCCCGCCGCTGCTCACCGACCCCGGCGCCACCGAGAGCCCGCTCGCCCGCGCCCTGCGCTACGCCACCAACCACGGCGCCAAGGTCATCAGCATGTCGATCGGCAACTACGGGCCGCACAAGTCCGAGCGCGAGGCCGTCTCCTACGCGCTCGGCAAGGGCGTCGTCCTGGTCGCCGCCGCGGGCAACGACGGGCAGACCAGCTACACCAAGGACAACGAGACCTCCTACTGGAGCTTCCCCGCGGGCTACCCGGGCGTCATCGGCGTCGCGGCCGTGGACAAGACGAGCAAGCCCGCCCCGTACAGCAGCGACAACCTGTCCGTGCTCGTCGCCGCGCCCGGCTCCGGGGTGCCCGTGGTCCAGCGCGGCAGCGGCTACGCGCTGTCCGACGGCACCAGCTCGGCGGCGGCGCTGGTGGCCGGGGTGGCCGCGCTCGTCAAGGCGCGCTACCCCGACCTGCGGCCCGAGCAGGTCGCGCAGGCGCTCGCCACCGGGGCGCGGGGCCGCCCCGCCGCCGGGTACGACGACAGGACCGGGTTCGGCGTGGTCGACGCGGGCGCCGCGCTGAACGCCGCCGAACGGCTCACCGGCCACAAACGCCAGGTCCCCGTACCCGCTGACCAGCACTTCGGGCAGGGCGAGGACACCCCGCAGCCGTCGGCCCCCGGACCCGACCCGTGGCGGCTCTGGCTGTACGGGATCGGCGTCCTCGTGGCCCTCGTCATGTTCTGCGGGGCCATCGTGCTCCTCAATCAGCGGAGGGAGTAAAGATCCGCTATGGTCCCCCGTCATGGGATACGAGCTACGCGTGGTTCGTGAGGCGCCGCTGGCCTTCGCGGAGGTCGCGAAGGCGATCGCGCCGGCGGGTTTCGAGCTGCGCGGATCGCACGAGATCGTCGCCAGGCACGGCGACGGCACGCACGCCGTGGGCGCATGGCGTGAGCAGGTGATCGGGGCGCCCGGCTCCGACTGGCAGGTGGCCCAGCTCGTCCGGCTGGCGGGCGTGCTCGGCGCCCGGCTCATCGGCGAGGACGGCGAGGTCTACGGGCTGCGTGAGGGCGTGGTCGAGGTGGTCGCCGACGGGTCGGTGATCGAGCTCGGCAAGCTGGACGAGATGATCGACGCGGGACCGGCGGCGTGGAGCCGCTGAAGCCGTTCGCCGAGCGCGTGCTCGACCTCGTCGAGCGCATCCCGCCCGGCAAGGTCATGTCCTACGGCGACATCGCCGAATACCTGGGCGAGGGCGGCCCCCGGCAGGTGGGACGCGTGATGTCCGTGTGGGGCGGCGGCGTTCCGTGGTGGCGCGTGGTGCACGCTGACGGCAGCGGCGTGGCCCCTGACCACCTGCAACGCTGCCTGGCGCACTGGCGCGAGGAGGGCACCCCGTTGCGGGGGGAGCGCGTGGACATGCGCGGCGCCCGCTGGGACGGGCGTTCAGCCGATTCTCAGGAAGGCCGCTGACCTGCCGGTTCCCTGAATGGGCGATTTGGTAGTAGGTGACTCCTATTACCATGGGCAGAACACTGACGGCAGCCTGAAAGGCGGTGCCTCCCCGATGGCTACCGGCGTAACTGCCCAGAGCCCGGGCGGCGATGCGGTCCCCGACCGACTCAAGGCCGTCCAGGACCTCTGCGACCGTGGCGAGCCACTCGACGCGGTCATGCGCGCCGTCGGGCCGGGCGGCCGCGACGCGGCGTTCGACGCCGAGGTGCTCAGCGGGCCGCTCGGCACGCGGATGGACCTCGCGGTCAAGCGCGGCGCCGCCCGCAGGCGCGAGCTCGTCGACCTCGTGCGACCCTACCTGGCGGGCGTCGCCGCGGGGGTCAAGCGCGAGCTGCCCGTGGCCCGCCGCCTCATCTGCCACCTGATCGAGCACCGCCCCGACGACGAGCTCGTCGAGGGCGAGGCCCTCGCCAAGGTCGTGGCGGCCGCCGCCGAGCCGTCCAAGCGCATCCGCAAGGGCCTGCGCTGGTACGCCGACCTGCCGTTCCGCGACGAGCTGCCCGCCGAGCTGTTCCGGCTGCGCCGCGCCGACCTGGTGCCCGTCACGCACATCGACGACATCGTGTGGGTCGACGGCAAGCTGCGCATCACCGGTTTCGCCTACCTGGCCGGCCTGTCGGTGCGCAGCCGCCGCTTCAACCGCGCGACCGTGGTGCTGCGCGGCCCGCGCTGGCTGCCGCCGGTGCGGCTGCGCACCCGCCGCGTGCTCGCCCCCGAGGCCACCCACGGGGCCCGCGAGCCCGGCTGCAACTACGACTGGTCGGGCTTCCACGCCGAGCTGAGCCCGTGGGCGCTGCGCTGGCGCGGCGCCGTCCGCGGCCTGGTCTCCGGCGTGCGCCGCCGCCTGCGCCGCCGTCCCGCCGTGCGCGACACCACCACGTGGCGGGCCGAGATCGTGTTCTGGAGCCGTGGCGCCCGCGCCACCGGCCTGCTGCGCGGCGCGTCCATCGGCCGCAGCGAGCGCCCCGCCGGCCGCCAGCTCAAGCCTGGCTGGTGGGCCAGGCCCGTCTGGACCTCCGACCGCGCCCTCCAGGTGGTGCTCCAGCCCAACCGGGCCGAGCTCACCGGCGTCACCGTCGACGACGAGCGCCTCCAGCTCAAGATCCACCTGCCCGACCGCGTCGTCACCAAGGGCCACGCCCGGCTCGGCGGCCACCGCATCGCCGCCGACTTCAGCCCGGCGGGCAAGGGCACCGACGTGCTGCTGACGCTCGCCGTGCCCGCGCTGCTGCAGGAGAAGGACGGGCGGCGGCTGTGGGTCGAGCCCAAGGGCGACCCGGCGGCCTCCGTCATGCTCGGCGACCTCAAGGGCACCAGGGCCGTGGCCGGCGACCGCGAGATCACCGTGCTCGGCGACCGCCGTGACCGCGTGGTCGTCTCCGCCCACCGCATCCGCCCGGTGATCTCCTCGGCCGTCTGGGACGGGCCCACGCTCGTCCTGCGCGGCCACTACCCCGACGCCGAAGGGCCGCGCTCGCTCACCCTGCGCCACCGCTCCGGCCTGGCCTACCAGGTCCCGATGGAGCGCGAGGGCGAGGAGTTCACCGTGCGCGTCCAGCCCGGGTTCATGGACCGCTTCGGCGAGGCGGTGCCGCTGTCGTCCGGCACCTGGCAGATGTCCGTACGGCACCCGTCCGGCGAGATCGTGCCCGTGCGCATGGACCATGCCGCGCTGGAGACCCTCGACGAGGACCCGCGCTTGCTCGGCGGCCACTCCTTCCGCATGGTCTCCACCCGCTTCGACGTGCCGGTGGTCGTCTCGGAGGAGGAGCGGCCCGCCGCCGAGAAGGGCGTCGCCGGCACCCACGTGCTGCGCCGCGTCTTCTACCCGGCCCAGCGCACCGAGCCGCTCGACGAGGCCACCGTCTACGTGGTCAACGACGGCCGCCTGTACGCCGACAGCGTCCGCGCCATCTACGAGGAGCGGGTGCGGCGCGGCGACGACCGCCCGCACATCTGGATCGTCAAGGACGGCGCGTTCACCCCGCCCGACGGCGCCACCTCGGTGCGCGCGGGCAGCCGCGAGCACCACGCCGCGCTGGCCCGCTCGCGCTACATCGTCACCAACGCGTTCCTGCCCGTCTGGTTCCGCTCCCGCGAGGGCCAGGTGGTCGTGCAGACCTGGCACGGCACCCCGGTCAAGCACATCGGCAACGACCAGGCCCACATGCGGCGCGACCCCAAGCCGCCGGTCTGGCACCGCCAGGCCGCCGAGGTGCGCGGCTGGGACGTGCTGCTGTCGCAGTCGCCGTGGGCCACGCCGGTGCTGCGCAAGGCGTTCGGCTACCAGGGCGAGGTGCTGGAGAGCGGGCTGCCGCGCAACGACGTGCTCACCTCGCCCGACCGTGACGAGCTCGCCGCCGCCGTGCGCGAGCGGCTCGGGCTCGCCGAGGGCAAGCGCGTGGTCCTGTACGCGCCCACGTGGCGCGATTACGACCGCAAGAACGCGATGGTCAAGCTCGACCTGGCCAAGGCGCGTGAGGCGCTGGGCGCCGACCACGAGCTGCTGGTACGGGCGCATCCCATGCAGGCCATGCCCGCCGTTCCCGACATCGCGCGTGACGTAACGACTTATCCGGATATGGCGGATCTGCTGCTCGTGGCCGACGTGCTGGTGACCGACTACTCGTCCGTCATGTTCGACTTCGCGGTCACCGGGCGGCCGATCGTCCTGTACGGCTACGACCTGGCCAAATACTCCGCCAAGCGCGGCATCTACGTGGACCTGCCCGAGGTCGCCCCCGGGCCGGTGCTGTCGACCTCCGGCGAGGTCGTCGAGGCGCTGCGCTCCATCGACGAGGTCGCGGCCGCCCACGCCGACCGCTACGACGCCTTCCGGGCCACGTTCGCGCCGCGCGACGACGGCAAGGCGACGGCCCGCGTGGTCGACCACGTTTTCTGAGGGCGTACCGACGACGGCGTGTCGGGGCGAATCCTGAAATTTGCCCCGATTGGCCCCGATAACGTGGGCGTCCGCGCGGGGAGACCGGGCAAGTCGGCACGATCTACCCCTGTGGTCTGGTGGAATCTAGTGCTGTGAGTGGTCAGACCTGGCGATTGGTGCGCCGCGGCAGCGGGAGGCCTGTTGAGGCCCCTGTGCTTGATGAACATCAGCGCGCCGTGGTCGAGCACCCCGGCGGCCCCCTGCTCGTCCTCGCCGGGCCCGGCACCGGCAAGACGACGACCATCGTCGAGAGCGTCGTCGACCGCATCGAACGGCGCGGCGCCGACCCCGAACGCGTCCTCATCCTCACCTACAGCCGCAAGGCCGCCGGCGAGCTACGCGAACGCGTCACCGGCCGGCTCCGCCGCACCACCCGCACCCCGCTGGCGCTCACCTTCCACTCCTACGCCTACGCCCTGCTGCGCCGCGAGGCCGTCCTTGCCGGCGAGCCGCCGCCCCGCCTCCTCACCGGCCCCGAACAACTCCTCGAAGTCCGCCGCCTCCTCCACGGCGAGTTGGAGGACGGCGCCCTCGACTGGCCCGAAGACCTGCGCGAACCGCTCAAGACCCGCGGCTTCGCCGAAGAGCTGCGCGACTTCCTGTCCCGCGCCGCCGAACGCGGCCTCGACGGCGAGCGCGTACAGGAGCTCGGACGGCAGCACGGCCGCGCCGACTGGGTCGCCGCCGGCCGCTTCGCCCAGCGCTACCAGCTCCGCTTCGACCTCGACCCCGACCCGGCCATGGACTACGCCGAGCTGATCCGCACCGCCGCCGGACTGCTCGCCGACCCCGACGTACGCCGCCGCGAACGCGCCGCCCACGACGCACTGTTCGTCGACGAGTACCAGGACACCGACCCCGCCCAGGAGTTCCTCCTCCAGCAGCTCGCCGGCGACGGCCGCGACCTGGTGGCCGTCGGCGACCCCGACCAGTCCATCTACGGCTTCCGCGGCGCCGACGTACGCGGCATCCTCGCCTTCCCCCAGCGCTTCCGCACCCGGTCCGGCCACGACGCGCCCATCGTCGCCCTGCGCGTCTGCCGCCGCAGCGGCGCCGACCTCCTGGAGGCCTCCCGCCGCGTCGCCGACCGCCTCCCCGCCACCCCCGCCCCCTCGGCCGGCCCTCCCGCCGACGGCATCCCCCGGGCGCGCGGCCACCGCGACCTCGTCCCGCTGCCCGACACACCCTCCGGCGAGGTACGGGTGCTGCTCGCCGACAGCACCAGCCAGGAAGCCGCCGTCGTCGCCGACACCCTGCGCCGGGCCCACCTCATCGACGGCGTGCCCTGGCACCGCATGGCCGTCCTGGTCCGCTCCGCCACCCGGCAGGTGCCGCTGCTGCGCCGCGCCCTCGTCACCGCCGGGGTCCCCACGATGATCGCCGGCGACGAGGTGCCCATCGCCCAGGAGCCCGGCGTCCGCCCCCTTCTCACGCTGCTGCGCGTCGCCCTCGACCCCGCCGCCCTGGACGAGGGCGTCGCCGAGGAGCTCCTCACCGGCCCGCTCGGCGGCACTGACATGATCGGCGTCCGCCGCCTCCGCCGCGCCCTCAAGATCGCCGAAAACGAGGCCCACACCGCCCCCACCCCCTCCGCCCCCACCCCGGCAGACCCCCCGGCCTCCGCAACCCCGGAAGGTGACGCCCCCCAACCGGGCGCACAGGCCGGCGCACCCCAGAGCGCCCCGCAGACCGGCACCCTGGCGGACCCCAAGGCGGCACCGGGCCGCGCGTCCGGCGCGGCGCCGTCTGGTGCGGCGCAGGGCGGCCCGCAGGCTCCGCAGGAGGAGCCGCCGCCCGCGGACTCCCCCCGTGCCGCCGTAGCGGAGGCGGTCGCGCCGCAGGGCGACTCGGCCGGGCCCGGAGCGGCGGAGGAAGGGGCGGCGGCGGGCTCTGGGGAGGGGGTGCGGTCGTCGGGGGAGTTGCTGGTGGCGGCCGTGAACGATCCGCGGGAGCTGGTACGGGTGGAGCCGCACGTGGCCGTTCCGGCGGAGCGGGTGGCGAGGCTGCTGGCCACGGCGAGGGAGGCGCTGCGGGAGGGCGCGACGGCCGAGGAGGTGCTGTGGGCCGTGTGGCAGGGCAGCGGCCTGGCGGAGCGGTGGACGGACCTGAGCCTGAGCGGCGGCCAGCGGGGCGCGCAGGCGGACCGGGACCTGGACGCGGTCGTCGCGCTGTTCGATCATGCGGCGAAGTTCGTGGACCGGATGCCGAAGGCGGGCCCGGAGGTGTTCCTGGACGATCTGGCGTCGCAGGAGATCCCGGGTGACACGCTGGCGGAGCGGGCGCCGGACGGTGACGCGGTGCGGGTGTTGACGGCGCACCGCTCGAAGGGCCTGGAGTGGGACGTGGTGGTCGTGGCGGGCGTCCAGGAGGGCGTCTGGCCGGATCTGCGGCTGCGGGGCACGATGCTGGGCGTGGAGGACCTGGCGGAGGTGGCCGAGGGGGGCAGGCCGCGTGCGGCGTCGCTGGCGTCGAAGCTGCTGGCGGAGGAGCGGCGGCTGTTCTACGTGGCGGCGACGCGGGCGCGGCATCGGCTGGTGGTGACGGCGGTGGGCGGTGAGGACACCGACGAGCGGCCGTCGCGGTTCCTGTCGGAGCTGATGCCGGGCGCGGTGGACGAGGCGACGGTGGAGGACCGGTCGCGCTGGCTGAGCATGCCGTCGCTGGTGGCCGATCTGCGGAGCGCGGTGACGGATCCGACGAAGCCGGCGTCGATGCGGCGCAGGGCGGCCAGGCAGCTGGCGAGGCTGGCGGCGGCGGGGGTGCAGGGCGCGCATCCGAACGACTGGTACGCGTTGACGACGATGACCGATGACCGGCCGTTGAGCTGGCCGGACGACGTGGTGAGCATTTCCCCGTCGGCGGTGGAGAGCTTCACCAAGTGCGGCCTGCGCTGGCTGCTGGAGACGGCGGTGGGCGCGGCCGGGACGAGCACGGCGCAGGGGCTGGGCACGGTCATCCACGCGCTGGCGGTGCTGGGCGCCACGGATCTGTCGGACGAGAACGCGCTCGGCGACCGCCTGGACGGCATCTGGAACGAGCTCGACTTCGGTGGCGTATGGTTCAACCGCAAGCAGCGCCGGGTGGCCGAGCAGATGATCGGCCGGTTCCTCCGCTGGCAGCAGGACAACCCGCGGGAGCTCGTCGCCCTGGAGGAGGCGTTCGTCGCCATGGTGGGCGACGGCGTCCAGATCAAGGGCCGGGTCGACCGTGTGGAGAAGGACGCGGAGGGCCGGGCGGTGATCATCGACCTCAAGACGGGCGGCACGAAGCCCAAGCCGGGCGAGCTCGACCGCCATCCGCAGCTCGGCGTCTATCAATTGGCGGCGCTGCTGGGCGCGTTCGCCAGGCACGGCATGGCGGAGCCCGGCGGGGCGGCGCTGGTGCAGCTCGGCAAGGCGGCGGGCAAGACGGCGGCGGTGGAGCAGAAGCAGGGCGCGCTGGCCGACGACGCGAACCCGGGCTGGGCGCGGGATCTGGTCGACACGGTGGCGATCGGCATGTCGGGCCCGTTCTTCCAGGCGAAGGTCAACGACGGCTGCCGTACGTGCGCGGCCAGGGCGAGCTGCCCGGTCAACGACAGCGGGGGACAGGTGTGCTGACCCCGGTCGAGCTGGCCGGCAAGCTCGGCATCCTGCCGCCCACCCGGGAGCAAGCCGCCGTCATCGAAGCGCCGCTGGAGCCGATGGTCGTCATGGCCGGGGCGGGTTCGGGCAAGAGCGAGACCATGGCCGGGCGGGTGGTCTGGCTGGTGGCCAACGGTCTGGTGAAGCCGTCGAACGTGCTGGGTCTGACGTTCACCCGCAAGGCGGCGGCGGAGCTGGCGACGCGGGTGCGGGAGCGGCTGGCGGGGCTGGCGGAGGCGGGCCTGGTGGAGCCGTCGATGCTGGACGAGGAGCCGACGGTCTCCACCTATCACGCGTACGCGGCCCGCCTGGTCACCGATCACGCGCTGCGTGAGGCGCTGGAGCCGACGATGCGGCTGGTCACGCCGGCGGTGTCGTGGCAGCTCGCGTCGCGGGTGGTGGCGATGTACGACGGGCCGATGGACCGGGTGGAGCTGGGCCCGCCTTCGGTGACGGCGGCGGTGCTGGAGCTGGCGGGTGAGCTGTCGGAGCATCTGCGCGCCCCGGGTGACGTGCGGCGGGTGGGGGAGTGGCTGGACGAGCGTCTGGCCGAGCTGCCGGGCCGCACGGTGCAGACGCAGCGCAAGCCGATCGCCGTGCAGGCGGCCAGGGAGCAGTTGCTGCCGCTGGTGGAGGCGTACGAGAGGTTGAAGCGGCGGCGGGAGGTCATCGACTACGGCGACCAGATGTCGCTGGCGGCGAGGATCGCCGCCAATCACCGCGAGGTCGGTCAGATCGAGCGGGAGCGGTTCGCGGTGGTGCTGCTGGACGAGTATCAGGACACCAGCCATGCGCAGCTGGTGTTGCTGCGTTCGCTGTACGGGGGCGGCCATCCGGTGACGGCGGTGGGCGACCCGTGCCAGTCGATCTACGGCTGGCGGGGGGCGTCGGCGGGCAACCTGCGCCGGTTCGCCGAGGACTTCCGGACGGGGGCGGGCGATCCGGCTCCGGTGCGGCAGCTCAGCGTCAGCTTCCGCAACGGTGACCGGGTGCTCGACGTGGCCGCCCGGGTGCAGCTGCCGCTGCGGATGGAGGCGCGTGAGGTGCCGGTGCTGGTCCCGGGCCCGAACCGGGTCGACCGGGGCCGTGTCACCTGTGCCTTCCACGAGACGGCCGAGGACGAGGCGAAGTGGGTCGCCGACCGCGTCGCCCGGCTGCTCGGCCAGGAGGTCGCCCCGGACGGCCTGCCGTGGGGGGACAAGGAGCGCAAGAAGACCCTTGCGCTGCAGCCGCAGGACGTGGCGATCCTGGCGCGCAAGCGGTCGCAGTTCCCGGCGTTGCGCAGGGCGCTGGAGGATCGTGACATCCCGGTCGAGGTGGTCGGGCTGGGCGGGCTGCTGACGGTGCCCGAGGTGACCGACATCGTGGCCACGTTGCGCGTGCTCTACGACGCGACGGCGGGCGACGCGCTGGCCAGGCTGCTGGCGGGGCCGCGCTGGCGGATCGGCCCGGCGGACCTGCGGGCGCTGGGGGAGTGCGCCCGCGAGCTCAACCGGGAGATGCGTGACGGGCAGCGCGTGCAGGACCCGCTCGACCAGGTGGTGGCCGATCTGGCGGAGGAGCGCGGCAGCCTGGTCGACGCGCTCGACGAGCTGCCCGACCGGGAGGAGTGGCTGGAGGCGTTCTCGCCGCTGGCCGCGACCCGGCTGGTGGCGCTGGCCCACGAGCTGCGCCAGCTCAGGGCGCACACGGCGCAGCCGCTGCCCGACCTGATCAGCGAGGTGGAGCGCAAGCTCGGCCTGGACGTCGAGGTGGCGGCGCGGGGCGGCACGGTGAGCGCGTTCGCGGCCAGGGCCGACCTCGACGCGTTCCTCGACGCGGCGTCCCGGTTCGCGGGCGACGCCGAGGATCCGACGCTGGGCGCGTTCCTGGCCTATCTCCAGGCGGCGGAGAGCGAGGAGTTCGGGCTGGAGGCGGGCCGGGTCGGCGACAGCAACAGCGTCAAGCTGATGACCGTGCACGCGTCCAAGGGCCTGGAGTGGCCGGTCGTGGTGGTGCCGGGCCTGTCGCAGCTCCTCAACACGAAGGGCGCGGTCGCGACGGGCAGCGTGTTCCCGGCCACGCCGGTCATGAACAGCCGCTGGACCGACAACCCGCGCAAGCTGCCCTACCCGCTGCGCGGCGACGCCGCTGACCTGCCCCGGCTGACGGGGTTGAGCAAGGACGAGCTGGCCGCGTTCGACGAGCGGTGCCGCGAGCGCGACCTGATGGAGGAGCGGCGGCTGGCGTACGTGGCGGTGACGCGCGCCCACTACCACCTGATCGCCTCCGGCTACCGGTGGGGCAGCGCGTCCAAGCCGCTGGAGCCGTCCGACTTCCTGCGGGAGATCGCGCAGAGCGCCGACCGGATCGCGTTCTGGGCGCCGGAGCTCGCCGAGGGCGCCACGAACCCGCTGCTGGCCGAGCCGGCCGCCGCCGTGTGGCCCGTCACGCCCGAGGGGCTGCGGTACGAGTCCGTGCTTGACGGCGCCCGCCTGGTGGAGGACGCGCTGGCGGGCACCCTGGAGGACGAGGAGGAGGAGCAGCCGCTGCGCGCCTTCGAGGAGGAGCGGGTGCGCGCCTGGGACCGCGACACCGAGCTGCTGCTGCGCGAGCGGGAGTTGCATCGGCGGCGCGGCTCCACGACCGTCGAGCTGCCGTCCAAGCTGACCGTGTCGTCGCTGGTCACGCTGGCCACCGACGCCCGCGAGCTGGCGCGCAGGATCCGCCGCCCGGTGCCGGTCAAGCCCGCGCCGCTGGCCCGCCGGGGCACCTCCTTCCACAAGTGGCTGGAGACGCGCTGGGACCAGCAGCGGCTCATCGACGACTTCGACCTGGACCTGGAGCACGAGCCGGAAGAGGCGGACGTGCGGCTGGCGGAGCTGCAGGAGCGCTTCGAGGAGAGCGAGTGGGCCGAGCGGCGTCCGGTGGACCTGGAGGTGCCGTTCGAGACCATGATCGCCGACCGGCTGGTGCGCGGCCGCATGGACGCGGTGTTCGAGCTGCCCGGCGGACGTTACGAGGTCGTCGACTGGAAGACCGGCGACCCGCCGACCGGCAAGAAGGCCAGGGCCGCCTCGGTGCAGCTCGCCGCCTACCGGCTGGCCTGGTCGCACCTGGCGGGCGTGCCGCTGGAGCGGGTGAGCGCGGCCTTCCACTACGTGCGCGCCAACCGCACCGTGCGCCCGGTGGACCTGCTCGACGCCGACGGCCTGGTGGCCCTCATCGAGGCGGTGCCGGAGGTCAGCCGCGCAGATGGTGGAAGCCGGGCTTCGGGTGCATGAGGAAGTCGTGGTGTGAGATGTTCCAGGCGTAGGCCCCGGCCATCCCGAACACCACCGTGTCCCCCACCCGTACCGTTGTCACGATTTTTCGTGCGAAGACGTCTTTCGGGGTGCAGAGCTGCCCGACGAGCGTGACCGGCTCGTCCGCCACGCCCGGCCCGTCGCCCGTGGGCAGCACGGTGAAGGGCTGGTCGTGGCCCTTGGTCACCGGGGTCCGCAGGTGGTGGGTGCCGCCCAGCAGGACGGCGTACGCCTCCCCGCGCACCCGTTTCACGTCCACCACCCGGGTCACGTAGAAGCCGCAGTAGGCGGTCAGCGCCCGCCCCGGCTCGATCCTGACGAGCTGCCCCGGCCGCCGCAGCCGCGCCAGCCCCGCGCCGTAGGCCGCCCAGTCGAAGCGCTCCGGCGAGCCGTAGGAGACCGCCATGCCGCCGCCCAGGTTCACCTCGGGCTGGCCGGTGTCCAGCAGCACCGCCGCCAGCCGCAGCAGCTCTGGCGCGGCCAGCCCGCTCGCCAGGTGCGTGTGCCTGCCGCGCAGCCGCACCCGGTCCGTGAACAGCGGCAGGCACTCCTCGACCCCCGCCTCGTCCATCCCGAACGGGCCGCTCATGGTCAGCGCCGCGCCCTCCACCGCCAGGTCCGGGCTGACGCGCAGCAGCACGTCCGCCTCCAGCCCTGTCGCCACCAGCCGCCGCAGCTCGTACGGGGACTCCACGTGGATGCGGTGATGCGGCAGCCGCAGCTCGGCGTCGGTCTTGCCGGGGCCGCCCAGGGCCAGCGGCCTGCCCGGCAGCAGCGCCGACACGTGCGCGTGCTCGCCGCCGGACGACACCTCGAACCCGTCGACGTGCGCGTCGAGCACCCGCAGCAGCTCGGCGTCCGGATTGGCCTTGACCGCGTAGTACAGCTCGACGCCGGGCAGCGCGGCCCGTACCGCGGCCGCGTGCTCGTCCAGGGCGGGCAGGTCGTACAGGTAGGCCGGGGCGGCCAGGCGGGGGGCGGCCTCCAGGACCCTCGCGGTGATCATGCGAGCGGGTTCGCGATCGGGACATAACCGGCGGACCGGTCGGCGGCCCTTGCCCAGCGCACGCCCAGGTTGGCCTTGGCCGGCAGCGGCGCCCCCGCGAGCAGGTCCGACAGCGGCACCGGCCCGCCCAGCTCGGCGGCCTGCTTGGCGAGCACCTCCCGGGCGGCGCGCCACAGCTCGCGCAGCAGCCCGTCGTCGCCGTCCGAGACGGTCGCCGCGATCTCGACCAGGTGGTTGACCAGCAGGCAGTAGACCACCCGGGCCCAGCCGCGTTCGGCGTCGTAGGACATGGCCTCCGCGACCCGGGCCGGCACGCCGCTGAGGTCGTGGCGGCCGGTGACGAGCTTGGCGCCCTCCAGGTCGCGGAAGACCGCCTCCACGGGCAGGCCGGAGCCGTCGAGACCGACGAGCACGTTCTGCAGGTGCGGCTCCAGGATGACGCCGTGCGTGAAGTACAGCTCCAGCACCGGCGGCGCCACGGCCGTCACGTACGCCGTCCACCAGGCGAGCGGGTCGGGCGGCGGCGGCCCGGCGGCCAGCGCCCCGGCCAGGACCGGGGTGACGCCGGGCGAGCAGGCCGCCCACGGGCTCGCGCGGACGATCACGCCCAGCCCCTCCAGCAGCGGCGTCGCCGAGCGGTAGCCTGGCTCGGGCAGCCACCGGGCGCCGGGATGCTTGGCGGCCACCTCGGCGAACACCGGCGCGAGCCGCGAGGTCAGCTCCACCGCCCCGGCCAGCTCGTACCAGGCGTTCTTGCGCACGCAGTTGGTGATCCGCACGTCGAGGCTGAACTTCAGGCACGCCCCGGCCGCCGGGGCGTACACGGTGCGCACCGACGAGGTCGGCATCACGACCGGTCCCGGCCCCAGGTCGATCAGCTCGCCGCCCAGCGGGGGCCGCAGCAGGCCGAGCTGCCACGGGTGCGCCGGCAGCAGCCGGTAGCCGGGCGGCGCCTCGCCCAGCGCGTCGAGCGCGCGCACGTCGCCCTCCTCGGCGGCCGCGTCGTCCCGCACGCCGAGCAGCCGCAGCGGGAACTCGGCGTGCGCCTCGGGCGCGTAGGCCAGCCACCCGTCGCCGCCGCGCGCCTTCGGGCTCGGATGGAACGGGTGCCCGTACACCAGCGCCTGCTCCGAGGCCAGCCACGGATCGGCGGGCGGCACGGCCTCCGCCCTGGCCCGTAGGATCGCGGCCACCGCCTCACGGCTGGCGGCCACCTGCCCGGCGAACTCGTCGTTGCGCCCCGCGCCCAGCTCCGCCTCGGCCAGCCGGACCAGCTCGGCGGACGTCAGCGGATGCCAGGCGCCCGCGTCGAGCCGTTCGGGACGGCCGTCGAAGCGCAGCGCGGCCCCGCCGTGGGTGCGCACCCGCAGCAGCGTGCCCCCCACGCGCAGCAGCAGCAACGGCGGCGCCGGCCAGACCAGGCCGCGCGGTCCGGCCACCTCCCGCACGCAGCAGCGCAGCAGCGCGGCGAGCGTCGCCTCCTCGGCCGGCCCGGCAGACGAGGTGAGGGCCAGACCGTGCATTCAAGCTCTCCTCAGGTAGTTGGGCCCGCTGGTGCCGTAGAACTTGTTGATGTCACGCGCGCCCGACCGCTGCTTGGCCACGAGGGTCCCGGCGGTGACCATCGACTTGCCGGTGAGCCTGGCCGCCTCCAGCGTCCGGGCGCGCAGCAGCCTGGCCATCGGGTCGTCGCCGTAGGGCTCCAGCGCCGCGGCGAGCGTGTCGCGCAGCAGCGCGGACGCCTCGGCGTGGGGCAGCGCGCCGAACGTGATCGCGGCCGCCGCCAGGTGCAGCGTGATCGTCACGAAGACGTCGGCCAGCGCGTGCGGGTCGTCGGTCATCATCCGCGCGTCGCCGAACGCGGGCACCGCCACCCCGGCCGCCGCCAGCCTGGCGGGGGAGGCGAGCAGCCCGTCGTTGTCCTTGACCAGCAGCTTCATGGCGCCGTCGGCGAAGACCAGGGCCAGGTTCTGCTGGTGGGCCTCCAGCGCGACGCCGTACTCGACGAACAGCCGCACGTTCCAGCCGAACAGCAGCCGCAGGTAGGCGGGCAGCACGTCGCCCAGCTCGGCCAGCACCCCGGGCACGGCCAGCGCCGCCACCGGCACGATCTTGCCGGGCGGCAGCCTGCGGACCATCCAGGCCAGATACTCGTGCCCGGCGTGCGCGTACGCCTGCTCGTCGGCGATCAGTACGTCCGGGCCGGCGAGCTCGCGGAGCAGCAGCTCGGCCCGCGCGCCGTCGCGCAGCGTACCCGGCTTGATCGAGCGCCGGTTGCGGCTGCCCAGCGTGGCCGTGGGCAGCGGCAGCTTGAGGTGGACGCGCGGCCCGACCTCCACCGTCCGCATCGACAGCGTCGGGCGTACGGTCACGCGCGGCTCGTCCAGCACCCGCACCCCGTCGATCTTGGCGACCTCGGCGACGGTCAGCGGGTGCACCGGGAACAGCCCGTCACCGTCCGGCAGCACGTCGGCGGGCAGCGGCGACGAGCCCGCCATCAGCAGCTCGCCGGGCACCCGCGCCCACCGCAGCGGGAACGACGGCGCGAACTCCGGCGCGTACGCCAGCAGGTCCGCCTCCGACAGCCCCGTCCGCGCCCGCGCCGTCGGATAGACCGGGTGGTCGGTGAAGGCGGCCAGCGACTCGTACGACGGCTTCCTGGCCAGCACGCCGGGCAGATGGGCGTCGTGCAGCTCCAGGGCGGCCAGCGCGGCCAGGCACTCGTCGAAGAACGCGGCCACGCCCTCGGCGTCCGCCGGGTCGGCGATCTCCGCCAGCGTCTCCAGCACCTGTTCGAGGCCCAGCAGCTCGCCCGGCGCCACCACGAAGTCCTGGAAGAGCGATCCGGGAGCCAGCCGCACCAGCCGCCCGTCGGCCATCGTCAGCGCGACGCCGTCGCGGTCGCGGGTGACGCGGGAGGAGAGCCTGCCGTAGTCCTCGCGCAGCAGCGCGTTGAGCACCCGGGCGGCCAGGTAGGAGTCGCGGGAGCTCATCCGACGACCCACGGCCTGGACGCCCGGTAGCCCTCGACGGCGGCCTCGACGCGGGCCCGGTCCGGCCCGACGGCCCTGATCACGCCCAGGTAGTCGCGGTTGGTGTGAGTCAGCTCCACCCGCTCGCCGGCCTGGCGCAGCGGCTGGTGCCACAGCTTGACGCCGTCGTGCTCGGTCTCCTCGGCCCCGGGCGCGGTCAGGATCGTGCCCGGCCGGTCGGCCACCAGGCTGACCGCCGTCCCATACCTGGAGGATTCGGGCATCGCGGGCATGGGTTCGCCGAGGTGCACGCGCAGGATCCACTCGAACAGCGGCACTCCCAGCACGTCGGCCAGCAGGAAGTCGCAATGGTCGCCGATCACCCGGTAGTTCACCTCGACGATCCGGGGCCCGGCCGGCGTGACGACGTACTCGGTGTGACACGCGCCGAACCCCGCCCCGATCGCCCGCAGCGCCGCCAGCACGTGCTCGTGCGGCCCCTCGGGCGCCCAGTCGAGACGCTCCTCGACGAAGTGCGGCAGCGGCCCGAGCGTCGTCGCGAACCCGCCCAGCACGCCGATCCGCGAGCCGTCGCCCAGCGTCTCCAGCGTGCGCAGCGGCCCTTCCAGGTACTCCTCGACCACCACCGCCTCGCCGGGCCGCCGCGCCCGGACCGCCTCCACGGCCTTGGCCAGATCCGACTCGACCAGCAGCACGTCCTCGCTGGCCACCCCCTCACGCGGCTTGACCACCAGCGGGTACGGCAGGTCGTCCGGCACCGGGTCGCCCGGGGCCAGCCGCGCCGAGAACACCCGCTCCACGCCCGCCTCCGCCAGCCTGCGCCGGGTCAGGAACTTGTTCTTGGCCGTCAGGCAGGCCCGCCAGTCCTTGCCGGGCAGCCCGAAGTAACCGGCGGCCAGCGCGGTCTCCGCCTGGAGGTGGTCGGAGTTGGAGAAGATCGCGTCCGGCCTGCCGAGGTGCTCGATCGCGTCGATCAGCGCGCGCGGGTCACGCACGTCACAACCGACGGCGTACGGATGCCGCTCCGGCCGGTCGGTGAGGATCGTCACCTCGCACCCCAGCGCGCGGGCGGCGGGCAGGAACCCGTCGGTCACCGAATCGGTCGGTTTGAGCGCGGTCAGGTAGAGCCGCAACGCGAAGGCACCCCCGGATGATCAGGTAAGGCTAACCTAACCCGAAAGATCCTAGCCCCTCCAAGATCCCACCGCTGCAGGGAAACCGTAATCGGCGGCTAACCCTGAGGTCATAGGATGACATGGGATTTGGGAAGGGTGGGGCCTTGGATACGAGGGCGGAAGACCAACTCATCGGACCGCTGCTCCTCGCACGCGGCACCATCGACAGATCGGCGGCGCTCAGAGCCGACCGCGCCTGGTTGGAACGTGCCTGGGCCGACCCCTCGACCCGGGTGCTGATCATCGACAACGGCCACACGCTCGTCCGCCGCGACGGCGACGAGGTCCACGCCGTCCTCTACCCCACCGCCGACGCCCCCGACGGCGAGCGCTACCTGCTCGGCGTCGAGGGCGACGTCGCCTACTTCGCCGTCGCCGCGCCGCTGCCCGGCACGCCCGCCGGCGACGTCAACGGCCGCGTCACCGTCCCCATGAGCCTGCGCGACACCCCCGACGGCCAGCCCGTCCCGGCCGGCCTGCGCCAGGCCGGCGGCCTGCTCGGCGACCGCGACGCCGGCCTGCTCGTCTACGCCGTCGCCCTGGAGGCCTGGCACGCCACCCACGAGTTCTGCCCCCGCTGCGGCACCCGCACCGCCGTCCAGGCAGGCGGCCACATCCGCGTCTGCCCGCACGACTCCAGCCAGCACTTCCCCCGCGTCGACCCGGCCGTCATCATGCTCGTCCGCGACGCCGACGACCGCTGCCTGCTCGCCCGCGGCCCCCAGTGGCCCGAAGGCCGCCTGTCGATCCTCGCCGGCTTCGTCGAGCCCGGCGAGTCCCTGGAGGCGGCCGTCGCCCGCGAGGTCGCCGAAGAGGTCGGCGTCACCGTCACCCGGCCCCGCTACCTCGGCAGCCAGCCCTGGCCGTTCCCGCGCAGCCTCATGCTCGGCTTCTTCGCCGACGCCCTCACCACGGAGCTCACCCTCGACCCCGAGGAGATCGCCGAGGCCCACTGGTTCTCCCGCGCCGACCTGGCCAAGGCCATCGAAAAGGGCGACGTACGCCTCCCGCCCCCGGTCTCCATCGCCCGCCGCCTCATCGAAACCTGGTACGGCGAACCCCTCACCGGAGATTGGTGACGTATCGTAAAACCCGTTCGAGCCCCCGGCCAGTGGTCCGGGGGCTCGTGGTGTGTCAGGTGTGTCAGGAGACGCCCAGGAGGTCCTTGACCTCGCGGGCCGACGGGTTGGTGCGCACGACACGCCCCTTCGGGGTGTCGATGACGACAGTCGGCACCGTCTGGTTGCCGTCGTTGACGCTCATCACGAACGCGGCCGCCTCCGGGTCACGTTCGATGTCGATCTCGGCGTAAGCGATGCCCTCGCGGGCCAGCTGGGACTTCAGCCGCTTGCAGGGGCCGCACCAGGTGGTGCTGTAGACCGTGAGCGCCATGTCAGCGATTCCCTCCAAGGTCAAGGAAACAGGCGCTCCGTGCAACAACCCCGGTGCCCCGGTTAATCCCTACCCGACGTGCGAGGTGATCCACTCGTGGACGCGCTCGGCCACGCCGGGGGTGCGGTAGAGGGCGCTGCTGTGGGCGATGCCCGGCACGCTCCAGGTCGTGACGGCCACCCCGGCCTTGCCGAGCATCTGCTTGAGCAGCTGGCTCTGCACCGGCGGCACGAACTCGTCCTGCGAGTGGACGGTCAGCATCGGCGCGTCCTTGGCGCTGGCGTGCCAGGCGACCTCCATGCTGGCCCACACACGCGAGCACTTGCCCTTGGGGGCGCAGCCGCCGGCGAGCTGGACGGCGGCCGAGCGCAGCTTGCGCTTGTAGGGGTCGAGCGACTTCTCGCCGTCCTTGAACGCGCGCAGCGGCGAGATGATCGGCGACAGCCCGACGACGCCCTTGAGCCCCGTCATCCCGTTGCCGTAGGTGCCGACCGAGGCGGCGATGTGGCCGCCGGCCGAGAAGCCGACCACGACGTAGTTGTCGGGGTCGAGCGCCCAGCGCTCGGCGTGCTTCTTGGCCTTGGCGATGGCGGCGAGCGCGTCGGTGCGCTGCGCGGGCCAGGCCGCTTCGGTGGAGAGCCGGTAGTTGAGGTTGAAGACGGTGTAGCCGCGGTCGGCGTACTCGCGGGTGATGGCCGTCATCTGCCGTTTGTCGCCGCTGGACCACCAGCCGCCGTGGATCAGGAAGATCCCCGGCCGCTTCATCCCGTCGGGGGTCCACCACACGTCCATCTGCTGGTGGCGATGCCTGCCGTACGCGATCGTCTCGCTGGAAAGGCCGCCGATGCCGTCGGGGTCGGTGATCGTGGTCGGCCCCGGTGCGGGGTCACCCGACGCGTGCGCGGCCACGGGAGTCAGCGCGACTAAAGCGAGCGCGACAGCGCTCAGGGAAACCGCGGTTCGCACAGCCTGCCCTTCTCTCCCATGCTCAGGTCGGCCCCATTGTGATGGAAGAGACCACTTCTTTGCATCTCAGCGACATTGAAACGATTGACTGCCGCATGCTGCCAGAATGGCGCCCGGAGCGCCACCTGCTGGGAGGATGGTGGGGTGAACGGCGTGGATGACGTGCTGGCCGGGCTCGATCCGGAGCAGCGGGAGGTGGCGGAGACCCTGCGTGGGCCCGTGTGCGTGCTGGCGGGCGCGGGCACCGGCAAGACCAGGGCGATCACCCATCGCATCGCCCACGCGGTGCGGTCGGGGGTGGTCGACGCGCGCAGCGTGCTGGCCGTGACGTTCACCACACGGGCGGCGGGGGAGCTGCGGCAGCGGTTGCGGGCGCTGGGCGCGCCGGGGGTGCAGGCGCGCACGTTCCACGCGGCGGCGCTGCGGCAGCTGACGTACTTCTGGCCGAGGGTGATCGGCGGCGAGGCGCCGTCGGTGATCGAGTCGAAGCTGCCGGTGCTCGTGGAAGCCTGCCGCCAGATCCGGAAAAATCCGGACCGCTCAGAGCTGCGCGACATCGCCGCCGAGGTCGAATGGGCCAAGGTCACCCAGATCGGCCCCGACGACTACGTGGCCGCCGCCGCCAAGCACAACCGCACCCCGCCGGTGCCCGCCGACGAGGTGGCCAGGCTGTACGAGGCGTACGAGCGGATCCGGCGCGAGCGCCACCTGGTCGACTTCGAGACCATCCTGGAGCTCACCGCCGCGGTGATGACCGAGCACCAGGAGGTCGCGAGCCAGATCCGCCAGCAATACCGCTACTTCGTCGTCGACGAGTATCAGGACGTCAACCCGCTGCAGAAGCTCCTGCTCGACACCTGGCTCGGCGGGCGCGACGACGTGTGCGTGGTCGGCGACCCCAACCAGACCATCTACTCCTTCACCGGCGCCAGCCCCCGCTACCTGACCGGCTTCGCCGTCGAGCATCCCGGCGCGGCCGTCATCAAGCTGGTCCGCGACTACCGCTCCACGCCGCAGGTCGTCGACCTGGCCAACCTGGTGATCGCCAAGGGCCGCTCGCCGCACCGCCTGGAGCTGGTCGCCCAGCGCCCCGACGGCCCCCGCCCGGTGTTCGCCGACTACGACGACGAGCCCGCCGAGGCCGCCGGGGTCGCCCGCGCCATCAGGAAACTCCTCGACCGGGGCGTCCCGTCCCGCGAGATCGCCGTCCTGTTCCGTACGAACTCCCAGTCGGAGTCCTACGAGGAGGCGCTGTCGAAGGCCGAGATCCCGTACGTGCTGCGCGGCGCCGAGCGCTTCTTCGAGCGCCCCGAGGTGCGCCAGGCGGTCGTGCTGCTGCGCGGCGCGGCCCGGTCGGCCGCGCACGAGCCGCTGGCCTCGGAGGTCCACCAGATCCTCACCGGCATCGGCCTGACCCCGTCGCCGCCCGGCGGCGGCAAGGCGCGCGAGAAGTGGGAGTCGCTCAAGGCTCTGGCCGACCTGGCGGAGGACATGGCGGCCGAGGGCGCCGACCTGCCCGCGTTCGTGGCCGAGCTGGAGCGCCGCGCCTCCGAGCAGCACGCGCCGCCCGTCGAGGGCGTCACGCTGGCCTCCCTGCATGCCGCCAAGGGCCTGGAGTGGGACGCGGTCTTCCTGGTCGGGGTGACCGACGGGATGATGCCGATCATCTACGCCGAGACGCCCGAGCAGATCGAGGAGGAGCGCCGCCTGCTCTACGTGGGCATCACGCGGGCGCGCGAGCACCTGACGATCTCCTGGGCGCTGGCACGCGCCCCGGGGGGCCGCAAGGGCCGCCGCCCGTCGCGGTTCCTCGACGGGCTCACCGGCCGTTCCGCCGCCGCGTCCCGCCCGGCGGCCACGCCCGCCCGCGAACGCCGGGCCGTCGCCGCGCCGGTGAGCTGCCGGATCTGCGCCAAGACGCTGAGCGCGGCGGCCGAGCAGAAGCTGGGCCGGTGCGCGACCTGCCCGGCCGACTACGACGAGGGCCTGCTGGAGAGCCTCAAGGCGTGGCGCACCGCGACCGCCAAGAAGGCGAAGATCCCCCCGTACGTGGTCTTCACGGACGTGACGCTCCAGGCGATCGCCGAACGGGTGCCCACCAGCGAGGCGGAGCTGCTGTCGATCACCGGCATCGGCCGCGTCAAGGTCGACCGCTACGGGGAGGCGGTCCTTGACCTGTGCCGCTCGGCCGTCGCGTAGGCTGTGCTGCCGCCTCCGCAACGGGCGTGCGACCATATACCTGGTCATACCCGAGGGGGATAGGTGAACGAGGCGCTGAAGGAGCTCCTCGACCTGCTCGACCTGGAGCAGATCGAGCTGGACATGTTCCGGGGCCGCAGCCCCGAGGAGCGCATCCAGCGCGTCTTCGGCGGGCAGGTCGCCGCGCAGGCGCTGGTCGCGGCCGGCCGCACGGTGCCCGCCGACCGCAACGTGCACTCGCTGCACGCCTACTTCATCCGGCCCGGCGACCCCTCGGTGCCGATCGTCTACAACGTCGAACGGGTCCGCGACGGCAGGTCGTTCACCACCCGCCGGGTGCTGGCCATCCAGCACGGCAAGGCGATCTTCTCGATGTCAGCCTCGTTCCACCTGTTCGAGGAGGGCGTGGAGCACCAGGCGTCCGTCATGCCGGTGGTGCCCGACCCGGCGACGCTGCCCACGTTCCAGGACCGGATGGTCGAGCTGGTCGGCGAGCACCACGAGCTGCGCGAGTGGCTGTCGCGCCCGCGTCCCGTCGACGCCCGCTACGCCTCGCCGCTCACGTGGGAGGCGTACGAGAACCCGGAGCTGCGCAGCGCCACGACCAACGTGTGGTTCCGCTACGACGCCGACCTGCCCGACGACCCGCTGCTGCACGTCGTGCTGGCCGCCTACGCCTCCGACTTCACGCTCGTCGACACGATCCTGCTGGCCCACGGCATGGCCTGGGGCGCCTCCAACGTCATGGGCGCCTCGCTCGACCACGCCATGTGGTTCCACCGGCCGTTCCGGGCCGACGACTGGCTGCTGTACGCCCAGGAGTCGCCCTGGTCGGGAGGGGCCCGCGGGCTCGCCCGTGGCGAGATGTTCACCGCCTCCGGCGAACTCGTGGTGTCCGTGGTGCAGGAGGCCATGATCCGCGTGACAAAGTAACAAAATCGCAGGTAGAAAATAAGTTGCCCAGTCCTGGGCTACCGGTTTAGGGTCATGGTCAAGCGAGTCGGGCAATCAGCTCGACGATCTTCAGACGGAGGTGAGTCCCAGTGATCAGCAGCAACATGATGCCGGCCACGCAGTGGCTCGCTTCCGCATGCCGTGACGCGGTCAGGCTCGCCGATGGGCCGGCCAAGCTGCGGCAGCCGAAGTCTGCCCGCCGCCAGGAGATGGCTTTCTACGCGCACGCCCACTCGGGCGCCGCCGCCATGAGCGCTCCTGTCCGCATCGCAGGCGCCGAAGTGCCGACCCAGCCGAACACCAAGGGTGGAGTGCGCGGTCCGCAACCCTGGAGGGATGCGCCGGTCATAACCTGACCGGCACATAGCAGCCCCCAGGCCGCGGATCCGCACACAGGATCCGCGGCCTCTTTGTTTGTCCGTGATCCCCCCAACACCCACGAGGTGCCCGAACCAGAGCAAACAGCCCGATCAAAAGGAGAAACCAGATGGGGGCGAAGACGATCATGGACCTGATCGACGAAGCCGAGATCCCCTGTCGTACCGACCCTGACCTGTGGTTCGCCGAGTCGCCGGACGACGTCGAGTTCGCCAAGGCGCTCTGCGGTGGCTGCCCGATCCAGAAGGCCTGCCTGGCCCGCGCGCTGGAGCGCGAGGAGCCCTGGGGCGTCTGGGGCGGGGAGCTGATCCTCCGCGGGACCGTCGTTCCTCGCAAGCGTCCGCGCGGCCGTCCGCGCAAGCACCCGGTCGCTGCCTGACCTTCCGCACGTCCGCTTCACACAGAAAGAAGACAGAGATGAACACCTTCCCGACGACCGACCTGACCGCGCCGTATCTTTACCAAGAACTGGTCAACGACCGAATACAAACCCTTCACCGCGAGGCGCGCGAGTACCGCCTCGCCGCCCGCATCAGCCGAGTACAGCGGGCGCGGCGCGGGGTCCGGAAGGCGAACGAACGCCTTCTGCGCGCCCTGAGCCTGGAGGGCTGATCCGGGAGGTCCTGCCGCCGGCGCAGGATCTCCCGGGATCCCTCCCCCGACCCATCAGCCGCCCCGGGCACCCGCCCGGGGCGGCTTTCCGGCTTTCCGGCCTCCCGGCCCTCCGGATCTCAGCGGGCCGGTACGGTTTCTCCCAGGTCAACGGGCCGGCACGGTTCTCCGGGATCATCGGGCCGGTACGGGCCGCGGCTCCTCGGCGGCGCTCCACAGCCGGGCGGCCATCCACACGACACCCGCCGCCGCCACGACCAGCCCGCCCAGGTAGACGGGCTCCGGCACGAGGTTGCGCAGCGAGCCCGGAACCATCCCCACGGCATACAGCCCCACCGCCGCGTACGGCAGCGTCCCGCTCCTGACCGCGGCCGCCGCGAACACCAGCACCCCGGCCACCAGCACCGCCGACGTGACCAGGAACGCCATGCCCGTCCCGCCCGCGAGCAGCCCCATCACCGTGGCGCCGCCCAGTCCCGGGAAGACGAAGTGCAGCGTGTACTCGATGGCGAAGGCCCCGGCCAGCCCCGCCGCGTTGAGCAGGTAGCCGGCCAGCCCGAGCCCGCCCGCCGCGTCACGGATGAGCAGATAGAGCCCGGTGATCGCGAACAGCCCGGTCAGCGCGGCGAACGGCGCGATGGCGTGCGTGACGGCGTTCTCCGGCAGGACGCCGCCCCGCCGCAGCACGTTCACGACCAGCAGCGCCGCGCAGACGAACCCGGCGGCGGCACTCGTACGAAACAGAAGCACGATCTTTCACCCTTTCCTGGAGAGTTCCTTGGAGAGCTCCCTGGGGAGTTCCCGGGAGAGCTCCCGGGAGAGCTCCCGGGAGAGCGGGAGGACTGGGGGACTGCCCGCCATCATCCGCGCCCGCAGCGCCCGGGCCGAGAGCTCGCGCCCCTCCGTAAGCACCCCGAAAGGACTCCCACGGCCGTCCCGCCCAGCGTTGGAACCGCCGCATATCGGGGTAGGTCACCGCTCGGTCCCCCCGCCCGAACCAGCGCCGGCCGGGGACCCGTGCCGTGCGCGACGCTGCCCGCAGCCGTCGACCCGTCACGAGGAGAGCACCATGACCAGCACCATCAGCAGGCGCGTGGTGTTGGAGAAGGCCGCCCAGGACTTCGCCGACGCCAACGCCAAGCCGCCGTTCATCTACGAGCTGCCGCCGGAGCAGGGGCGGGAGATCCTGGAGAAGCTCCAGTCCGACCCCGCCGTGCCGCGCCCCGACATCGACGAGGAATGGATCCAGATCCAGGGCGGCCCCACCGGCGTCGTCCCCGTGCGCATCGTCAAGCCCAGAGGCAGCACCGGCACGCTCCCCGTGATCTTCTACATCCACGGCGCGGGCTGGGTGTTCGGCTCCGCCCGCACCCACGACCGGCTCGTCCGCGAGCTCGCCACCCGCGTCAACGCCGCCGTCGTCTTCCCCGAGTACGACCGCGCGCCCGAGGCCAAATACCCCACCCAGATCGAACAGAACTACGCCGCCGCCCGCTGGGTCATGGAACACGGCAAGGAGAAGGACCTCGACGCCTCCCGCATGGCCGTCGCCGGCGACTCGGTCGGCGGCAACATGTCGGCCGTGCTGGCGATCATGGCCAAGGAACGCGGCGACGTGCACCTGCGCGCCCAGGTGCTGTGGTACCCGGTCACCGACGCGAACTTCGACACCGAGTCCTACCAGCAGTTCGCCACCGGCTACTTCCTCAACCGCGACGGCATGAAGTGGTTCTGGGACCAGTACACGACCGACCCCGCCCAGCGCGCCGAGATCCACGCCTCACCCCTGCGCGCCACCCCCGACCAGCTCCGCGACCTCCCGCCCGCCCTGGTGCTCACCGGCGAAGCCGACGTCCTGCGCGACGAGGGCGAAGCCTACGCGGCCAAGCTCCGCGAGGCCGGCGTCGAGGTCACCGCCGTACGCCTCGGCGGCATCATCCACGACTTCGCCATGATCGACCTGCTCCGCGACACGCACGCCAACCAGACGGCCCTGGACCTAGCCACCACCACCCTCCGCACCGCCCTCCACCCATCAGGCGAAGTAGCCACCCCCCACTGACCACCCCGCCGCCGACAAAGGGCTCGGCGGCGACCAGCACACGCACCCCGGAGGTCTCCTCCAACTGGTCCGCCACCGGCTGGCCCGCCACCGGCTGGTCCGCCACCGGCTGGTCCGCCACCGACTGGTCCGCCACCGACTGGCCCGCCACTGAATGGTCCACCACCGGCGACCGGCCCGCCACTGACCGGCCTACGGCTCAAGGGGCGGGGGCCGCTGACCGCCCGCCATCATCGGGCGGTCCGTTGCCGACGTGGCCGCGGGGCCCCCGCCTCGCGGCCCTCAGCCGTGCGTGAGCGCTCGCCGCCGCCCCCGGCCGCGCCACGCGGCGATCACCGCCTCGGCCATGGCAGCATCCACCCCACCCGTGGTGTCGACCTCGAAGTCATAGGGCCCGAACCCGTGAATGCCGTCCTGCTCGACATGCGACCGCTCCTCCCCGACCTGCCGATCCCCACGGGCCAGCTCCCGCCGATCGATCTCGTCGAGCGAACAGTGCACCCCCACCAGGAACACATCGAACCCGCCCAGCAACTCCGCCAGCTCCCTGCGCCAGGCCGCGAACTCGATGACATGCTCCACGATCAGGTCGTTCCCGGCTCCGGCCAGGGCTGGCAGGCACCGATGGAAGCCCTTGAAGAACCTCGGCCGCATCTCCTCCCACCACGCGAACGGCCCCTCCGGCTCCCGCCGCTCCGGCAACATCCCGGCCGCCACCAGCTGATCGGACGACACGTACAGGAACGGCTCGTCCATGGCCCGCCGCACCATCCTGGCGAGCGTCGTCTTTCCCGAGCTGGACGCGCCGTTGAGCATGATGATGCGCCCAGCCCCCCGCTCCACCGGCCGAGGCTCCTCCACGCCCTCACCCCCAGACGACGCCACTCCACCAAGCACCCAGACCCCCGCACCACCATGCAAGCACGCAAGCCGTCACACATACGAACGATTTATCGCCAACCCCCACGCAAGGCATCGCCCTGATCCCGCGCACTCCAGCACCGCCGCCCCACCAGGGGCAGCCTCATGTCACGCGGCCTCCCCCGCCCGAGCGCCGCCCCCCGCTCAAGCGCTGCCGCAAGTGCCCGGGCGCCGCCGCTGAAGGCATCACCCCGCCGCGCCGGGACGGGCCGGACGCTCGGGTTGGGTGGCAACGCGAGTGCCCGAGCGCCGCCCCCTGCTCAAGCGCTGCCGCAAGTGCCGGAGCGCCGCCGCTGAAGGCGTCACCCCGCCGCGTCAGGACGGGCGGGACGCTCGGGGTTGGGTGGCAGGCGAGCGCCCGAGCGCCGCCGCAGGTGAACGCACCACCGCCGCACCAGGACGGGCCGAACTGTCCAGGTCAGGTGGTGACGAGGGCTTCCTTGTCGTCCGTGTCCGTGTCGTCGTCGGTGAAGCCCGGGACCCAGCGGACGACCTCGTCGCGGAAGCGGGCCGTGGCGCCGAGCTGGCAGAGGACGCCCACGCCCGCCGCGTGCACCCGGTGGATGAGCACGTACGAGACCGGCAGGTTGAGCTGGCGCACCACGTTGGTGGGACGCAGGTCGGTGACGCTGGCGAACTGGTCCTGCAGCCACTCCCGGCTGAACGTGAACTCCTCCACGGCCGTCGGCTCGACGTAGGGCGACAGGAAGGCGCGCAGGGCGTCGTGGTCGACCTCGATGCCGGGCCGGATGAAGCCCTCATCGCGCAGCCCCTGGACCACGGTGGCCATGTCGCCCTGGTTGAAGATGCGGGTGAGCTGGCCGAACACCATGGGGTAGCCGTCGGGCATGCGGTTGACGGCGCCGAAGTCGAGGATGCCCAGCTTGCCGTTGGGGAGCATGCGGAAGTTGCCCGGGTGGGGGTCGGCGTGCAGCATGCCTACACGGGCGGGAGAGCAGAAGAGGAAGCGGACGAACAGCAGGCCCGCCCGGTCGCGCTCCTCCTGGGTGCCGCCGGTGATGATGCGGGACAGCGGGGTGCCGTCCATCCACTCGGTGACCAGGACCATCTCGTTGGCGGCGATCACGTCGGGGACGTGGAAGTCGGGGTCGTTGTGGAACTCCAGGGCGAAGGCGTGCTGCGCCTCGGCCTCGCGCAGGTAGTCGAGCTCTTCGGCGATGCGCTCGCGCAGCTCGGCCAGCACCGCCTTGATGTCGAGGCCGGGCAGCAGCGCGCCGAACAGCTTGCCGAGGCGGGCGAGCTGGGCGAAGTCGCCCAGCAGGGCCTTGCCCGCGCCCGGGTACTGGATCTTGACGGCGGCCTCGCGCCCGTCGTGCCACACGGCCCGGTGCACCTGGCCGATCGAGGCGGCGGCGGTGGGCTGGTCGTCGAAGGAGAGGAAGTGGTCACGCCAGTCGTCGCCGAGCTGCTGGGCGAGCACCTTGTGGACCGTCGAGGCAGGCAGCGGGGGCGCGGCGTCCTGGAGCTTGGTGAGGGTCGCCCGGTAGGGGCCGACGATCTCGGCGGGCAGGGCAGCCTCGAAGATGGACAGCGCCTGGCCGAGCTTCATCGCCCCGCCCTTGAGCTCGCCGAGGACCTTGAAGATCTGCTCGGCGGTGCGCTGCTGGATCTCCTCGGCGACGATCTCGGCCGGTTTGCCGCCGATGCGCTTGCCGAGCCCCAGAGCCGCACGCCCGGCGAACCCGAGCGGAAGGGAGGCCAGCTTCGCCGAGCGCGTGACGGCGCGACGCGGAAGATCGCTCACACTGATGCGCGGTATCCCTGGCAGGGATGCCACTTCCCCCCTTCGTGGTTAGCAGCTCTGCACGTCAGCCGCTTGAAGCCGACATGACCATTGTTAGCGGATATGGATTGTTTCGCATACAACGACATTGCGGGTGCCTGTCCCATGCTTGCCTTTTCCACTGCCAATCAGGCAAGACGTGCACTGTGCCGTTGGTCACAACGGGCTCCCGGCCGTCCAGATACGCCAGGGCGTGACCGGTCACCGCCGCCGCCACCAGGCCGGCAAGAGGGGTGTCGCAGGCGATCTCGCCTGGCGGATAGCCGCCGAGCCGGGCGGTGACGATCGGCCAGTCGGGGTCGTGGTCGCGACGCGCCAAGTCTAGGCAGTGCAAGCAAGCGCTTTGTCCGGGCAGGACCAGCGGCCCCACGCTCCCGTGCCCCTCGAACGCCGAGCCCAGCAGGTGGGGCAGGCCCAGCTCGTACAGCTCGTTGACCAGCACGCCGTCGAGCGGTCGCACCGGGGTGAGGATCACCAGGTCGGGCCGGTGCGACCGATCGCTCAACGGCGGCCCGCCCGCCCGCACATCGGCCCCCGGCTCGTACCGCCGCCCGGCATCCCGGCCCGCCCGGCGCGCCCGCTTGCCGTCCCTCCCGCCCGGCACGCCGTCCCCCTCGCCCGGCACGCCGGACCGGTCAGGCACACCAGCGGCGCCGGGCCGCTTCACCACACCAGAGTGGCTGCGGGCCTCCGTGCCCCTGCGCCCTGCGGTTCCACCGGCGAGGCGGTGCGCCTCTGGCTCTTCACGCAGCTCGGGGGCATGGGTGCTGTCGCGTCTCGGGGTGGCGACGGCGGGGTGCGGCCGGCGCTCGGGGCCTTCGTCGGCGTGGCCGCCTTCTGACCAGGTGAGACGGCGGGCGGCGCGTACGGCGCCTTCCTCGCGCGAGCTCCCCACCTCCTCCCAGCTCAGCCCGCCGGGGGTGAGGTCCTGGGGCCGGGCGGTGCCGGGGTCGATCACCCGGATCGTGCCGACGCCCGCCGCGGCGAGCAGGCCGACGACCTGGGCGCCCACTCGTCCGGCGCCGTAGACGCGGACATGCGCTCGTCGCCGGCGGCGCAGAGCCTCCACGCCGCCGCCTGGCGCATGGGAGGCCAGGTCCAGGGCGTCGAGGTCCAGTCGCAGCCGGTCGAGCTCGGCCAGCGGCAACGACGGCGGCGTCACCGAGGCGTCGTGGAGCACCCCCGTACGTGTGAGCGAGTCAAGGAAGGCGGCAGGCTCCGGCACGCCCGCGGCGGCGCCCTCCCGGAGGGCCTGGTCAAGGTCGCGGGTGCCGTCGAGGCTGTCGATCCACCTGCGGACCCGCCGGGTGAGGTCGCGCAGGACGACGGCCCGGCCGGGATGCGCGCCGAGCTGGAGGGTGCGCTCGTCGTGGTCGATGCGGAGGAGGGCGGGTTTCACTCGTGGCCTCATGCCGCGAAGATTCGCACGCCACGCCAAGATCCCGAGCGGCTTTCCCTCCGCCTGTGGACAACCCTGCACCCGCCCCGACCCCCTGTGGACAACCCCGCACCGGGCCCGCCCCCCTGGGGCAACCGCGCCCCCGACCCGACCTCCCGAGGCAACCCGCCCCCGGCCCACCCTCCTGAGGACAACCACGCGTACGCGGGAGATCTCCAGACGGCCGACCCCGCCGCCCCGGGTTACGCTCTCCCGCATGAGCGAGCTCTTGATCGACCGCCACGACGACGGCGTGGTGCTGGTCACCCTCAACCGCCCCGACGTGCGCAACGCCATGACCGACGGCATGACCGCCGCCTGGCGTGACGCCATGACTGCACTCGCCGCCGATCGTGACGTCCGCTGCGTCGTGGTGACGGGCGCGGGGACGGCGTTCTGCGCCGGGGGAGACCTGTCCTGACTCGGCGAGCGCGGCGTGGAGCCGGTCCCCGAACTGCGTGACAGGATGCTCGCCTTCTACCGTTCCTGGCTGTCCGTCACGGAGCTGGAGGTGCCGACGATCGCCGCCGTCAACGGCGCGGCGGTCGGCGCGGGGCTGTGCGTGGCGCTGGCGTGCGATCTCGTGTACGCGGCGGACGAGGCCAAGCTGCTGGCCCCGTTCACCTCGCTGGGCCTGCACCCGGGGATGGCCGCCACCTACCTTCTGCCCCATCGCGCGGGCACGGCGCTGGCGCGGGAGATGCTGCTGACCGGCCGTACACTGCGCGGAACGGAGGCCGCAGATAAAGGTCTGGTAAATCAAGCTTTCCCAAGAAATGATCTGCTGGCGCAAGTGATGACCATCGCCCGGCAGGTCGCGGCGAACGCCCCCATTGCCACCAGGCTCACCAAAGCCGCACTCAAGCAGGATCACCAACACCTGGAAGCCGCGCTCAGTTGGGAGTCCCTGGCCCAGCCCGTGACCATGACCTCGGCGGACATGATCGAGGGCCTGGCGGCGCATCGGGAAAGGCGTGTGCCCAAATTCACCGGCTCTTAATCATCTGACCAGCGAAAACAACGCTTGCCCTCTGTGGAATTCCGCCAGTCTCGGCTAACGTGCATATGTGCCCCCCGAGACAGTCGAGGTCCGTCGCAGTTCTCGTCGTCGGCGTACGGTCTCCGCCTACCGCGACGGCGACAAGACGATCGTGCTCCTGCCCGCCTGGCTGAGCGGCGAAGACGCGGATGAATGGGTGAGCCGGATGCTCGATCGGCTTGCGGCGAAGGAACGCCGGCGACGTCCGACCGACGAGGCCCTGCTGGAGCGGGCCAAGGAGCTGTCGGCGAAATATCTCGACGGCCGGGCCGTCCCCGCGAGCGTGCGCTGGGTCGACAACCAGCAGCACCGGTGGGGCTCCTGCACGCCGGAGAACGGCACGATCCGGATCTCGACCCGCATCAAGGGCCTGCCCGAGTGGGTCATCAACTATGTGATCATCCACGAGCTGGTGCATCTGATGGTGCCGAGCCACGGCCCGCGTTTCTGGGCGCTCGTCGAACAGTATCCCAAGGCGGAGCGGGCCCGTGGGTTCCTCGAAGGATTCTCCGCCGCCGCCAATTCCGCACCGGAGGAATGTTGACCCGTCTCGCCGCCGTCCTGGTACGTCAGCGCATGGCCGAGGCGGCGCCGCCGGGCGTCGACGGCCGGGCGTGGCTGGAGGCCGTGGCCGAGGACACGTACGAGATGGTCGCCGGGCTGGAGCTGGTCACGCCGGTCCTGCTGACGAGCGTGCCGGAGCTGTCGGAGATCGTCTGGCCGGGCACCGAGGTGATCGCGGTCGGCGAGGACGAGCCGCTGCGGGACATCCTCAAGAGGCTCGACGGCGAGCAGGCCGCGGTGATCTCGGGCGACGCGCCGGATCTGCCGCCGCTGCTGGTGGGCAAGCTCTTCCGCGAGCTGGGCCGCGCCCGGATCACCGTGTGCCCGGCCGAGCGGGGCGGCGCGGTCGCGCTGGCCTGCGGGCTGCCCGCGCCGGGCTGGGCCGATCCCGACCTCGACGCCGCCGACCCGGTGGCGGCGCTGCGCGCGCAGGCCCCCGGCCCCCGCATGGTGGCCGCCACCCCGGGCTGGCACCGGCTGCGCGTCCCGGACGACGCCGCCCGCCTGGACCCCGGCCTGGAAGGCTGGGACAACACCCGCGCCCTCCTCGCCGCCCGCTGAGCCTTACGCGGGTCCGTACGGCACGCTGAGCTCCGCGAAGACCGCCCGATGGTCGGTCCCCGGCACGTCGTGCACGCTGACCGCCCGGACCCCGACCCGCTCGTCCACCAGCACGTGGTCGATCGTGATGATCGGCGGCATCCGCCTGTTCGCCGGCCAGGTCGGGATCAGCCCGGCCCCCACCTGGTCGGCGGCGTCCTTGTAGCCGCGGGCGAGCAGCCGCCGCATCGGCGCGTGGTCGAGCGAGGCGTTGAAGTCGCCCGCCAGGATGCGCACGGTGTCGGCCGAGGCGGCGGGCAGGGCGTCGAAGACCGCGTGCCAGTCGGCCAGCTTGGCGCCCAGCGGCGGCACGGGATGCACGTCGTAGAACTCGACGGGCGCGGCCCCGGGCAGCGCCAGCGCGGCCACGGGCATGTTGTGCCCGGGCAGCGGCGGCAGCGCGTCAGGCAGGGGCCGGAGCGGATGTCTGGAGAACAGGCCGCTCCCGCTGGCGTTCCACTCGGCCTGGAGCACCCGGTGCGGCATGAGCTCCTTGAGCCCGGCCAGGTCGAGCTCCTCGACCGCGCCCGGCGTCAGCTCCTGCGTGTTGAGCACGTCGGCGTCGTACGCGCGCACCAGCTCCATGATCGACCGCGTGTCGGCCTTGCCGAACAGCAGGTTGACCGACAGCACCCGGAGCGGCCGGCCCGCCGTCGCCTCCGCCGTGCCGAACCACCGGGGCAGCACGCTGAACCCGAGCGCCGCGGTGGTGAGCAGCGCGACCGCGGCGGCGGCCCGCCTGCGTCCGAGCGCGGCGATCAGCAGCGGCACCAGCGAGCCCGCCGCCGCGTAGGGCGTGGCGGTCATGAGCTGGGTGGGGATGGAGCCGCGTTCGAGGCCGGCCAGCCGGGTCACGGCCCACGCCGCGAACGGCGTCACGGCCAGCCAGGTGAGCGTGGTCCCCGTACGCCCGCGGCGCCGGGGACGGGCAGGCGTGACGATCGTGCCGCCGATCGGGCTCTCCGCCGATACGCCCACGGGTCAGCCCAGCGTGGCCAGTGTCGCGCGCCCGCGTGCCGCCAGCCGGCGGGTCGCCTCGTCGGACGGCTCGGGGATCTCCTCGACGGGGAACCAGCGCAGGTCCAGCGACTCGTCGCTGATCACGGCCTCCGCCCCGGCAGGGGCCACGGCCGCGTACTCGACGTCCAGGTGCCAGCTGTGCGGCGGATGGCACCAGACCTGGTGCCTGTCGAGCGCCAGCGGCCCGGGCAGCAGCTCCAGGCCGGGGATGCCCGACTCCTCCACGGCCTCGCGCAGCGCCACCTCGGCCAGCGTGCGGTCACCCGGCTCGCAGTGGCCGCCCATCGGCAGCCACATCCCGGCCTTGGGGTGGAGCGTGAGCAGCACCCGCCGGCCGTCGTGCGAGAGCACCGCCGTGGTCGCCGTCAGGTGGCCGGGCGCGCACGCCCGAAGCATCGCGTCGTCGTGCGCCCGCAGGTGCTCGACGAAGCTCTCCCGCAGCGCCTCCTCCTCGGCGGACGGGGCCGTCCAGGAGGAGAGCACCGCCAGCGCGTCGCCGTGCAGGCTCAACTCCTGCCGTCCTCGCCCTGCTCGTCGTCGGGCTTGCTGTCGAGCTGCGAGATGTCCCAGGCGGTCTCGCCCGCCACGAACACCTCGGGGTGCGCCAGGTCGTCGGCCGTCGGCATGAGGTCGGGGTGGCCCCACAGCGCGTCGCGGCCGTCGACCCCGCGGGCGCTCTCCAGCGCCTGCCACAGCGCCGCCGCCTCACGCAGCCTGCGCGGGCGCAGCTCCAGGCCGACGAGCGTGCCGAAGGTCAGCTCGGCGGGCCCGCCGGTCGCGCGGCGTCGCCGTACGTTCTCCGCCAGGGCGGCGGCGGAGGGCAGCTTGCCCGCGGCGGCCTGGTCGACCACCGTGGACACCCAGCCCTCGACCAGGGCGAGCATCGTCTCCAGCCGGGCCAGGGCGGCCTTCTGCCGCTCGGTCTCCTCGGGCTTGAGCAGCGCGCCGCCGCTCAGCGCCTCCTGGAGCGCCTCGGGGTTGTTGATGTCGAGGCCGCGGATCTGCTCCTCCAGCGCGGAGGTGTCGACCGTGATGCCCCTGGCGTACTCCTCGACGGCGCCGAGCAGGTGCCCGCGCAGCCACGGCACGTGCTGGAACAGCCGGTGGTGCGCGGCCTCGCGCAGAGCCAGGTAGAGCCGGATCTCCTCGGCGGGGTGCTCCAGCCCGTCGCTGAAGGAGGCGATGCCGCCGGGCAGCAGCGCCGCGGTGCCGGACAGGGGCAGCCCGATGTCGGTGGTGCCGATGACCTCGCGCGCCAGCGAGCCGAGCGCCTGCCCGATCTGCTGGCCGACCATCATGCCGCCCATCTGCTTGAGCATGCCCATGAGCGGCCCGGCCATCTGCTGGGCCTCGGGAGGCAGCCCGGAGCCGCCGAGCGCGCCGCCCATGGTCTCGACCATGCGCTCGGCGATCGGCTCGGCCAGCTTGCGCCAGACGGGGATCGTGTTCTCGATCCACTCCGAACGGCTCCACGCCTGCGGATTGGACACGCCGCTGGGCAGCGTCGTGGCCTCGTTGAGCCACAGGTCGGCCAGCTCCAGCGCCTCGACGATCTGGCGCCGCTCGCCTTCCATGACGCTGGGATCGCCCTGGGCGACCACGGCATGCCGGGCGATGTTCTTGGCCATGTCCCAGTTGACAGGGCCGGAGCCCTGGGGCGCCGACAGCATGTCGGCGAACTGGCGCATCGCCTGAGCCATCTGCTCAGGGTTGCCGAACATGGCGAACGGGTTCTCGTTGGGGTCGTTTTCGCGACCTGGCAGGTCAGTCACCGCTCTACCTCGTGCAGGATGGAGGAGTCCACATCCGCCACGTTAGTCGTCCTACGGCGGATCAGTGCAAAGTGAGGACCTGGTGCCTACCTCGAAACGCCCGCGCCAACCCGTCGTAGCCGTCACCGGCGCCGCCTCCGGTCTGGGCCGCGAGCTGCTCGCCAAGCTCGTGTCCGCCCCGGATTTCCGCAGGGTGGTGGCCATTGACGAAGAACGCGGCGACATCCAGGAGGCCACCTGGAGAGTGATCGACGTACGCGATCCGCTCTTGGCGAACCGGATCTCCGACATCGACGTCCTGGTGCACCTGGCGGGTGACTACGCCGTCGACTCCGACCCGAAGGAGCGCAGGGCCTACAACCTGCGCGCCGCCCAGACCGTGCTCACGGCGAGCGCGGCCGCGCGCGTCCGCCGTGTGGTGCTCGTCACCAGCGCGATGGTGTACGGGGCCGCGCCCGACAACGAGGTGCCCCTGGCAGAGGACGGGCCGGTGGCGGCCGAGCCCGACACGGGCGTGGTCGGTGACTTCCTGGAGATCGAGGCGCTGGTGCGCCGGTCGCTGCGCAGCCATCCGGGCCTGGAGGTCACCGTGGTGCGGCCGGCGGCCGTGGTCGGTCCCGGCGTCGACACCGTGATCACCCGCCACTTCGAGTCGCCCCGGCTGCTGACGGTCAAGGGCTGCGAGCAGCGCTGGCAGTTCTGTCACATCGAGGACCTGCTCTCGGCGCTGGAGCTGGCCGCGCGCGGGCAGGTCACAGGCGTGGTGGCGGTGGGCTCCGACGGCTGGCTGGAGCAGGAGCAGGTCGAGGAGCTGTCCGGGATCCGCCGGTTCGAGCTGCCGGCGGGGCTCACGTTCGGCACCGCGCAGCGCCTGCACCGGCTGGGCATCACCCCGGCGCCCGCCACCGACCTGCACTACGTGGTCTACCCGTGGGTCGTCGACTGCACGGCGCTGCGCGAGGCGGGGTGGAAGCCGGCGTGGACGAACGAGGCGGCCTTCGCCCAGCTCCTGGAGCTGCGCGAGAACCGTACGACGGTGGTCGGCAGGCGGCTGCCCGTCAAGGAGGCGACGCTCACGGCGGCGGGCGCCACCGTGGCGGTCATCGGCACCGCGGCGATCGTCAGGCAGGTGCGCAAGAAGCGTCGCGGGTGAAGACTCTGTAGTCTCTTTTCGTGGACGTCATCCGGTTGCTGGCCATTCGTGACAGCGCGCTGTCCGTCGACGAGGTGATGGCCGCGGTGGGCGACCACGCGGCGGGCGGCACCTCGCTGTTCGTGGGCACCGTCCGCGAGGAGGATCACGGCAAGGCCGTGACCAGGCTCTCCTACTCCGCGCACCCCTCCGCCGAGAGCGAACTGCGTTCGGTGGCGGAGAAGGTGGCCTCCGACTTCCCGGTGACCGCGCTGGCCGCCGTCCACCGCGTCGGCGACCTGGAGCTCGGCGACGTCGCCGTGATCGTGGCCGTGGCGTGCCCGCACCGCGACGAGGCGTTCCGGGCCGCGCGCAGGCTGATCGACGATCTCAAGTCCCAGGTGCCGATCTGGAAACATCAGGTGTTCGCCGACGGGTCGACCGAGTGGGTCGGCGCCTGCGAATAAGCTCGATCCATGTCACGACGCGCCCTGACCCTGCTCGTATCGGGCTTCCTGGTGCTCGCGCTCGGCATCGTGGGGGCGTTCGTGGACGTGCCGTACGTCGTGCTGAGCCCCGGCCCGACGGAGAACACGCTGGGTGAGGTCGACAAGAAGCCCGTGATCACGATCAGCGGGCGGGAGACCTACCCGACCAGCGGGTCGCTGAGGCTCGTGACCGTCGCCTACCAGGGCGGCCCCAACTCCAAGATCGACCTGCTGACCGCGCTGCGCGGCTGGATCGACCCGTCGGTCGCCGTCGTGCCGCAGGAGACCATCTTCGCCCCCGACCGCACGCAGAAGCAGGTCGAGGAGGAGAACGTGGCGGAGATGACCAGCTCGCAGGACAACGCGACCGCCGCCGCGCTCAACGAGCTCAAGATCCCCTACTCGACCGTGATCTCGGTGCGCACGGTCCAGAAGGGACAGCCGGCCGACGGCAAGCTGAAGGTCGGCGACAAGATCACCGCCGTCGACGGCAGGCCGATGGTCGACGTGGAGGAGGTCGGCAAGGCCGTCCGCGAGCACAAGCCCGGCGAATCGGTGACGTTCACCGTGACCAGGGGCGACGACCAACTGGACGTGACCCTCCAGACCGCCAAGGGCGAGCAGGGGCAGAGCCGGGTCGGCGTGACCATGCAGCGGGAGTACAAGTTCCCGTTCGACGTCGACATCAACGTGGGCGACGTGGGCGGGCCGAGCGCCGGGCTGATGTTCTCGCTCGGCATCCTGGACAAGCTCACCAAGGGCGAGCTGACGGGCGGCAAGCAGATCGCCGGCACCGGCACCATCACGCCCGAGGGGCAGGTGGGGCCGATCGGCGGCATCGCGCAGAAGATGGTCGGCGCGCGGAAGGCCGGCGCGACCGTCTTCCTGACGCCCGCCGGCAACTGCGCCGAGGCCGTGAAGGGCGCGCCGGACGGGCTGCGCCTGGTCAAGGCCGAAACGCTGCACAGCGCGGTGCAGGCGCTCGACGCGCTGCGCACCGGCAAGGGAAAAGTGCCGTCATGCGACGCGGGATGAAACTTCTTGTGATGGTCGTGCGTTAGCCGTACGGATGGCCCTGCGGTGTAGGTTGCCAGACACGGACCGTTTCTTCATCACGACGAGGGGTTGGCCTTGAGCTTCCGGACCCCAGGAGCCGGTAGGGCGATGCGCTTGCCCCGCCGACCGCGACTGCTTCTGCCTGTCGCGATCGCACTAGTTGCGATTGTGGCGCTTTTCTTCCTTTTTTCGGGGATTTATACCGACTATCTATGGTTCAACGCGATCGACTTCATGCCGGTGTTCTCCGGCGTGCTGCTGACGGAGATCGTGCTGTTCGTCATCGGCGCGGTGCTCATGGTGGGCATCGTCGGCGGCAACATGCTGCTGGCCTTCCGGACCAAGCCGATGTTCGGGCCCGCCATGTTCGGCGGAGCGAGCGGGGCCGACCGCTACCGCATGGCGCTCGACCCGCACCGTAAGCTGATCTTCCTCGTCGGCATGGCGATGCTCGCGCTCTTCGCGGGCTCGTCCTTCGCCGGGCAGTGGCAGACCTGGATGAAGTTCGCCAACGGCGAGACGTTCGGCAAGACCGATCCGATGTTCAAGATCGACGTGTCGTTCTTCATGTTCGACCTGGCGTTCATCCGGATGGTGCTGAACTTCCTGTTCGCCGCGGTGATCATCTCGATCGTGCTGGCGGCGATCACGCACTACCTCTACGGCGGCTTCCGGCTGCAGTCGCCCGGCGTGCACGCCTCGCGCGCGGCCCGGATCCACCTGTCCGTGCTGCTGGGCGTGTTCGTGCTGCTCAAGGCCATCGCCTACTGGATCGACCGCTACGAGCTGGTCTTCTCCGAGCGCGGCTTCGTGCACGGCGCCTCCTACACCGACGTCAACGCGGTGCTGCCCGCCAAGACCATCCTCGCGATCATCGCGCTGATCTGCGCCGCGCTCTTCTTCGCCGGCATCTTCCGCCCCGGCGGCATGCTGCCCGGCGTCTCCTTCGGCCTGCTCGTGCTGTCGGCCGTGCTGATCGGCGGCGTCTACCCGCTGCTCGTCGAGCAGTTCCAGGTCAAGCCCAACCAGCAGGGCAAGGAAGCCGCCTACATCGCGCGCAACATCGAGGCCACGCGGCAGGCGTACGGGATCGACGACGTGAAGGTCGAGCAATACTCCGCCGAGGCCGACCCCGCCAAGGTCCAGCAGGCCGGCGACACGTCCGTGACGGGCGTGCGGCTCCTCGACCCCGCGCTCGTGTCCAACACCTACGAGCAGACCCAGCGCATCAGGGGCTTCTACGAGTTCGCCGACCAGCTCGACGTCGACCGCTACCCCGACGCCAACGGCAAGCCCGTCGACCACATCGTCGGCGTCCGCGAGCTGAGCGGCCCGCCGGAGGGCCAGAACAACTGGATCAACCGGCACCTCGTCTACACCCACGGCTATGGCATCGTGGCCGCGCCGGGCAACAAGGTCGACTCCGGCGGCCTGCCCGACTACGACGCCAAGGACATGCCCGTCACCGGCCCGCTGACGCAGACCACCGGGCTCAAGGAATCGCGCATCTACTTCGGCGAGCACCCCAACAACAACGAGTACGCGATCGCCGGCGGCAACCCCCAGCGGCCGCAGGAGCTCGACTACCCGGAGACGGGCGGCACCGGCCAGGCGAACACCACCTACACCGGCAAGGGCGGCGTGCCCGTCGGCTCGTTCGTCAACCGGCTGTTCTACGCCGCCAAGTACGGCGAGGTGAACATCCTGCTGTCGGGCGACATCAACGACAACTCCAAGATCCTGTACGAGCGCAACCCGCGCGCCAGGATCCAGAAGGTCGCCCCGTTCCTGACGCTCGACTCCAACCCCTACCCGGCGATCGTCGACGGGCGGGTCACGTGGATCGTCGACGCCTACACCACGTCCAACGCCTACCCCTACTCGCAGAGCGAGAGCCTCGGCGAGATGACCCGCGACACGGCCACCGACCGCTCGCGCGTCATCGCCCAGCAGCCGCAGGACCAGGTCAACTACATGCGCAACTCCGTCAAGGCCACGGTCGACGCCTACGACGGCACGGTCACGCTGTACGCCTGGGAGCCTGACGACCCGGTGCTGAAGACGTGGAGCAACGCGTTCCCCGGCGTCATCCAGCCCAAGGAGCGGATGTCCGCCGACCTCAGGGCGCACGTCCGCTACCCCGAAGACCTGTTCAAGGTGCAGCGCTACACCCTGTCGCGCTACCACATCACCGACGCCGCGGCCTTCTACAGCGGCCAGGACTTCTGGAACGTCCCCAACGACCCGTCGCAGGGCGACCGCAACATCAAGCAGCCGCCCTACTACCTGACGGCCACGATGCCGGGCGGCCAGCCGACGTTCTCGCTGACGACCACGTTCGTCCCGAGACAGGGGCCCAACCTGGCCGCCTTCATGGCGGTCGACTCCACCGACGGCCCCAACTACGGCCAGCTCCGCGTCCTGCGGATGCCGTCCAACGCCCCGATCCCCGGCCCCGGCCAGGCGCAGAACGCCTTCCAGAGCCGCTTCGCGGGTGAGCTCAACCTGCTCGGCGTCGGCGCCTCGTCGGTCCGCTACGGCAACCTGCTGACGCTGCCGTACGCGGGCGGGCTGGTCTACATCGAGCCCGTGTACGTCCAGGTCGCCGCGGGCGGTGGCCAGGAGCCGTACCCGATCCTGCAGCGCGTCCTGGTCTCGTTCGGCAGCAAGATCGGCGTCGGCCGCACGCTGGAGGAGGGCCTGGCCGAGGTCTTCGGCGGCGAACAGCAGGAAACCACCGAAAACAAGCCCGCCGATGAGAACCAGCAGCAGCAGCCGGCCCAGACCACTGCTCTGGCGACGGCCATCTCCGAGGCCCAGACGGCCTACGAAGACGCCCAGAAGGCCCTGCAGGCCAGCCCGCCCGACTGGGACGCGTACGGCAAGGCCCAGGAGCGGCTCGACGCGGCGCTGGAGAAGCTGAAGTCGCTCGGCGCCCAGCCGGCGCCGAACGCCTCACCCACGGCCTCGCCCACGGCGTCACCGTCGGCCACGCCCACCGGCTCACCCCCGGCCACGCCGACCGGTTCGCCCACGGCTTCACCCACGGCGACGGCCACCGGGGGGACGTAGGTCAGTCAGTTTGCGTAAGCCCCGTGTCAGGGATAGTCTTTAGACACACACCGACGCGGGGTGGAGCAGTTCGGTAGCTCGCTGGGCTCATAACCCAGAGGTCGCAGGTTCAAATCCTGCCCCCGCTACCAAAAGAAAAAGTCCTCCAGGAGTTTCTCCTGGAGGACTTTTTCGTATGCGCAATTCCGCGACTTAATCACCTGAAAGCCTTCAGTGCCGGGTCCGCCGGAAGACGCCGAACTCCACCGCCAGCCCCGCCAGCGCGCCCCCGCCGAAGGCGACGAGCTCGTCCAGCCCGAGCCCCTCGTCCCTGGTCGTCAGCAACGCGAGGGCCACGTTGGCGACGACGACGCCCGCGAGCATGAGGATGACGAGCCGCACCGCCGGCCAGGCGGATTCCCGGGCCTCACTCATGATCAAGCCTCCTTCATATGTAGACCACCTACATGTAGACAGCCTACTCTAATGGCCGAGCTGACGGGATACGGGTTCCGCGCCACCTGGCATCACCTGGTGCTCGCCGCCCGCATCCCCAAACAGGTGGAACGGGACCCCGCCGCGCTGGCTCGAGCGGTCGACGAACTGGCCGCCGCCCGCAGCCTGTGGCTGCCGCACGTCGCCGTCGTCCCGGTGATCCGGCGGCTCGTCGAGGCCCATGCCTACGGGAGGCCCGCCCCCGGCGTATGCGTGCTGTGCGCGACGCCGAGACCGCCGGACGCGGTCTGCCCGGCGTGCGGCGTCGCCGGGCCCGCGCACGCACCGGAGCCCCGGGACGACGACCGCTGGCGACAGGTCCGCGACCGAACGTGGGGGAACCCCCGAGGGCTGGCTCCCCTGGGAACGGCGGATCCGCCCGTTGTCCTTCGACTCCGGTGACTAATCAGGCAAGATCGGTGTATGAGTGCATTAGTCAGGGCCGCGCTCGTGGGCGCCGTGGTCGGAATCGCCGAAGCCATGCTGTACGTGTTCGGCGACGCCGACGAGATACCGGTCGTCCTCGCGATGGCCCTGCTGCCGTTCCCGCTGGGCATGTTCCTGAGCTGGTTCGGCAGGCTGCCGCTGTCCTGGGCGGTGTCGACGCTGGCGTCCTTCCTGCTGTACGTGCTCATGCTGGCGTTCGCCGTCTTCGGGCTGACGCTCTCGACCGCCATGGACTTCGGCGCGGTCACCGGCACCGCCGCCTTCATGGCCCTCGGCGTCATCGGGTACGTGGCCGCCGCCGCGATCGTGATGCCGGGACCGGCCAAGGCCAGGTCGCTGGCCGCCGGCTTCGTCGCCGTGACCTGCCTCGGGCTCGGCCTGCCGCACGACCTGATCGCCGCCGGCGCCCAGGCCGAGCGGCTGCACCGCGCCGGCTTGCCCCTGGTCGGGCCCGGCCTCGACGGCTTCCGCCTGACCCACGCCGACGACGACTACACGGGCCATCCCGACGAGCCGGAGCTGCACCTCACGTACGAGGGCGAGGGGACGATGATCGAGGTCTGGGTGCTGCGGCCCGACCTGACCGGCCCGTACCTGGCCTGCGAGTACGACAGCGGCGCGGACTGCCGGCAGGTGCGGGACGGCGTCTGGATGGACGACTACAGGGTCATGTACGCGAGCCGCGGCGGCACCACGGTGCGGCTGGAGGGCGAGACTGCCTCCTATGACACCCTGCTGGCCATGCTGGACACCTTCCGCCCGATCCCCCTGACGGAACTGGCAGCAGCCGACCGCCCATGACTCCGGCATAGCCGCGGAGATATCGAAATATCAACTTTTGAAACGGCATCTTGTCGGCGCGGGACACCAGCGGCATAGTGGTGCAGATCACAGCGCGCATCCGTCGCGGCGTGCACTTCAGGCACTGCCGCCCCCAGGCAGACCGACTATGCGCAGGAAAGCGCGGATTGGACGAAGCGCATGAGATCCGCCCCGCCGATCCGCCGCAAGATCCTGCGGATTCTCCTGGTGCCTCTGGTGTCGCTCGTCGGCCTGTGGGGCTACATCGCGTACAGCATGGTGTCGGAGACGACGGGGTTCGCGCAGAGCCGGGGCGAGTGGGACGCGGTCGGCGCGCCGTCGCGTGAGCTGATCATCGCGCTCCAGCGGGAGCGGCTGCTCACCGCCGAGCTGGCGGGCCGGGCGGCGGGTGACACGCAGCTCGCGACGCAGCGGCACGTCACCGACCAGGCGGTGGCGCGGGTGCGGGACGTGGCGGCCGGGCTGGCCGAGCAGCCGCAGGCCGGCACCGCGCCCGAGACCGTGCGGGCGCTGCTCAAGGCGCTGGACGGGCTGGCGGGACTGCGCGCGGCGGCCGATCTCGGCGACGAGGCGGCGCTGACCACGACCGAGAAGTACAACGTGATGATCGGCGTCGCCAACCAGCAGTTCGGCGGCGCCGAGCGGCTCACCGAGGTCTACTCCTACCGGGTGCTGCGCGGCCTGTCGGCCTACAGCTCGGCCGCCGAGTACGCCTCCAGGGAGGCCGCGGTGCTGGCCCCGGCGCTGGAGCGCGGGCAGATGACCTCGACCGAGCACGCGGCGTTCGTGGCGGCGATGACGGCCCGGCGGGTGCAGCTCGCCGACGCGCTGCGCGACATCGGCCCCGAGCTGCGCGCCCTGCACGAACGGCTCGTCGCCACCCCGTCCTACCAGCGGTTCGAGCAGGCGGAGGACGCCGTCTACGCCTGGAACGCGCGCGGCATGCCGCCCGTGACCGCCACGGCCTGGCGGCTCGACGCGGCCGAGGCGTTCGCCGGGCTGAGCGGCAACTCCAGCCAGGAGGTGCGGCGGGCCACGCTGAAGGGCGAGACCCGCGTCGTGGAGGGCCTGGTGCGCATCGGCGTGGTGCTGGGCCTGGGCCTGCTGGCGGTGCTGCTGTCGATCGTGCTGTCGTACCGGTTCGGCCGCTCCATGATCGACGAGCTGAGGAAGCTGCAGGCGTCGGCGGTCGAGCTGGCCGAGGTCCGGCTGCCCAAGCTGGTCGAGCGGCTGCGCAAGGGCGAGGACGTCGACCCGGCCGAGACGACCGCCGAGCTGGAGCAGGCCAGGACCGCCGAGGTCGAGCGGGTCGTGCAGGCGTTCTCGGCCGTGCAGCGCACCGCCGTCGAGGCCGCGGTCGGCCAGGCCACGCTGCGCAAGGGCGTCGGCCAGGTCTTCCTCAACCTGGCCAGGCGCAACCAGGCGCTGCTGCACCGCCAGCTCACGCTGCTCGACGCGATGGAGCGCAAGGCGGAGGACCCCGACACGCTGGAAGGGCTGTTCAAGCTCGACCACTTCACCACCCGCATGCGCCGCCACGCGGAGAACCTGATCATCCTGTCCGACGCGGCGCCCGGCAGGCGCTGGCGGGACCCGGTGCCGATCCACGACGTGATCCGCAGCGCCGCGCTGGAGGTCGAGGACTACACGCGGGTCACCATCCAGCCGATGCCGCAGGCGCCGATGCTCGCGGGCGCAGCCGTCACCGACGTCATCCACCTGATCGCCGAGCTGATCGAGAACGCCACCTCCTTCTCCCCGCCCAACACCAGCGTCCAGGTGCGCGGCCTGGCCGCGGCCAACGGCTTCGCCATCGAGGTCGAGGACCGCGGCCTGGGCATGAACACCGCCACGATGGCCGAGCTCAACGCCCAGCTCGCCACGCCGCCCGAGTTCGACCTGGCGGGCAGCGACCGGATGGGCATCTTCGTGGTCTCCCGGCTGGCCGCCCGCCACGGGATCAAGGTCACGCTGCGCCAGTCGCCCTACGACGGCACCACGGCGATCCTGATGGTCCCGGTGAGCGTGCTCACCGAGCCCGTGCAGGCCCGCCCGCACACCACGGTCTCGCTGTTCGAGCCGGCCTCGGCGCCGCCGGTCCGGCAGGTCCCGGCCCCCTCCGCCGTACGGACCCTGCCCCCGCCGCCCTCCCCGGCGCGCTACGAGACCGACGACGACCTGGACGGACTGCCGGTACGGGTACGGCAGGCCAGCCTCGCACCACAACTCCGCAAGACGCGCCCACGGCAGGAACCCGACATCTCCACTCGCTCCCCGCAGGAGCTCCACGACCTGATGACCTCCATGCAGGAGGGCTGGCGGCAGGGGCGCAGGGAGGCGGAGGAGAGCCGTGACATGCGCGATGAAAGGGATGACCATGGCCGACGCGAGATCTGAGCTGAGCTGGCTGCTGGACGACCTGACCCACCGGGTCCCGGGCGTACGGCACGCCGTGCTGCTGTCGGCCGACGGCCTGACGATGGGCGGCTCCCAGGGCATGACCCGGGAGGACCACGAGCATCTGGCGGCCATCGCGGCGGGCAGTCACAGCCTGGCCGTGGGCGCCGGGCGGCACTTCGGGCTCGGCGGCGTACGCCAGACGATCATCGAGCTGGAGGGCGGCTTCCTGTTCGTCTCGGCCGCCGGACAGGGCGCCCGGCTGGCCGTGCTGACGGCGGCGGACGCCGAGCTGGGACTGATCACGTACGAGATGGCGCTGCTCGTCAAGCGCGTCGGCGAGCACCTCTCCACCCAGCCGAGAGGAGCCGCGCCCGCGCCTGTCTGGAACGGGACGGCACCGTGACCGACGACGATCCGGGGCCGCTGATCAGGCTGTACGGGCTCACCGGCGGCCGGGCGCGGCCGTCGGGGGAGGCGTTCGACCTGGTCGCGATCGTCACGACGATCAGGACGCCCTTCGAGCTGCCGGGGCTGAACCCCGAGCACCACGCCATGCTGGCCATCTGCCGCCGGCCGACGCCGGTGGCGGACGTGGCGGCGCAGCTCGGCCTGCCGCTCAACATCACCCGTGTGCTCCTCGGCGACCTGCGGCGCGAGGGCCTGGTGAACATCGACCCGCCGCAGCCTCCCGACCAGACGATCGACGAACGCACTTACAGGGATGTACTGCATGGAATTCGCAGGCTTTGACCGCCCCCGGCCCTCCGGCGGGACGCTCACCGCGACGGCCCTGAAGATCCTGATCGCGGGTGGATTCGGCGTCGGCAAGACGACGATGGTCGGCACCATCAGCGAGATCCGCCCGCTGCACACCGAGGAGCTGCTCAGCGACCGCGGCGTCGGCGTGGACGACCTGTCGGGCGTGGAGACCAAGGTCGCCACGACGGTGGCGCTCGACTTCGGGCGCATCACCATCCGCGAGGACCTGTGGCTCTACCTGTTCGGCACGCCGGGCCAGGACCGGTTCTGGTTCATGTGGGACGAGCTGGCGCTCGGCGCGCTGGGCGCCGTCGTCCTGGCCGACACCCGCCGCCTGCAGGACTGCTTCCCGGCGGTGGACTACTTCGAGCAGCTCAAGCTGCCGTTCGTGGTCGCGGTCAACTGCTTCGACGGGGCCCGCCGTCACGATCCTGCGAAGGTACGGCGGGCCGTCGGGCTGGACGAGGGCACCCCGGTCGTCCTGTGCGACGCGCGCAACCGCGCCTCGGTCAAGGACGTGCTCACCACGCTCGTCACCCACGCGGTGAGCCGGAGGTAGCCGTCAGGACGTCGTGCAGCTGATCGGCGACGGCGTGCTCGTGCCGTCCCCGTTGGCCAGGAAGCCGAACGTGGTGGTCGCGTCGGGGCCGACCGAGCCGTTCCAGCCCAGGTTGGAGACGGTCACGTTGCCGCCGCTGCCGGACACCGAGCCGTTCCAGAGCTGCGAGATCGACTGACCGCCGGAGAACGTCCAGCCGACCCGCCATCCGCTGATCGGCGCCGTGCCGGTGTTGCGCACGGTCACCTCGGCCTGGAACCCGCCCTGCCACTTGTTGACCAGCTTGTACGTGGCGGTGCAGCCGGGCGTGCCCGTGGGGGTGACGGTGGGGGTAACTGTCGGGGAGACGGTGACCGTCGGCGTGACGGTCGGCTGCGGCGCGGCCATGGCCAGGTCGTACGCCCGCTGCGGCACGAACTGTCCCGCCGAGGCGATGCACCCGTCGGCCTCGCCGGGCGGCTTTACCCACAGGTACGCGTCGATCGCCGGGTCGCCGGTGTCCGTCGTGCTCCAGGTGCCGGTGGCGCGGCCCGCCGGGTCACACCACTCGCTGCCCGCCGGGCCGTTGCCGTTGCGGCTGGTGTCGATCACCGCGCCGAGCCCGGAGACGCCGGTCGCCGCGATGACGCTCTTGGCGTAGGACACCAGGCCGGGCGTCGAGCGGTAGTTGGAGGTGTTGACCGCGATGCCGTCGGCGCTGGTGCCGACCTGGGCGCCGTTCAGCCGCGAGGCGGCCTCCGACGGCGACAGCCAGGCGTCGTGCCCGATGTCGAAGTACACCTTGACCTGCGAGGACGTCGCCTTGAACCGCTGCCCGGCGTAGGCCATCGAGGCCTTGACCTCGGCCTGCTCGGCGGAGTTCATGCAGTTGGACATGATGGCCAGCGCGTCGGGCTCCAGCACGATCGTGGCCGGGCGGCCGCCCAGACCGGCGGCGATCTGGTCGATCCAGCCTCGGTAGGCCGCGTGGTCGGGGGCGCCGCCGGCGCTCGGGCCGCCGCAGTCGCGGTTCGGCATCGCGTACACGGCCATGATCGGGATCTTGCCGGCCGCCGCGGCGGCGCCCACGTACGCGTCCACCTGGCCGCGCACGGCCGACGGGTTGTAGCTGGCGAACCAGCGGCCCTGCGGCACGGCCGCGATCCGGTCCCTGATCACGGCGGCGCGACTGTCGCCGGGGTTGGCGGCCACCCACTTGGCGGCGTTGGTCTGCGGGTCGACGTAGAACGCGGAGTCGGCGGCCTGGACGGCGGAGGAGGTGAAGACGGCCGCCCCCGCCACCGCCGTGACGGCCGCGGCGACGATGGCGGCCACCAAGGGCCTGCTGCGAGACATGGATACTCCGTCCGGTGATGTGGGAGCGCTCCCACGGGGTTCACTCGGATGGTAGGGAGCCGGTCGCCGTTCCCAGAAGGGTCCGCACCGGCCGCGACGAGGGCGCCCGGCGAAAGTCACAGGCGGGACAGGCTGTTCGGCTGTGCGGAAGGGTGAAACTTTCAGCAGCCGCCTTGCTATGGTCCCTGGTGTGCATGGGCCAGGGGGACCGGTCAGGCGTAGGGATATGCGGTGGTTGTGGCTGGTGGTGCCACCGAGCATCGCGGCCACGGCGAGCGTGATCGGGGCGATATTTCCCGGCGGCAGCCTATATATCTGGTCCTATGCGCTGATGTTCTGGATCTTGGCGGCCGTCGCCTGGGGCGTGCTGTTCTTCCTGCGCCGCTACCGCAAGCTGTCCGCCGTCGGCCCGCTGCTCGCCGTCGCCACCTTCGCCGTCGTGGCCGCCGACCTGCCGATCCGGTTCGCGTTCGCCGTCTCCGAGCACGCCCTGTCGACCTACGTACGGTCCCTGCCCATGCATCCGGAGAGCGTCACCGTGGGCGACGTCGAGGCCGGGCTGGGCGTCGAATGGGTCGGCCTGTTCCCCGTCGGCCGTGCCGTACGCCATGTCGGCAGCACCGACCTGGGCGTCGTCGGCTCCGGGGGATGGCTGGAGTTCTGCGGGCTCACCTACTCCACCGGGACCATCCGCGCCACGTCGGCCGACCACCTCTCGGGCCGCTGGTACGTCACGTGCGAGGCTTTCTGAAGACCAGCAGATACCGCCAGAAGAGCAGACGGCGGATCCGGGCCCCGGGCAGGAGCTCGGCGGCCCGTTCCCTGATCTCCGGCAGCGTCATCGCGGGCGGCCTGACCGGCGCCCGCACCGGCGAGTGCGCCGCCCTGCCTGCCAGGGCCAGCCTGATGGCGGCGTTCGCCGGGACGGCCGCCCCGCTGACCAGGCGGTCGGACCAGGTGCTCTCGCGATAGCAGCCCAGCACCGCGAGCACCCCGCCGGGAGCCAGCGCCTCCCGCAGCCGGCTCACCGTGCCGAACGGCACGTGATGCAGGCTCGCCAGGCAGGACACGAAGTCGTAGCGTCCGCCCGGCAGCTCCATCGCGGTGATGTCGCCGTGCGTGAACGTCACCCCGGGAGTCTGACCGGCGGCCCGGATGACCGCCTCGTCCGGATCGACGGCGTCCACCGCCGGCCCGCGCGCGGCCAGGGCCCGCGCGAACGCCCCCGTGCCGCACCCCACGTCGAGCGCGTGCCGGGCGCCCGGCGGAAGCTGTTTCAGCAGCAGGCCGTGGTAGTGGTCGTTATGGTCGAACATCTCGGAATTATGGGCTTGTCCGCCATTGTTGATCAATGATTACATGATTACATGACTGAAGAGAATGTGCCGACGCTCTACGAATGGGCCGGCGGCATCGAGGCGTTGGAACGGCTCACCGAGGTCTTCTACGGACACGTCGTCAAGGACGAACTCATCGGGCCGCTGTTCGCGCACATGGACCCGGGGCACCCCAAGCACGTCGCCATGTGGCTGGCGGAGGTGTTCGGCGGTCCGTCGCGCTACACCGACGAACGTGGCGGATACGCGCACATGCTCTCCTACCACCTGGGCAAGGCCATCACCGAGCCGCAGCGCCGGCGCTGGGTCAGCCTGCTCATGGACGCCGCCGACGAGGTCGCGCTGCCCGACGACCCCGAGTTCAGGGCCGCGTTCTTCGGCTACATCGAATGGGGCACCCGCATTGCCCGGCACAACTCCCAGCCCGGCGCCACGCCTCCGCCCCAGGCGCCCGTGCCCCACTGGGGCTGGGGAGTCGCGCCGCCGTACACGCCGTAGTCACTCGAAGTAGCACTCCGGCTCGGCGAGCGGGTCGACGTGCGCGTCGGACTCGCGCACGTCCTCCTCGCGCGTCCACCGGGAGATCCCGCGGGCGGCCGCGTCGTCGATCTCGTCGATCCGATGCCGCTGCGGGAGCCGGTCCAGGTACATCGCCGCGAACGACGCCTGCGGGTCGTCCCCCAGGTCCTGACTGACCTCGTACGGTTGCTCGCTCATCGAACTCACGCCTTGCCGATCATGATGGCCGCTTTCCACCCGGCCCATCCGAGCAGGAACAGGGCGAACACCACCTGACCGGCGCGCGTCCAAAAGGCAGAGGCCACGTCCGCGTACACCACGACACCCAGCCACATAACGCTGAATGTCCCGACAAAGGCGATTGCCGCCCAGTTCATCCCGCGTTGCCACATATGCGCAGTCTCCCAGGCCGTCCGCCAAGCGCGGGTATGTCCCAGGTCGTCATCCGGTGATACACGCGCGCTCTATCCCGCGCCGGTTCTACGGTCCGCCGCTGTACGGGCCGGGTCGCACGCTTTTCGTCCGGTGCGGCCCAGCAGCGGCACCTCTTTCCTCGGCCCCCCGGTGGCGCCTCTCCCTTGACCGACCCGGCGTGGCGCCCCCTCCCGACCGGTCCGGAAAGGGGCGCGTCGGGGTCAGCGCGGCAGAGTGCGGACGGAGCCGACGCAGCGGCGCAACCGGATGCCGGCGCGGGGCCTCGGCCGGGCATGCTGCTCCAGGCAGGCCAGCAGCGCCGCCGCCGTGCGGGCGTCGGACAGGATGCGCTGCACGGCCTCGCCGTTCGCCGGAAGCTGGCCGTGCTCGCCCAGCTCGTGCGTGAGGAACGCCATCGGCTCGGGCGCCCCCACCGAGTCGGCCGCCACCGTGGCGCGGGCGGCGGTCAGCAGCCGCAGGTAGTGGGTGCGCATGACGGCCTCGCGCATCCGGGCGTGCTCAAGGTCGTCGACGAGCGTCCGCGCGATGCGCAGGAGATCCTCCGGCTGCGTGGCGTCGTCGGCGAGGAAGGCGCGGATGTCGTCGAACTCCGAGCGGGTCATGGCGGATACCTCCGAGAGCGCAGTCTGCTCGTACGTACTTCGTACCTGGGAGCGATTGCGGATGACTTGCCGGGCACTTGCGCGTTCCGCCGGATCCGGGGGGTGCGCCCCCGGGCCGAGCCTTGCCATGCGCGTGGAGAGGTTTGGCGGTTGCCTGGGGAGGGAAGAACGTCATGATTACCCGAGACGGGCCACGGTGGTCTTCGGGGCTGCTAGAGTTGCTGAGGCGCGGGCGACGAGGGGCTGATCAAGCTCCGGAGGTGCCCGGCGAATCCCACTCTCTGGCGAGACATCCGGACGGTTCGAAGCTGTCCGAATGGCTGGTAAGTTAGCGGGGCGTCGAAATTCCAGCAGGTCGAGCAAGTCCGGTCAATTTGACAGAGACTTGAACGGCTGAAAGAATTAAGACACAACGAAATGAGCGCCTCTCGCAGGACTGGGGAGCAAGCGTCCGTTTCTTGAGAACTCAACAGTGTGTCAAAAGCCAGTGCATGAAGTTTTTCATGCAACACCTCGTCAAATATTTGACGGATATGTTGCCTGGTATCAAACCTTTTTTGGAGAGTTTGATCCTGGCTCAGGACGAACGCTGGCGGCGTGCTTAACACATGCAAGTCGAGCGGAAAGGCCCTTCGGGGTACTCGAGCGGCGAACGGGTGA